>NC_014363.1:0-683965 GCF_000143845.1 Olsenella uli DSM 7084 | reverse complement strand
GGGCCTGCTGCTCGTCAAACGTACGAGAGGACACGTCCGTGACGTAGTCGAAGGCGAAGAGGTCGAGGAAGCAGGGTATGCGCGGGTCACGATACATGAGGCGCAGCTGACGACAGAACACGGAGCGATCGTACACGAGAGAGACCCTGAACCGCTCGCTCTGTTCCACCAGCCTCGCCAGGCGGTCGATGTCATCGCGCATCATGCCCAGGTCGGTGTCATCATCCCAGGGGATGAAGCCGCCATGGCGCACGGCGCCCAACAACGTACCGAAGGCAACCCAGTATTCAAGGTCATTTTCTCTGCACAGATCGTCGAACTCGTGCAGGAGCCGAGCGCAACCCAGTTGAAGTAGCCGCATGCTCCCACAGGCGGCGGGAAGGGACGAGAAGAAGCGGCTCTTCGCATCCGCCATGCGCTCGCCCTCCCTACGCAGGCTCTGCCAGGCGTACAGGTCCATGTGGGCGTCATGGGCGTCCAGCCTCCGCGCGAGGTCATCGACCCTCTCCCCCGCCTGGGCTGCCTGGGCCACCTGCTCCGTCTGCAAGTGAACGGAGACGGCCGCATCATCACGCACGCGATGGAGCTCCTCGCGTAGGAGCGCGATGTCATCGCGCATGGCCCGCACGTCCTCCCTCAGGCCAAGCACCTCACGATAGAGGCCGTGGAAGGAGCGCGACGACGGAGGGAGGTACTGCTTGATTCTGCCCAACATGACTCCTCATCGGGTATTCAAGGACGCGTTCGGGGGCTGTAGGGCAATTATGCGACAGAAGGCAGTCTCCCCGCCGATAAATCCCACCAGATCGGCGAAATCGAGCGGTGAGGCGCATGCGGCTCGCCAGCGCCAGAGCCAGGAGCTTTGGAAGGGCGCCTACGCCTTCTCACCCGCCGTCACCTGGCCGTCAAAGAACGTCATCACCGTGTCCGAGACGTCACGCATGACGTGCCTACGAGCGGCGCGCCTTCCCCAGCAGGAGCGCCTGCGGACACCGGGCCCGATGCGCCCAGGTCACGACGGCGACGCCCACGGCCACGAGGGGCAGCGACAGGCACTGGCCCATGGTCAGCCAATCGGTGCCGAGCAGGTAGCCAAGCTGTGCGTCCGGCAGGCGCACGAACTCGATCAGGAAGCGGAAGCACCCATAGAGCGCGAGGAACGTGCCCAGGAACGTGCCCTGCGGGCGGGCGGGCCTGCGGCGCGAGAGCAGGTAGAGGATCGCAAACATCAGGACACCCTCGAGAAGGGCCTCGTAGAGCTGGGAGGGGTGACGATACACGTGTCCACCGCCCGTGTCCCAGAACATGACGCCCCAGGGGAGGCTCGTCTCCTTGCCCCACAGCTCCCCGTTGATGAAGTTGGCGCAGCGTCCGAAGAAGAGGCCGAGGGGGGCGCCGATCACGGCCAGATCGCAGGTCGTGGGGATGGACCAGCGCAGGTGGCGGCACGCGATGGCGCCACCCGCGATGGCGCCGACAAGCCCGCCATGAAAGCTCATGCCACGGATGCCGCCCCCGACGGGGACGAGGACCTCAAGTGGGTTCTGCAGGTAGTAGCCGTCCCCATAGAAGATCACGTACGCCAGGCGGGCACCGATGATCACGCCGAACGCTATGCCGATCATGAGCGTGGTCAGGTCATCCACGCTCATCGAAAAGCCCCAGCGTCGTGCCGTACGCCTGATGGCGATCGCGGCGCAGACGAAGCCGAAGAAGTACGCCAGCCCGTACCAGCGGATGACGACGGGCCCCGCCGCCAGTGCGACGGGGTCGAGTGCATGGTAGAGGTCGTCGAGCCACATGCGGGGGCTACCAGGCCATGGCCGGCTCGACCTTGGTCACGCCGGGGACGTGCTCCTTGAGGATGCGCTCGATGCCCTCGCTCATGTCCAGGCTGGAGAGCGGACAGCCCGCGCAGGCGCCCTGCATCTCGAGGGTGACGACGCCCTCGTCGTTGAAGCCCACCAGCGCGACGTCGCCACCATCGGCCTGGAGGCTCTGGCGGATCACGTCGAGCGTGGCCTCCAGGAGCTCGCGATTGATGGGGGTCTTGGTCTCTTCTGCCACGATGTGTCCCTTTCCCTGCACGGCAGGGCCATGGGACCGCGGCCCATGGCAATATCCCACCGTATGGCTTGCAATTGCTACCGAGTCTACCCGATGCCCGAGAAAAGATGCCCGGAAGTTGCGCCCGCCATGCGGGGGGCAGGCCTCTTGCCACAAAATGACGCCTTGACTGCGTGCACGACGCGACGCACGGCAAGGCCTGCCTCGGACTCGTCCAGCAGCGTGCAGTCGACCATGAGCCGGGTCACGCCCGCAGACAGCAGCTCGCCTACCTGCGGCGTGGCGTCCAGGGGGCGCGCGCCGTAGATGCGGCTGCGTCCCTGCGGGTCGGTGCGGACGGGCAGCAGCAGGCCGTCCTTGTCCCGCAGCGAGACGTGCCTTCGGCGTAGCTCGCAGCGGGGGCAGTCGTGGATGCAGCGGCCGGCCACCTGCAAGACGCAGTGCTCGCTGGTCATGGCACGCACATGGCCAAAGACGACCAGCCCGCACGGCACGTCGGCCGCACGCCCCAGGGCACGGGCCTCCTCCAGCGTCAGCTCGGGCGAGAGCCAGAAGCCCTGCGCCCCAGCTTCCTCGAGCGCCACGAGCGCACTTTCGTTGTGTACCGGGATGCAGGGCCGGATCTCGGGCGTCGCGCCGCGCTTGGTCGCAAGGGCCAGCTCCGAGACGTTGCCCACTGCGCATGGTTCGCCGCCTTGCACAAACTGGTCGAGGCGGGCGTGGTCCCCCTCTCGACAGACCTCGTCCAACCAGGCAATGGGCTCGACGCCACCCGGCCAGCCCGCTTGCGCCACACGTGCCGCGATCAGCGCATCGGCTGTGGCATAGAGGCGCGCGGCGCCTGCGGCGACGGCAGCACGCGCGAGCCGAGGGCCACCCACCAGCGCACAGACCTCCGCCGCACCCGCAGGCACGGCGTCAGCCACAGCAGCGGATGCGCCGAGACCCCGCTCCCTGCGCTCGAAGCGCAGATGGACGGCCAGGTCCTCCGCATCGGGCACACGAGCGAGGCCCACGGAGCGGACCTTGGCGCTCGTGGGCTCCAGCAGCGCCCGCTCGAGCAGCTCGCAGGCCCGTGCCCTAACCCCATGCACGGCCGAGAAGCCCATGCCACAGCCCTCGTCCAGGTCAATCTCGAAGGAGACGGGGTCGAAGGGGCTCTGGCCCATGCGTCCCACATGGGCGACGAGGTCCTCCTGCGTGACGGCCCTCGTGCGGGCCCCCTCGACCACGAAGCCCTCGGCGCGCACCGAGGCGACGCCGTCTGCGGTCGCGAGCTCCACGGCAAAGGGCTCCCCCCGACGAGACGAGACGCGCACCAGCACGGGACGCCTTCTCCTCTCGCCGCCGGAGGAGACGCACGCCGCATCGTCGAGCGCCCGCTGCGAGCGGATGACGCGCACCGGACTGCCTGCAGGCATGGGCCGGACGCTGCGACAGGTGATGGTCTCGCCCGCCTTGGCGTCAACATCCGCACGCGTCGTCAGGAACTGCGAGGGATCGTCCTCGGGACGAACCTCGAGCAGGTCGCCCTGGCCCACATGCCTGTCCAGGCTGATGTCGACCTCAGCGAAGGTCTTGGAGCGGAAGCGCTCGCGGCCGCCGTTGCCGCCGCCACGACGGACCCTGCCGCCACCCAGGTCGCGGCTGCCCACGACGACGCCCACGAGCTCCCCGCGGTTGTTGGAGCGCTCGTAGCTCATCATGTCATCGTCCGAGCGGCCGTCCAGGTAGCTGTGGGTGAAGTCGCGGTTGAAGGCGCGTCTCAGGCGCTCGTGGCGGAGCGCGTCATCTGTGGCGGACGGCGTGCGCCCGGCGGCAAGGTCATCCAACTGTGCGCGGTAGGCCGACACCACGGAGTAGACGTAGTCGGGGGCCTTCATGCGACCCTCGACCTTGAGGGACCCCAGCCCCGCCGCATTGAGACGCGCGAGGTCGTCGATGGTGCAGTAGTCCTTGGGGCAGAGGGGGCGGCCCCTCTCCGGTGCGTTGAGCCGGTTGCCCTCCTCGTCCACCAGGTCGTAGAGCAGGCGGCATGGCTGGGCGCAGAGGCCACGGTTGGCCGAGCGGTCACCGGCCAGCGAGCTCATCATGCACACGCCCGAATAGCAGAAGCAGAGGGCGCCATGGCCGAAGCCCTCCAACTCGACGCCCTCCCGCGCGATGTGGGCGATCTCGCCCACGGAGAGTTCGCGCGAGAGCGTCACGCGCTCGACACCCAGCTCGCGGCACCAGGCCACGGCGCGGGCGTCATGCACGTTTGCCTGCGTCGACACGTGGCACTCGATCTGCGGGAAGCGGCGGCGGACCTCGGACAGCAGGCCCCAGTCTTGGATGATGAGCGCATCTGCGCCCAGGACCCAGGCCTTGCGGACCAAGGCCAGCACGCGCGGCATCTCCGCCGTCCGAATCACGACGTTCACCGTCACGTACACACGGGTGCCGACAAGGTGCGCCGCGCGGCACGCGGCCTCGAACGTCTCGTAGGTGAAGTTGTGGGCACCCCGGCGGGCGTTGAAGTCGCTGCCCAGGGCGCAGTAGATGGCGTCTGCGCCGGCGGCGAGGGCGGCGTTGAACGGCTCGGGGCCGCCGGCGGGTGCCAGCAGCTCGGGCACGCCGCGGGCGTCACGGAAGGAACGGGATGCGGGACGAGGGATGGTGGGCCTCCTTGGGGTCTTGCGCAGGGCGCAGACGAGTCTATCCCTCGAAGGACGGCTCGATGGCCGACGGAAGGCCGTCCTCCCCGCCCTTCCCGGGAAACTCAACAACCAGGTGCAGCCGGTGCCTACACCAGTCTGGCCCACCTCTTCTTGCCAGACTGTATGACCGTTCCGACCGAGAAGAGCGCGGGGTCGACGTTGTAGACCTTCCTCTCCATGGCCACGCCATCCACCTTGACGCCGCCGCCGTCGATGAGGCGACGGGCCTCGCCGGCAGACTGCGCGATCTTCACGTCCGAAAGCAGCTTGGCCAGGTAGACCTTGCCCTCGTCATTCACTGCCGCCACAGACAGCGGGAACTCGGCGATGTCGTCAGGGACCTTGTTCTGCTTGAACTGCGCGTCGAAGGCCGCCTCGGCGGCGTCGCCCGCACCGTCGCCGTGATACAGGTCCACGATGTTGCGGGCGAGTTGGCGCTTGAGCCGATAGGGATCGGCGGAGCCATCCGCGTAGGCGGCGTCAATGGCATCGATCTCGTCCACGGAGAGCGTGGAGCACAGGCGGAAGTACATGGGCACGATCTCGTCCGCGATGGACATGAGCTTGCCATACATGTCGTTGGACCCGTCAGTGAGGCCGACGTAGTTCTTGTAGCTCTTGGACATCTTCTTGTGGCCGTCCAAGCCCACGAGCAGGGGCACCGTCAGGGCGACCTGAGGTTCCATGCCCATCGAGCGCATGAGGTCGCGGCCGGCCAGGAGGTTGAAGATCTGGTCGTTGCCACCCATCTCGAGATCGGCCTTGACCACGACGGAATCATACGCCTGGAGCACGGGATAGATGAACTCGTGCAGCGAGATGGAGAGACCGCCCGTGTAGCGGTTGTGGAAGTCCTCGCGCTCAAGGATGCGGGCGACGTTGAACCGGCTCATGAGCTCGAGCATCTTGGCCAGGTCGAGGGGCTTCAGCCAGTCGCCGTTGTGGACGATGGCAGTCTTCTGGGGATCGAGCACCTTCATGGCCTGCTCGACATAGGTCTGTGCGTTTGCCTCGACCTGCTCCTCCGTAAGCGGTGGGCGGGTGCTGTCGCGACCGGACGGATCGCCGATGAGGGCTGTGCCGTTGCCTATGATGAGGGTGACCTTGTGCCCAAAATCCTGGAACTGGCGCATCTTGCGCAGGGGGACGGCATGCCCCAGGTGCAGGTCGGGGCTGGTGGGGTCGACGCCCAGCTTGATGTTGAGGGGAACGCCCTTTTCGAGCTTGTGCCTGAGCTCGTCCATCGGCACGATCTGCATGGTGCCCGAGGTGATGACCTTGAGCTGTTCTTCAACTGATAGCACTGCGTAACCCTCCAGGAAAAATCGGCGAAGATGGCGCGAGGCCATCTGTGATACGCCTGTCAGGATAGCGCATGTGCTCTGGTGCAAACCATCCCTATGACCGCAGCCGTCCCCCTACGGCATGGTCCGACACGGTCCGCGGACTAATATCCCAACCCGAAATAACGGTTCTCGAGCGAGACGATATCCATGCCATAGCCGGCGCTGCCCGCCCAGCCGATGCCCTGGGGATAATCGGGGATTCCAAGTCCCTGGACATCGGTGATGCTGCCGTGGTTCACGTAGTGGTAGCGCGGGTCGATGCAGGGGTTGACGAGGGCGCTGGCGCTTGCATAGGCCTTGAGGTGCTGCACCTGGGCCCTGAGGCCGGCACGCACCCCATCAGACGCTCCGTCACCATTGAGGTCCATGCGGAAGTCATTGCCGTGGACGCCGCCGCCGACCGCGCCGATGCCTGCAAAGTTGCATTGCTCGGGGCACACGTCCCCACCGAACTTAAGCCAGCCCGTCTCGAGCATCGCCTGCATGAAGGCGACCTCAGCACGAACGCCCTCCGTCCGGGCCTCCTCGAGAAGGATCTGGCAGAAGCGGTCGATGGTTTCCGCTCCCTCGGGGGCATAGGTCGCCGACGGATAGGTCGCTGCGCCAACTGCCGCACGGTACGCTGCCGCCATCTGGTCGGCCGAGACAGTCGAGCTGCCCATGATGGACTGAGACCGTTGCGAGACACCCGACCATGCTCCCGACGAGCCAAGTTGCCACCAGACGGCACCATCCCACATCCAGCCCGTGACCATAGCTCCTGAGGACCCGAGGTAGTACCACGAACCGTCAATCTGCCGCCAACCTATGGCCATGGCGCCGGATGGCTCGAGATAGTACCAGGGGCCGTTGATCCGCTGCCAGCCGGTCTGCATGGCACCAGAAGACCCGAGGTAGTACCAGATTCCATTTATATGTTGCCAGCCTGTAGCCATTGCCCCGGAGCTGCCAAACCAGTACCAGGACCCATCCACGTTCTGCCAGCCTGTAGCCATGGCACCAGAAGGCGAGAGGTAATACCATACCCCGCCAACAAGCCGCCAGCCGGTCTGCATGGCTCCGGACTTCTCAAAGAGATACCAGGAGCCGCCGATCAGCTTCCAACCATCCCTGAACATGGCTCCAGAACCGTCAAGCCAGTACCAGCCCGTGCCATCCCACGCCCAGCCCCTGGCCATGGCGCCGGTGGACGGGTCCAGGTAGTACCAGAGCCCGCCGAGGAAGTGCCAACCCGTAGCCATGGCGCCGGATGGCTCGAGATAGTACCAGGAACCGTCTACCAACTGCCAGCCCGTGAGCATAGACCCAGAGTCGGAGAGGTAGTAACGTGACCCGTCGATTTGCTGCCATCCGCTCAGCATCGCACCAGTGGACGGGTCTAGGTAGTACCAGAGCCCACCGAGCTTCTGCCAGCCGGTCTGCATGGCACCGGAATCTGCGAAGTAGTACCAGGAGCCGTCGATATAGCTCCATCCGGTGACCATGGCACACGAGTCGTCAAACCAGTACTGCGCTCCGCCAATGGACTGCCGGCCCGTCAGGGCGTAGCCGTTATCGTCGAAGTAGTACCAAGCGTTTCCGACATGCTTCCACGCGTTGTAGACATAACCCGCGCCGCCCTTGAGCATCCAGTGCTGGCCATCCTCTGACCTGACCCACCGATAGCCCAAGCCAAAGTAATCGATGACCGCGTCTGCGTCGGCCCTACCCATGGCCTCCGCATACCTGTTGAGGTTTACGGCATCCGAATAGTTGTCTATGAAGCCATGCTCGACGATGATGCCGGGGAAACCGTACTCCCGCGAGTGGCGGATGACGGCATACCAGTCTGACAGGGAGCCATCGGGGTAGGTGCTCTCGACGTTCTTCCGCTCAAAAATGCCTCTGCGCCGGATGCCAAAGGGGCTGCCATCGGTCAGTCTCGAAAGGACGGTGCCCGCAAGCCCCCGTCCCGTGGTGCCGCATTCGGGGCGATAGGAGATGTCCGTACGTGGGTACCAGACCTCGGCCCCGCTGCCGCCACCGGAATTGATATGCAGGCTCACGTAGACATCCGCCCCCGCGTTGTGGGCCTTCGTCGTCCGCGCCTGCAGCTCCAGAGATACGTTTGGGCTGAACACATAGGTGTCGCCCTCACGAATCATACACACGTTGACGCCGTTGCGGACCAGCTCGTCACGAGCCGCTTGTGCCATCCTCAGGGTGAGATCCGACTCACGCATGCCATTGCCAAGCGCACCGGGATCATTTCCACCGTGACCGGCATCTATTGCCACAACGAAATCGCCCGTGGAGGAGGAGCCCGTCGAACGCAGGCTCCTCACCCCCATTGCGGGCGGCTGCAGCGCGGTGCTGATGGCCTCGATGTCCTCGTCGCTTACAGGAGCCGTCTCGGCGTCGCCCGCATCAATTGCCCACGCAAGGCTTGGGAGCCCCAGGACGGTGACCAGCACCAAGGCTACCAGTAGCAGGGAAGCTCTCCTAGATCGCATAACCTATCACCTCTCAGGACACGTCCGCCCAGTCAGGTTCGCCCAGCCTCTCAACCAAGGCACTGCCACCTACGAGGGGCACAGGGCACGCCACCTCCATGTGTTAATAGAACCGTTATACAGAATAACTTAGGTTGACTTCCATGCATATGCAAATGCCAATATGTCGTGCACCTTCAACTTGTGGCCCATCAACCCAAAGTCGAGGGACCCACCACAGGCGAGCCCCTCGAACGGCTGGCCGAATCGGTTAGGCAGCCATCATCAGCCAACGGCGACTCATCCGCAAGCACCCCGCCAGAAACGTGACCGTCGGCAAGACGGTGGCGAGAGGGGCCCCCACAAGTGCACCTGCAAGGTTTTTCCCAAGAGGCGGCGTCAGTTTGCCTCCCTACTGTCGTCCCCTCCCCAACCGGCAGCCAGCTCGTGCCAGTCGGGCGAGGCGGAGAGGACGGTGCCGCAGATGATGACGACACAGCAGGCTACCTCCAGCCCGGTGGGCATGACCCCCATCACGATGGCCGCAAGGAGGACGGCCCACGCCGAGTACGAGATGTTGAGCGCCATGCCGCGTGCGGCACCGATGGTGTCTATCGCCTTGTAGTAGAAGAGGTAGGACACGGTGCCCGCCAAGGCGGCCGCAAGGACGACCAGGTTCGCAGGCGTCGCGGCAGCCTGCCCCACAAGGGCGAACGACCCCGTCAGGGGCACCACGACGATCCCATACGCCAGCGCCGAGGTCGTCTCTCGGATCTGCAGGGCCGTCTCGTTGTCGACCGCATCGTCACCCATGCCCCAGGCCAGGATGACGGCCTCGGAACCCCAGCCAAACACGCAGAGCAGAGCGCCCAGGATTCCCGCCAGCGGGTTGCTCACGCTTGTCGCGCCCGTGGAGGACCAGCCCATGGCCACGACCGCAAAGAGTGCCGCCAGAAGCGCCACGACCTGGCGCGGACGCATACGCTCCTTGAGCACGAGCACGGCCAGGAAGGTTCCCACGGCAGGATAGAAGGCGGAGATCGCCGCCGTGTACCCCGGACCGATGCTGTCTATGGCAGTCAGGTAGCCGCTCATCCCGATGGGTCCGCCCAAGAGCGCCGCGAGCATGATCACCTTGCCGCTGCGCGTCCTGAGTGCGGCGAGCGTGTCGCCCAGGCGACCACGGACGCCCATGAAGACCAGCAGGATCAGCGCTGCGAAGACGTCGTGCATGAACGCGGACGCAACGGATGCCTGCCCCGCATCAAGGTAGGGGACCATGCCGAGGGCGATTCCCAGGATGACGGTGTCCACCGCCCAGAGCACGCCGCTGAAAAGACCGTATCTCATAGTCTGTCTCCCTTTCTAGCCGTCTCCCTTTCCATGGGCCCGCAATCAGCGGACGTCGGCGTCCCCGTACCACCCGAGCACCTTGTCCACGTTGTCCACCGCGTAGCGGTAGTAGACGAAGAGCCACTCGCCGACGCTTGCCCCCTCGACCTCCTTCTCGAGCGACCACAGATACCAGCACCAGCCGGCAAAGACCACATAGCTCCAGAAGTGGCGGCGTTCCTCGAAGGTAGCCGGACGACCGAAGTAGTAGTCGAGGGCCTGGTCGGCACGCTCGTCAGTCAGCTGGCAGCACACGGTGAAGGTGCCGAAGTCGTTGGCGACGTCGGACATGCCCGCATACTCCCAGTCGATGAGGCTCATGCGACCATCCTGCTCGACGAGGAAGTTGAGCTCGAAGAAGTCGTTGTGGGAGACGCAGGTCGGGTATCCGTCCGCGTCTGCATGTCCCTTCAGACGCAGGACCTTGTCCTTGAGCTCAAAGTACCCCGGCACCTCTATGGGACCATGCTCCAGGAGCAGCTTCTCGTAGCCAAGCGCCTCCTTCACGAAGTCGAAGCGGCGCTCGAGCGTGGCGGGGCTCTCGTGCAGCTGCCGGCACATCTCCATGGCGCGGCGCAGCTGGTCGTCGTCGGTGGCATCGAGGCTGCTGGCGTTGGGCACGAAGCGGGAGAGCTTCCAGCCACGCGCCTCGTCCTCATAGATGAACGTGCTGTCAAGGCCAAGGTCGCGCGCGAGCCTGAGCCCCGCCGCCTCGCTGGCGCGGTCGATCATCTTCTCCGTACCGATGCCTGGGTGGCGATACACGTACTCATTAGCCTCGCTGACATCCCCCACCGCGAAGTGGCAGGAGAGGTTGGTGAGACCCTGCTTGAGGGGCCAGAAGTCATGGATGTCTGACTTCTCGCAACCGAGGACCGAGACGATGTTGTCGAAGATCTCCGAGTCCACGTTCTCTATGAAGTGCGTGTCGAAGCTGCGCAGCTCGTCCAGGGAGTCGAACTCGTTGATCTCGCCAGCCGGATACTCGCGCGCAACCATGGAAAGCTCGCGGATGTGGTCGACGTAGATCTCCTCCCAGAGCTTGTCTGCCGTCTCGGGCCTGTCGTACACCCGCTCGAGGATGGCACGAAACGCCTCGGAGAAGGACCGGTCGAAGTAGACGTGTCCCAGCATGACAAGGGAGTCGGCACCGCCGATGGACACGTGAGTGATGCGACCGCCCGCACCCGTGGTGACGCACCATTCCTTGGTTGGGCCCTCGACACGCTCGCAGGCATAGTACGCCTCGTACACGTAGCGCTCGAACGGGTTGTCGAGGAAGTAGTCGTCGGACGAGCAGACGTAGCTGTTGGCCAGGGCGTCGCGCACGAGCCAGAGGGTCCCGTTGTTGTTGCGCGTCGCATAGTCTGGGTTCACCACGATCTTCACGCCAAACTTGCTGCGCAGATAGAAGAAGTACTCCTTCTTGTAGCCCACGACCACCGTGATGTCCGTGACGCCGGCATCTATGAGCTGGCGAATCTGCCGCTCTATGAGCACCTCGCCCCGCACGCGCAGCAGGCCCTTGGGCTTCTCGTACGAGATGGGGGCGAAGCGAGAGGAGAGGCCGGCCGCCATGATGATGGCGTTGTCGACGGCATAGGGCTCGAGGGCCTCCATGCCGGCCTGCGTGATGCGCCCGTCCGCGACCAGACCCGCCTCCTCGCATGCCTTGAGGGTGGCATTCACGGTTCCCAGGGAAAGATCGCTTAGTTTGGTAAGCTGGCGCTGGGAAACCTCCTCATCCAAACCAGCAATCGCCTTGAGAAGGCAGAACTCGCTCTTTCTGAGGACCATGATCAACCTTTCTAACGTCACCGATGCCCTCGGGACATCATAAGATAGGAACGATGGCGTTCATTATAAGTTATCATTAACTATAAATTGAACACACTTAAGGAATTCACCGGCGGACGAGGGATAGGGCATCTTTGGGCCCAGGAGAGTAATGGTGCGGTTACGGACATGCGAATCGGAGAGGATGCGCATAGGACGGCCTGAGCTCTACGGCACGCGGGCGCACAGCTCGGGTGGATGGCAAGTCATGAGGGACGGCATCGCCTTGGCCGATGAGTGAGTCGTGTACCAGGACGAGTACTATTACCTGGACAAGAGTGACATTACCGCTGCGAGCTGGAGGACGGTCGACGAAGCAAGATGCCACTTCGGAGAGGGAGGCCCCAGCACAGGCTGGTTCACCGGCCCTGAGACGAGCATGCGATGTCTCTCCTCGAACGAGACTTGGCCACCCCAGCGAGCGGACGACGGTCCTACCGCTCGCAGCGTCTCATGTATGAAGAGAGCTGTCCCTCCCAGTCACGTGGCTCAAATCCCAGACGGCACATCTTCTCAAGGGAAAGGGCGCTATTGCGCGGCCTGCAAGCCACGGGGGCCTCAGACCCCGCATAATAGTCGGCCGTAGAGGTGGCATGTACGCAGTGCCCGTTGCCATTTCTCATCTCAAATGTCCGTCTGGCAATGTCGTACCAGCTAGCAATGCGTCCCGCATTCGAGAGGTTATATATACCGTAGGCGGGACGGGTGTCCAGCAGCCAGAAGATGCCTCGTGCAAGCTCGTCCGCAAACGTCGGACGACCAAGTTGGTCGTTGACGACCGAGACGGAATCAAGCGAGTCTGCCGGATCGGCGCATCGGTCAGAGAGCCTGGCCATGGTCTTCACGAAATTGTGACCATCTCCGATAACCCAGCTCGTGCGGACGATGTAGTACTTGGGACAGCAGGACAGGGCGATATCACCGGCAGCCTTGGACTGGCCATAGACTGACAGGGGGGCATAGGTCTCGTCCTCGTCATGCAGCTCCCTGCTGCCATCAAACACATATTCGGACGAAACATGCACCAACGTGATGCCATGTCTGGCGCAGGTCTGGGTAAGCAGGCTGGGGCCGAGGGCATTTGCCTTCCAGCACATCACACGGCCCTCGGGCGACTCCGCACGGTCAACCGCAGTGTAGGCCCCGCAGTTGATAACTGCTCCATACGCATCCCAGGGGATGTCGTCGTATGACCGGATGTCTGAGAAGTCGAAGGTGTCGATGTCACAGTAGTCGAAGCCCACCAGCTTCCTCTCGTTCGCAAGCTGGCGCACAGCCCTCCCGAGCTGTCCATTGCAGCCCGTAACGAGCGTCCTTTTTCCCTGCATGGGAGACACGTCGCGAAGGGCAGGATGGTCCCTGTCAGCCTGGGACAGCTCACACTCCGAAAGGGGGATGGGCCATTCTATCGCAAGCTGCTCGTCCGCCAGGTTCACAAAGGTGTACGATTCCTTGAGCTCCTGGGACCAGTGGGCATTGACGAGATACGTGTACACGGTCCCGTCTTCCAGCGCCTGGAAGGCATTGCCCACACCTCGGGGAACGAAGACGGCTTTGGAGGGATCGATGCGGCAACTGAAAACCCTCCCAAAGCCCTCCCCGGCACGCAAGTCAACCCAGACCCCAAAAATCGACCCAGAGGCAACCGAGATGTACTTGTCCCAAGGCTCGGCGTGAATCCCACGCGTAACTCCCCTCTGAGCATTGAAACTGATGTTGTTCTGCACGGGATGGAAGTCAGGAAGCCCGCAGGAGGACATCTTTGCCTGCTGCCAGTTCTCCTTGAACCATCCCCTGTCATCACCATGAACGCACAGGTCAAACACCCTGAGTCCGGCTATCTCCGTACCAAAGGAACGCAGGTCCTTTTCAAAGTCCACGAATACCCCCTACTGCCCCTGCTCGGCATATCTCTTTTCCGTCGCGTCCTTCGCACCCTCCCACCACTGCCTGTGCTCTGAATACCAGGCTATAGTACGGGCGAGGCCCTGAAAGAAATCTGTGTAGAGGGGCTTCCAGCCGAGTTCCCGACGAAGCTTGGTCGAGTCAATCGCGTAGCGGCGATCATGTCCGGGACGATCTCTAACCCAATCAAACTCATCTACCGGCCTGCCCATCACTACAAGGATTTCACGCAGGACATCGATGTTCGACCTCTCCCCATCTGCGCCGATAAGATAGGTCTCCCCCATGCGGCCGCAGGTAAGAATCTGCCATACTGCACGGGAATGGTCATCGGTGTGAATCCAGTCGCGGACGTTCCTGCCATCTCCGTAAAGCTTGGGTCGGACACCACAGAGTATGTTGGTTATCTGGCGTGGGATAAACTTCTCGACATGCTGGTATGGACCATAGTTGTTGGAGCAGTTAGAAATCGTTGCACGCACACCGTAGGTGCGCGACCAGGCCCTTACAAGCATATCCGAAGCGGCCTTGGTCGAGCTATAGGGGCTCGAGGGCCGATAGGGGGTTTCCTCCGTAAAGCGGGTCGGATCATCAAGGGACAGATCGCCATAGACCTCATCGGTAGATATGTGATGAAACCTGACGTCATGCTTTCTGCACGCCTCGAGCAGGCAGTAGGTGCCTTGCACATTCGTCGCAACGAAGGGCGAGGGGTCCTGAATGGAGTTGTCGTTATGCGATTCGGCCGCATAGTGGATAACAGCATCATTGTTGGCTACGAGTCCGTCGAGCAGCTCGGAATCACAGACGTCTCCCACTACCAGCTTGACACGGTCGGATGGCAGGTTCGCTATGTTCTGGGGATTTCCTGCATAGGTAAGCTTGTCGAGCACCGTAACCCGTACACCAGGATGCTCGCGCACAACATGATGAACGAAGTTGCTACCGATGAAGCCACATCCACCCGTTACCAAAATGTGATTGAATTGTTCAGACATGCATAACCTCCTAGCGGCTGGATGGGACGATGCCGCCTTCTGCGACGAGCTTAAGGTGCTTCCCGTAATCACTCTTGCCGTAACGTGACGCGCACTCGAGCAGCCGTTCTCGTGAAATCCATCCGTTTTCGAAGGCAATCTCCTCAGGGACACTCACTGGCAGCCCTTGCGCTGTCTGCACGGTCCGAACGAACTGAGACGCCTCGAAGAGGGACTCCATCGTCCCCGTGTCAAGCCATGCGTAGCCACGTCCCAGCGTCACGACATCAAGATTGCCCGCCTCGAGGTACAGGCGGTTCAGGTCGGTGATCTCATACTCGCCACGAGCGGAGGGAATGACACGCATCGCAAGATCCGTCACGCGCTCATCGTAGAAATAGAGGCCCGTAACGGCATAGTTCGACTTCGGGTGCCTTGGCTTCTCCTCGATAGAGACGACATTGTAGTCTGCGTCGAACTCGACGACACCAAAGCGCTCCGGATCGTCAACGTGATAGCCGAAGACAGTGGCCCGTCCCTGAGCAGCCGAGGCCGAAGCGTCTCGCAGATGTCGCGAGAGTCCGTTCCCGTAGAAAATGTTGTCACCAAGCACCAGGGCGCACGAGTCATCCGCCACGAAATCAGCGCCTATCACGAAAGCCTGTGCGAGCCCATTGGGCTCTGGCTGAGGGGCATACGAAAGGCTGATTCCAAAATCAGTCCCATCCCCCAACAGGTTCTCGAAGTTGGGAAGGTCGCGCGGGGTAGAGATGATAAGGATGTCGCGAATCCCCGCGAGCATCAGGGTCGAGAGCGGGTAGTAGACCATAGGTTTGTCGTACACGGGAAGCAGCTGCTTGCTGGTTACGGTGGTAAGTGGGTAGAGGCGCGTCCCTGAACCCCCGGCAAGGATGATGCCCTTCATAAAAACAATCCCTTCGTATTATGAGCTGCAACAGCAGGACCCAACGGCTTCCCTGGCAGCAACCCTAATCGACGGCGACGTGGTCAGAGGAGTCATCCCCATCCGAGAGGCGCTTCTCGATGAGAGCGAGGTGTTGAATCATTTGGCGAATGTCGCGGGATTGCCAGCTCACGATAACTGTCAGAGACAGGCAGATGCCCAGGAGAATGACGAATCCGACCAAGAACACGAGGTTTGATGCCAGGCCAATTCCCAGCAGCCTGGCAACCATCCCGACGAGGTCGGGAACCAATGCACACAGAATCAGCGCGAGGGACATCGCCATCCAGAGAAGCGAGTACTTCAGCTGAAGCCTGCCCCTAGAGACCAAGCGAACGACCGCAAAGAAAAAGAGCGAGCAGAAGCAGATCAGCATCAGACGTAGGGTGACTCCCATCCTATTTCTTCCCCCCTCTTTGACCCATTCCCTCAATCAGCACAGCGAGGGTGACCTTGACCATGTAGTAGATGCTCCTCAAGGCATTGATGGACGACGTCCCGCTCTGCCGATCGCGCATAACGACAGGCACCTCGCGAACAACCAAGTCGTGCGTGTGCGCTGTCACGATCGACTCCGGCTCCGGGTAATCACAGGGATAGTTCAAGGCAAACAGTGACATGGCCCGTCTGCCGGAGGCCCTGAATCCCGAGGTGCAGTCCGTGATGGTCAGCCCCGTAACGAACTTGATGCATCCTTCAAGCCATTTGATGCCGGTCCTGCGCAAGAAGGTAGACTGAAAGCCCTCGGCCTCACCCATAAAGCGCGAGCCGATGACCAAGTCTGCGCCCCTGTCGATCTCCTCAAGCAGCCTGGGAACGTAGGAGATGTCATGCTGGCCGTCTCCGTCGACCTGGATGTCGACGTCGTATCCATGTTCGAGGGCGTAGCGGTGACCTGTCTGCACCGCTCCGCCGATGCCCAGGTTGATGGGGAGATCGATGTAGTTCAGGCCATAAGTCTGACAGATTCGCAGGGTACCATCTGTCGATCCATCATTTATGACGATGTAGTCATAGCCCGACTCCATAATCTGGTGAGCCACCGACAAAATGCTGCCCTCTTCGTTGTGGGCTGGAACCACAAGCAGGACACGGGGCTTGTCATCGTATATGCCCATGAAACCCTCTCGATGCAGCAGCTCCGCACGGAGCGCGGAAGAGACATTGTGACGCAGTGCCCACCATAGCCCATCTACCGTTGCATTCCAACATCTCATAACAAAGCGATGCAAACTTGGTGTTGGCCAACATGCGACCATCAGGTACTACCGTCAGTCACAGGACCACGTGCTACAATGCAAGCCCATGATGCCGACTGAAAGCTTAGGGGAAATCCCATGTCAGATACCATGAGGAGAAATATTCTCCTCAATCCTGGACCCGCCACCACTACCGATTCCGTCAAGTACGCCCAAGTCGTACCTGACATCTGCCCGCGTGAAAAAGAATTCGCTTCGATCATGACCCCCCTGCGCAGCGACCTGGTGCGTGTTGTCCATGGTGACACGGATGAGTACACCACCGTCCTGTTCTGCGGGTCCGGAACCATCTGCATGGACGTGGTGCTGAACTCCCTGCTCGACAACGACAAGCGCGCCCTGGTCATAAACAACGGATCGTACAGCCAGCGTGCATGTGATGTGCTCGATGCATACGGCATGCCTTATATCGAGCTGAGGCAACCCGTCGACGCCCTCCCCGACCTGGACGTCATCGAGGAGGCTCTGCGGAATAATCCCGACGTGGGCTACGTGTACATGACCTTCCACGAGACAGGGTCCGGCCTCCTGAACCCTGCACGCGAGGTAGGCGCGCTCGCACACAGCTACAACACCCTCTTCATCACGGACACGACCTCAGCCTACGCGATGATTCCCATCAACGTATACGAGGACAACATAGACTTTTGCATGGCGTCAGCCCAGAAGGGCATCCAGGGCATGACGGGACTCTCGTATGTCATCGGGCGCCGCGACATCATCGAGGCGTCACGCTCGTACCCCGTGCGCTCCTATTACTGCAATCTCTACATGCAGTACAAGTACTTCGAGCAGACAGGCGAGATGCATTTCACTCCTCCCGTTCAGACCATCTACGCCGCGAGGCAGGCTCTGGACGAGTACTTCGCCGAAGGCGAGCAGGCAAAGTGGGAGCGTCACCAGCGTGTCATGGCAGCCATCCGCTCGGGAATCGACCGTCTAGGATTCAAGGAGGCCCTTGATCGTCGCGTGCAGTCAGGCCTCGTCGCCGCCGTGCGCTATCCAAACGATCCGTCCTGGGACTTCGAAAAGATCCACGATTACTGCTACGAGCACGGGTTCACCATCTACCCAGGCAAGATGCAGGGGCAGGGCACCTTCAGGCTCTGTGCGCTCGGTGCCATAGACGAGGGAGACATCGTAAACTTCTGGAAGGTTTTTGAGTGTGCTCTTGAGCGTGCCGGCGTCGAGACACCCGTTATTTACTAGAATCCGCAGCGTTCAGACGCATAGTACCTATTTCAAGGAGAACAGCATGGCAGTTGTCTATACCGCATTCTGCACCGACATCATCCACGAGGGACACCTGAACATCATCAGGAATGCCCAGCGGTATGGCGAGGTCGTCCTGGGAGCCCTCAGCGACAAGGCGCTCATTCGCTACAACAAGTTCCCAACCATCTCCCAGGACGAGAGGATACGGCTCTACGAGTCCCTTGAGGGCGTCTCCCGGGTCATCGTCCAGGACGACTATCTCTACGACGCCGTCATCGAACAGCTCAGGCCCGATTACGTCATCCACGGTGACAACTGGCAGAGCGGCCCTGAAAGCGTCATTCGCGCCAACGTCCTTGATCTCCTCTCCCGCTTTGGAGGCGAACTGATCGAGGTCCCCTACACTAGAAGCGAGGAAGCACGCAAGATTGACCAACAACTCCGCGAGAAGCTGGCCATGCCCGAGTACCGCCGCCGCCGCCTGAGGCAGCTGCTCGAGATCTCCCCCACTGTCAAGGTCATCGAGGCCCATGACGGACTCACGGGTCTCATCGCCGAGAAGACGGTCGTCGACCATGACAACAGGCTCGATCAGTTCGACGGCATGTGGGTAAGCTCGCTCTGCGACAGCACCGAGCGCGGCAAGCCTGACATCGAACTCGTCGACATGTCCGCACGCCTACGCACGATAGACGACATCATGGAGGTCACCACCAAGCCAATCATCCTCGATGGTGACACGGGTGGGCTGACCGAGCACTTCGTGTACAACGTCCGCACCCTTGAGCGTATGGGCGTCTCCGCCGTCATCATCGAGGACAAGACGGGTCTGAAGAAGAACTCCCTCTTCGGCACCGAGGTCAAGCAGACCCAGGCTCCCATCGACGAATTCTGTGCCAAAATCGCAGCTGGCAAGAAGGTCCAGCTCACCGATGACTTCATGATCATCGCGCGTATCGAAAGCCTGATTCTTGAGCGTGGCATGGAAGATGCGCTCACCCGTGCCTTCGCGTTCAGGGATGCCGGGGCGGATGGCATCATGATCCACAGTCGCAAGAAGGATCCCTCCGAGATCTACGAGTTCTGCGACCGCTTCCGCGCACAGGACAGCAAGACGCCCATCGTCGTCGTGCCGACCTCTTTTAACGGCGAGACCGAGGAGGAGCTCTCGGCCCATGGCATCAACATCGTGATCTACGCCAACCAGCTGATTCGAGCCGCATTCCCCGCCATGCAGGAAACTGCGCGCGGCATTCTGAAGGCCCACCGCGCGCTCGAGGTCGACGAGCAGCTTATGCCCTTCAAGGAAATCATCACCCTCATCGACGAGCTATAGGGTACGGCTCGTGTCACAGGCGCAGGCGATAGTGATGGCGGCGGGGCTTGGGACGCGTATGGCCCCGCTTACACAGATGACCCCAAAGCCATTGATACGCGTCAATGGCACCCCCATGATAGAGTCGGTGATCAATGCGCTCGAGGCAGCGGGCGTCGCGTGCATCTACGTCGTAGTGGGATATCTCAAGGATCAGTTCCGCTACCTTGAGGAACGCTATGGGCCGGTCAAGCTCATCGAAAACCCTGAGTACCTTTCGAAGAATAACATCTCTTCGATATACGCTGCCATCGAGGTGCTGGAGCAAGGAGACGCCTTCATATGCGAGGCCGACCTGGTCGTCTCCGAGTCGGGGATATTTTCCGATCTCCCCTCGAAATCGTGCTATTTCGGTCGCATGACAGAGGGCTATACGGACGACTGGGCCTTCGACCTTGACACGACCGGACGCATAACGAGGGTTGGCAAGGGCGCGGTCAACAGTTACGCCATGGTCGGCATCTCGTTCTTTAAGGGCGGGGACGCAGCCCACCTCGCCCGCTGTATACGCTCCGCGTATACGCAGGAGGGCCACGAGCGGCTCTTCTGGGATGACATAGTGAACCAGCACATCGACGAGTTCGATCTCAGAATCCGCCCTGTCCTCGAGGGCCAGGTCGTCGAACTCGATACCATTGAGGAGCTTGCCGCATTTGACCCAAGCTACTCTGATCAGTTGAGGAGCAACATCGATGAAGGTTAAAGCTTTCGTAGACGCCCTGGGTGCCGATTTCTACACTGGCGTCCCCGATTCGCAGCTGAAGCCCCTGTGCAATTACCTTATGCACGAGTATGGCATTGATCCGCAGCATCACATCATCGCCGCAAACGAGGGCAACTGCTGCGCCCTTGCCGCCGGCTACCACCTTGCCACTGGCAAGGTTCCCGTCGTGTACATGCAAAACAGCGGCGAGGGCAACATCATCAATCCTCTTGCATCACTGCTCAATGAGAAAGTGTACGCCATCCCCACCATCTTCGTAATAGGTTGGCGCGGCGAACCGGGCATACACGACGAGCCTCAGCATGTCTACCAGGGAGAGGTAACCCTTAGACTCCTAGACGACATGGGCGTGCGTCACTTCGTCATCGACAAGCAGACCACCGAGGATGAGCTCAAGGCCTCCATGACCGAGTTTAAGCGGTTGTTAGGCGAGGGACACGACATCGCCTTTGTTATCCGAAAGGGAGCTCTTTCTTTTTCTGGCGATGTGAGGTATGCAAACGACAACTCTCTTGTGCGTGAGGAGATCATCCGGCACATCACGCTGGCCTCGGACGATGACCCCATCGTCTCCACCACCGGAAAGGCGAGCCGCGAGCTCTTCGAGATCCGTGAAAGCGCAGGTCAAGGACACAAGCGAGACTTCCTCACTGTCGGGTCAATGGGACATGCCTCGTCCATCGCGCTAGGAATCGCCCTTCACAAGCCTAACCAGCGCATCTGGTGCATAGACGGAGATGGCGCGGCTCTCATGCACATGGGCGCCATAGCCATCATTGGGTCGCAGGCCCCCCAGAACCTCGTCCATGTAATCATCAACAACGCAGCGCACGAGACGGTCGGCGGCATGCCGACGGCAGCGGGTGCGATTGACTTGGTGGGCATCGCCCAATCATGCGGGTACAGTAGTTCTATCTGCGTCTCAGACCTTGACGAACTTGACGCCGCCCTAAGGCAAGCAAAGTCCCAGACGGGTCCCTCCCTCATTGAGGTGCGCAGCTCCATAGGTGCCCGTGACAACCTGGGCCGGCCTACCACCACTGCCCTCGAGAACAAGCGCAACTTCATGCGTTACCTCGAGACGCTCTAGCGTCATCCGTCGCAGACGATACCAAGCTTCGGGAGTCCTATGAGAGAATATGATGCGGAAACCCTTCGCCATGTGCAGCAGTGCGAGTTGAAAATCCTCAAGGACGTAGCTCGTATCTGTGACGGGCAAGGCCTCACATACTTCGGTCTTGCAGGAACGGGCATCGGAGCTATTCGGCACAAGGGCTTTATCCCCTGGGATGATGATATCGACATCGGCATGCCTGCACGTGACCTCGAGCAACTCGTCAAGATCATTCGCGAGGAGCATGCCGGCACCTATGACGTCATTAATGCCGACATAGACAGCAACTACCCGCTCGCCACGACACGCATCATGCTCAAGGGAACGCAGTTCTGCGAGGAGACCCTCTCAGAGCTGCCTCTAGACCTTGGGATTTTTCTTGACATGTATGCCTTCGACAATGTCGCGGATGACGAAAACGCGTACCGAAAGCAAGCTTGGGATGCCTGGTTCTGGGCACACATTCGCATTCTCATAAGCGTCTCCCATCCTGTTATACAGGTTAGAGGATGGAGGGGGTTGCTCCTGCGCTTTGCCTGTGCGGGCGCACATGCCTTTGCAAGGATTCTACGCATATCGCCTGAGTTCGCCTATCGCAAGGAGCGCGAGGCGCGCAGGCGCTACGCTAACGAGGCGACGAGCCGCATCGGATACCTGTGCGACACGAACCGCTTCACCCAGACATATGCATGGGATGACATCAAGCCCTTTCTCGATCTCGACTTCGAGGATATGAAGCTGCACTTCCCACGGGAGATCGACGCGATGCTCAGGGAGATGTTTGGCGACTACATGCAGCTTCCTCCCGTCGAAAAGCGCAAGAACCATTTCCCTGCCCGCCTGGACTTCGGAGCATACTAGCGGTCGACTGCACGTCAGCAAAGCCGCCTCAAAACATCGCTGCTCCTTCCTAAGGAAGGAGCAGCATTCTCTCTAGCGATAGGTCACGCTGGGAAGCCCTACGAAGAGCTTAAGTAAAAGCGGGTGAGTAGCCAGCGCAGGGTCAGCCTGCGGCCATAGCGACAGCGAAAGAAGCGCCATGCCGCCCTCTTCCGCGAGAGCAATGGCGCCTGCGGACATCGGAACAAATTCGCCGCGAGAGACCTGTCCGCCTCGGTACCAAGCTGACCCAGAGAGTCCTCACTGAAGAAGTGACGCAGTATCCCCGAAAGGCGCTGGGCAATGACCGCAAAATCATCCTGAGGAGCCCTGAGCATGTCAGTCAGAACAAAATCCAAGCCCCAGGAAAGCATCAGAGGGCAGTACTGTTCGAGGATGCCCAAGCGCTCCCAGTCGGCGTAGACGCACTCCACGACACACGCATGCTCAAGCATCTTGCTGCGAAGGTCCTTGTACCTCTGGTCCATAAGAGAGCCAGGACGCTGAACCCTATACTCATAGAGTATCTTCGAGCTGAACACCGTATGTGACGAACGAGGATACACCGCAAAGCAAAACGCCTGGTCTTCGCCAAAGTGGAGGCTCTCGTCGAAACGAAGTTCATGTTCGGCAAGGAAGCCCGCCTTAAACGCCATGCGCCACACGAAGGGCCGTGACGCCTCCTTGAAGAGGATGTCGATGGAGAAGCCAAGGTAATCGACATCCCTCGAACTGAGCGCATCATCAAGCCACAGGGGGCCTGGACTGGCAGAAATGTAGGTGGCGCTAAAGGTCAGCACGTCGGCGCCTGTGGAAGAGAGGATCGCATGAATCTCCTCGCATGCATGGGGGAGGAAGCGATCGTCAGGATCCAAGAAGCAGACAAACTCACCTGTGGCAGCTTCGATACCAGCATTGCGCGCAGCGGAAACGCCAGCGTTACCCTGATGTATGACCCTCACGCGACCGTCACGCTCAGCCCACTGTCGCAATTTCTCCCTTGACCCATCCGTCGATCCGTCGTTCACGCAGACGATCTCTATGTCCTGGTAGGTCTGGGCCACGAGAGATTCCAGGCACCCATCGAGGTAGTTCTCCACGTTATAGACGGGAACTATGACCGAAATCTTACCCATGGCGTAAGCCACTAACCCTTTCGAAGCTTAAGCTTGGCAAGTTCGACAACAGTAGCAATACCTCCGGCAGCCCAAAAGTTCCTCAGAGTCCGCAACTTGCTGGAGCTTGCCCTGGAGGAGCACAGGGCAGCGTAGAGTTCTTTCTTGTACAGGACCTGCCTCAGACTGGCCACCTGAACCGGGTCGAAGTATTGGCATCGCCAAAGCTCACCATCTTTTGCATAGCTCCCGTCCAGGACGCCTGCCGGGATACTCCCCCTGTCGACCTCGCCACGCATCTCAAGCGAGAACCTATCCAGAAACTCCTGCTTGAACTCAACCGCCAGACGCTCATAGTTCCATGCATAGTTCAAGAACTTCACGTACGCACGCACTGGATCGAGCTCTTGGCGAAACTCGGGCCTCTCTTCATCCAGGAAACGCTGTATCTCCGCATGCTCGTCACAAACGCAGTACACCTTGCCTTGAGAGTTAACGGATGACTGCTCGTTGTCCTGACGGTAATGCAGGAACGCTCTTCCGGAATATCGTACCCTTTCAGCACACGAGAAGGCCTTGAAAGTGAAGCTCGAATCCTGGTATGAGGCGCCGGGAGTGGAGAGGAAGCGGACGTTGTTCTCGTCCAAGAAGCTCTTGAGGTAGAGTGCGGACCAAATTGACGGCTTCTTCCAGAAGATGTCCGGATAGTTCCTTGGTGCATGCACGCCAAGGTTCACCATCTCCGGAGTGGCCAAAGCAAAGTAGACATCGTTTCGGTATGAGCGCTCTGGCCTTTCTTCGGACCAGTACAGCCAGAAGTTGCATTTGAGCACCTCAAGCTGGTCTGACTCAGCCTCGCCCACCATATGCTCGATAGCATCGGAGTCGAGAAAGTCATCTGACTCAAGGATGGAAATGTATTTGCCCTGTGCGGCCTCAAGTCCCTTGTTCATTGAATCGCCGTAACCACTGTTTGGCTTGTCGATTAGCTTGAAGCGCGAATCGGAACTCGTATAAGAGTCAATGATGGTACGTGAGCCGTCTGTAGAGCCATCATTTATACAAAGCACCTCTATGTTGCGATAGCTCTGGTCCCTCAGGGAACTTAGGCACCGATCGAGGTATTTTTCGACATTGAAGATGGGAACCAGGATGCTGACAAGCGCTTTGTCCATACTGTTCACGTTAATCTCCGAAAAAATTGAAGCGAGCACAGACGCACCATCATGGGACAGACGCAAGCCTAATGCCCCATTTCCCAAAGGTGCTTCCACATCTTAGCAGATACCACCAGAATGGCGCACTATACTGGCCTTCTAAACAGACTGCATACCCTGGAGGCTTCGTGAAATCACAGAAGGAAACGGGAGACCCACAGTCCCTACGTAGCAAAGAAGCCCTAGGAGGCAGGGCGAGGGCATACGAGTTCGATGCCATACGATTCGTTGCAACGCTGTTCGTAGTTGCCGTGCACTCCCTCGTCGTCATTGGACCGCAGGCAGGAGGGGCGGCCCAATGGTACCGCCTGAGCGCGCAGACCCTCTTTTTCACTGGGAATGCGCTGTTCTTCCTCATGTCCGGTCACTTCAACCTGCGTCCTCCCCGGGAGGGGGACTCGATCTGGAAGTTCTATAGCTCCAAGCTGCGCAACATCGTACTCCCCACTCTGCTTGTTTTTTTGGGCAGGTCCCTTCTTGACTGGCACGCTGGCGACGGCTCTACTTCCTTTGTTCGACTCTTCGCACACAACCTGCTCTCAGCCCAGGGATACGCCAGCATCGAATACTGGTTTATCTATGCGTTATTCGGATACCTCCTCGTCTCCCCCTTCGTTCGTCGGATCTTTCCGGGGCTTTCCCCTACGGAGCGCAGAACATTTCTTGCCCTAGGGCTTGCCTACCAGACCTACGCGACCATCTTCGCCAACCTCGGACGCGAGGTGGTCTTCTCTTTGCCCATCAGCGGGTTCTTCTTCGTATACTGTCTCGGGTCATTTATCGACGAAGGGCTGGCAACGGATGTCCCCCGTCTCTGGCTCGCACCCCTCACGGTGATCTGTCTCGCACTTTCGGTACTTCTTATCCATCAAGGGTACGGGCAACATGCACAGGATACGTCACCCCTCTTTATTATTGCTACCCTAGGACTCTATGCCGACCTCATCAGGATATTTCGTAATAAGAGAACCAACGCCTTTGTGAGCCTGGTGGCCAGGCACTCCTTTTCCGTATATCTCGTTCACATGATCGTCCTCGTTCCCTTGTCGCAGCTTCCAGAGCTTCAAGGACTTACAGGTCTTTGGGCGATAGCGGGATCTATGTTCCTAACGCTTGCTGTTTTCGGGATCTCGCTCGGCCTGGCCATCACCCTTGACATGACGCTCATGAAAGCAGCGAAGGCAGCGTACGATTTCGCCTTTGCACGACGCTAGCAGGCTAATCCAACACGCGATATAGCCTCATGTCCCCCTCGGAAAGCATAAGGCTCAACCCGGGAGTGTCCTCGTGCACGTCAGCGATGCCCTGCCACAACTCAGGTTGGAAGCTGACTAGGAATTGCCTTGTGTCGCTCTCCTCATCCGTTGAATCAAGGATCAGCAGGTACTTTGCACCGATAGACGAGAATGCGCTACGAACCTCAGGGTCGTCGGCAAGATGTGACGCACGCTCGCGCACGACTTTGCTCTCAGTCGTTTCATCGGTTTTCCACTGGACGCCAAAAACACGGTAGTAGGTATTCAGCCCAAAGAGCCCATTCGCGAATACGGAGCCATCGTCTGGCATGTTGACGATGAGCGCATCCCCCGGAACAACGTTCTTAACGCGCTCTAGAAAGCACTTCTCCTCGTCATCAAGAACGTTGCTCGACACATCAAAGCTACGAGCCATGTCGCCTCTGAACCCACCAAAGCCCGTAGTGACATCCGTCACGCCTGGAAGTCGAAACGACGGCCATAGAATCGCCAGAACGACAAGGCCCGTGACAAGGGTCGGGGCGTAGCGCCTTGAGAATGACAAGGCGCGCGTGCTTCCCCGCCAATCAACCTGTGCGATACCAGCACGATGCTGGACAAAAACCATCACGCGGGCCAGTCCTGCGGACGCCAGGGGAATCACGGCCAAGACCACGGTCGCGGCCGTGCGATAGGGATCTTGGTACCAAAAGCCCGCAGCTATGGCCTTGAGGTTGTACTTACCGAAATCCGAGGAGAGGACGAGGTCCACCAGAAAGATGAACGACGCCAGAGCACACGAGGCAACGATCCAGGTCGCACGGTTCTCCCTGATGAGGGTAACAATACCCACAAACACAAGAAGACTCAGGAGAGGTTGCCCATAATCCCTCACGAAGCTTAGGGTAATCAGGTTCGTTACTGCCTGAGAGGGTCCGACGCAATAGTTCCAGGCGTTCGTCACTACGTTATGCAGGGGAGGCAAACAGGCGAAACCCACCCAAAGCGCGACGAGAACGCACGAGACCGAGATTGCCACCAGGTGCAGACGCAGGGAAAGCTTAGGAGAGCCAGACCATGCCTTCTTTGCAACCTGAACCGACAGCCAGACGCAGAAAGGTGCAAGAACGACTGCCGAGCTGAAGACTGCGCTGGGATGTGCCGCCGCACCCGAGACCAACGTGACCACAAAGCAAAGAGCGCTTGCAAGCCAAGGACTCCCCCCAAGCAGCCGGCGTCCAAGCAGGATGAAGGATCCGACAACCAGAGGGGACAGAGACATTCCAGCAAGGTTGGGGTTGAGAGATCCATACTCCACGAACATCCAGGGAAACGCGACGAAGAGCGGAGTTACGACGGCGGCAGCACGACAGAGAGTTCGGCTCCCACCAAACAAGACGTACGTCAAAAAACACATCGAGCTGGGAAATACTAAGGACAAAAGGGCAAAGTTAGCAGCATTCACCGCACAGGGAAGCGAGGTGCTCGTGACCGAATCAACTAGGGCAACGAGAATCGACCAACTTGCCGGATAGTAGCCAATAACATCTGCAACTGGAGCAACCTCGCCCGGCTGCCAGGCCCCCATCGAAAACGCGGAGTAGTTTCCCGTACGCAGGAACTGGGCGATCGCATTGAGGTGGAAGGCGTTGTCCCAATTCTGGGCAAAGGAGTCGGGGCCATCCAAAGGAAGCACAAAGACATACATGCCGACGGCGAGCGCCATCAGAAAGAAGGGAACGAGCGCCGGGATAGTAAGGCACGCGACCCCTTCACCCCGGCTCTCGTCGGCCCCCTCAGTGCCACGGACTCCCGCCCCAACACCATTGCCCAACAGGCGATGCCTAACGAAGACAGCCACGATACCAAGCATGAGGCATAGGGCTAGGGTCACCGGAACCATGGTGCGCCAACTGGCCCAAACTCCCAGGCGTTCGTAGGCAACTCCCAGGAGACAATATATGAGAAGAGATGCGGCGGGTGACAGGCAGAGGGAGGGAGCCGTACCGAATCCCAGCCCTCTAAAGAAGAAGAACCCGGGAACATATAGAAAAGCCCCAGCCAGCGCAAAACTCAGAAAAAATACAGGCCACATAGTCAACCAACCTTGGATCAGAGACACATGTCAGAACCGCACCTTACGAATGAGAATGGACCTCGGATAGCAATCACTCAAGTCCAGGGGACTCAGGAGGGGCCATGGCTGCCGAAGGGGCGCATCTCTTAGCCCGATACACCAACGCCGCCAGGAAGATGAGCGAGAGAATGAGCATCGACGTATCATAGAGCATACAAGCCCCCATCAGTCCGGCAGCCGCAATAAACGGGGTGGTCGCAAAGAATGAAAAAAGGGCCGCCGCGCCATACGCCACGATAACAAAGCGTTGCATGCGCATGGTCACCACTGCATAGAATAGGATGACGCTCACCGCGTTGAGAAGGCCCCCTATCAAAAGGATCATGAGCTCGGGGCGCAGAGGCGTCACGTCAATTCCGTAGATTGCAGAGAGGATCTCCGTCCCTATCGGATAGGCAACCAGCATGGCAAGCAACGTGGCAGCGCAAATAACCATGAAACCCCTCACGATGATCGAGAAGAAAGCCTTCACGTCACCTTTCGTCCAATGCATCGCCAGATCGGTCAGCAGCGGCTTGAACACGAACCCGCTCAACAGGTTGATGACCAGGGAGGGCATGAAGATGATCGAGTAATAGGTCTGGTAGTCCTTAGTCATCAGGCCTTCTATCCCATACTTTGGAGCGTTGCTCAGGTAAGTCAGGAGAAAGGAGCCCACAAAAAGCGGCATGCAGGCCAGAAGCAGGCGAACGATGGGCTTCAGCTCGAACGTGGGGATGAGCGAAACGAACGAACGGGCAGGTAGGATGTCCATCAAGATGACCGTCACCAACGAGGCGACAAAGGATATGACACAAGCGGAGACGATGTCACGCGTCAGGATGACTCCTAGGGAAAATGTAACAATCGTCATCAAGCCCCTACAGAAGAACGCCTTGCCTGCCACGTCAAGTCTGCCATGCTGTTGAAACATCCCATGGAACACATCCTCGAAGGCATCGAACAACCTGAGGGAGGCGATGAGGAGAAGCACGGGGGCCTCGCGTCGCTCCGCCACAAAGATAGAATAGATAACGACGAGCAGAACCATCAGAGAGCATGTGAGGATTCGCGACGCGAAGTAAATGCCGAACGAAAACCTCTCTCTGGCATCAGTTGCCTGGTAGGCCCTCATCTCGAAATGCCCCACCACCTGAAACTGCTGAGCTATCGCAAAGGCTATCGAGAAAAGTCCACCCGCGTACGCCCCCAGGAAACGCGTGACGACAAGCAACATGAGAACGCTTGCACCCGCATTCACCAAAGACCCCAGGGTATTCCATAGATAGTCCTTGGCCATTTGCTCCGAGCATCGAGTGGAGTCTGACGCCTTCGTCGCAAGACCCTCGGTCATGCCCTCGCTCATGCAAAGTCCCCGAAGTCGAGCCTACCAGGATGGTGGTTCTTGCGATCGTTCTCGGGAGGCAGAGACATGTAGTCACCATAGCCTCGTCTCAGCAGCTTGTCATTCTCGTGGGGGAGCTTAATGGTCAGGTCTTCGAACGCATGCTCTTGCAAGGGGAACACGTCAGATCTGGTCACCGCCCAGGTCAAGGGCGTCCTGTCGGCATAGTCAGCATACAGCGTGCCTTCATTGGCTGGCTCGCCCTGGGCCATACGCGCAGCACGCTCCCACCTTTGATGAATGAACGCCGGCGAGAGGCGAACGACACGCATGCCCCAATGAGCAAGCTTGCAGGCAACCAGGACAAGGAGGCGGCGAACTCCTCCGAGGTTGACATGCGGGCTTGAGGTCGCCCTCAGGAAGGACAGGCGCCCCCATAACCAGGTGCGCCGAACCTGCCTGCGGTAGTCCCCCTCGTCCGCAGGAACCTGGTCGAGGGCGTATATGCCTATCCCAATGGGATACTGGAAGCGACAGCACATGAACTCGTCTGGAACACAATACGTCCCCTTAAGGGCCAAGTTCGCGTTGCAGGCAGGAAAAAACGGATCCGTATGCCAATCGACGATCTCGTACTCTGATGCGAGCGCCTCTGGGGCCTCCCTGAGGAAGCGCTCGTAGTCGCTGCGCAACATCGCAACGTCGACGTCATCATCCCAGGGAATGAAGCCGTCGTGACGCACGGCTCCGATGGCCGTACCACCATACGCGAAGTAGGGAATGTCCAGCTTGGCACAGACCCTATCGAACTCCCCCAGGATTCTCGTCGAAACAAGCTGAAGCTTGCGCAAGACCGCCGGATCCTCGTACTGCCTGTACTCCAATGAAATCACCTGTCCGCAGCGAAAGACACATCAGGGCTGCTCCGCTAGTTACATTTCACCCAAGCCCATATATTATAGGGTGGCACGATAGATAGGTCCGCACTCTCTTGGAAGATGAAGAATGTACACTCCCCCAGATCACTGCTTTGCAATCTGCGCCTACGGGGCTAGCCCCTACCTGGATGAATGCGTGCAGTCGCTTAGGCAGCAGACCGTTGCGACAAGGGTCATCCTCGTCACCTCGACCCCCAACCCCACCATAGAGCGTGCCTGCCAGCAGATAGGTTGCGAGATGCTCGTCAACGACGGTCCCGGAGGCATCGCCGGAGACTGGAACTTCGCCGTCAGAATGGCGAGCAGTCCCCTGGTCACCATTGCCCACCAGGATGACATATACCTTCCCGACTACGCCGAGAGCATGCTCCACATGCTGGGCTCCTCCCGGAACCCCCTGCTATACTTCACCAGCTATGGAGAGCTGAGGGAGGGCAAGCGCGTCTTCGACAACAGGAACCTACGCATCAAGCGACTCATGCTCAAGGCGCTGGAAAAACCTCGTAACGCCACGCGACGGTCGGTACGACGGCGCATCCTCTCCCTTGGATGTCCCATCTGCTGCCCCTCGGTAACGCTCATAACCTCGGCTTTCGAACAGCCTCTGTTCGCCAAGGACTTCAACTCTGACCTTGATTGGCAGGCATGGGAGAAGCTCTCGGCAGCCGATGGCAGCTTCGTGTACAACCCAAGGCCTCTCATGCTTCACCGCATCCATGAAGGGTCCGAGACCAGCCGTCTCATCCACGACAACAGCCGCAGCCGGGAGGACCTTGCCATGTTCAATAAGTTCTGGCCCTCTGGCGTCGCGGCCCTTATCAACCACTTGTATGAGCTTGGACAGTCCAGCAACGACCACTAGCGTCCGAGTCAGATGAAAGTGAGCATCCATTGGTGCCGCACCCGGAGCATGCCCAGAGAGCGACCCTGCATGACATCATGCATGGGCGCAACAACAACCTCAACCTTATCCGCTTCATTGCGGCACTAGGCGTCATCTGGTCTCACTCATACTCCCTGACGGGCGGAGCCAATGGCAGCGCATCTTTCCTTGACCGGCTGACCTCAGGAAGGCTCAGCATCGGTGGCATGGCCGTTGGCGTGTTTTTCCTCTATGGGGGCATTCTCATCTCCAAGAGCTGTGAGCGCCATGCTAGTGCCACGAAATTCTTCGCTGCTCGCATCAAAAGAATTTTTCCGCAGCTCGCTTTCGTCGTTCTGCTGTGCGCGCTTGTCTTCGGCCCCCTGCTGTCATCAAGCGATGTTGCCTCGTATTTCCAGAACGCCCAAACCTATCGCTATCTCCTCAACGCACTGCTCGTACCCGTCCACAGCCTGCCGGACGTGTTCGAGACAAACCCCTATCCCGCCGTCGTGAACGGTGCGTTGTGGACCCTGCCGGTTGAATTTGCCTGTTATGTGCTGTGCTATCTCACCTTCCGTATGACGTCCTTCAGGAAAGGGAGCGCAACCGCTCTCATTTGTGCCGCACTCGCTGCGGGAATCATCTTCCTCAGCCTGTCTCAGCTTATGGCGCTCAGCGTCGTCCGGGCCATTCTGGAGTTCTTCGTCGGCATGCTCGTCTGGGTATGGAGAGACGAGATCGTCGTCTCGCCCCCCATGGGGCTTGCGGCAATAGCCGCAACATGCCTCCTCTGCACATTGGGCCTAGACTTGCCGGCCATGCTCCTGACCTTCCCCTATGCCCTCATCTGGCTAGGATGGGGAACGAGGCACAAGGCGCAAAACTTCGCCCATGACATAGACCTGTCCTATGGAACTTACCTATGGGGCTTCCCGGTTCAGCAGACCCTCGTTTTCCTTTGGCCCATTCCGATGGGATGGTTGCTTAACACCGTCCTCGCATCCGCCATCGCCGTGCCGATGGGGCTTGCGAATCACCTCCTTGTAGATAAATGGCTGATGGGGCTTGCAGGAAGCTTCGTCGACAAGCGGAGGCGCTAGCCGTCAAGTACCATGGCATTGCCCGCACCCACGATGCGTGACGTCGGGAGAAGACCGGCGCAAGTATCTGAGCAGCTGCGCCGCACCTCACCCAAACCCACTCCCCCACACTTCCCTATAATGTGATGCGACTGTCTCTCCAAGGAGGAACCAATGGGCATTCGCACCCGCAGGGCTCACCTACATTCCCGCACCCATGTCTTCGGGTTCGGCGTCGCCGGCTTCTTCGGCTTTCTGGCGCTTCTTGTCACGGCCCTCTCGATATCGCTCGGCGCGCTCGTCACCCAGTGGCTGCAGGACCTGCCCGACTACTCCTCCGCAGACGCCTACCTGGTGGCAGAGCCCACGACGGTCTACGCATCCGACGGCTCGGTCATAGCGGAGTACTACCTGCAGAACCGCAGGAGCGTGGAGCTCGACGCCATCTCGCCCTACGTGCGCCAGGCCACCGTGGACATCGAGGACAGGCGCTTCTACCAGCACAACGGCGTCGACCCGCAGGGCATCGTGCGTGCCGTCTTCGTGCAGCTCGCCGGTGGCTCCGAGGGCGCCTCAACCATCACCCAGCAGCTCGTGAGGAACACCGTCCTCTCCGACGAGCAGTTCGAGCAGAGCCTCAAGCGCAAGGTGCGCGAGGCCTACATCGCCATCCAGATGGAGAAGATGTACACCAAGGACCAGATCCTCAACATGTACCTCAACACCATCTACTACGGTCACGGCGCCTATGGCATCGAGGCCGCCTCGATGACCTACTTCAACAAGCATGCGAGCGACCTCACGCTGGCCGAGGCTGCGACGCTCTCGGGCCTGCCGCAGTCCCCCTCCGCCTACGACCCGTTCTCCAACCCCGGCGCTGCCACCACCCGCCGCAACCTCGTCCTGGACTGGATGCTCTCCGAGGGCGACATCACCCAGGAGGAGCACGACGCCGCCACGGCCGAGGACCTGACGCTCGACGAGGGTTCCTTCTCGGACAGCATCGGCAGCTACCCCTACTTCTCCGACTACGTGAAGCAGCTCCTCCTCGAGGACTTCGACCAGGACACCATCATGCAGGGCGGCCTGAAGGTCTACACCACCATCGACCCCGGCACCCAGTCCGCGGCGGAGAGCGCGGTGGCCCAGCGCCTCGACGAGATCGGCAACGACGAGCTCCAGGCGGCGCTCGTCGCCGTGGACCCCTCGACGGGCTACATCAAGGCGATGGTCGGCGGCAAGAGCTATGCCGAGAGCCAGTTCAACCTGGCGACCCAGGCCTACCGCCAGCCGGGCTCGAGTTTCAAGCTCTTCACCCTCGTCGCGGCGCTCCAGGAGGGGATGAGCCCCGGCGTCTCCATCAACTGCAACTCGCCCATGCAGTTCTCGCCCACCTGGAAGGTCCAAAACTTCGGCAACTCGAGCTACGGCAACATCAGCCTGGCAAACGCGTTCGCCGTCTCCTCGAACACGGGCTTCGTCCAGGTCATCCAGGCCATAGGTGCCGACAAGGTCGTCAGCATGGCCCACACGCTGGGCGTGGACGTGGACATCCCCGCCTATGACTCGATCACGCTGGGCACCGAGGGCGTCCCCGTGGTCCAGATGGCCGAGTCGTACGCGACGATCGCCTCCGGTGGCGTGCACCGCGACGCCATCGCCATCACCAAGATCGAGGATCGCAACGGCAACACCGTCTACGAGCACGCGGACTCCCCCACCCAGGCCGTCTCCTCCGCCGTGGCCTCCGCCGCCCTCGACGTGATGGAGGGCGTCTGCAGGGGATCGGGCACCGCGAACTCGCTCCAGTCGCTCGTGAGCGTCGACCAGCCCCTCGCAGGCAAGACCGGCACCTCTGAGAACTACCGTGACCTCTGGTTCTGCGGCGTGACTCCGCAGCTTTCCGTCGCCGTCTGGTGCGGCTACAGCGAGGAGAGCCCCGTCCACGTCTACGGGTCGAACGGTCACCCCTACAACACGTCGGTCCCCATCTTCGCCTACTTCATCAACCAGGCGCTTGCCGGCACACCGCGCGGCGAGTTCCCGACCACGGACGAGTCGCCCCAGTACCGGTCGAACGGCAGCTGGAAGTTCAAGGGCGGCACCGCCTCCGACTCCAAGACGAAGACCAGGAGCACCTCCGACGACGCAAACGAGACCACCACGGAGGTCACGACGACCACCACGACCGAGACGACCGCGCCCACCGAGACGACGGACAACGGCGGCGGCGGCAACAGCAACGACAACGGCGGGAACAACGGCGGCGGCAACGACAACGGCGGGGAGCAGCCCGAGCCGCCCGCGGACAACGGAGGCGGCGGTGCCGAGAACGGTGGAGCGAACCCCTAGGCCTGCCCCTCGTCCCCGCTCGATGCCAAGGGACCGGAGCCCGAAGGACGGGCTCCGGTCCCTTTGTGTCTATGCGCGACTACAGTGCAACGTCTCCCGAGAAGCCTGGTGACACGAAGTCTGGCACCGTTTGCAGAAGCCCGGCCACTTGCGGAAAGTATGGCTACTTGCGGGTGTCACGCAGCTTGTTGACGAGGTTGACGAGGTCCTGCGCGGCTTCTACGCCGCCAGACACGACCAGGACCGTGTCGTTGCCTGCCACGGACCCCTTCACCTCGGGCAGCGAGGCCGCATCGACGGCCGCGGCCACGCCGGGGGCCGTGCCCGGCTGGGACTTGATGACGACGAGGTTGTCGGCACGCTCGACGCTGTCCACGAACTCCGAGACCATGCGCTGCAGGTGGAGATCCTCGGCCAGGACGTAGATACCCTCGGAGAGCTTGCGCAGGCCCATGTCGGCGATGTCGCGCGAGACGGTGGCCTGGGTGCAGTTGAAGCCGATGGACCGGAGCTCGTCGACAAGCGTGCGTTGGGTGCGGATGGACTTCCCGCGGACGATGTCCCTGATCGCATCCTGCCGATTGTTGCGCCTCTTGACCATCTCTGCCTCCGCATCGAGCAAAATAGGAATACCTGCATGCGTCACGCCCTATTTGCGCGACCACGTATCAAGCTACGGCAGCGATAAATAGGCGTCAAGGAGTATTGATTAAAACGGCGAAAGGAGCCGGTGTGCGTCAAGACTAGGAAAAGTTCAGGCCTCCGAGGATTCTCCTGCATCCAGCCACTTCTTCCTGCTGGCGAAGCCCCACACCATCACCACCGCAGTAGCGAAGGCCTTCGCAGGGGTGATCACCCTCTTCTGACGGCCGCTCCCCTACTTTGGGCTTACCTGATGCGTGACTTGCAATAGTATGGAGCGTGCGTGGTCCTGAAGGATGCATAACCCTAGGGGGAACACTCCATGCCCTACTCCGACAATGGCTATCGCCCCTCTCGTAACAGCTCCTCACGTGGCGGAAGGCCCGACGTGCGTTCGGAGCGCCCGGGAGACGGGCGTCGCAGCTCGTCAAGCCGTCCGATGCAGGCCGGCTACGGCAGCGACTCGCGTCGACAGCGCAACCTGCCCTACAAGAGCCGCCGCAACGCGCGGACCATGCTGGGGAGCGATGCCGGTCTCAACGTCCGCCGCAGCTACGGGGGGCGGGGTGCCCAGCGCAGGGGCGCTTTCCTGTCACGCTACGACCTCAACGGGCGCTCGATCGCCATTCTCTGCGTGGGCCTCCTGGGACTGCTGCTGGTGTTGTTCCTGGTTGGCAGCTGTGTCCGTGGCTGCAGCCCCTCCCAGCCGGAGCAGACGGGAGACCAGAAGGCCGTGAACTCCTACGACTCCCGTGTCTCGTCAGGCGCGTCTGAGCACCTGACGAACGAGTTCACACCGCAGCTGAACCGCTCCGAGAAGTTGGCCTGGATCGCCCAGAACGCCGACAGATACGCCGACGAGCGTCTGCCCGAGCTGGCCCTCCTCGAGCCCGAGGCCACCGACTTCGTGGCATCCGTGCCAGACAGCGACAAGAAGTCCGCCGACTACACGGACTCCAACGAGGTCGGTACGTACCCCTTGGTCTACAACTGGGACGCGCGCTGGGGCTACGTGGAGTATGCGGGAAGCAACGTCGGCGTGAACGGCTCGGGCCTCGCGGCGCTCTTCATGGCGCGCGCCGGCCTGACGGGCAAGACCGACCTCACGCCCGCAAGCCTCGCAGCCGATGCCACGAGCGGTGGTTACACGGACGAGACCCTGGGGACGGCTGCGTCCTTCTTCACGGGGAAGGCGGCCGACTACGGCGTGGCCGTCAAGGAGTACACCCCCTCGGGGGACAACCTCAAGACCATCCTCTCCGAGGGCAGCACCTCCATCGCCCTGGTCCAGCTGAAGGCGAACTTCACGACCCCCTATGCGCACTGGGCGCTGGTCGTGAGCCTGAACAGCGACGGCTCGGTCTCGCTCTACGACCCCGCGAGCGCCTCGGCGTCCATGCGTCCCTGGGCCGCCGGGACCATCGGGGCCAACTGTGACGGCATGTACCAGCTCACCAGGGGGGAAGGTGCCGTGGGTACGGGCGACAGCCCAGGCGGCACGACCACAAGCTAGGGCTCCCATCGGAGGACCGGAAGGCCGAGCGTCCCCGTATGCCCTTTCGCCCTCACGCGTCCGGACCGTCCAGGACATCCCGCGCGAAGTCGCACGAAGGCCGGGCGCCCCTCCAGGCGCCCGGCCCCTCAGACGATGCAATCGTGGGCAAGGCGGATGGGAAATGGCAAGGTGCGCGCCATTCCCTGCCGCACCGCCACGTCACCCCTACGAAAGAATGGCCTTGGAGGCCTCATCGAGCCTGTCGCGTATGGCCTCGGACTCCTCCCGTGTGGCGCCCTTGGAGAAGAGATAGGCCTTGACCTTGGGCTCCGTGCCAGAGGGACGGAAGATGACCTTGTTGTCGCCCTCGAGGCGGAACTCGATGACGTTGGCGGGCGGCAGGCTCTGGGCAGGTTCCTTCTGCAGGCCGGAGACACGCGGCATCTGGGGTCCGGTGGCGAAGTCCGTGATGCCTAGGACCTTGTAGCCCGCGATCTCGGTGGGTGCCTCGGTGCGCAGGCCCTGCATGATGGCAGCCATCCTGTCGGCGCCGGCGGCACCCGGGAAGGCGGCGTTGACGGTGCCGTTGAGGTAGTAGCCGTACCTCCGGTACAGGTCCTCCATGGCCTCGTAGAGGTCCTTGCCCAACGCTGCATAGTGGGCCGCCATCTCGACGCACATCTCCACGGCGACGATGGCGTCCTTGTCACGCGCGTGCGTGCCGACGAGGTAGCCGTAGGACTCCTCGAAGCCCATGAGGTAGCGCTCCTCCTCGCCCTCGTCCTTGAGCTGGTCTATCTGGTCCCCGATGTACTTGAAGCCGGTCAGGACGCGCCTGAGCTCGAAGCCCCTGTCCTTGGCCAGGGCATCGGGCATGGCGGACGATACGATGGTGGTGACCGCGACCTTCTCGCGCACGTCCTCGCCCCTCTCGGCAGCCATCTGGGCCAGCCAGTCCATCATGAGGACGCCCATCTCGTTGCCCGAGAGGAGCTTGTACTCCCCGCCGTGGGGAATGGCCGTGCCCATGCGGTCCGCGTCCGGGTCGGTCGCGACCACGAGGTTGGGCCTCTTCTCGTCCGCGAGCCTGAGGGCGAGGTCGAGGGCCTCGCGGAACTCCGGGTTGGGGTACTTGCAGGTGGGGAAGTTGCCATCCGGCTGGGACTGCTCGGCCACGACGTCCACGTTCTCGACGCCGATCTCCTTGAGGATGCGGGTGACGCACTCCATGCCCGTACCGTTGAGCGGCGTATACACCACGGAGTAGGACGGGTCGGCCTTGAAGCCGGGGACGGAGACCTTCTTGACGCTGTCGATGAAGGCGTCAAGGACCTCCTCGGGAGTCCACTCGATGAGGCCCCTCTCCAGGCCCTCCTCGAAGTCCATCATCTTGGGACCACCGAAGACGGGGGTCCTGGCGATGGCGGCGGAGATCTCGTCGGCCGCCTCGTTGGCGATCTGTCCGCCGTTGTCGTTGTAGACCTTGTAGCCGTTGTACTGTGCCGGGTTATGCGAGGCCGTGAGCACGATGCCCGCAGAGGCGTGCAGGTAGCGCACGGCGAAGGACAGCGTGGGAACGGGCTCGATGCGCGGATAGACAAAGACGTGCACGCCGTTCGCGGCAAGGACGCCTGCGGCGACGCGCTGGAAGTCCTCGCCCTTGAGGCGGGAGTCGCGGGCGAGGGCGAGCGTGGGGTGGTCGTAGTGGGCGTTGAGGTAGTCCGCCACGCCCTGGGTGGCCTGGGCCACGTTGTAGACGTTCATGCGGTTGGAGCCGACGCCCAGCACGCCACGCAGCCCGGCCGTGCCGAACGCGAGGTTGCGGTAGAAGGCGTCGTTGAGCTTCTCCTCGTCACCGGAGAGCAGCTCGTCGAGCTCGGACTTGAGGTCGGGTTCCTCGACGTTGTCCTTCCAGAGCTGGACCTTGGCCTGGGTTTCCTGATCCATGGTGCTTCTCCCCTCAGTCTCGCCGGACGCCCACGTGGCGCGCAGCCACGTCAGGCCTGCCTTCTCTACGTCTGATGATAATCCCTCAACACGATGCACGGGGGGGCAAATGCAGACGGTTTCCCGCAGGGAGCAGCTTTGCGTGGGGGGCGGTCCCCCGCGCAGGCACGTGGGGATGGTCCCTTTGCGCAGGCGGCACCCGATGACAGGCGACGCCGACAGCAGGAGATGTCACCGACGACGATGGAGGGCCGATAGTATGATTGACGCACTGACCACGGGCGAGAGGTGTCCCGATGACTGAAGGCGTACCAATGGCTGACGAAACGAGGCCAGGTCCCGGCATACCGAGGGCCGAGGATGGCATGGCGGGAACGGAATGCGGCACGCCCGGAACGGAGCGCAGCACGGCGCATGCGGGACCTGCCACGCGGCTCTTTGCAACCTGTCCCATGGGCTTCGAGTCACTGCTGGCAGACGAGCTGAGCTCGCTGGGCCTGCCACGGGTCCGGGCGCTTCGCGGCCAGGTGAGCTTCGGCGAGGGACTTGGGGACGCGTACAAGGCCTGCCTCTGGAGTCGCCTGGCCTCACGTGTCATCCTGGTGCTGGGCCACGTGGATGCCACGTCGTCAGACGCACTGTACGAGGGGCTCTCGCGCATTGCATGGGAGGACCACCTCCCTCCGTCCGCAACCATGGCGATCGATGCCCACGGCACCAACGCGGCGCTGCGCAACTCGCAGTTCGTGGCACTGCGCTCCAAGGACGCCGTCGTCGACCGGCTTATGTCGCGGCGAGGCGGCCGTCCTGTGGTGGACACGAGCCGGCCCGACGTCACCATCGCCGTCCGCGTGCAGCGCGAGCGCGCCGTGGTCGGCATCGACCTGACAGGCGAGCCCCTGTTCCGCCGAGGCTACGAGTCCGCCCGTAAGGGCAGGGCACCCATCGCGCCCCTGCGGTCGGACTACGCCGCCGCCCTGCTGGCCTACGGTGGATGGTTCCGCAACTGCCGCCACGAGGGGGCCGCTGTCGCCGTCGTTCACTCCGGTGCGGGAACCGTCCTGGTGGAGGCGGCCTCGCAGGCGCTGGGCCGCGCCCCGGGGCTCCTGAGGGCACATTGGGGCTTCGACGGCTGGATGGGGCACGACGCAGGCGCATGGCAGGACCTGCTCGACGACGCCTGCGGGCGTGCGGACGCAATCCCAGGCCGCGGCGTGAGGCTGCTGGCATGCGACGGGCGTCGCGGGGCGCAGGAGGCCGCAGTGCGGGCGCTGCGCGCGGCAGGCATGGACGTCGCGCCCGCCTTTGGGTCCGCGGCCGAGGTGGGAGCGCTCCTCTCGGCCGAGAAGAACGCCCTTGCGGTCTGCGACCTATCCTGGGTGCCCGAAGACGAGGTGGCACTCGAGGCAATGGCGTTGGCCGACGTGGCTGCGGCCCTTGTGCCTGCGACCGCAGGACTACCTGCCCAGACGGGCGTCGTCGCAGTGGCACGCGACGCCACCGTGGACTCCGCCCTTGGCTGCAAGCCTGATACCACGTTGGGGATCCTGGTGGGACAGTCCGACGCAACCATACGCAGTTACACGGCCGGCAACATGGCGGCCACAAGGCCGCAGGTGAGCGTGGCGGACCGCAACGGCCGCCAGGTGGGCGTGCCCGTGTTCGTGGAAGCCAGCGACCAGTTTGCGGCGCGCCTGAGCAAGGTGTACAGGCAGCGGCGCAAGTGGGCGCAGCGCGAGGACGTGAGCTGCTACCGCATCTACGACGCTGACCTGCCCGACTATGCCGTGACCATCGACCTGTTCCAGGGATCGGAGCTCATGGCGCCCCAAGGCGCCCGCCGTCGCTGGCTGCAGGTGTACGAGTACGCGGCCCCCAAGGACGTGGACGCCACCCTGGCTCGCAGGCGCCTGCTGGACGTGCTGGCCATCGCCCCGAGGGTGCTGGGCGTGGAGCCGCAGGACGTCTTCGTGCGCGTGCGGTCCCACGGCAGGGGCGGCTCGCAGTACGCGTCGCAGGCCGCAGGCGATAAGCGCGACGGGCGCGGGATGCATGGCGCTCGCGCCCAGCACGACGGGCACGACGGGCGCGGCATCCATGCGGGACGTCGCGGCCATGCGGGACGACCGACGCTGTCCCCCGGTGCCCATCTGGTGGACGAGGGAGGCCTCACCTTCGAGGTCAACTTCTCCACGAGGTTGGACTGTGGCCTCTTCCTGGACCACCGCGAGACGCGCGGCCTGGTTCGCGAGATGATGAAGCAGACCCAGGGGTCCAAGCGCTTCCTCAACCTGTTCGCCTACACGGGGACCGCCACCTGCTACGCGGCGGACGGCGGGGCCAAGCACACCACCACGGTCGACATGAGCCGCCCGTCGCTGGACTGGGCGAGGCGCAACATGGACCGCAACGGCTTCTCCAACGGGAGGCCTGGCAACCCGCGCGAGAGACGCAACGGCCGCAACGGCCCTGGCCGCGGTAGCGCGTACGGCCGCAATGGTGCGCACGGCAGCGACGACGCACACGAATACGTGCAGGCCGACGTGATCCACTGGGTATCGGCGCAGAGGCGCACCAAGAACCGCTGGGACCTGATCTTCTGTGACGTGCCGACGTTCTCCAACTCCAAGCGCATGGGGAGGGGCAGTTGGGACGTCCAGCGCGACCATGCCGAGCTTATCATCGGGCTGTCGCGACTGCTCACCAGAAACGGCCGCGCGATCTTCTCGTGCAACCTCCGCAACTTCAGGCCCGACGTCGACAAACTGGAGCGCGCGGGCGTGGCGTTGGAGGACATCACGGAGCAGACGATTCCCGAGGACTTCAGGCGCAACGCCAAGGTCCACCATGCCTACATCGTGCGACGTACGGGCAACGCAGCGGCAGAGCTATCTTAGGCCGTCGCATCCCTGACAACGACAGGCAGGTAGCCTTGTGGTATGGCGATGTACCTGAGTCATACCTCGGCGCTCTCCCGGTGGCTGTTCGATGACGGACGGTGCTTCTGCGATGTCACGGAGGCGTGCGTGCGGAACCTGGATGCCGCAGCCTGCCCGTCCAGGGAGTTCGAGGCGCATGACCTGGTGGGGACGGGAGTGCGTGGTGACGTGGTGCATGTGTTGGTCTCCCAGCCGGATCGCAGGTACCAGACAAAGCAGGTCAGGAGACACGTCTGGAGCGGAGCAATTCCAAGGGGAGCGTTTCTGCGCCTGCACAACGACTGTCTGATCTCCTCTCCGGAGTTCACACTGCTGCAGATGGCACCGCACCTTGACGCGGTCCAGCTCGCCTGGGTGGCATCGATCATGTGCTCGCGCTTCGTGCCCGTCCTCGACGATCTCGACGAAGGCATGGGCATGTCCCCCACGATCGGATTTCGTGGTGCGGAGCCCGTGACAAGCGTTGCGAGGCTCGAGAGCTTCGCCAGGCAGATGCAAGGTGCATATGGGTGCAACCCATTCCAAACGTCCCTGCGCTATGCATGCGAAGGTGCAACCTCCCCTATGGAGGTGGCAATCGCCATGATGTCAGCCATCCCAAGAAGGCTCGGAGGCTACGGCATAGGCAATGCAAAGCTCAACGCAGAGATCACGCTCAGGGACTCGGCAGCTCGACTCTGCGGAAAGCAGGTGCTCTACGTGGACTTCCTGTTTCCGGACAAGGTTGTCTGCGAATATGACAGCAAGCAGTTTCACGCGGGAGCCGACAGCCTGCGGCGAGACCGGGAGCGCTATAATGCGCTGGTCGCCATGGGGTATCGACCCCTTGGCATAACCAAGGAGTGCATCGGAAGCATAACCAAGATCGATGCCGTATTCGACATGATCATCCGCCTGTCCCACCGCCGCAGGCGTCCCATCAGCCAAAGCTCCGCGTGGGAGCGCCAATCCCTTCTGAGCAGGCTGCTCGACCTCGACTCGAGGGAGATGGCGGGCATCTTTGACGTGCTGCCGATCTATGTGAGCTGACTGCACTGCCCGAGTACACGATCTGGAGGTTCGCCCGGGAAGGTCCGCACGGCGGCGCATCAGGTCAACCGGCCAAGTTGGGCGAGCCGGGCCGGCTTAGGCCAGATGGATGGACCAAGCCGGGCGTCGCGCGAACTGAGTGCCGCGCAAAATAGGTACAGCACAAGCCGAATGTAACAAAATCGACAGTTATGTGTGGATATAGACCCTATTCTTCCGAACTGAGACAAACCCGCCCATCACCCTACAACGTGAGTGAAGGGATATCCGCAGGTAGATTGAATGACTGTCCTGACTGAGTGCTCAATCCCTTCCAGTTTCATCATTTTTCTAACCATAAAACTACACATAAGTCCTATTTTTGTGTCATCTGGTTTTGACGACTCACCAACTGACCCACGATGACCGGTTGACGATGACCGGTGCCGAGAATTCGAGAAGTGGGACCGAAGCCAGTGAGGTCCCCCGCTCCCAGCGATCCTCTGAGCAGGACGACCGACCCTCGAGGGCCAAGGGGGCTTCCACAGGCAGAGGGGCCCTCGCGGCGCAACACGAGAACCCCTCTGTCCAGCGTTCGCAGTCTTCGGAGCCCCTATCGCAGGGCCAGCATCACGAAACGAGCGTCAGAACCTACGCCAATGGCAGTCGCGCGTACCCGCAAGTCACGCACGCTGCGCAAGTCATGCGCCCCGCATCCCCGACCGCACCCGCAGGCCGCGCGCGACTGCAGGGCACCGCACCCGCAGGCCGTGCGTCCTGCACCCGTACGCCTATGCCTTGCGGTAGAAGGCCTCCATGTCATGGGAGAGCTGAAGCAAGGTGGGCTCGTCGACGTAGGCCATGTGGCCACAGCCATAGCGATGCCACTCGACACGCTCCTTGAGCTCGTCCGAGAGGAACTGGCAAGACATGTCGTGCACGACGTTCCAGTATGTGGTCGCCGCGTCATAGCGCCCACCCAGGATGGCAAGCTTCATATGTGGGTTGCGACGCAGGGCGACGGCGATGTCGTAAGCAACGTTGGGAGAGCTGCTCTCGCCGTCCTTGCCAGGTTCGCGGTGCGACCACTTCCAGTTGACACCCACGCGCTCATAGTTGCTGGAAAGATAGCGCGCGGGACCGCGATACCCCAGCTCGTCTCGGCAAAACGCGCGGAAGGCGCTGGTCCAGCTGGATTCCATCGCATCGTCTGCGGCATCCTCCATGGCAAAGAACTCGCTGCTGGACTGCACCGCCACAGGGGCGTCAGACGAGAAGCGCGTGTCCAGGCGACCCGTGACGCGACCTTCGTCCGCCAGCAGATTCCGACGGAAGTCGTCCAACGTGATGCGCAGGCGGCGGCGCCGGATATGATGCTCGGGAAGACCGATGAACTCGCTCATCTGCCGTGCGACCACGGCCTCGCGCTCCTCGCCCAGACGATCTCCGCGCAAGAGCGCCGGCGCCAGGACATCCTCGCTCCAGCCCATCGCACGGTCGAACCACTCGTCTGCGTCCACACCCTTGCCGGACTTGCCAAAGAACTGCGCCGTTGCGGCCATCGTCGGCATCATGCCCAGGTGGTAGAGGTCAGAGCCCTCCTCGACCTGTGCCAAGTCAAAGATGGCCGAGAGCATCGTGACGCCGGCAAGCTTGACGTCGCGCTCGCCCAGAAGGCGCATGAGCACGGCGTTGCGGACCGTGCCGTACGACTCTCCAAAGAGGTAGACGGGGCTCATCCAACGGCCGTTCTCCTCGAGCCAGGTGGTGATGGCGCGACAGAACGCGTCGGCATCCCCGTCCACGCCAAAGATCTTGGAGGTGTCGGCACCGTCGGCGACGCTGGACCAGCCGGTCCCCAGGGCGTCCAGGAAGACGAGGTCGGTCTCGCGCAGCAACGTCGCCGGATTGTCCTCGACCTGGATGGGGTGGGCCAGGTGCCTCACGCCGTCGGTCTTCACGCGACGAGGCCCGATGCCGCCAAAGTTCACGGGCACTGACGCACAGCCCGGACCGCCGTTGTAGGCGAAGGTCACCGGGCGCGTCTGGTCGGCGTCACCCTTGGCGTCGACCTGCACGTAGGTGAGCGAGAACATCTTGCCCACCAGCCTGCCGGTGTCCTCGCGCACGTCCAGGTGTGCGGCAGTCACGACAAAATCCAGGTGCTCGCCTGCTGTCTCACCCGATCCATCCCAGGCCAGACGTGCCGAAGCCGGCTTGGGGGTCTCGAGGCGCGCCTCAGCGGGCACGCTCATGAACGCACCGCCCGACGCGGCCGGGACAGACGCCATCGAGACGGGTGTCAGCATGGCGGACGACACAGACGTCGGCGTGGACGCGCTCACGGACGAGACGGACGTGCCCTTCTCTTCCTCTGCCATTGCCTTCCCTTCCACGAGGTCGGGCTCGAACGGCCAGCGGACCGTGCCCGACGCGCTGTCAACGGACCTGATTCTACCCCGTGCGACACATGGCACGTGTGTACGGCATGTGGCGCACGATGCGGCGCAGGGGCTACAATCATCCTACCGCCATGTGTTTTGGCGGATGGCACATGACACGCATGGACTTGTGCTAGATTAACGCGCTTGGTTTCATATTCGGCACACCTGGCCCCAGGTTGCCCTTGGACAGCTTTACGAGTGAGTGGTAGGTATCACATGATGCAGTCGTCCCCGTCGACAGGCAAGTCCCTCCGTCCGATGCGCAGGTCCCGCAAGGCGGGCATCCCCCTCTCCGCCGGCATGATCCTGGTCACCTTGGGCATCGTCTACGGGGACATCGGCACCAGCCCCATGTACACGCTCAAGGCCATCATGGCCGGCAACGGCGGCCTCATGACCATGGGGCAGGACGCGGTCCTGGGGGCACTCTCGCTCATCATCTGGACTCTGACGCTCATCACCACCGTGAAGTACGTCCTTGTCGCCATGAGGGCCGACAACCACAACGAGGGCGGCATCTTCGCGCTGTACTCGCTGGTCAGGCGTTGTGGCAAGTGGCTCATCATCCCCGCCATGATCGGCGGGGCAGCGCTTCTGGCCGACGGCATCCTGACGCCGGCCGTCACGGTCACCACCGCCATAGAGGGCCTGCGCACCATCGACTTCGTCTACACGCTCATCGGGGACAACCAGGCCATCGTGGTCGCGATCACGGTCCTGATCATCAGCGTGCTGTTCTTCGCCCAGAAGGCGGGCACCTCGTCGATTGGCAGGTTCTTCGGCCCCGTCATGACGTTGTGGTTCCTGTTCCTGGGCATCGCCGGCCTCGTCAACATGGGGGCCGACCTCTCGGTCCTGCGCGCGCTCAACCCCGTGCGTGGCATCACCTTCCTCTTCGACGGTCAGATCAATGCGGCGGGGCTCATGGTCCTGGGCAACGTATTCCTCTGCACCACGGGCGCCGAGGCGCTCTACTCGGACATGGGACACGTGGGCAAGCCCAACATCTACGTGAGCTGGCCGTTCGTGAAGGCTTGCCTGATCTTCAACTACCTGGGCCAGGGTGCCTGGATCCTCTTGCACAACTCTGATGGCGCGCTCGCCGCCGTCGAGGACCTCAATCCGTTCTTCCAGATCGTTCCCGCCGAGATGCGCGCCTTCGCCGTCGTGCTCTCCACCCTGGCTGCCATCATCGCGTCGCAGGCGCTCATCACGGGCTCGTACTCCATCGTGTCCGAGGCCATCCGCCTGAACCTGATGCCCCACATGCGCATCAGCTACCCCAGCGAGACCAAGGGGCAGATCTACATTCCCATGGTCAACAACATCATGTGGGTCGGCTGCGTCCTGGTGGTGCTGCTGTTCCAGACCTCCAGCCACATGGAGGCGGCCTACGGCCTGGCCATCACCGTCACCATGCTGATGACCACGGTCCTGCTCTACACCTACCTGGCCAAGGTCTGCCACAAGCAGGGCGCGGCCATTCCGTTCGCTCTGTTCTTCGGTGCCATCGAGCTCATGTTCTTCTTCTCCAGCCTGACCAAGTTCTTCCACGGCGGCTACTTCACCGTTCTCATGGCTACCGCCATCTTCGCCGTGATGTACGTGTGGCGCCGCGGCACCGCTATAGAGCGCACGCAGTCGGTCTACCTGCCTGTCGCGCGCTACATCGACCAGCTCCTCGAGCTCAAGAACGACGACGAGTTCCCCTACATAGCGGACAACCTGGTCTTCCTGACCAACGACTCGTCGCCCGACAAGCTGGACCGCGACATCCTCTACTCGATCCTGGACAAGCGGCCCAAGCGCGCCCGTGCGTACTACTTCCTGAACGTCCAGGTCACCGACGAGCCCTACACCCACGAGTTCCTGGTGAACGACTTTGGCACCGACTTCCTCTTCAAGGTGCAGCTGCGCCTGGGCTTCCGCGTGAACCAGCGCGTCAACACCTATCTCTACCAGGTGGTCGAGAACCTGGTGGAACGCAGGCAGATAGCCCCCCAGCACCACAAGTACTCGATCTACCGCGACAACGGCATCGTGGGAGACTTTCGCTTCTGCCTGATCCGCAAGGTCCTCTCCCCCGACTCGGAGATCGGCGGGTTCAACCGCAACGTGATGGAGGCCAAGTACGTCATCCGTCGCATCTGCGGTTCGCCGGCACGCTGGTACGGCCTTGAGAACTCGGCCATCGTCTTCGAGTACGTGCCCCTGTTCTCCCGCCGCAAGCGCCAGCACAGGCTCTCACGCATCGAGGCGAGCCCCGAGATCGGCTGGACCAAGTCGGCGGGGGGTGCCGTATGCGGCAAGGCCACGGCGACCGGTGCGACCAGCAGGCACGAGAGCGCACTCGAGGACCCGGATGAGGACATCTTCTCGGCGACGATGAAGAGCGAGCTGGCAGAGTCGGTCGAGACGATCGAGCACTCCGTCATCGGCGGTGACACCGCGAGCTTCCGTCCCCTCGTGCTCGAGGACGAGGAGGACGTCGAGGACAGCGCCGCCGAGGAGGACTCCTCCCAGGCCCTCCAGGCTGGCAGTGACCTGTCGCAGGACGGCGAGGAATAGCGACGCCGGGGCGCCCCGCGACGCAATCCGCCCGTATCCGCCCGCACGACACGTCGACAGCAACGTGGCATGCAGGCGGTTGCCATCATGCGGCCGCTGCCACGCGACAGACAACATCCGTCACGATTCCCTATGTCCACCGTCCGAGCAGGTCAAGGATGTAGCGACCCACGCCCCCCTCATCATTCGAGGACGTCACGTGACGGGCGGCTCCGCGTGTCTCGGCCGTCGCGTTGGCGACCGCCACGCCGTCACCTGCCCGCGTGAGCATCGGGATGTCGTTGGGGCTGTCGCCAAAGGCCACCGCCGCCGACTCCCCTACGCCCAGCAGTCCGCAGACGAACGCAAGTCCCGACCCCTTGCTGACGCCCGCTGCCATGACCTCCCAGTTCTTGGGGTGGCTCGTGGTGAGTCCCAGGGCGCCGTCCATCTCGACCGCCTCGCGGATGGCCCTGCGGTCGCTCTCGTCCTTCCAGTAGAGCGTCAGCTTCTGGATGTGGGGATGCCCGGCGATCAGCTGCTCCGTCGTGAGGTCCTGGGGATGGCGCGACGCGCGCACGGTACCGAGGCTCGGCGCATCGTCGATGTAGGCGCCCAGCCTCTCGTAGCGCGCCCGCTCGGACAGCACGCCCTCGGGCGTGAAGAGGTCGAAGCTGCAGTCCACGCCCCCGAGACGTCCCAGGAGCGCACGGACGCAGGCGGGGTCGAGCGAGGCCTCGCGCACGGTCTCGCCCCGACGCACGTCACGGACGACCGCCCCGTTAGCCCCCACCACGTAGCGCACGGCAGGATGCACCAGAAGCTCGCGCGGCACCGCCGCCCACGCCCGGCCCGTGCAGGGAACGAACGGCAGGCCACGACAGCCCAGGGCATCGAGCGCCTCCATGTTGAGCGCCACCAGGGACTTGTCGGTCGCCAGGAAGGTGTCGTCCATGTCCGAGAAGAACGCTGCCCTCGGCATCACGGGCAGCGATCCCACGGTCGCGGGCACGGGACCTGCGGCCTCCATCACGCGCGCTCCGCAAGGGGGACGTAGGACTGGTCCGTCATGTAGGAGTTGTAGGCCGGACGGATAATGCGTGCGGGGCCATAGAGCTCCTCCATGCGGTGCGCCGCCCAGCCCGACATGCGCGCGAGCGCGAAGATGGGCGTGTAGAGGTCGCGCGGGATGCCGAGCATCGCATACACGAAGCCGGTGTAGAGGTCGATGTTGGTGCTGATTGGCTTGGTGATGCCACGCACGTCGCGCATGAGCTGCGGGCCCAGGCGCTCCACGCGGCCTATGAGCTCGAGCTTGTCCAACTGTCCCTTGCGTTCGGCCAGGGCGCGGGCGTAGTGCCTGACCACCTCGGCGCGCGGGTCCGTCACGGTGTAGACCGCATGGCCCAGACCATAGATGAGCCCCGTGCGGTCGAAGGCCTGCCTGTTCAGGATCTGGGTGAGGTAGTCGGCGACCTCCGTGTCGCTGGACCAGTCGCGCACGTGTTCCGCCACGTCGTCGATCATCTCTCCTGCCTTGTAGTTGGCCCCACCGTGCCTGGGTCCCTTGAGTGAGCCTATGGCAGCCGCGTAGGCGCTGTAGGCATCCGTGCCCGAGGAGGACAGCACGCGGCAGGTGAAGCTCGAGTTGTTGCCACCGCCATGCTCGGCGTGGAGCATGAGCATGACGTCGAGCATCATGGCCTCCTCGCGGCTGAAGCCCTCGTCGCCGCGCAGGACGTCCAGGACCGTCTCGGCCATGGTGTAGCCCTCACGCGCGGGTGGGACACGCAGGCGCACGCCGTCCGTCGCGGCGACGTAGGCCTGGTGGGCGACGCTCGCCACGCGCGGCCAGCGGCCCAGCAGGGACAGGGCCACGTCGATCTCGTGCTCGGGCGAGGCGTCGTCCGGGTCGCGGTCGAAGGCGTAGAGCAGAAGCGTCGCGCGCTGGAGCACGTTCATGATGGAGTGCGCGTACGTGGTGCGGGGGAAGATGTCCAGGTAGCCCTCGGGCAGCTGGCGGCGCGAGCCGATGCGGGCCTCGAAGTCCGCGAGCTGGGCGACGGTGGGAAGCTTTCCCGAGAGAAGCAGGTAGGAGACCTCCTCATAGCCAAAGCGATCCTCGCCGTGCGTACCGGCGACGAGGTCCACGATGGAGTAGCCGCGGTACTTGAGGTCCCCCCGGTCGGGCTCGATCCTGCCGTCGACCTTGTTGTAGCCGTGTACGTCAGAAATCGTGGTGAGGCCCACCAGGACGCCCGAGCCATCGGCGTTGCGCAGGCCGCGTTTGACGTCGTAGCGGTCGTAGAGCTCGTCCGGCACGCGGTCGACCCGCTGCATGCCCTCATACAGCTGGTCAGAGACCTCGGGCCTACCCAGGCCGACGGACGGCATGGGGTAGGCGTCCGCGACATGCGAGAGGGCGGACGTCTCCATGGACGTGAGAAACCTCCGTGTGGGATGGAGGGGATGCGGTGGCTCGGGCATGGGAACCTCCCTGAGTCGTGGCGGCAGGGGCGTCTGACGAGACGCTGGACCTCCGGCCGACCTCGGGCCTCCTGGCGCAGTGCCGGAGGCGTCCCGAGGCTAGAGGCGGTACATGAAGTTGAAGACCTCTTCGCGCTGCAGGGTGATCTGGACCCCCAGCCGACCGGAGAGCTCCGAGAGCTGGTCCTGGAGCTCGGAGAAGCCCACGTTGGTCGACGCGAGGTCGACCAGCATGGTCATCGTGAAGATGCCTTGCAGGATGGTCTGCGAGATGTCGAGGATGTTGGCGTCATGATCGGCAAGGGCGCCGGTCACGGCCGCGACGATGCCCGATCGGTCGCTTCCCAGAACGGTGATGATCGCCCGGGTCTTGGATTCGTCGTTGGTCGTGGCCATGGTTCTCCCATCACGGTTGTGGTGAGGCCCACGCACCTGCCGCGACGCGGGCCTGGGACGCCAGGCGGCACCCCGTGACACATGGTGCCCATTGTAGCCCACGGGACGCCTGGCCCCAGGGCGCCCGCAGTCCCAGGCGAGCGAAAAGGGCATGGGGACTGGAGGGGCGATGTTCCGGAGTCGAGGGCCGGGAGGCTAGTTCTCCTCCGCCTCGCCCATCTCCCGACGGAACATCACGCTCACGTCATCGGGCGTGACGTCCAGCGCGACCGCGAGCTCGGCCAGCGAGCGCTCGCGTGCCTGCTTCAGGATGCGCTCGTAGACCACGGGAGGCTTCTTGTTGCAGGCCCTCACGTCATCGATGCGCTTGCGGAAGGTCTTGGCGATGCGGACGGAGTCGCGACAGGTCCCGCGGCGCATCTCGTTCTTGTAGTGCTCCTCCTCGAGCGCGGAGCTGTTGCAGGAGAAGTCCTCGAGGGCCATCTCGTCGTACTCGCCGATGAGCTGACGCGCCTCGCTCCTGCTCAGGACGGGACGCAGGCGCCCCTCGGACGCCACCGGAAAGCTGATCCTCATCGGATGCCGCCCCCCGACGGGCATCAGCATGTAGACCTGGACGGGGTCGGAGACGATCTCCTCGACCTTGCAGACGCCTTGGCCCGGATGGACGATGTACTGCCCGACTTCATACATGCAACTCCCCCTTCACACGCGATAGCTGCCATTCTATCACGAAGGGAGAAGAAATATGTCAATCTGTCGATTGTCTCTTGTGCATATGGTCGTTGTTGTGTATTTTAATAGGTTTATTTTTACGTTGGCACGGAGCCGAAGGCGCTAGCGCGCGGCCTCTCCCTGCCTGAGGCCCCGCACCCTGCCGTAGCCCTTGCCCTCGCGGCGGTCATCTCCCCAGAAGCAACAGCTCAGCATGCCAGGACCCACATGGCAGCCGATGGTGGGACCGATGGTGGACGGTTGCACGCGCACGCCTGGCTGCACCTCCTCCAGAAGGGCCGCCAACCGCGCACGGTCCGCCTCGCAGTCCGCATCTCCGATGCAGACCGTCGGGGCGTACTGATTGTCGCGGTGGTACTGGGCGTAATGCTCGGCCAGCTTGCGCATGCCCTTTCGGCGACCGCGCGTGATGCCGATGATGCCCAGGGACCCATCCAGGTTGAAGTTCAGGAGCGGCTTGGCGTCCAGGGCCCCTGCCACCAAAGCGACGGTCTTGGGAATGCGACCGCCCCGATGCAGCGTGTCAAGGTTGTCGACCATGAAGATCGTACGCACGTGATAGCGCGCGTCCTGGGCCCAGTCGTACACCTCCTGTGCCTCGCGGCCCTCGTCCCGCAGGCGGACGGCCTGCTCGAGCAGCAGATAGAAGGCCGTGCTTGCCAACAGCGAGTCCACGACGAGGATCGGGAGCTTGCGTCCCAGCTCCTCCTCCACACGCTCGAGCGCGGTCACGGCGCCGTTGTAGCCACCGCTGATGCCGCTGCTGATGCAGAAGAGCACGGCCGGCCTGCCACCATCGGCAAGCTCGCGAAACGTCTGCTCGAACACCATCTGGGAGGGTTGCGAGGTCATGGGGGCGGCGCCTTGGCGGATGGCCCCGTAGAACTCGTGGGCACTGCGCGCCTGGAACAGGTCGTCCTCGCCATGCAGGCCACCATCGGGCCTGCCGGCCTCGGTGTAGGTGAAGGGCAGGCACCTGACATCCATCCGTTCTGCATCCTCTCGCGAGAAATCGCAGGTAGAATCAGACATGAGAACAAACTTGGCTGACATGGACGCTCCAAGGGATCGAACGATACGGGCCAGGCAACGACCGCCCTCCCCATTGTAAGGCTTAAGCCCCTGGACGGGAGCAAGTCCGACGGGTGCGAGCACGGGCTGACACGGACCCTGGCAGGCGCAGGCCACCCGAGGGACGGCAAACTACGGCGGGAGACGAGGATGGAAGGTAGGGAGGCACCGATGTCCGAGACAGACGGGGGGCTCCGGCGGATCGGCCTTCGCTTCGTGGGGGAGGTCCAGGGAGTTGGCTTTCGCTGGACCTCGCGGCGCGTGGCGGAGGGCACCGGTGTGACCGGATGGGTACGCAACGAGTCCGACGGGTCGGTCCAGATGGAAATCCAGGGCACCGACGAGCAGATCGCGGCCTTCTTCGGTGACTTCTCGGCGGCCTATCGCCGCTACCCCATCAGCTACACGATAGACGCGCGCCAGGAGCTTGCCGTCAACCCCCGGGAGCGCTCCTTCTCCGTCCGCTTCTATTAGGGGGTGCGCCGGCCTACCGCCGGTGTCGCACATCGACGGTGCAGACAACGTCTTGGCACTCAACGGCTAGGCCCTGGCAATGCTCCATGGGCTGGATGTGGGGGCACCCGTCGGCTTCCTCTCTCGTGGTCCTCTGGGCGGCTGGCGAGGACATAGCGGGGGTGTCGGGTACCCTCGGGCACTCCACGGTGAGCACGACGCTCAACATCTACACGACGGCGAGGGAGAGGGGCAAGGAGTCAGCCATGGGAGCCGTTGAGAGGGCGCTCAGAGAGCACGCGTCCGCCCCCGTGGTGCCCCTCAGGCGCGGCGGGACGCGGGGATAGCGGTAATTTCCGAGGGCAGGGAAACCAGCAAGTTGCGGCGAAGGGCACAGACATGAACAGAGGTTCGTTCCTCATCACCGCATCCGATGGCCTGATCGGCATAGGGAACACGTTGGCGCTCGTCGGGCAGGCGTGCGGCCCGGCTATAACGGGCGCTCTCGGGCTGGCACGCCCATGAGCGCCATAGACGTTCACCCCCGCATCCATGCGAGGCATCCCGAGATATCGGACGGCGACGTGGTGGCCGCGACGCGCGGTATGGTCTGCTACCACCAGAGGGACGACGGCGAATGGCTTTCAGTGGGATCTGACGAGAGGAGCAGGCTGCTTGAGCTTGCCTATGTGTATGATTCCGCCAAGGACGGACGTACAGGAGGTGAAGCGCATCGCCAAAGGGCGCAGGGTCAGCCGCGCCGACATATACCGCGACGCCCTGAGGAGGTATCTCAGCTCAGTCGGCTAGAGGACCCGTCCGGCAGCCACACAAGGGGTTACATAGGCCTGGCACCTCAGACCGTGGGCTTAGGCGCGATTTGCATTGTTGGCGAGAGCGGAGGATTATGCGCGATTGTCGACACGCTGCCTTTCCCTGGGACGCCGCGCCCCGCGAGATGCCCTCCCCGGAGCGTTCAACGGGACGCGATTCTGCCGTTGTGGTGGCGCGTGTGGTGGCACAGCACAAGCAAGAAAGAAGCCCGCCTACCCTTTTCACAGGTAGGCGGGCCTTTCTTATGGTGGCGGGGAAGGGAATCGAACCCCTGACACGGGGATTTTCAGTCCCCTGCTCTACCAACTGAGCTACCCAGCCGATGCGCTCGCCACTTCGAGCTTGTCTAGGATACCAGAGAATCTCCCGGCGTCAACGAACTTCCGCAATCGCAGGAAGATTTTCGCAATCGTAAGAAGGGCCTCTCGCACCCCCACGGGCGTCACGCAGGAAGTCTGACCGCAAGTCTGGCGAAAGAGGGCTCCTCCCTGAGGCCAATGGCATCCAAGGTGGGAATGGCAGCACGCATCAGAACGCGCCTCCGCCACCGCCACCGCCGAAGCCGCCGCCACCGCCACCGGAGAAACCTCCTCCGCCGCCGCTACCGGAGCTGGACGAGGATGCGGCCAGGGCCGCCGTGCTCACCCTATGTGCGGTGCTGACGTTGTCCGTGAAGCTATGCAACGGGGCGGACGAGCGGGGCCCACCGTAGTAGTACCAGCCATAGACGGGCCTGACGTAGGGGTCCTCGAGGACCTGCGGCGCCGCGACCTTGAGCTGTTCGATGACCTCGTCGGCAACGCCCAGCACGACGGCCATGACCAGCAACCTGTTCCAGAGGACGACGTCAGTCGGAACCGCCTCCCCCAGGCGTGTGAAATCCTTGAGCCAGCGCCGGAGCGCCTCCAGCTTCGCTCTGAGCTCGATCGCCTCGGGCGAGAGCTCGTCCAGCCCATTCGCCACACCAAAGAGCACCAGGGCGACAAGGATGAGGACGGCGGCGGTGGCCAGCGCAATCCACCAGACGAGCATTCCGACCACTATGCCCATGACGAGCAGGGTTGCTGCCAGGAAGTCGAGCGTTCCCAGGACATGGAGCAGGCCCGACCCGCTACCGTGCTCGTCCCTGAAGAAGCCGCGACTCGTGGTCAGCGACTGCACGGAGGTGTTCCAGCTTTCAAGCGCCCTCTCATAACGCTTGGGATGCTCCCTCGCTATGTCCTCGATCTCGCCGAAGTACAGCTCGTCCTCGCTGCCGCCTTCCTCGCACACGCGCTTGCTCAGGCGGGACATCTCACGGAACAGGAAGTCAGCGGTCCACTTGTCCACCTTTCGGGAAGACTCGCCCTGCTTGTCCGCGCGGCTGTTGCCCTGCTTGCGCGTGAGAAGGAAGTCCTGGGCCTCCTTCTCGGAGCCCAGGAAGCCGCGCTCGGTCCGCTTGACGACTTCCAGCTTTGCGTAGCCGTTATCCGTGAGCTGCATGAGCGCCGCGGTCATGCACTCGCTCGTGGGCTTGCCTTCGTTGAGAAGGGCCCCGAGCACGGCGGGATGGTCGTCCGAGGGGACGTCGCGGAAGTACTTGTCGTCGAACTGGGGTTTGTGCTCCCGCCGATACCTGCGCTTGCGTGCCACGGCAACCACGACGGATGCGACCGCAAGGGCAATGCCTGCGACCGCAATGCCCCCGTTGAGGACGCGCGCCTGCTCGCGCTTGGCATTCGCCTGGTCAGCCCACTGCTGTTCCTGGCTCATGATGGAGTCGAGGCGACTCTTGTCGATCTGTGTGGCACCGGGGAGCCATTCGGAGGGGAAGGTGATCCGCGCCTCGGCGTACTCGGATGTGCCCACACCCGGCACGGCGTAGACGACGTCGTTGCCGCTAAAGCCCAGGGAGGCGTCGAGCGGCCCATGCCCCCAGGCGCGCACGTTGTCCCCACCTACCACCGAGGCCCCCTCGGGGACGGGGAGGTGTACCGTGCAGGTGACGTTCTGGGACTCCACGTCCCACCCATCGGAGACGAACTTCCAATACAGCTCGGAGGTGTCCCGGTAGCGGGCGGCAAGGTTCGTGTCAGTGTAGTTGATCACGAACTGCGCCTTCTCGTCGGTGTGGGCGGAGTAGAGCTTCACCTGGGTGTAACCCGTGTATTCGCTGATCTGGTAGGTCCCGTCCTCGCCGCTGTAGGACTCCGTGAACGGCACGAACTTGCCATTCTGGAGGATTCCCACGGCACCGATGGAGGTCGTTATGCTGCGCCCCTCGTGCGTCCCAGTTGGAATCTTCCAGTAGACACCGTGAAACACCCCGTCGAAGTCGAACTCGCGCATCTCGTTGACCGTCACGGAACCGTCTGTCGACACCGTCGCGTCGATGTCCACACGGTCGATCGAGTACTCGCCATCCGCCAGGGCAACCCCCGGCACGAGGATGAGCGCAAGGACGAGCGCGCAGAGGAAAGCGAGGGCGGACCTCGCGCCATGCGCCCCTCTCGCAGAAGTCATTGGAGTCATAGCAGCTCCCGTTCCGAATGTGTAGAGTGCCTTTGCCTGGCGCAAATATACCAAAGGGTTGGGTATAGCAGGCATCGTAAAGCCTTCCGCCCCCATGGGAGGAGCACCCGACCGAGAAGGGATCGAACATGGCACTCGACGAACGCGTCTCTGAGAAGTTGAACGACCAGATCAACAAGGAGCTCTATTCCGCCTACCTCTACCTCACCTTTGCTGACTACTACGACGACCGTGGGCTCAAGGGTTTTGCGAACTGGTACATGATCCAGGTCCAGGAGGAGGTTGCGCACGCCAAGATCCTGCGTCGCTACCTGCTGGACAACGGCGTCCTTCCCCGGATGGAAGCCATAGAGCAGCCCACGCTGACCTTCGCCAACGACATGGAGCCCCTGACTGCCGCGCTTGAGCACGAGCAATACATCACCAAGAGCATCGACGAGTGCTACCACGTGGCGCACGAGGCCCTTGACCTGCGCACCATGAAGCTGCTCGACTGGTTCGTCCAGGAGCAGGGCGAGGAGGAGACAAACTCCAGGGACATGATCACCAACATGGAGCTCTTTGGCAGCGACCCCAAGGGCCTCTACGACCTCGACCGCGAGTACCAGGCCCGCACCTTCGCCGCACCGACCATGGCGATGTAGGGTCTTCTGGCTGGCTGCCCCCGGTGGCCATGGCCACCGGGGGCATCGGGGCACCGCACCAGGTAAGGGTGCGGTGCCCCTCTATTTGCAGCCCACCAACGTGAACATCGTCCCACACACGCAGACCGTCTCCCCCTGCGAAAGGGATGTCGGCCCCGCGACGGGACGTCCGTGCAGCATCGCGGGGTTCGTCGCGCCTTGGTCCGCAACGGTCGCCCCTTCCCCGTCTGGCTCGAACACCACGTGACGGCGCGACACCGACCCAGAATGCAGCACCACGTCGTTGGTTGGCATGCGACCAACCGACACCCCCTCACCCAAGGGAATCGTCACGTCCATGTCCCCGCCCCTGATCCACAGGCTCGGGACCGTCGCCCTGCAAGCCAGGGACAGCTCGGAACAGAGGGGCATCGTCTCGTCCGCCGAAAGCTCCAGGTCCATGGGTGGCATGCCGGCATCCCAGGGCAGGTCGAGGTCATCGGGCTCGTCTAACCCGAACAGCTCGCCCATGTCCTCGGCATGCGCATGCGTGAAGTCGTAGAGGCAGCCGTAGCAGACGTTCATGTCCGCGAACAGCTCCTCGCCACAGCGCGGACAGACCTTCGTCTTGGTTGGTCCGCCCTCGTCAGATATCGTCGCTTCCATCATGTCTCCCCAACGTAGTCGAATCCTCCAAGGTCACGAGCCGTCTGCCCATGGGGGGCCAGGGTTCCCTCGATGCGGGCCTCTCCAGGACGACCTCGGCACCCGACCCGTTCAGGAGACTCCCAGGACAGACGCCCGAAGCCACGCAGACCACCCTCCCGCTTGCATCCAGAAATGCCACGTCGATCGCGTAGCGCATGCCAAGGCAATGTACGGACGAGCAGTGCCGGAGCAGAAGGGGCCGCGCGTCCGCGCAGGTCCCCAAGAGTCCCACAAGGCGTTCGATCCAAGTCCGCGCCACACGGAACCTGCCATAGCACCAGCTGGTCTCGGCATCGACAAATGTGAGGGTCGGCACGTCACACCACCACCCCAGGCCTGAACCGGTCCACCGTCAGGGTGCGTTCGTGCGTGAGATACGCAGGGACCCCGCCCTCCACGCCCCCGATGGAGAGGGACAAGGGCCAAGGCCGGTACCGTAGCACGCAGGTGTACGTGGTCAGGAGCGGAGAGACGGCAAACGTCCGGCCGTCACCGCCCGTCTCGCCCCTCACCAGCTGGGAGCTGACCTCCACCTCGCAGCTGTCCGAAGCCAGGTTTGTCCTGATGGCACCACGTACCTCCTGCGCCGCATTGGCACTGCTCTGCTCGCCTGGAGGGGAGACCCCAAAGGACACCACCGCCTCCCGCGCCGCCCGGTCGAACAGGGCGCAGGCCTGGGCAAAGCGCACGACGTTATAGCCGATCAGCGCCACGACGACGATCACGGGGATGAGGGTCGCAAGCTCCACGGTCATCTGCCCCGATTGGGAGCGCAAGGCGATGTGGGAGGACGGCCGGCACGTCATGCCCCCACCCCCAATGTCGAGAGGTCGATGGTGAGGGGGACGGATCCCCAGCCACCGGGGATGGGAATCTCGGCGATGGTGAACCTGACCCCACCCAGCTGCCGCAGGACCTCGTCGATACACGACCGCTCTATCGACGCGCCGCCCTCGTGGAGGGATTCGACGAACGTTCGCACTTGCGCCACCTGCGACGCCCCCGCCTTGTCGAGTACCTTCTGGGAGTTAACGAGGACGGGCTTTCTCATGCGCATGTCAGCGGGTTCCAGACCGGCGCTTTCCACTGCTTTCGCGATCTTCCCCTTGAGCCACGAGGCCACCCTCTGGCCCAACACGCTGCCGACGCCATCCAGAAAGTCGCTGGCCGCCGATGCCACCCCCTCGTATGCGCTCCCATAGCCCACCAGAAGACTCCCCCAGAGATCAGCCACGCCATCGACAAGTCCCGACATGATCGACCGATCATCCGACTTGAGGCCGTCGAACACGCTGGAGAGGGCGTTGTGCCCGTCCGTGCCGTCATCTGGTGCCAGGGTCGCCGCAGATATGGCGGCGCCGGCGGGCAGAGATGCCCCCGACAGGAAGGCCCCCGTCAACCGACCAGGAAGCTCCTCCTCTGACCCCCTCATGACAAACGCTATGCATCCGTACGCCCCGGGAGGGCAGAGCTTGGGACGGTCGACCGCGAGCGCATCCATCGCCCTCTGGAAGGCACTCTCGCTCTTCTCGGCTGCCTCCTGCATCCTTTGCTCGGCCTCCTTCCCGTCCTCGACCGCCTTCTGGTAGTCTTTGGACGCCTCCGACACGATCCGCCAGTAATGCTCGAAGCCGTTGTTGATGTTCGTCGACGCGTCGGCGACATTGCCCATGGCCGCAACGTCCATGCGACAGGTCCCGCAGCGTGCCACGACCCCCGCATCGATGTCTGCCAACGAGGCATTCCCGTCTCCAGTCCCCGTCGCGCCGGGGCAGTCGAGCGAACAATGCAGGGTCCGCACCCCATCCTCGGCCGTGCAGGGCCAGATGGGGTCCGTATAGAGCGTCGTCGCCTTGACCATGTCGGTCGTATGCGGCAGCTCTGGCAGGTCGAGGACGACGCTGTCCCCCTCTTCCACACACGTTGCCTGGGAGAGGGTCTTCGCCGCATAGCGATAGAACTCCCTGCGAGCGGCAGAACGCTGGACATCTTCCGCGGAACCCGAGGACGGATGCTCGCTTTGGGTGCGCGTTCGGTAGTAGTTGACCGCCCGTATGCGGGCGTAGTCGAACTTCCAGGTGCGGACGTCAGGGTAGTCGGGATTGCTCGGGCCAGACAATCCCGCAAGGCTCTCGGCCCGACTTCTCATGCACATGGGGTCATCCACACAGTCTGCTCGCCAGGCCCTCTCCCTCGCCTCGTTGGCACGGCGGTCCGCCTCCTCCTTCTCGGCTGACGCGCTGCGCAGCTCCTCGGCCGCCTCCTTCATCTCGCTGTCGTCGACATCCGCCTCCAGGCTCGAGAAGTCGCTTTGAGACTCCGTGGGATACGGCACGGCGAGACCGGCGTATGCGACAGGCCCCTGCGAGTTGGCCTGCACGCACGAGGCCGAGTTGGCGGCGATGAGGGCGGGCAGGGCACCCTCAAGCCTGCGTATGCCCTCAGCTGCCGAGCGGGCGAAGCCTCGGCGGGCATCGAGTATCTTCTCCCCCGCCTCGAGTATCGCCGGAGCGCTCTCCTGCAGGATGGGTATGGCCGCTGCCACCATGCCCGCACCATAGACGATCACGCCGAGGAGCCCCATGCTCAGCACGCAGGCGTCGAGCACCTGTGCGATGGTCGAGAAGGCCGCCACGCAGTTTGACCCCGACAGGGCGGCAGCATCCGCAACCTCCTGAATGTCGGCTGCACGGGAGGCGCCCCACTGCACCGACGCGGTTGCAAGTACGAGGGAGAGGCTCACGAGCAGGGCGACGGCGACGGCGACCGTCGTATAGCCGTCGCGACGCACGAACATGCCGATGCCAAGCCGCACGATATCGATGGGCCCATCCTCACGCCCACACTTCCTGCCACGTCTCATATGTGCCTCCCACCCATGAGGGCCTCGTCTCCCCACTTGCCTCTGCACGCAGCACCACGCCCTGTGCGTCGCTTTCCCCGAAGGCTGCTGCCAGACATCCCACAAGGGGAAGCGGCCGCACGTGCCCGGAAATCCTGACCTGGGCCTTTCCGTCTCCCCCGGAGATGTCGACCGTCCAGTCCCGCTGTCCCCCCACGTGAAAGAGGGGGACTTCCGGCACGGCCCTGAGCCTCCTCAGGACAAAGCTCCTGCAGTCATCGAAGTCACCGTCGTAGTCCGTTCCCGCCACCCGGACCGCCTCGGAGGCCGCCGAGCACATGACGCATCGCGTGTACCCCATGCAGGCGGGTTCGAGGAGCAGGGCAAGGAGCAGCATGAGGGTGGGGAGGAGCACGGCGGCCTCCACGCTTGCCTGGCCCTCCTCCCATCCCCCGGCGTCCCCCCGCGCCCTAATACAGAAGGATGTCTTGAAGTGCGCCCTCGAGCCCCGGAGACAGCAGGTGTGACGAGGAGTCGACGGCAGTGGAAAGGAGCGTCACGTCAGCCCAGGCGCGCCACACGGCCGCAAGCGCAAGCAACGAAGCGAGAAACGCCACGAGCACCAATGCGTATTCCACCGTCGACTGGCCTCGCCCGCACCGCCCCACCGCGAGGGGCCGGACCCTGGGCCACCTGTCGCGCTTGCCATGCCTCACTTCCTTTCCACCCCCATCGCGCCCAGCTCGGCGCACCAGGCCCTGCCGTCAAAGCGAACCCTCCTGACACTGCAGCCGCCCTCACGCTCCACGACGAGGCACACCTCCGACCAGCCATCCCCCTGTACCACGCAACTCCACACCCTGCCACCAAGATCCAGATAGCCATGGCGCGCCAGTGCACAGTCCTTGCTGTCCATGTAGCCCTGGAGCACCGACCGGGCACCTCCTTCCAAGTCGACGCCCGGCAGATACTGCGACGTCTCCGCACTAGAGGATGCTCCGGCGCTATCCGACTCCCCGCCAGTCGGATCCTCCCCCTCGGTGGCCGAGACCGTCGTTTCGGACAGGTCCCCGCGATACGCGTGACCCTGGCCCCGAAGCAGGACCACAGCCGCAAGGACAGCCAGGACGAGGATGCTGGCGAGTGGGAGCATCCTGTTCTGGAAGCGATGTCGACGTACAGCCATCCCTTACAAGGAACCGATTCCGCTGGCGATGGCATTCCAGAGTTCTTGGACCTTGCCGCGGAATGTGATGATTGACAGGATGGCTATCACGACCAGTACGCCCACGAGGATTGCGTACTCGGTGGTGCCCTGTCCGCGACGCGCGCGGGCCCCGCCCCCTCGACACCACATAAGTGCCCAGAGAGTCCTTTGCATGCACCCCATACCTTCCTCCTTCTCCACCGGGACATCCCGGCTATCCGATTGCCGCAGACCCACTGACCAAAGGCCCGAGTATGGCAACCAACATGGCGGGAACGATGAGCGTCCCCAGGGGGATGAGCATCCTGACCGGAACCTTCTCTATCTCCTCCTCGACCTGCGAGCGTTGCTCCTCGCGGATCACCTCCGACTGGCGCTCGAGCACCTCCGCAAGTGGAGAACCAAACTCCAGCGCCTGGACAACCGACGTGGAGAAGGTCCTCAGCGCCGCCAGATCCAGTCGCTCCGCAAGGCCGAGCAGGGCATCGCCTCGGCCGACGGCCCCTACACGCCAGGAGAGCAGGGCACCGCCAAACTCGCTCGACAGCTCCGTCTCGTAGTTGTCACAGTACAGTTCGAGGGAGGCATCGAAGGAGAGGCCGGCAGACAGCCCGAGGTTCACGACATCGAGCATCGTAGGGAGCTCCGACAGACACGACGAGCGGAGCTCGCGCGATCGTGCGGCCAACTCCAGAGAGCGGACGGCCGGAATCTCCCTGATGCGACCGGCAAGCTCATCGGCCATCATCGAAAGCCTCTCGTGCGACCGCGAGCCACCAGTCCCCACCACGACGAATGACCCCAGAAACGAGGCCGAGGCCATGCCTGCGACGGAAGCGACAAGCGCGGCGTCCATCAGACGACCCCCCTCATGAGGCGACGGATGATGAGGATTGCCGCACCGTCCATCAACGCGGCGGCAAGGATGCAGGCCGCGCCTACGGGGGTGGAGAGGCCTCGCTGAAAGTCGCTCGAGATGAGGCTGAGCAGGGCGATCATGATGACGGGGAGGCCGGAGACGACACGGACCGAGAGGCGGACCTGGGCCGTCTTCACGCCAAGCATGCGCTCGAACTCCCCCTGACGCTCCACGAGACGGGCCGAGCGTCGGAACAGCGACCTCAGGGGACTCCCCGTCCTCTGGGAGATGAGCAGGGCGGTGACCAGCAGACCGACTCCCGGCGCATCGAGCTCGCGCGCGAGAAGGTCGAGCGACTCTCGCGCCGGGTAGCCACAATGCATCCTGAGGGACGTGCGCGTGAACGCCTTTGCCACCTCGCCCCCGCCGTGCGCCGCAAGGTAATCGACCGCCTGGGAGAGCGTCTCGCCCGACCCCATGGCCATAGCGAGCGTCCTGAACACGGCCGGCATCTCCCGCTCTATTGCCCGCCGGCGCCTCGACTCCAGAGCAGCGGAGGCGATGGGCATCGCCACGAAGGAGAGCGCGATGGCGATCGGCCCCAGGACCAAGACGCGAGAGGTCGCCATGGCGATCAGCGCAAGCGCTGCCGTCGAGACCCAGAGCAACGAGACCGCCTGGCGGAGGTCCAGCGAGACTGCATGGGCAGCCAGCAGCGTGCTGACCCCACCGGCGACCCCATGCCACGAGGGAAGGCTGCCGAGCCATCGTACGAGCCCCGTGTCACCCAAGGCATCCAGCACCCTGGTGGCCCGCCTCGTCATAACCAAGGCGCGAGCACCACCCCGCAGCGTAGGACCCACCCTTCCGAGCAGGGCAAAGCCCGAGAGAAAGGCCGTCAGGCCGCAGGCGGCGCAGGTAACGAGCCCCTCCATTGCTCCACCTCCCTTCCGCCTATCGTCCGGAGCCTCATCGCGACATCGAGGAAGTCGGGCTCCCTCAACAGGGACCAGGTCCGGGAGGGCCTGTCAAAGCTCACGCATTCGACGAGGTCGACGCCACCGGAATCCGCCCGTCTGACTTCGGAGAGCGAGGTCACATAGCGCGACCCGTCCGGAAGGCGCTCGGACATGACCAGCAGGTCGAGCGCCGAGGCGATCTGTTCCTCTATGATGTCGGCGGGCAGGTCCATGCCAAAGCGTGCCATCAGGACGAGCCTGAGGATGGCCTCGCCCGCAGTGCCCGCGTGGAGCGTCGTCAGGGACCCGTCATGGCCCGTGTTCATGGCCTGGAGCATGTCGATGGTCTCCTCGCCACGGCACTCCCCCACGACGATCCGGTCGGGCCGCATGCGCAGCGAGTTCTTGACCAGGTCACGTATCGTCACCTCACCTGACCCCTCGATGGATGCGTCACGTGCCTCCAGGCGCACGACGTCGGGATGAGACGAGAAGCGCAGCTCCGCAGAATCCTCGATGGTGATGATGCGCTCGGACAGGTCGATCTCGCAGGAGAGGGCATTCAGGAGCGTGGTCTTGCCCGAGCCCGTGCCACCGGCCACGGCAATGTCCTGTCGCGATCTCACCGCCCACGAGAGGAGCCGCGCATACCACCTGGGAAGCGAGCCTACCTCGACCAGCCGATCGAGCGACGTGATCCGATCGGAGAACTTACGGATGTCCACTATCGGACCGTTTATCGCCACGGAGTCCGAGACGGCGTTCACACGGTCCCCGTTGGCGAGGCGGGCGTTCACGATGGGACTGCTGCGATCGAGCCTCCTGCCCAAGGGGGCCAGGATGCGGTCGATCACCGTCATGATCTGATCGGACGACTCGAAGACGGTCTCGGCGGGACGGACCCTGCCGTCCTGCTCATAGAAGAGTCCCCCGGTGCCGTTGACCATGATCTCCGAGACCGTGTCATCATCCAGCAGGCGTTGTATGGGGCCATAGCCACAGATGTCGTCCAGCGTCTCCGAGATGACGCGTTCCCGGTCCTCGTTCAGGACGCCGGCGAAGTCGGACCCGTTCAGAAGGGCGCGGCAGGTAACCGCCAGCTCCTCGCGCGTCCGCTCGGGCGCCTCCGACTGGACCATCCCCGCAATGGCGCCCAAGCCAAGACGCTCTATGAGGCTTCTCTTGAGTCGATCGACGAGTTGACGATCCTGTCGTGCCACATGACCGACCGCGTCTTCGCCCTCGGCCGCACGGACCCGCTCCAGCACCGACATCAGACTGCCTCCCTATGGTGACCGAACAGAGAGAACCTGCCCTTCTTGCCCTTCCCCTCGCCCGCAGGCGCACGCGCGGCCTTGTCCGGCACGCAGCCAAGCTCGCCCAGCACGGTCGAGAGGAGCGACGACACGGACTCGACGTAGCGACCTCCACCGGCAACGAGGTCGGCGGTATGGCCGCACGAGAGGAGCTCCGACACCTCTTCCCCGCCATCGAACACCCGAAAGGCGCGGGCGCCCTCAAGCCCAGCCTCCGCTCGCGCGAGGTCGGCATCGAACTTGGAGCGCGGCTCAGAGAGGTTCTCCACGCGCGCTATGCGCGTGCGTGCCACACCCAGACGGACTGCCAGGGCACTCGTCCTACCCAAGGACGAGGCCGACCCACGGGCGCCGTCGTGCACGACGAACAGACGATCGCTCTGCTGCGCCGCCTGGGCGACGGCATCCGTGAACGTGGTCGAGGTGTCCACGACGACCAGGTCATATCGGCTTGCCAGATAGCCCAGCAGCCTGCCCACGTGCGGCATCACGGTCTCGGCCATCTCGGGGCGCTCGCATGGCCCCCAGAGAAAGACTCCGTCCGTGCAGCGTACGCAGGCACGGCCCATCGCCTCGCACGAGGGCGGAGTCGGTCCCCCGATCCGAGACAGGTCAATGGGCCTCACCATGCTGAAGCAGCTCGAGAGGTTGCCACACGAGAGATCGAGGTCGACCAGGGCGCAGCTCATGCCCCAAAGGCCGGCGACGGAGGCACAGGTCGCGGCAAGCGTGGTCTTTCCTACCCCGCCTCTGCCCGAGACAAAGCACAGCACGGGCGAACTCTCGCCCACCCCACCGAGATCCATGGAAGGACCCTGTGCGTCTGGGGCGACCTGCCCCGCCAGGACGTTCCGCTTGGCCGCGTCGTCGACCGGCGCAGACGGGACGGGCGGCACGTCAGGGACAGTTCGCACGGACGGCACCATGTCCCGCCCTCCTCCTCCCGCCTCGGTGGACGCCTCGCCCAAGCGACCCCCCGCACCTTTCTGGGACCGCGCCACACCGGAGGCGGGAGACAGTTCTGCAAGGTCTATCACCTGGTCGACCCCCGCCTGGCGTGCACGAGAGCGCAAGGATCCAGAGACATCGCGCGCCACGAGGACGACCCGCTCCGCACGTCCATCGCGAACCAAGGCCGCTGCGAGGTTGACGTCCGACACGCCCTTGTCAGTCAAGCCCACGATCGCGCCGACAGTCCCTGGCTCCTCATCGAGCAGACTCAGCCTGAGGTCTCCTCCATCCGACGCGAAGCCCAGTGCCGCAAAGGGTTCAATCTCCCTCAGGGCACGTGCAAGGTCTCTCCTATGCGCCAGGGCCGCATACCCCATCCACATGTCCGTCATCGCTCGGCCTCCGCAATCTCCTGGGGAGCACTCGTCCGTAACCTGTCCAGACCCTCGACATCGTCCGCCGGCACCACGATGCGCAACGTCCCCGCAGCGCTCGCGGAAAGCACGGCATCGACGTCCTCGGAGCGTATCGCCAGCGTCAGCTGGCCCCCCGTACCGAGTCCGGATGTCTCGCCGGGGCTTGCGAGCACGGTCGCGTCTGTGGCTATGGGGGTTGACCCCTTGTCGTCCACCACGTAGCCGATGACACTCGTCCCGACGCCAATGCTTCTGGAGACTCCCAGCTTGTCTGTGATAGGAATGCTCAGCGCCACATGCCCGGCCGGAATGTCCGCCATCGCGGCGACGTCGCGAAAGGCCAGCGCAGTCACCGGCGCATTGGCCGCAACGGGGACCGTCACCTCGCGGCCGACCACGTCGTCCAATGACGTGAGGGCATCGGAGGGGGCCAGATCCGTGACCCAGTCGCGCTCCGACACGTCCGCCTGGTCGACCACGTCCCCCGGTTCGAGCGGTCCCCTGGACACAACCAGCCGCACGACCTCGCCGCCATAGCGCGCTATGGCCTCGTCCCTCGTTCGCTCGGCTTCCGCGCGCACCGACTCCGCGTAGTTCACGCAGAGCAGCGCGGCGAGCGCCGCACATGCCAGCGAGAATGCAATCCTGAACTTGAAAGACATGCGAGGACCCCCACGGTGGCTTCCCAAAGCAATCGCCCGTGGGAAAATTGTCCCGTCAAGACGGGTCCATGGCGGCGTCTTTCGAACTCTGCTCTGCCGCAGTGTCGTGCATATCTCGCACGTCTGTCACACGCCCGGAAGGAGCAGGCCCTAAACGGGAGTTTGTCGCGTAGGCCGCCTTGCATGGCACCTCTCGCGCACGGCCATCGCGAGCAACCCGAGCGAATGCCCCACAAGAATGACTGGCAGGACAGGCACCGAGGGCTCGAGTGATTTCGTCAGAGCGTGACGTCGGGATCGAGCGACCGCGCCGAGAGGCGCATCTCGGCCGCAAGGGAAAGGTATGCATCGGCGCGTGCGGAGGGGACGAGTCCGTCACCGATCAGGCGCCGGACGGCACAACCCGGCTCGTGCGTATGGGTGCAGTCCCTGAAGCGACAGTCACCCGCAGCGCTCGCAAGCTCGGGAAACACGAGAGCCAGCCCCCGCTCGTGCCCCACCAGAGGAAGGCTCCTGAGGCCAGGCTCGTCCACGATCACGCCTGCGCCGGGAAGCGACACCATCCTGCGCGCGACCGTCGTGTGGCGCCCCGCATCATCAGAGGCGCGGACGGATCCCGTCTCGAGGGACTCGCGTCCCAAGAGGGCGTTCAGAAGCGTGGACTTTCCGGCTCCAGATTCGCCCAGGACAATGCCCACGACACCCGTGGGGACGAGGGCAAGGAGGTCGTCGGAGCCCCAACCGACGGCACAGTTCCGCGCAGTGGCCTCGAGACCGGAGGGGTCGTGCCCCCCTCGTGTGCCGGCACAGGTAACGACGATGCGAACGCCAGGACCGATAACGTCTCTGATCAGGGAAATATCATGTGCGAGCAGGTCGTCTCCGGTGCGGTCCGCCTTCGTCAGGACCACGGCAATGTCTGCCCCGCAGTCACGTGCCACGACGGCGGAGCGCACTGCCCTCTCACAGGAGACCTCGCGTGCGCCGAGCGCTTGCGTCACCAGCACGATGTCGACGTTTGCCGCAAGCGTCTGGCGCTCGCCGCGACTTTTGCCCCGCCAGCGCGAGATGTCGCTCTCGCGAGGGAGGATCGCGCAGATGATGCCCATGTCATGCCCCGCCGGACGTCGCGCGCAGACCCAGTCGCCCACCGCCGCGCGCGAGTTTGCGCCTCCCTTGCTGAGGGCGGCCGCGAACTCGGCGCGGTAGAGGCCGCCTGCGGTAACCACGGCGGGGAAGCCGCGGTCAAGACGGACCACGCAGCCCAGCTCGACCTCCCCGACTGGCACGCCCTCCGCGCACTCCAGTCGCTCGCGCTCGCGCGAGAAGGCTGAGAGCTGACGATCTGTGGCGATCAGCTCGTCAAACGCGGGAAGCTCCGTAAGGGATGACAGGGTTGGCAGGGTCTCGGGTGCAAGGTTCTTGCGAGCCGTACCACCCTCACGCACCCCGCCACCCCCGTGCGCGGGCACCCTGCGAGCAGAGGTCCTGCAAGCGGTGGCACCGGGGGTGCCAGATCTGTGCGTGCGTCGTGCCATTCGCGCTGCGTCCGTTTCTCTCGCCCGGCTGCGTCCCTTTCTGCCGCACGCCAGCCGCGGTGTGCCACGCACCTGCCGCAGCATGTCGTGCGCCTGCCGCAACGTCGCGACAGCATTGCCGCCGGGTCGCACGTCACGCCCACGATACGCCGATACCGTATCTCATGGAGCCCGTTTGAGCAAAGGTGCGCCGCCGACGCGCCCACCACCTGCCCGCTGCGGTAAAATCAATGTTGTGATCCGGCAGGTTGGATAAGGCGCAAGCCGCGGGCGAAAGGAACGAAGGCATGAAGATCCTCGTTTTTGGCACCAAGAGCTACGACAGGGAATCCTTCGAGAAGGAACTTGCCGACTATCCTGACCTCAAGGTCGACTTCACCGAGACGAACCTCACCCCGCTGACCGCGACGCTGGCCCAGGGCTACGAGGCCGTCTGCGCCTTCGTGAACGCCGACGTCTCCGCCATGACGCTCGAGGTCCTGCGCGGCCTTGGGGTCGGGCTGGTCCTCATGCGCTGCGCGGGCTTCGACGCGGTCAACGTCGACTTCGCCAAGCAAGTCGGCATGCGGGTCACCCGCGTGCCCGCCTACTCCCCCGAGGCCATCGCCGAGCACGCCATGGCGCTCGCGCTCGCTGCCAACCGACGCATCTGCAAGGGCTACAACCGCGTGCGCGAGAACAACTTCTCGCTGACCGGCCTCGTCGGCGAGACGCTGCACGGCAAGACGGCCGGCATCGTGGGCACCGGACGCATCGGGGCGGCGCTCTGCCGCATCTGCAAGGGCTTCGGCATGACGGTCCTGGGCTCGGACCTCTACCCCAACCAGGAGCTCGTGGCGACGGGCGTCGTCGATCGCTACGTGGACTACGACGAGCTCTACGCCAACGCAGACTTCATCTCGCTCCACGCCTTCCTGAACGACGAGAGCCACCATATGATCAACGACGAGAGCATCGCCAAGATGAAGGACGGCGTGATCTTCGTCAACACCGGACGCGGCGGCCTGGTGGACACCGAGGCCCTCATCCGCGGCATCCTCTCGGGCAAGATCGGGGCGGCCGGCCTCGACGTCTACGAGGAGGAGAATCCCAACGTCTACGAGGACCGTGCCGGCGAGGTCTTCGACTCCGTCACGGCACGCCTCTGCTCCTTCCCCAACGTGGTGATGACCTCCCACCAGGCATTCTTCACAAGGGAGGCGCTGGGTCAGATCGCTCGTGTCACGCTAGACAACGCCGAGGCATATGCCAATGGGAAGGATTTCGTCAACCGTAGCGTCGTCTGCTGACCCGCACGTGCACAACGACTATAATTCGCAAGTAAGTTTCCACGAACGGCCATGTTCGCTCGGGAGACGCAAGTGTGAGTGTATCCGCTGGCCGACGCATCCTGTCGGTCAGTTTCTATGAGACGAGAGGAACCAGATGTCTACCAAGAGGACCAAGATCGTCTGTACCATGGGACCCGCCACCGAGAGCGACGACGTCCTGCGCGAGCTCATCAAGAGCGGCATGAACGTGGCGCGCTTCAATTTCAGCCATGGCTCGCACGACTATCACCGCAACAACATCGAACGCGTCCGCCGCATCTCGGACGAGCTGAGCATCCCCGTGGCCATCATGCTCGACACCAAGGGTCCCGAGATCCGTACCGGCGAGCTCGAGAACCACGAGAAGGTCACCCTCGAGACCGGCAATCGCGCCATCATCACCACCGATGACGGCGTGGTGGGCACCGCAGAGCGCTTCTCCCTCGACTACAAGGAGCTTCCGAAGGAGGTCGAGAAGGGCTCGACCATCCTCATCGACGACGGCCTCATCGAGCTCACCGTCGACCACGTCGAGGGCAACGACATGCACTGCGTGGTCGACAACGGCGGCGAGCTGGGCGAGAAGAAGGGCGTCAACGTCCCGAACGTCGAGGTGGGCCTGCCCTCCGTCACCGAGCAGGACAAGGCAGACATCATGTTCGGCTGCGAGCTGGGCATCGACGCCATCGCCGCCTCCTTCATCCGCAACGGCGAGGCCGTCGACGAGATCCGCGAGATCTGTGCCGAGAGCGGCATGCGCAACGTCTACATCTTCCCCAAGATCGAGAGTGCCATGGGCGTCAAGAACTTCGACGAGATCCTGGAGCACTCCGACGGTATCATGGTCGCCCGTGGCGACCTGGGCGTCGAGATTCCACCCGCAGAGGTCCCCCACGTCCAGAAGACGGTCATCAGCAAGTGCGCCGCGGCCTACAAGCCAGTCATCACGGCAACCCAGATGCTCGACTCCATGATCCGCAACCCCCGTCCGACCCGCGCCGAGGTCACGGACGTCGCCAATGCCATCTACGACGGCACCGACTGCGTCATGCTCTCCGGCGAGACCGCAGCCGGCAAGTACCCGGTCGAAGCCGTCAAGATGATGGCGTCCGTCTGCAAGGAGACCGAGAAGTACCTGGCCGAGCGCCACCAGTACCACGACCGCGGCGGCCTGCGCAACGTCAATGCCGCCATCGGCCTGGCCGCCGTCGAGATCGCCGACCGCGTCGACGCCAAGTGCATCATCTGCCCGACGCACTCAGGCCGCACCGCGCGCCTCATCTCCAACTTCCGTCCCCACCTCAACATCGTCGCGATGTCGCCGTCCAACCACGCCATCCGCAAGACCTGCTTCCTCTGGGGCGTCGACGGCTACAAGACGACCGAGCAGGGATCCCTCTCGTCCACCTGCTACAACGCACTGACCATCGCCAAGGAGCAGGGTGTCGTCAACACCGGTGACCTTGTCGTCATCACGGCGGGTGACCCGCAGACCTCCCCGTCGCAGGGTGACTACATCACGTCCACCAACATGACGATGGTGTCCCAGATCCAGTAGCCGCCACCTTCCCCGCACGCCGCGCACATGCAACGTCCGGCGTGCGGCGCGTGTGATGCCGCAAGGTCCTTGCATGGAGCCCCACCTCGGCAAACGCCAGGTGGGGCTCTTTTGTCGGATGGAATGTCAGACGGACGCTCCATGGATGTACGGGCACTTTTCACAGAACTTCACCTGCCGTCCGGTTTTCGTCAGTCTGTGGATGGCAGGGGAATCTTTGTGAAAAATTTTTTAATCATTTTCACAATAGTTCACTATACGTCCGCAAATCAGCTCCGTTTGGGATGCCAGGAGAGATATTGTGAGTCGCCCAGGAGACCAGAGTCACAATAGTTCCTCTCCCATCCCACAGGGCCTGGAAAACGGATGGTAGGGGAGCTTTTGTGAGCCAACGTCCCAAACGACTCACAAAAGCTCCCCTGCCATCCATGGACCACAAAATACCGCCCACAAAACCTACGACCGGCCCACGACCGGCGGACTAGCGGGGCCTCACCTGTTATCACCCGCCGCCCACATGCCAGCGCCAGCCTGACACCAGGCCCCGCCCGGCGGCAACACCAGACGGCACACGGGGTCAGCTAGCGCTCGCAGAGCCAGAAGTGTGCCGAGAAGGGCGCGACCTCACTACCGCCGCCAAAGTCGTGGTCCTCGCCCGTGATCACGTCGATAGCCCGCCCGCAGCCGGCGTCGAAGTGGAAGGTATACGGCACGTCAGCCGCATTGACGGCCACGAAGAGCCGTTCGCGCTTGCTTTTGCGCTGGAACAGCAGTTGGTTGGGCTGGACCTCCACCTGGTGGTAGTCTCCCCACGAAAGGGCCTCCGACCCAGCGTGGCCCGGCACGCGACAGGCCGCAAGCGCCTGCAGCCAGTCAGTGAGCTCGTTCCACTGGGGCACATCCAGCGCGGGGCGCAGCTCATGGTCACCGGGACACTTCTCGCCCTCGATGCCCCACTCGCTGCCGTAGTAGACGCATGGGACGCCACACATGCCGAAGAGGAGCCCGTAGAGCGGACGCAGCTGGCGGGCGTCATCGAGCTTGGTCGCGATGCGCACCACGTCGTGGTTGTCGACAAAGTTCAGCAGATGGCGACCCGTGTAGAGGTTCCAGGGCTGGCTTCCGCTCTGGCGGTCCAGCGCATAGGCGACCTCATGCATGTTGTGGGAGTTCATGCTCGACCACAGGCCCTTGTAGGCCTCGTAGTTGGTCACGGCGTCGCAGAGGTCATCGCCCATCCACTGGTTGTAGTCGCCAAACAGGGTCTCGCCCACAAGCACGAACTTCGCATCCCTCTCGCCCAGACGCTCTGTGCGGGCAGCGCCAAGTTCGTCGGCGACCTCACGAAGGTAGCGCAAGAAGCCCTGGTCCAAGCAGTAGGCCACATCTAGGCGCAGGCCGTCTATGCCAAACTCGCGCTCCCAGCCCCGGATGACGTCGGCCAGGTAGGCATTGAGCTCGGGATTGGCGTGGTTGAGCTTCACCAGGGAGTCGACGCCCTCCCAGCATTCGTATGAGAGGCCGTCCCCATAGGCGTCGTCACCACCAAAGTCCACGTTGAACCAACCGGCATACGGGCTGGACTCACGCCGCCTGAGCACGTCCTCGAAGGCCCAGAAACCGCGTCCCACATGATTGAGCACGGCGTCGAGGAGAACGCGCATCCCTCGCTCGTGGGCGGCGTCCACCACCGCACGAAGGTCTGGGTTGGTGCCCAGGCGCCGGTCGACGACTGTGTAGTCGCAGGTGTCATAGCCATGTGAGCCGCTCTCGAACACCGGGTTCAGCATGAGGCAGCTGACGCCCAGGCGACGCATGTGATCGAGCCAACCGTCGTCGACCAGCTTCAGCAGACGTGGCGTGGGCTCGGACGTGCCGTCGTTCTCGTACGGGGCGCCCGTGAGCCCCAGCGGATACACCTGATAGATGACGGACTCCTCGTACCAGCTCATGCGAACTCCTCCCTATGGGCTCTCGGCCCTCCCATACGACCCACGTGCCACTCACGTGCGACCTACGCGCGACGCGTCTCGTTCGATATGACGCAGCGGTTCGCCGGAAGCCATACGCTACCCCACTCGAACGGCGTGCTGTCGGCCAGACGGACCAGCTGGTCAAGCTCGAGCACGGGTGCGTGCTCGTCGCACTCCAGGTAGCCCCCGCGCTTCTTGCCGGCGACGCGTGCCGTGTAGACCATCTCGGAGCGTCCGATCTCGCGTCCGCTCATGCGCTCGACCGCCGCGAAGAGCGACTCGCTCGAGAAGTCCACCTCCTCGAGCCCCGGGCAGGCGGAGAGGTTCAGGTGGCTCTCGATGAGCATGACCGCGCGGTGGCGCACGTAGCGCACACGGCAGAGGTAGAGGTAGTCATCTCCGGGCTCTATCTGCAGGTTCTCCGCACAGATCGCACCAGCACGCTCAACACGGCGCTCCACGACCCTGGTCTCGAACTCCACGCCCTGGGCGCTCATGGACTCGCCGAAGGAGAGCAGCCGGTTGCTGCTGGGACGCGCCATGACCGGCTGCACCACAAAGGTGCCCCGCCCGCGCTGCTGGACGAGGAGCCCCTCGTCCACGAGCTGGCGGATGCCCTTTTGGACGGTGCCACGCGAGAGGTGCAGCATGCCCATCAGCTCGTGCTCGGACGGGATGGGCTCGTCCACACCCCAGTCCTTGGAGTAGATCTTCTCGCGAACGAAGTCGGAGACCTGCACGTAGAGGAGCGCACCCTCTGACTTGTCAAACGTCGGCATCTACTCTTCGCCTCCCTGCATCGCCCGGCCGTCCCCCTGTGCGCACCGGCTGCCCACACGAACGCCCTGGCCGCTTGGCTGCACACCGGAGCCACCCCCTCGCGCGAACGTGCCTGCCGCATAGGCCGCGAGACTCTCGGCCATGAGGCTCTCGACCGCGTCGAACGCCTCGCGGAAGAAGCCGGCCGTGAGCATGGAGTACGCAGCTGCGCCGTCGATGTGGTCGCGGCGATTGGCCGCCACCACCTGGTTGGCCACCTCCACCGCGGCACGCACGTCCCTCTCGGCCACCGCATACTGGGGAAAGGCTGCGCACTGCGCCAGCAGGCCGGCATCGACCACGAAGGTCGAGCTGATGTCGAGCGTACGGCCAAAGGTGTCGAAGTCCCTCTGCTTACGGATGCGCGTCCGCTCCCCGGGCCTGATGCCGCGCTCACGGATGAACGCGTTGTTGCGCGCGTTGTAGACGTTGTCCGCCATCAGATGGCACCACGCGCCCAGCACCACGTCGGACACGACGCCCCGGGAGTTGCTAGGCCAGCCATAGCGCTCCCAGAACTCCTGGTAGCGAGGCTCGGGGACGAATGTGGGGTCTGCAAGGTGCGTCTCGGCGTACTCGAGCCTCCGGCTGACGTCCGTGACCATGTAGCCCACATACACGTCTGGCAGGACGTTGCCGAACAGGAAGGCGTTGGCGTCACGGATGCCCAGCTCCGCAACGTCATGCGTACGGAGCAGGGACTCCACGTGGGCGGTATGTATGTTCCAGCTTGGCATGGGACCTATCCTAACAGCTCGGGGGCTCCGCTGGCCCCAAGAGCTCCGCAAGTCGACCGCAACGGCCCGGTCGCAGACCTCGCCGCAGCCACCGACGCAGGCCCGGCCACGAGACCATCCGTAGGCCCGGCCACGAGGCCGTCAGCAAGCCTAGCCACGGACCTCACCGCCCGTGCTCCTCATGACCTTGGTCACGAGCCTGCCATGCGCCCGGTCGACCTCCTCCGAGGTGAGGGTATGGTCTGCCGCGCGATAGGTGAGCGAGAAGGCCATGGACTTCTTGCCGACGCCCACGCGTACCGCATCACGGTACACGTCGAAGAGTCGCACGTCCGAGAGGAGCTTGCCGCCGGCGCTCCTGATGCGCTGGACGACCTGCTCGAAGGTCATGGCCTCGTCCACGACGAGCGCGAGGTCGATGGAGACGCCGGGAAGCGTGGGGACGTCCTCGTAGGGAAGCTCGCGCTGTGCCAGGCGCAGGAGCGCGGCGACCGAGAGCTCGAAGGCGACGACGGGAACGTCGATGTCGAAGTTCTTGAGTGACGTGGGATGGATGTTGCCCACCCAGCCCAGAAGCTCGCCCTGGGCGATGACCTCGGCGGAACGACCCGGCTGCAGCCAGCCGTAGCGAGCTGGATCGGCCGCCTTGAAGCGGACCCTGACGATGCGCAGGGCATCCAGGAGACCCTCGACGATACCCTTGGCGTCGAAGAAGTCCAGGGGGAGGCGCTTGGCGCACCAGCTGTCATCAGACCAGGAGCCGCACATCGCAGCCGAGACGAACAGGGGCTCGTCGGGCTGGCTCCTGTGCGGATGGCCGAAGAAGACGCGACCGATCTCGTAGAGGTGGACGTTGTCCACGCCGTGGTCGATGTTGTAGGCGACGGAGCGGAGCAGCCCCGGCATCATGTCTCGACGCATCTCGGACTGGTCGGCCACAAGCGGCCTCATGATCTTGACGGGAACGCCCCTCCCCACCTCGTCCATGCCCAGAAGCTCAAGGTCGCGCGGGTCGGCGAAGTTGTAGGTGGACGTCTCGGCAAGGCCGCTCGCGCGCAGGGCGCTCCCGATGTCACGCAGGCGACGTTGCTCCACGGTGAGCCCGCCGGCATGGTTGCGGGCGGCAGGCAGCGTGGGCTCCACGTCGCCCTCGCCCCAGAGGCGCAGGACCTCCTCCACGAGGTCGATCTCGCGGACGAGGTCCGGGCGGTTGGTGGGCGCCACGACGTGCAGGGCGCCGCCGCACGCCTCGGCGTGGCCGACGGAGCATCCCAGGCGCTCGAGACGGCTGACCATGAACTCGTCCGTGATGGGGGCACCGCAGAGGGCGCGGACACGGTCGGGACGCAAATCCATCTCGGGGGCGGCGACGGGCGCAGGATAGGCGTCGACCATGCCCTCGCAGACCTGGGCCGCACAGCACTGCTCGAAGAGGGCGGCCGCGACGTCCGAGACGATGGCGCAGCGTGCCCCATCCACCTGGCGCTCGTAGCGGATGGAGGCCTCGCTCATGAGGTCGAGGTTGCGGCTGGTGCGAGAGATGTGCCCCGCATCGAAGACGGCGCTCTCCAGCAGCACGTCGACGGTACCCTCGTCGATGTCGGAGTCCAGGCCGCCCATGACGCCCGCGAGGGCGATGGGGGTCTTCCCGTCGTCGGTGATGACGGTCATGTCCGGCGTGAGCGCGCGCTCCTGCCCGTCCAAGGTGGTGAGGAGCTCGCCCTTTCGTGCGGCGCGCACGACGATGTGTCGCTTGCCTGCGCGCTTACCCAGCTTTCCCAGGTCAAAGGCATGTAGCGGCTGGCCGGTCAGGAACATGACGTAGTTCGTGACGTCCACGACGTTGTTGATGGGGCGTGCGCCACAGGCGATGACGCGCCTTGCGAGCCACTCGGGGCTGGGAGCGATCTTCACGCCCCTCACCACGCGCGCGGTGTAGCGACCGCAGAGCTCGGGATCCTCGATGTGCACGTCCACCAGATCCGCCGTGCGGCCGAAGTCCGCAGACTCCCCCTTGATGGCAGGCAGCTCGATGTGGGTGTCCCTGTCGAGCACTGCGGCGGCCTCCACCGCCATGCCACACATGGAGAGGCAGTCGGGACGGTTGGGCGTGATCTCGCAGTCGATCACCGTGTCGCACATGCCTCGGTACTCGGTGAAGTCGACGCCCACCGGAGCGTCTGGGGGCAGGATCATGATGCCCGAATGGTCGCCGTCAAGGCCCAGTTCGCGTGACGAGCAGTTCATGCCAAGGGACTCGATGCCCCTGAGCTTGCCTCTCTTGATCTCGATCCCACCCGGGAGCCTGGCGCCCACGAGGGCCGTCACGGTCTTGTCCCCCTGCTCGAAGTTCTGCGCCCCGCAGACCACCTGTAGCGGAACCGGCTTGCCGTCGGCATCGACGTTGCATGCCCCCACGTCCATCTTGCAGACGAACAGATGGTCGGAGTCGGGATGGGGGACCTTCTCCAGCACCTGTGAGGTAACGACGCCCCGTATGTCGGCGCCAAGGCGCTCCACCGCCTCGACTTCGGTGCCGGTCCGCACGAACTCATCCACGAGTTCGTGCGGGTCGTCCGGAACGTCGACCATTGTCTTGAGCCATTCGTAAGAGACGCGCATGTCTACTTGCCTTTCTCAAGGAGGGGCGGGCGTGACCCGCAGGGATGTCGGTGGGATGGGGCGAGGAGTCCTAGAACTGCCTGAGGAAGCGCATGTCACCGGTCATGAGCATGCGCAGGTCGGGCAAGTCGTAGCGGAGTGCCGCCACGCGCTCCACGCCGATGCCGAAGGCAAAGCCCGAGTACCTCTCGGAATCGATACCCACGTAGCCCAAGACGTTGGGGTCGACCATGCCGCAACCCAGGATCTCGAGCCAGCCGGTGTTCTTGCAGAAGCGACAGCCCTCGCCGTGGCAGACGCCGCAGGAGACGTCCACCTCGCAGGAGGGCTCGGTGAACGGGAAGAAGTGCGGGCGGTAGCGCGTGGCGCGGTCCCTACCAAAAATCTCCCGGCAGAAGTAGTCAAGCGTGCCCTTGAGGTCACCGAAGGTGATGCCCTCGTCCACTACCAGGCCTTCCACCTGCGTGAACTGCGGCAGGTGGTTGGCGTCGGCAGTATCGGGCCTAAAGACCGTGCCCGGGCAGACCATGTAGATGGGGGGCTTGCGCGTCTCCATGACGTGCACCTGGACGCCAGAGGTCTGGGTGCGCAGGAGCACGTCCGACTCGCCTAGGGCGTGGGTCTCCTTGCCCTCGGGGGCGTTGTCCACCACATAGAAGGTGTCCTTGGCCGAGCGGCTGGGATGGTCCTCGGGGGCATTCAGGGCCGTGAAGTTGTAGTAGGTGGTCTCGACGAAGGGGCCGTCTTCGATGGTGTAGCCAAGGCCGCAGAAGATGTCCTCGATCTCCTCGCGGATCTGGCTGATGAGATGCTGCGTGCCTGGCGCCAGCCGACGGCCGGGCAGCGTGACGTCGGCCGCCTCGGCGGAGATCTTGGCGTCGAGGGCAGCCTTGGCGAGCTGCAGCTTGCGCTGCTCGATGGCGGCCTGCACGTTGGCGCGCACCGTGTTGGCGAGCTGGCCCATGGCCGGGCGCTCCTCGGGTGGGACCTTGCCCATCGAGCGCATGATGGCCGTGAGCGAACCCTTCTTCCCCAGCGACGCCACGCGGATCCTGTCGAGCGCATCGAGGGTGTCCGCCCCGAGGACTCCCTGCTCGACCTGTGCTTGAATGGCCCTCAGGTCATCGGACATTGCCATCGCGAAACCCCTTCCAAAACAAAAAACCGTCCCAGGCTCAGTGCCCAAGGACGGATGTCTCCGCGGTACCACCTTGATTGATGCGCACGTTGTCTCTCGCGAGCACCCACTCGTTGAGTCCCGTGCCGTGGGACGTACGGCTCCCCTACTGGCACTCTCGCCAGGGTGCCTGGGCAAAGGCCCGGGAACAAGGCGAAAGGAACGTTCAGGTCGCGGCTGGTAGAGTGAACTCCGCCCATCAGCCCCCGTGGGAGCCTCTCAGCCGATGGGCTCCCTCTCTGTCCGTGGGCGACGCGACGATGCGGACCTCTCCGTCACTGCCTCGTGCCACAGGGTAGCACAGGCTGGTGCGTGGAAGCGCCAGCCTGTGCCAACTCACAGCATCTGAGGACCAATTGATGGCCAATGCGTATGACTGCGACGTATCGGAGAACTACAGCATGCTGGAGAAGTCCGCGCCACCATATGCCGCGCTGACGAGGTCGTTGAGGCTGTCGTCATCGATGGTCCAGCTGCCGTTGCTCTTGGTGAGCTTGACGGTCACGTCGTTGGAGACGGTCTCGGTAGTCTCGTCGAGCTTGCTATAGAACATCTCGAAGAACTTCTGAATCAGCGCCGTTTCGCCACCGTCGGTATAGATCTGTGCCAGTTCGTCGCGCATGTCGCTCGACTGGAACTCGTCCGAAGTGGCCTTCACGGCGGACTGAACGTCCACGTTGGTGAGGGAGAGCTCTGCCGTGGCGGTATCGCCGCTCGCACTCACCTTACCGACCGAGTAATCGAACTTGCTGAAGCAGTGACCCAAGAATTCGTAGATGTCGATGCCGTAGGTCTCGAGTTCCTTGAGGTCGGAGCTGCTGAGCTGACCGACGTACGGCTCCAAGGACTCCTTGGTGGGATTCTTGAAGGCGCCGAGCTCCGTGCTGATGCCGTCCTTGATGGCCTGCTCGTCATTGGAGCACGCAGTCAGGCCGATCATCAGCGTACTGGCCAAGACGGCGGTGCACGCCAGCGTCAGGACCCTGCTTAGCTTGCTTGTGATGGACATAATCCTCCTCCTGTGGACAGACAGGCCACGACGTATGAAAAACCAGCCACGATCCCCTCAGAGAAACCGCAGCTGGCTGCCATGCGCACAAGGCCCTATAGCTTTGCGTCCCCACCTTTCGATGGGTTTGCCAGGACATATTTTAGAGGAGAGGCAAGCTGACCACAAGATGGCTTAAAGGACGAGACACAAAGGGCCGGGCGGCCCCGATGGGGCCGCCCGGGCAGGTGGCCTGCCGCACGTGGGGGCGGGGGAGCCTACCCCTCGCGCCTGCGCAGGAGGGCGCCTGCGGCCACGGCGAGGCCGGAGGCGGCGAGGGCGGCCAGCGCGGGGGCGCCGGCGGCGTCGCCGGTCTGGGGCAGCCCGGTCGCGGCCTTGGTGGCGGCCTTCACGACCCTCTTGGGCACGTGGGCGTTGGTGATCGTGTAGCCCGCCGTCGCGTCGCCCGAGACCGAGGCCTCGTAGCCCCTCGGGACCGAGACCTCCCTGACCTCGTAGGCGACGTCCTTGCCGGCCTCCCTCATGAACAGCCCGGTCCAGGTGTGGGCCCAGCCGTTGGCGGCGTTCAGGGTGACCGGAGCGCCGAGCTCATGGCCGTTCGCGTAGAGCTGCACCTCGACCGAGGTGGGGCGCAGGCCGTCCCGGTCGTTGGCGTCGTCCCAGGCCTTGGTCACGGTGACCGAGGTCCTGCCGGGCGTGTGGGAGTTGGTGATGTCCGCGCCGTCGATGGTGGTCGCGTAGTTCGGGACCGCCTCCTCGGTCACTGTGTAGGCGTACTCGTGGCCGTCATCGGCGTACCTGGGGAGGCCCGCGAAGGAGTAGGCCCACGCGCCGGAGGCGTCGGGCGCGACCGTCCGGGAGAGGACCCTCGCGCCGTCGCGCATGAGGTTCACCGTAATCGAAGCGGGGCGGGCTCCGTCGCGGTCGTTATCGTCGTCCCAGGTCTTCGTCCCGGAGACCCCCACGGTCTCGGTGTTGACGTTGGTGATGGTGAAGCCGTCGGAGGCGTTGCCCTCGACGGAGGTCTCGTACTTGGAGCCGTCGACCCCCGAGACCTCGGCCTCGGTCACCGCGTAGGCGACCTCGCGGCCGTGGTCGTACCTGGGGAGGCCGTCGAAGGAGCCCCTCCAGCCGTTGCCCTCGTTGAGCCTGAGCTCCCTGCCGGTGTCGGCGCCGTCGGCGAGCAGCCTGACCGTGACCTCGGAGCCCGCGGGCCCGACCCACCTCTTCTCGACCGGGACGTCGACGGTCTCGGGGTCGTGCGAGTTCGTGACCGTATATCCCGCCGCAGCGTCACCGGTCACCGCCGAAGTGTATCCCAGCGGAACCGGATCTTCCTCCACCGTATAGGCGATATCGTTGCCCGATGCATCCTTCTGGTCAAGGCCCGTGAAGGAGCCCTTCCACGAACCGGCCGAATCGAGCGTCACTATTTTGCTGGTGGGCGCACCGTCGGCGAACAGCCTGACCTTGACCGAGGAGGGGCGGATCCCGTCTTGATCGCCGTTGTCGTTCCATGCCTTCTCGACCGCAACGTCGACCGTGGTCGGAGCGGCCTTATCGACGAACGTCTTCGTCACGCTTTTGGTCGTGAGGGGAAAGTCGGTGTCGATGACCGCTTGGTCGTCAGCCGCAAGATACCCCGATGGCGGAGTGGTCTCTTTGATGACGTAGCTATCGCGCAGAAGGCCTGACAGGCTCGCCTCGCCGGAAGCGTTCGTGGTCACCTGGCCGACAACCGCACCGGTGCGGGTGCGGACGATATCGAACACCGCGTTTGCAAGAGGGGCGCCCATCTCGTCGGTCTTCTTGATGTTGATCGTGTAGTTATATCCTTCTCCGGTGCCGCCAGCAGTCGGCAGAAGGTAATAGGCCTTGCTTTCCTTGCTTACGCCGTTGTCGGTAAGGGTCCCTTTGTTCTCGAACTTCTCTCCAGGGAGAGGCGTGTAGGAGATCTTGGTCTGGAAGCGCACCAGCAGCCCCTTGGAAGCGGGGATATGACCCAACCCGAGCTTGAACGTCGTGCCGGTGGAAATGAACTGGGGGAGGTACTGGCTGGTGACGTCGGTCTGGCCGACAAGTTTGTAGCTCGTGCCCTGCAGCTGCCAGGTGCCCTCGAACACCTCGAGCGAATCGGGATCGATCGACACGCCGGGGGTCAGGAGCGTGTCGTCGAGCACGGCATCCGTATATTCCTTGCCGTCCTGGTTGATCTTGATCTGCCAGACGCCCTTGGTGGTATCGAAGGCGTTCGCCCAGCCAGACTTGATGATGGGCAAGGCCGTCTCGACATGCACCGTGTAGTTGACGGAACCCGCCGGCACCGTCTCGCCGCTCACCACGGGGTTCACCGGCAGCACACCGGACTGGGTGTGGACGTCGCTATCGATCTGGGCGTTCACCGAGAAGTCGCCCGAGATGTCGGACTTGCCTTCCACGTAGTCCGTGTAGGTGAGGATGTACTTCGTGTTGGTGGGATCGGTCTTGCCTCTGGCGATGATGTGGTCGCCGTCTTTGATCACGAAGTCGGTCGGGGCGGCGCTCCTGAACCCGGCCGGCAGCTCTATGGTGGTGGTATCCCCCTCGTGCACCGTGAGGTTGGGGAGAACGTAGTGGAAGTGGATCTTGAACGCCTGCCAAGGACCGACGTTCACCGGCGTGGTGCCGGTGGAGGTGGTCACGTGGGCGTTCGTGACGACATTCGGAAGCTCGACGCGGGGAGACTGCGGCTCGGCGAGGGCGCGGCCTCCCCCCACGACCACTATCCCCACGGCAAGGGCGACCGCCAGAAGGTAGCGCAACCTCTTCAGTAACATCCTCATTTCCTTTCCCTTGTCCTCGCAGACGGGCACATCAGCCTGCGGGGGCAACAGCATGACCAGGAGAGAAGCAAGACGATCAAATGCGACTGTCACCAAGTGACAAGACAAGTCGAGCTGGCACGACACGGCACGCGCCGGCCACCTCGGGTAGGACCATACGTGGACAGCCCTGATTTCAGGATTGCGCAGGCCTCATGGAAGGGAGCGACATTGCCACTCCCCTGTCCGAAAAGACTACGGGTGGCTGCCGCTCCAGACCCCATAGCTTTGCGCCCCTGCCCTTCGATGGGTCTGTCAAGACCCATTCTAGAGGAGAAGGGAGCTGGCCACAAGATGGCTTAAAGGACGAGGCGCAGATGGGAGCGTCCCGACATCGGCACACCGAACGGTTCGCGTAACCTTACAATGCAACGGCATCGGCAAATGCAACGGTATCGACAGCGATTCGCAGAGAGTGCGAGGACATATCACATGAGGTCCCCAAACAGGCCCGGTCACGAGCACCTCAGGACAGGATGGCCCCCTCGCCGCATGCCCTCCACCTTGAGGGCCATACTCGGCGCAGAGCGCCTCGCACCCGACGAGCGCGCAGCCCTCTCGGCGTTGAACTTCCGCTGCGGTGCAGTGCTTGCCGCAATCACCATGCTCATGGAGACGTACCTGACCATCAACAACGTCCTGATGTCAAGGCACCCCCGAGTCGTCGAGTCCGTGGGTCGGGCATGGATCGCCTGGCACAAGGCAGCCTACATCACCATGTTCCTGAGTGCGGCGTTGCTGCTTGCGGGATACCTGTTCAAACGCCGCAGGGGGGCCATGCGCACGGACTCGCTGTCATCGCACCTCATCATCGGCCAGTTCGTCGTTGTGGCGATGGCCTTTGGGATACTCATCTCATATGGTGACCTGCAGCGCGGCAACGGGCTCTACGCCTTTTTCATCCAGATGGTGAGCATCGTCTGCATTTTTGCGATCAGGCCCGTCATACTCATCCCGGGCATCGCCCTGTCCTACGCGATCATGCTCTGCCTCGCCCTGCAGACCGACCACCTCAGCCACGGGACGGCGACCAACACCTTGGCCCTCGGCCTGGTGCTCATCGTCGCATGCTGCGTGAGATACTACACGCATATCCGCGACATCCGCCTAAGCTCTCAGCTCGAACGCTACTCCTACCACGACGTCCTGACGGGGCTGCGCAACGCACGCGCCTTCCGTCACGACATCCAAGGCCGCCATGGGCAGGACGTCACCATCGCCGTGATGGACGTCAACGACTTCAAGTCATGCAACGATCGTTTTGGTCACGAGACGGGCAACCGTACCCTCGCGCTGCTGTCGGCATCGGTCTCCATGGAACTCAGCCACGCCGAGCGTCTCTACCGCGTTGGGGGCGACGAGTTCGTCCTGCTTTCACCTGACATGGCCTCCGACGTCACTCGCCGACTCACCCGCGGCAGGCGTGTCTTCGAATCTAACACGAGTGCCGACGGCCTATTGATAGGCGGGCAGCCCCTGAGCTTCGCCTTTGGATGTGCCCGAGGGACCATCGACGGCATGGCCGACGTAGTGGCGCTCACGGACCAAGCCGATGCGGCGATGTACAGGGACAAGCAGAAGCAGGGCCAGGGGCACGGGCGGGAGTAGGGGTCGTCCCTATCCCACGAACGGCCATTCGCCACGGACGAGCGCCTCGATGGCCGCGGCAACCGCGTCGTCCCGGCAGGCGCCTATGTGCCAGCGTGCGGCTGCGGCGGCCTCCTCGGTCGCATTGGCAACGGCAACCGAATCGGGCACGTGCGCAAACATGCTGAGATCGTTGCCGGCATCACCGAAGACGACGACTTCGTCCAAGCTGATGCCCAGCGCCTCGACCAGACAGTCGATGCCCGACGCCTTGTTCCAGCCCTCAGGCATGACATTGACGTAGCCAAGCTCGGGGAAGTCGAAGTCAAGGCCAGGTATGTCACGGTTCAGCATGGCGACGAGGTCGCGTGTCGCGCGCTCGTCCGCACGGCGACCGTCGGCACCCATGAACACATTCGCCTTCGTTGCCGAGAGACCCGACAGGCCCACGGGTCCACCATCCCCGTCACTGCGGCAGGCATCGGCATACGCAGGAAAGATGGGCTCAAGGTCCTCGAGCCGGCCCTCCACCAAGACGGGCGTCGCGCCATCAAAGGCAACCAGGCCCGCTCCGCCTATGTCCCTGACGCAAGCGGCCACGACAGCAAGCGACTCCTCGTCGAAGTGGGCCTCGCGCAGCTTCCTCCCGTCGAGAAAGACCTGGTTGCCGTTGGTGGCGATGCAGGTCTCGCAACAACGCTCGTCCCCACCGAAGAGGGAGGGCATCCAGGCATGCCCACGTCCGCTGGCAGGTCCAACATGAATGCCCGCATCCCGTGCGGCGTGAAACGCCGCCACCGTACGGGCTGACACGCTCCTCTCTCCCTCGGGAAGGATGGTGCGGTCTATGTCAGCGAGGATGAGCTTGACTGCCACGGGTGCCTCCGGATTGACGATGCCGCAAGTCTGGCGCGGACACAGGCGGGACGGACGGTGCCGACGGCACCGCATAGGCCGAGGGCTGGCGCAGCGAGCATCGGACGTCGAGAGGGGATCCCCACGCCCACGCGCCGGACCGGCGCGCTACTGGACCAGCACGCCACCCACGTAGGTCTCCTCCAGTGTGAGGTCAAGCCCCAACACGTTGAAGTCCGCGCAGCGCCCGGGACGGATGAGGCCGCAGACGTCATCCACGCCCGCCGAGCGTGCCGGTATCTCGGACCCCATGCGGACGGCCTGCTCGGCCGTGACGATGCCCCAGTCCACCAGGTTCTTGACCTCCTGGGCGACGCAGGTGACGGAGCCGGCGATCGAGCCCATCGTGTCGTCCTCCAGGATGAGGTGCGCCAGGTCGTCACCAAGGCGTATGGGAAGGTCACCCAGCACGTAGTCGCCATCGGGCATCCCCGCGCACGCCAGGGCGTCCGAGACTATCACGGTGTGCTCCCAGCCCTTTGCGTCGACGAGCGCCTTGACGGCACCTGGCAGAACGTGCTTGCCGTCGCAGATGACCTCCGCGTAGGTGCCCACCGTGCTCATGGCGGCGCCCACGAGACCGGGGTCCCTGTGATGCAGGCCGCTCATGCCGTTGTAGGTGTGGACAAAGCAGCTGGCGCCTGCGGCGACGGCGGCAAGGGCCTGCTCATAGCTGGCGTCGGAGTGCCCGAGGACGCACGCGACGCCCAGGTCGGCAAGGGTGGCACAGTATTCCTGCGAGCCCTTGCGCTCGGGCGCGAGCGCGCTCTTGCAGATGAGGCCGTGCGCGGCCTCCTGCCATTCCCTGAAGGCCTCGACGCTTGGGTCGAACATGTGGGCGGGGTTCTGCGCCCCGCAGTGCCTCTCGGTGAAGAACGGTCCCTCGAGGTAGATTCCCTCTATGCGGGCACCAGGGAAGTCGTCGTCGCGCGATTCGCTCGCCTCGTAGACGCTCGCGCATGCGGAGGTGATCTGCGCGCGCGGCTGTGTGAGCGTGGTAGGCGTCCAGGACGTGGTGCCCCGACGGGCGAGCGCGAGCGACGCCTCGTTCACGCCAGCCGCATCGCAGTCCATGACGTCGTGGTCGGCCTGCCCGTGGATGTGGGTGTCGACGTAACCGGGGACCACCCAGCGACCACCCCTGTCGACGACCTCCATCCCTTCGGGCGCCTCGGCGGACCAGGTGCCGAAGACACCTCCGGAGATCACCAGGTAGCCACCCGTAGCGACATATCCGGGCAGTACGAACCTGTCAGCCTTCACTGCATAGTCACTCATGAGCGTCCCTCCAAGACAAGACGGAGCACAGGCATGTCCTCTCCCATGGTACAGGCTGGAGGCCCGACGGGGGAGGACGGTCCGCCCGGCCATCAGGGCACGGCCGCCCATCGCCATGTCCCCCGTTCTCGGCATGTCAGGCGGGCGGTCGGCTATGCCTGCGCGAGGACGAGCCTGACCCCCAACCCCTCGGTCTGACCGGCGACGATCCCGTCTGGGTCGCGGTCCATCACGATGGCCTCGAAGTCACCCGGGCCGGCGAAGCGCATCAGGCCGCCCGCGCCGACCTTGCTCGCGTCGATGAGGCAGTAGCGCCTTCCGGCGGCGTGGAGCATCTCGTGCTTGAGCTGGGCCATGCTCTGGTAGTCGGTCATGAAGCCCCGCTCGGGCGCAAAGGCGCCGGGGCAGAGGAAGGCGGAGTCCGTACGCAGGCCCGCGAGGGCCGCGAGGGCCAGGGGGCCACTCGTGTAGCGGTGCGCCTTGCGCAAAAGGCCGCCAAGCAGCACCACGTCACAGCCGGGCATGGAGCGGTCGACGTACTCGGCGATGGTCAGATCCGCCGTGACGATGGTCAGCGAGCTGTGCGACGAGAGCGCCCGCACGAACTCGAGGGCCGTGGTTCCCGAGTCGAGCAGGAGCGACTCGCCGTCCGACACCAGCCGCGCCGCCTCGTGCGCGATCGCCCGCTTCGCGCCCGCGTTCACGTTGACGCGGCGCTCCTGCACCGACACCGTCAGCTGGCGTGACAGCGACACGGCGCCCCCATGTGTACGGCGGAGCTTGCCGGCCCTCTCAAGGGCGTCAAGGTCCCCGCGCGCCGTGACGCGCGAGACCGAGAAGGCCTGCGCCAACTGGGACACCCTCACCGTGGACTCACGATCGAGCAGGGCGAGGATCGCCGCACGACGCTCGTCGATGCCAAGGCCACTCCCCCGGGCCTCAAGCGCCATAAGATACCCCTCCCCTACGCGTATGCCATGCCATGGCATGAGGCGTCTCATGTGATGGGAATGTGTTCCTTTTACTTTTCTAAAGGGAAAGTATAGTACTCTCCCTTCACTTTCCTTTTGTGACGGGCAAGCGCCGGCGCTGCGGCACCCCAATCGTCCTCCCATGGATTCTATGGTCATCGTACAGCAAATTCTCCGTAGCGCACTCCATGCTTCGAACGGCATGCGCCATGGGTCAAGGCAAAGACCTTTGCTTTTCCTTTCACTTCCCTGGCCAATCGACGAAAGACGAGGGAAACGTGTGCCACGGCCCACCGAGCCCGTCCCTACAATGAGGCCAGACACACGCCCAAGGTCCGGCGACCCAGAGGCCGGGCGACCCGAAAGGTCCAGTGCCCGAAAAGCCCGACGAACGCCGGACGCAGACGAGAAGGAGAGCGACATGCTTGCCACCACCAAGGAAATGCTCCTGGACGCACAGGCCGGACACTACGCGGTCGGCGCATTCAACGTGGAGAACCTCGAGTTCGTCATGGCGGTCATTCGCGCGGCCGAGGACCGCAGGTCGCCGGTCATCATGCAGACCACCCCGGGCACCGTCAAGTATGCCAACCTGGACTACTTCGCCGCGCTGTGCAGGGTCGCGGCAGAGGAGGCCAGCGTCCCCGTCGCCATCCACCTGGACCACGGAGACGGCTTCGGCCGCTGCGTGCAGGCCATGCACGCTGGGTACACCTCGGTCATGATCGACGGCTCCCATGTGCCCTTCGAGGAAAACGTCGCCCTGACCGCCTCCGTGACCAAGGTCGCCGGACCCGTCGGCATCCCCGTGGAGGCCGAGCTCGGCAAGGTGGGCGGCAAGGAGGATGACGGCCCCGCGGTCGAGGGAGAGAGCCCCTACACCGATCCCGACCAGGCCGAGGAGTTCGTCGCGCGCACGGGCTGCAGCTCGCTCGCCGTCGGCGTTGGCACGGTGCACGGCATCTACAAGGGCACCCCGCACATCGAGCAGGGCATCCTCTCGTCCATCCGCGAGCGCCTGGACGTCCCCTTGGTGCTGCACGGTACCTCGGGCGTCCCCGATGACCAGGTAGCCGAGGCTATCAGGAACGGCATCTGCAAGGTGAACTATGCCACCGAGCTGCGTCAGGCCTACACGCGCGGCTTCATGGGCTACATGGAGGAGAACCCCAGCTGCTTCGACCCCAAGAAGCCCGCCGCTCCCGGCATGGACCAGATCTTCGCAGTCGTGGCGTCCCATATGGACAACCTGGGCTCCACCCGCAAGGCCTAGGTCCCTCTCGACCAGGCGAGCCGCAGACACGAGCAAGCAAGCCGTAGCAGACCGGAGAGCCATCATGATCTACACCCTTACGCCCAATCCCGCCATCGACATGAACGTGACGGCGGACTCGGTCGAGAAGAACGTGGTCTCGCGTACCCGTGACGCGGTCTACACGCCCAACGGCAAGGGGCTCAACGTCAGCTTCACGCTGCAGCACTTTGGCATACGGGCGCCCATCCTGGGCTTCTTCGGCGGCTTCTCGGGTCGCTACATCATCGATGGGGCACGGGGGCGTGCCTGCGAGGCCCATCCCGTGATGGTCGACGGCATCACGCGCATCAACACCTTTGTGACCTGCGGACCAGACGAGTACAAGTTCCCCAGCGCCGGCTGTGCCGTACCCCGTGGGAGGCAGCTCAAGATGCTGGAGCTGATCGACGGTCTCGCCGACCTCGAGTGCCTTGTGGTGTCCGGCTCGCTCCCGCCCCAGATCGAGCCCACGTTCTACGACGAGGTGATTCACCACGTCCACGCCCGGGGCGCAGAGGTCGTGCTGGACACGAGCCATGCGCGCCTGGCCGAGCTCGTGGAGAAGAGGCCGCTGCTGATCAAGCCCAATGACGAGGAGGTTGCGGCCATCTTCGGCGTCGACGTGAAGAGCGAGGCCGACATCGTGTCCGCCCTGCGTCTGATCCATGAGCACGGCTGCAAGAACATCCTGCTCACCTTGGGCGAGAGGGGCGCGTACTTCTACGACGGGGCACGGGTCTGGCGCGCAAGTGCCGCCCGGGTCGAGGTGTACTCCACCGCATGCGCCGGCGATGCCACGCTTGCGAGCTTCCTGTCCCTGTGGTTCGCCGACCGCGAGAACGTCGAAGGCGCGCTGCGCCGCGCCATGGCGACCGGCGGCAGCGTCGCCATGTGCGCCGGGCTCGGCGACTTCGCCAGGGTCGCCGAACTCGAGGGCCAGATCCGCGTGGAGGTCGTGGCATAAGGCCTGGCGTACGGCGCGCGGCGTCTAACCGTGCGGCACGTGGCATCCGGTTGTACGCACGTAGAGGCATGCAAGCGAAAGGGGTCCGGCGCAGACGCGCCGGACCCCAGGCCATGCCAGGTGCTGATGCGACGACGTCCGTCGCGTCGCTAGGATGCTAGTCGAGACCGCTGTTGATGCGGGCGGCTATGGATGCGGTGTCGACGTCGGCAAGGGTCTCGTTGCGGAACTTCTCGTCCATCAGCATGACGGCGACCTTGGAGAGAAGCTGCAGGTGGGTGGTACCCGCCTCGCCACCGGGGACGCAAAGCGCGATGGCGACCCTGATGGGCTTGCCGTCCATGGACTCCCACTCGACGTCTCCGGCAAACTTGACGACCATGACGGAGGCCTGCTTGATGGCCTCGCTCTTGGCATGCGGAATGGCGAAGCCCTCCATCATGCCCGTGGTGCCCTCGGCCTCGCGAGCCTTGAACGCATCCAGGACGGCCCGCTCGTCCTCGGCAATGCCGAGTGCGACGGCCTGCGCCGAGAGGAAGGCGAGCGCCTCATCGACGGTCTTGGCGGGATTGTCCAGGAATACGTGGGATGCCTGCACGAAGTCACTCATTGGCGCGCTCCTTCAGTCGCTTCCAGTCACTACTCGACGGCCTCGCTACTCGACGACCTTGTTGCCGTTCCTCTTGTACTCGGACGCCTTGAAGACCGTGTACAGGATACCACCAACGACGGCGCCGATCAGGATGGCGATGACCCAGAGCAGCCCGCCATCGACGACCGGCAGAACCAAGAAGCCGCCATGCGGGGCGGGATCGTGGACGCCGAAGAAGATGGTGAGGATGGCCGCGATGGAGGAACCCAGCATCATGATGGGCATGACCGGCCAGATGTTCTTGGTCATGAACGGGATGGCGCCTTCGGTGATGTGCGTGCAGCCCAGGATGAGGTTGACGATGCCGGCGTCATGGTCGGACTGGGAGAAGTACTTCCTGCCGACGATGACGGCAAAGGTGGTGATCAGTGGCGGGACGATGCAGGCGGCGGAGACGGCTGCCATGAAGTTGGTGCCGAAGTTGTACGTGTCGGTGCCCACGCCTGCGGTCAGGGCCTCGGTCAGGAGGGCGGTGCCGGTGACGTAGGCCGCCTTGTTGACGGGACCGCCCATGTCGAAGGCGCACATGCAGCCGATGGCCAGGCCCAAGACGACGGGGCCGGAGTCGGAGAGGCCCTTCAGGAAGTCCATCATCGCGGTGTTGATCGTGGCCATGGGACCCGAGATGCCCAGCATGACCAGGCCGACGACGAAGGTGGAGAGCAGCGGGTACAGGAAGATGGCCTTGAGGCCGTCCAGGTTCTTGGGCATGCCGGAGAGGAGCCTTTCCAGGCCCAGGACGACATAGCCGGCGAGGAAACCGCCGACGATGCCACCCAGGAAGCCAAAGCCCACGCCACTGCCTCCGGCGTCGATGAGGCCCGTCTCGGGCGAGACGGGCAGGCCCTGGATGGCGATCATGCCGGCGACGAAGCCAGGAACGAGCGCCGGGCGCTTGCCGATGGACTCTGCGATGTAGGCAGCGAGCACCGGGACCATGAGGTTCATGGCGATGCCGCCGACGATCTTCAGGCAGGCCGCAAAGCTGTTGTAGTCGGCCGCGGTGGAGTCGAAGGAGGTGATGCCCCACAGGAACGAGACCGCCGTGAGGACGCCACCCGCGACGACGAAGACCAGCATGTGGCTGACGCCGTTCATCAGGTGCTTGTAGATGACATGCCCGACGGACTCCTTCTCGGCCCCCTCGTCGGAGGCCGAGGCGCTGGCGACCTCTTCGGCGAGCTCGCCCTCGGGCTTCGCGGCGAGGGCACGGTCGATCAGGCCCTCGGCCATCTCGACGGACAGGCACTTGGAGACGCCCACGGAAACCAGGGGCTTGCCCTCGAAGCGCTCTGCGTTGACGTCCTTGTCCGCAGCGATGACAACGGCCTTTGCGGCCTTGATCTGGGCGGGGGTGAGCTCGTTCTCGATGCCTACCTGGCCGTGGGTCTCCACCTTGATGGTCAGCCCCTTTGCCGCCGCGGCATCCTCGAGCGCCTTCTTGGCCATGAAGGTGTGAGCGATGCCTGTGGGACAGCCTGTCGCGGCGATGATGTCATAGGTCTCTTCAGCCATCTTCACTTCCCCTTTCTTATTGTTTACCGACAATTCCACCACAATTCTAGCAAGGCCCTTCCACAGGTTGCGGCACAATATACGTGCTCGCAACCAACGCCCTCTCGCATGGGTCGGCCCCGGCCGCGAGCCAGCCCCTCGGCCGCACGCAGGCCCCGACCGCACGCAGGCCCACAGCTACTCGCCAGCCTTCTGCAGGGCTGCGAAGGCGACGCCGTACATGCCCGCCTTGTTGCCCAGAGAGCACGGCAGGATCCTGGTCGACGCGCAGGATGCCAGGCAGCGAGCCCGAAATGCCGAAGAGAGGCGAACTGAGAACTGCTCGAAGCCGCCCGCGACGCCGCCTCCGATGAGGAACACCTCGGGGTCGATGACGCAGGAAATCTGCGCTAACGCGAACCCCAGGTAATCGCACATGGAATCGATCGCACGCACGGCAGCCTCATCACCTGCGCGCGCCGCCTCGAACACGGTGAGGGTGTCGGTGTCATGCCGAACGCGCGCGCCCTCGATGCCGCGGCGCGCGAGCTCCTGCCGATACAGACGGACGATGCCCGTGGCGGACGCGTACTGCTCCAGACAGCCCTTGCGACCACAGCCGCAGGTACGCTCCTCCTCGGGGTTGACCGTGACGTGGCCGATCTCCCCCGCGGCACCGGACGCCCCCGAGACGAGATGGCCACCTGCGACCACACCACCACCGACGCCCGTGCCGAGCGTCACCAGCACGAAGCTGCCGACGCCCTTGGCAGACCCCTGCCAGAGCTCGCCCAACGCCGCCGCGTTCGCGTCGTTCACGAAGGCCAGGGCCGCGCCCGAGAAGTGGCTGACGATGGCATCCTGCAGCCCGTCGGGGTCGAGCTCGATGTTGGGGAGCATGCCCACGCGGCCCTGGTCGTCCACGGGACCAGGCACGTCAAGGCCAACGGCACGCACGTCCCCCTCGTCCACGTCGTTGACGGAGCAGAGCTCGCGCAGCCCGGTGACCACCCCGGCGAAGGCCTCCGCGCACACGAGCGAGCCCGTGGGGATCTGCCTGACGTCCAGGAGCCTGCCACCCTCGGCAAAGAGGCCTGCCTTGATGGAGGTTCCGCCAATGTCGATGCCCAAAACATGTGCCATTGCTGCCTCCCGCTACGATCGGTGCCATCCCAGAGGGGTCGGGCGAGCGTCCGACACGCGCCCGGCTCAGGGTCAGTATCCCACTTGGCACAGCCAGGCGGGCCGATCAACGCTAGAATTCTGCGTGTTGGGAAGCGTCGCCTGAACGCACGAGAAACGAGGAGAGCCATGGCTGACACTAACACCACAGACGACGTCGGGACCCTCGGCGCCAGAGCGACCGGCATTGACGCCGGCAACGACGGGGACGCCGACGCAGCCGGCGCGACTGCCGGCGCTGGCGTCGAACCCGCCGTGCTCATCAACCCCAAGACCGACATAGCCGCGCTCGCCGAGCTCGAGCGCCACCTCTACGCGCACCGCTACGCACAGATCGGAATCGCATGCTACGGGTCATCCATCGACCCGGCGGCTGCGGCAGCGGACCGCGGGGAGGCCCAAGCCATCCTCGAGGAGGAGGACCAGGCGCTGCTCTGCTCGCCGGAGACCGGCGCGATGCTCGAGCGCCTCTCGCTGCCCCATGTGGCCGAGCTTCTCACCCCCACCCAAGCCGCCGAGGTCAGGGTGCTCAAGCGTGACCGCTCCCGTCTCGTCGACGTGCCGGGCGAGGTCCAGGGCGCCTTCACGCGCCTCGTCAGCGAGTCCGATGACGTCTGGCGCCGTGCGAAGGCTGCGAACGACTGGGAGTCCTTCGAGCCGTACCTGGACCGCGTGGTGCACCAGATGGTCGACATCGCCGGCTTCCGCGATCCCCAGAGGAACCCCTACGACGTCTGGCTCGACGACTTCGAGCATGGTACCGACCGTGCCTTCTACGACGCCTTCTTCGCACAGGTCAAGGGTGTGGTCGTCCCGCTGCTGGCGGAGATAGCCTCGAAGGGCTGGCAGCCCGATCGCTCGGTGATCGAGGGCAAATTCGACGAGGGCCGCCAGTGGGAGCTCGCACGCGACCTCATGGACCTGGAGGGCCTCGACAAGAGGACGGTGTTCCTCACCAGCACCGAGCATCCCTTCTCGGACGCGCTCACCACCAACTACGGCATCATCGCCGCCCACGTCTACCCCGAGGACGTCATCTCGAACGTGTTCACGATGCTGCACGAGGGCGGGCACGCCCTCTATGAGACGGGCGTGGACCCCAGCTACGACTACACGGTCCTCAAGGGAGGCACCTCCTCGGGCATCCACGAGGCCCAGTCGCGCTTCTTCGAGAACTACGTGGGCCGCTCGCGCGCCTTCGCCCCACACCTGCTCGCCGCCATGGCAAAGCACTTCCGCGGGCAACTGGGACGCGTCACGCCCAACCAGTTCTACCAGGCGACGAACCGCGCAGAGGGCACGCCCGTGCGCGTCGAGGCAGACGAGCTCACCTATCCCCTGCACATCCTGATCCGCTACGAGATCGAGCAGGAGCTCTTCTCGGGCGAGGCCACCGCCGCCGACGTGCCCACGCTCTGGAAGCAGGGGTACAAGGACTACCTGGGCGTCGACGTGGTGGACTACGCGCACGGCTGCCTGCAGGACACCCACTGGGCAGATGGCCTCTTTGGCTACTTCCCCACCTACGCGCTGGGCGGGGCCTACGGGGCACAGATGCGCCACCGGATGATCGACGAGGGGATGGACTTCGAGGGACTGCTCGCCCAGGGGGACCTCTCCCCCATCTCGGCCTGGCTCAAGGACCGCATCTGGAAGTACGGCCGCTCCAAGGACCCCGACGAGCTCATCGCCTCTGCCTGCGGGGAGCCCTTTGACGCACGCTACTACACCGACTACCTGGTGGAGAAGTTCTCCGCCCTCTACGGGCTGTAGGAGCATGCGCGCCCTGGTGCAGCGCGTCAGCGAGGCCTCGGTCGCGGTGGGCGGCGAGGTCGTGGGGCAGTGTGGCAGGGGACTCGTCGTCCTTTTGGGCGTGGGGCCAAATGACGATGAGACGAGCTGCCGGCGACTCTGGGACAAGGTCCGCGACCTCAGGGTCTTCGACGACGCCGACGGCAGGATGAACCTCGCCCTCGGGGCCGTGGGCGGAGGGGTCCTCGTCGTGAGCCAGTTCACGCTCTACGCCGACTGCCGCCGGGGGCTGCGCCCATCCTTCACGGGCGCCGCCAACCCCCAGTTGGGTCGGCGCCTCTACGACCGCTTCTGTGCTCTGGCCGAGAGGGACGTGAGTCACGTGGGCCGTGGCGTCTTTGGTGCCGACATGCAGGTCTCGCTGGTAAATGACGGCCCCGTCACCATCTGGCTCGACACCGACGAGCTCTCTCGCCGTGGGGTGGGCTGATGGGTGCGGGATTCGGTCCGGCCATGGCCCGGCGGTGGCCCGGTCGCGGTCCGACAGTGATTTTCCTGCCGACAGGCAGAACGCCACCGAGCAGACGGTGGCTTCACGCTACAGTGGTCCGGCTGGCCGCACAGCCGTCCCAGGAGGGGGATACCGGTGAAGAAGTTCATGCATGAGTTCAGGGAGTTCGTCGCACGGGGCAACGTGATGGACATGGCCGTCGGCATCATCATCGGCGGGGCGTTCACGGCCATCGTCACCTCGCTGACGAGCGATGTCATCCAGCCGCTCATCGCAATCGTCTCCGGCGGCGGGACCGAGGTCTCGGGCCTGGACATCACCGTCGGCGCCAACACCATCTCGTTCTCCTCGTTCATCAGCGCCATCATCAACTTCCTGATCATCGCCTTCGTGGTCTTCTGCATGGTCAAGGCGCTGAACAAGCTCCAGGAACAGGCCGCCAGGCTCTCCGGAAGGCAGGAGGGGGAAGTCCCCGCGACACCCACCTGCCCTCACTGCCTGGAGGAGGTCAAGGCCGGTGCCACCCGCTGCCCGCACTGTGGCGCGGGGATTCCCGGCGGCGCCAAGGCATAGGCCCACGAGGCCGGGCAACGACTCGCGACCCTGGCCCACCCTCGGCTCAGAAACGCCCGCCGAGCACGTCCTTCCCCTTGACCGTGCCCTGCGTGGGACGCGTGAACTGCTCGCAGATGTTCTTCGTTCGCAGATACTCCTTGCCAAAGGGATCGATGATGGGCACGAGCCGCTCGGGCACCTCGGCGAAGAACATGTCGGGCTTGGTATGCACATGGGGATCGGCGAGGGTGAAGCCCCTGCTACATGTTCCCTGGAACTTGTCGAAGTCCTCGTTCCGACAAAACGAACCATACACGCAGTCCGTGCAATGTAGTCCAGCCACTGTTACAGCCCCCTGTCGCGAACCGGAATCATGGCCGCGTCACACCTGTCGTGAGTCGCACACCACAAGCCGAGTATCATACCCCACGCCCCACGCGTCCAGATGTCGGCACATGACCGACACAAAGGAGCCGTCGCATCCCTCGTGGATGCGACGGTCCACAGACGTCAGACGGTGCCCGCGAGGCGCCTAGTGGCACTGCGCCTGGCTGTACGGCACTACTTTGCGGCGGAGTGAGCCTTCTCCTCGGCCAGCTGAGCGGGCGTCAGGCTCTTGTAGTGCACGACGCCAAACGCCACCAGGACGGCGATGATGACGATGCCCAGGACGAACTTCTGGGGAATCTGCGCGCCGAAGGGGGCCGTCGCCACCTCGAAGAAGAGCGGCGAGAGGGCCATGCCGAAGTTGGTTCCGGCCATGCCGATGGCCAGGTTGAAGGCACGCCCCTCGTTGCTGCTGTTCCCTGCGGCGAAGTTGCCCTGCAGGGGCACGTAGGTCTCCTTGCCAAGCGAGATCACGAAGCCGGCGGCGCAGAGGGCGGCAAGCGAAGGGGCGAGGAGCGCCGCAAGCAGGCCGACGATGGTCACACACCATGCGAGGGGCATGGAACGGTTCTTGAAGCGCCTGAAGAGCGGACCGACCAGCAGGCCGGCAAAGATGCCCGCGACCGTCATGACCGTGGAGGCCGTGGCGGACTCGGCCGTGCCGCCAAAGCCGCGGTCGGCGACGATGAGCGAGACGTTGGTCGAGAAGAGCTGGAAGCACAGCACGAAGACGAAGCTAATGAACGTGATGAGTGCGACCTCGCGTGGCATCGACTTCAGGACGTTGCCACCCTTTGGCTTGGGCTCGAGGTGGCCCTTGGGCAGGCAGACGAACTCCACGATGATGAAGGGGAGCTCGGCCGCATAGGCGGCATAGGCCATACACCACTGGTCATGACCGAGGATGCCGGAGAGCGCGGTCCAAAGGATGCCACCCAGGGCGACGAAGGTGGAGTAGACGCCCATGATGGAACCGCGCTGCTCGCCCTCGAAGTAGTCGGCGATGAGTGCGTCGGTGCCGTTCTGTATGCCCCCGATGCCAATGCCGACGAAGACGGAGGCGCAGAGGACCTGCGCGAGGGAGTCGTGGAAGGCCACGACCGAGAGCCCCGCCACCATGATCAGGATGTGGCAGGCAAGCGCGGTATGGCGCTTCAGGACGCGCGAGGCGAGCACGGACGAGAGGAACATGGCGGACAGGGCCATGCACAGCGGGATGATGCCGATGCACATCTGGACCGTCGCTATGTTGGCGTCCGGGAACGACCGGGCGATGTTGGCAAGGATGGGCACGGGCACGAGCATGCCCATGATGCACATGGCAGCGGCATAGATGCCGACGATGTACCTCTTCTGTTCACTGGTCATTTGGATGTCACTCTCTCTGTCTCTCGCAGCTGACGAAGTCGGCACGCTGGGGCCTGATCGTATGGCGCTAGTCCTCGAAGCAATGAAAGCCCTGGAACACAGGAACGCCGGTGTAGACCTTGGGCTCCTCCTCGCCGGACAGCACGCGCATGGCACCCGCGGCCATGGCCTCCAGCTCGAACTCGCCGGGATAGGCCGCGACGGGCGCTATCCAGCCACAGCCGCCCTTGACGGACTGGACCAGCTCGTCGGAGTTGACCATGCCGCCGCCGAGCAGGATGCCGTCCACCTTGCCGCGAAGGACGGCGGCCATCGAGGCGATGCACTTGTTGATCTGGTAGAGCATGGCCTCCCACGTGCGCCTCGCTGCCTCGTCGCCGCGAGCGGCACGCTCGGTGACCTCGATGGCGTCGGAGGTGCCCAGAAGGTCGACGAAGCCGCCCGTCTTCATGCACGCCCTGCGTATCTCCGCCGTCGCATGGCCGGCCTCGAGGTAGTCGAGGACCCCGGCCACCGGCAGACCACCGCAGCGCGTCGGCGCCATGGGCCCCTCCCCCTCGACGATGTCGAAGCCGTCGACCATCTTGCCATGCTCGTGGGCCGAGACGGATATGCCTCCGCCGATATGGCAGACGATGAAGTTGCACTCGTCGTAGCGGCGTCCGAGGGAGCACGCGTGACGGATCGCCGTCTCCTTGAGGTTGAGCGCGTGCAGGTGCACGTGGCGGTAGACCCCACGCACGCCGGTCATGCGGGCCTCGTCGCAGAGCTCGTCGGTGTCGGGTGGGTTGACCACGAAGGCGCGCTTGCCGTACTCCTCGGCAAAGCCGTGGACGAGGAGGCTCCCCAGCTGCGCGGGGTGCTGGACCCCGTTGGCGCCGCGGAACGCGTGGTCGAGCATGACGTCATTGACCTCGTAGGTACCGCCCTCGAGTGGCATGAGGCCACCGCCGCGTCCGACGAAGGCGTCGATGGTCGAAAGATCGATGCCCCCCTCCTCAAGGGCGGCGAGGATGGTCTCCTTGCGGTAGGGCATCTGCTCGGAGACGCCCTCGAACTCGGCAAGCCTGGAGGCGTCGTGACTGACGGTCCTGGCGAGGGCCTCGCGGTCCCCCTCGAAGACACCGACCTTGGTGGAGGTGGATCCCGGGTTGATGACGAGGATGCGGAAGCTCTTCTCGGCCATCGCTAGCCCTCCTTCAATGCCTGGGAGCGGACGCAGGACATGATGACGTTGCCGACGAGCTCCGAGACCGGTGCGGAGCGCGAGCAGTCGCAGACGACCTTCCTGAAGCCCTGGAGCAGGGGTCCGTAGGCGTCGGCGTGCGCGAAGTTCTGGATCAGCTTGATGCCGATGTTGCCCACGTTGATGTTGGGGACCACCAGGACGTTGGCCCTACCGGCGACCTCGGAGTCACGTCTGACCTTCTTGGCCGCGACGTCGGGACGTATGGCGGCGTCCAGCTGGAACTCGCCATCGATCTTGAGGTCAGGCCTGCGTTCGCGGGCGAGCCCGACGGCTTCGCGCACGCCCTCGACGAGCTCGGACTCGGCGGAGCCGTCGGTGGAGTAGCTCAGCATGGCCACGCGGGGTTCCCAGCCCAGGAGGGCGCGGACGGTCTCGGCGGAGGCGATGGCGATGGAGGCCAGCTGTTCGGGGTTGGGGTCGATGCACACGGCAGCGTCTCCAAAGCCCAGAAGCGATCCCTCGGGACCCTCCCAACCAGGGATGTTGCAGATGCCCAACGAGCTGATGACGTCGACGCCGTCAGCCAGTCCGACGATGGTCTGCCCGGCGGTGATAACGTCGCCGGTCGAACAGTCGATGCCGCCGAAGGTGACATCCGTCTCGTCCGCGCGCTGCATCATGAAGGCACGATCCATCGGGCGCTTGGCATGCCGACGGATGACCTTGGGCTTCCAGGGGCAGCCGGGAACCTGCTCGAAGCGGCAGGCGAAGGCCTCGTTGGCCTCCTCATTGCAGACGTCTACGACCTCGATGCCTCCAAGGTCGACTCCGACCTCCTCGGCAACCCTATGCAGGGCCTCAGCCTCGCCGACCAGGCAGCACTTGGCCAGACGGGCCGAACTCAGCTCACCGACCGCCCGCATCATCTTGGGGTTGTCGCCCTCGAAGAAGGTAACGCGCTGGGGGTCGGCGGCGGCACGTGCGCGCAGGGATTCCATCAGATCCATGGGTATCTCCTGTCTCTCCTGTCTCGAAGTTGTTGGGGGAAGCCACCGTTGCCGGGAGAGGTCGCCACGAGAATGGCGGGACACCCGCTTGGGTGGCCCCGCCACGCAAGGGGAGGCAACGGGCTCGGAGGTAGGGCTAGTCCTCCATCTCCTCCTCGACGCGCTCGACGAGCTCGCCGAAGGTCTTCATCTTCATGACCTCGTGGATGGTGACCTCCGCATCAAGCTCGTTCTCGATGGTGGAGGTGAGGGCGATCATTTTCATGGAGCCCTTGCCAAGCTCGTCGAAGGTGGTGTCTGCGGTGATGTCGCCGTCGTACTGGTAGGCGGTCTTGGCGAAGCCGGCGATCTGGTCGAAAAGCTCCTGGGTTGCCATGATGCAAACTCCTTTTTCTACGTTCGCCGCTGCGCGGCGGGTATGGATGGGTGGCTACGGGGCGTGTGGGGGACGCACTGGTACGCGGAACTTGGGACGGGCAGGCGCGAAGCCCGGGACCGACGTCGGAGGGCCTAGGCCTCGCCGGCTTCATCGAGCTGGAAGCAGAGCTCGTACCACTCGATGGTCTCGTCGGAGCCGGGCTTCAGCGGGGTGACGCGCTTGATCGGCATGGCGTGGACGCGGATCTCCTCGTGGCCCTTGTAGAGGCGCTCCTGCAGGCCCCTCACGACCCTCTTCTTGCCACAGAAGATGACGAAGGTGTATTCGGGACCCTCGTCCAGCCTGACCTTGCCGTAGCCATAGGGCTCCACGGACTTGAGGTAGGGCTTGTCGTTCTGGATGCCCGGGACGGTGAAGGACTCGAGGGTCCCCCTGCCGCTGAGCTCCACCCACTCGGTGTCGGCACAGCCGCAGGCGTTGCAGCCCAGATGGGGCGGGAACTCGATGGCACCGCACTCGACGCACTTGCGGCCGAGGTACTTGCCCTCGGCGACGCCGTCGTAGAACTTCTTAGCGATCGGCTCCATGTCTTCAAGAAGCATTGTTCGGTTCCTCCTCGTGGAAGTCTGGGTGACGTGCGCTACTCGTGGGTGCGCAGGATCTGGCAGCGGATGTTCTGGCCGCCGCCAAAGCCGCGCAGGAACGTGGTCCTCGGCACCGTTGGCATCTGGGTGGGGCCGGCCTCGCCGCGCATCTGCCTGACGGCCTCGCAGATGTCGGCGACGCCCGAGGCGCCGTGGGCGTGACCGAAGTTGCAGCGGCCCCCGTGGGTGTTGATGGGCTTGTCTCCGTCGAAGCCGCAACGGCCGTCAATGGCATAGCGCCAGGCCTCGCCGCGAGGGATGTAGCCGACCTCCTCGGCGGCGACGATGTCACCGGCCAGGAAGAAGTCGTTTACGAACAGGAGGTCCAGCTCGTCGGGCCTGACGCCGGTATACTCGTACACCTGCTGGGCACCGGCCTTGGTGCCGTTGTACTCGTTGTCGGGAGTGGCACCCTCGAAGGCGGCGGCACCGGTGCCCAAGACGTCGATGACCTTGTGGTCGAGACCGCGGGCGACGGCCATCTCGGTCGGCATGACGACGACCGCCGCAGCACCGTCACACTTGGTCTCGAAACCGGTGACGCGCAGGTACTGGGTGACCTTGGGGTTGAACATGGAGGACAAGAACGCGTCCGCGCCCTCAAGGCCGTTGGCCTCGGCGGCATCATCGAAGTCGGAGGTGTAGAAGGCGAGCGGGTTTAGGACGGCGTCGCGGCGCAGGCTCTTGGACATGCCGTTGAGGGCCTGGTCGACCTGGTCGTCCGTGAGGTCGAACTCCCAGCGGTACTTGTTGATCCAGTTGTCGAACGAGATGCCGAAGGCGGAGTCCAAAGGACGGCCATAGGCGCGGTCGTAGACCATCGGAATCGAGGGGAGCATCTCCTCGAGCGGGAAGTCGCGACGATAGCAGCCGGGCGCACCCACGACGGGAAGCGATGCGGCCAGGTCGACGGCACCGGAGAGGACGACGTCATAGCTGCCGGAGGCAACGGCCTGGACGGCCTCCTGCAGGGCGACATAGCCGGTGCAGCAGGCCTCGGAATGGTGGACCGAGCCGATGCCACGGACGCCGAACCAGTCGGCAACCTGCATGTTGGGGGTCAGGGAGTCGCCGATCATGAAGGGGTTGGCGGCACCGTGGTAGAAGTACTGGACGTCGCGCGGCTGAAGGCCGGCATCCCTGACGGCCTCGAGCGCGGCGTAACCGAAGGCGTCGCCCTCGCTCATGCCCTTGGTCTCGGGATGGTCCTCGAAGTTCTTGAACGGTGTGCAGCCCACACCCACGATGGAGACGCTGCGCGCCTGCTTCCCAAGCCTCACCCTCACGATCGATCACTCCTTCTCGAAGCTCCCAACATGCCTGCAAGACGAATGGTACGAAGGCATAGCCCCAGGGGACGGGACTTCCGGACGGATTCTGTGTCATAAGATGGGACTTTTTTCCTTAGAACGTCCCTTTTCGCTGTTGGAACAGGCCACTTGAGTGCCAGGGGGGAACCGCCCCCTACCTCGCAGGGGGACTGTGCGGGCGGACGAGACTCCCAGGGGCACGCACGACGGGGCCGAAGGCGGAGCACAGCTACGCATGTCCCACCTCATCCCCAAACGACGGGGACAAGGGATGCGCGAGAGCGCTCTCGTCATCGAGGAAGAAGGCTGAGTAGACCAGGCGGTTGAGCATCGCCGCGACCTGATGGGGCGTGACGTCAGGCTTGACCTCGAGCCAGTACTGCACCAGGTTGTTATGGCCGGCAATCACGAAGGAGAGATAGAGGTCGCGCAAGGTGGCGTCGCCAGGGACCGAGCGCAGGCGCGCACGGAAGTGATCATGCATCACGACGGTTGCCTTGTGCACGAACTGCGGATCCCCATGGGGGCCGTTCAACGCGATGATCTTCTTGCGATTGTCGTGCAGGACCTTCATGCGCGAGACCATCGTGGTGGTGGGGTCAAGCTCGGATCGACCGAAGCGTACGTTGAGGGCGTCCCTGTTGATGGACCTCATTGAGTCCAGGATGTCCGCCTCGAAGAGCTTGACGACCTCGTCGACGTTGGCATAGTGGCGGTAGAACGTGGAGCGCGAGACGCTGGCCACACGTATCACGTCGTTGACCCTGATGTCCGGGATGTCCGTCATCTCCATGAGGTCGAAGACGGCATCCTCGATGCGCGACTCGACATCAGGTTGGCCACCTTTCACGGCACCTCGCACGACGCACCTCCAACGTCCGACAGCCCCTGCATACGCAGGACATTACCGATCGTTTTGTCCCGTTTCACCGTGTCGGGAGACAAGGAACCCCTAAAATGTCGCTTGCCATTTGTGTGTCTGCACAGCATCATTAGAGCACGTCTCCCATAGGGCACCCGAAACAGGAGCTGGTCGCATGGAGCTCAAGGAACTGCTGGTACGTCTGCCAGAAGGCTCCATCGCGGACGAACGCTACGCCGATGCCACGGCCGAGGTGTACAACCTCTCGTTCCTTACGCCCCATAGCGTGGGGCTGCGCCCCGATGTGCTGTACTTCGGCGACGAGACCCTCATCCCCTCCAACCTGTCCTCAGACCAGCTGGTGAACCTCGTGATGTTTGGCTGCGAGGGGATTCCCCGGCACCTGAAGGGGCATAAGGCATCGAATGTCATTGTGCTCTCGCACGAGGCGGATCCCTTCGCGTGCTACAACGCCCTGCAGAACTACTTCATAGAGGACATCGAGGTCACGAACATCGTCCGGCGCATGCTGTCGGCCCACTTCTCCAATAACGGGCTGCAGCACCTCGTCGAGGAGGCGTCCCGGGCGCTCGACAACCCCATCCTCGTGGTCGACTCGGCCTACCACTACATCGCCAGCCACCTGAGCGACTCCCCCGCCGCGACGGCAGGCCAGAGGGCCCTCGACCGGCAGCTGCAGCAGGAGCTTGACTTCGAGACGATCCTCGAGCCCGGTGTGAGCTACATCAGGGACGCCGGCCTCAACCAGAAGGTCCTCCGGGCGCGAAGGCCCCTGCTCCACTACCATGAGCTGCTGCAGTGCAACACGATGATCAGTGCCGTGACGGTCCATGGGATATGCATAGCCCATGTCATGATGCTTGCCCGCAACCACGAGTTTCGCGAGACGGACACGGAGTGCTTCGCCCGCCTCACGCTCTTCGTGGGCCAGGAGATGCAGAAGGCCTCGCTCTACGAGACGAGCCAGGGCCAGATGGAGTCCTACTTCCTCGTCAACCTCCTGAACGATGACCAGCCAAGCTGCGCGGTGATAGAGAGGCGCCTCAAGGTGCTGGGCTGGGAGCCCCTGCCCAACCTCTACGTCGCGGTATGCGAGTCCAAGAGCGAGGACCTCACCCCTCACGATCTCGACCACATAGCCTCGCAGCTCTCGGGAACCATGACCGCCAGCATCTATGCCTCGTACGAGGGACGCCTCGTCATCCTCTTCTCCAGGGACGCCGAAAGGCCCCTTGGCAAGTACACCGAGGGGAGCCTGCGCGAGGTCGCCGCCCTCAACAACCTGGTCGTGGGCGTCAGCAACATGTTCACGGACCTCACCGACATCAGGAACTTCTATCACCAGGCGCTTGCGGCCATCAAGTTTGGCGAGCTGGTCTCGGTCTTCCTCGACGACCGCTCGGTCCATCACTACCGCGACTACGCCTACGCCCAGATGCTGGACATCACCAATCACAGGGCCAACCTGCTGAACTTCTGCCATCCCGCTCTCAGGCGCGTCATGGACTACGACCAGGCCCATGGCTCCGAGCTCATGGACACGCTCTTCATCTACCTGCAGAACTCGGGAAACACCCGACGTTCGGCCAAGATGCTTAGCCTGCACAAGAACACCCTGCTCTACCGCATGGGCCGCATTCGCGAGATCCTTGGCTGCGACCTCAGCTCGGGCGAGGACTGCTTCATGCTGCAGGTCTCCTTCCGCGTCCTTCTCTACCTCGACCTCTTCAAGCCGCGCGTGCACCTCGACCGCAGCGACCTGCACAAGTCGGACGCATAGCTGGCCAGGGACACAGAAGGGCGCCCGGCCTGTGGCCGGGCGCCCGGAAGGCAACGCCGCCTGTCGCAGCCCCCGCTACCCGCGGTCGATGACGAGGGTCGGAAACTCCATGCTCCTATACTTCTCCATGATGGGCTTGACCACGTCCATGTGCGCGAAGAAGTCGTCGCGGGTCTTGTTGATCTCGTTGAGGTGCTCGGCGCGTGCCCTGTCGTCGTTTCGGTCGCGTATCCTGCCGTTACGCGGGTCGATGACGAGCATGGGCCTGCCCGTCTCGGGGTTCTCCCCCAGGGTGCCGCCGCAGCCACACACGGCGCACTCCCATGGGAACTGCACGCCATCCCAGTGCTCGTCGCCAGGGTACACCAGGCTGGAGTGGCAGTTGGGGCAGACGCCGTCATTGGGGTCGCCAAGCCAGCCGCGCTCCTCGACGGGGGTGTTGATGGCCCTCGCGATGTTCTCGCCCATCTTGCGGGCGCGGGGAAGCTGGTCGTCGTAGAGCGCGACGTTGCCGGGGCGGCCGTCACGCGTGGCCATGAAGCGGTCCACGACCTGCACGGACTGCGTGAACATGGTGGCCTGCATGCCCTCGAGGGCAAGGGTCTGCCAGTCATGCTTGGAGCCGCCCACGGCGATGAGGCCGGCCACGGTGTGCGGGTTCTCCTTGACCGCGCCCACGGCCAGCAGGAAGGACAGCTCGTAGGCCAGGAAGCGCTGGGCCAGACGGAGGTAGAGCGAGCTGGGCGTGAGGTCGTAGGTGGGCACCGCGAAGATGATCCCCTGACAGGTCTGCATCTCGGTGATGATGGCGTCGACGTCGTCCTTGCCCTTCAGGACGCAGCCGTGGTACTCCCTCTGCAAGCCGGCGGCCATCTTGCCCATCTGCATGGTGCAGCCCTCGCAGCCGGTGCAGGGGAGCATCCTGTAGTCGAACAGGTTGATCAGCTCGACCCCGCCGCCAGACTCCCGGACGGCGCTCAGCGCCTCCTTCGCGAGCATCTCGCCGTTGCCGCCCTTACGTCCGGCGCAAACCGCCATTACCTTGAAGGACATGTGTGGCTCCTCTCCAAGAACCTCCTGCGTGAGCGACGCGAGCGATTGACGTGCGGACGCACGCCCACAGATGTGCTCCCACGCCCCTTCCCCATCCGCAAGTATGCTGTCCGCGGGGCAAGACGGCACCGTCTCGCGACCCTAAGATAGGAACGTATTTCCCGTCCGTTTCGTGCATGCGGACAACGACGGATTCACAGCCAGGGGGAGGGCGAGGGGGGCCGCATCGGGCGGGCCGAGGTGCGCTTCGGCACGGCGTGTGCGTACGACACCTGCGACGAGGACGGGCTCGCCGTCCGCGTGCTGGATGTCAACGGCAACCGGGAACTCTCAGGCGAGCCGCGCGGCAGGATCCTTCACGACGCTGACGGTGACCCCCAACCTAATACGGACGGAACGACACAGCTCGGCGATGAGTGGCTGCGCAGACGCCCAGGCGCCCGTACACTCCAAGGCATCGGGGCGCACGGGCGCGACGTGCCTGCCACAGCATGCCGAAGAAGGCCCGCAACCTGGGCGCACGAGCAGGGACGCGCAATGCGGACGAGAGGATGCGCGAGGTGTCACGGACAATGGGACGCTGGCCGATAGAGTTCGACTCGGAGGATGGCCGCACGAGGATCCGCGGCTTCGTCTGGTGGGACGAGAACCCCTTCCGTGCGAGACGCCCACTGCGCCCACGCGGCATGGTACAGCTGGTCCACGGCATGGCGGAGCACATCGAGCGCTACGACGAGTTCGCCCGCTCCCTCGTGGGTGCGGGCTATCTGGTGTGCGGTCACGACCAGCTGGGGCACGGCAGGAGCTGCGCCCCCGAGCGACACGGCTGCCTTCCCACCCATGGCGGCAAGGACATCCTGGTGGGAGATGTCGAGCGGCTACGCCAGCTCGTGGTGGGGCTCTGTGCGCCGGCAACGCCGCTGTTCGTCTTCGGGCACTCGATGGGTAGCTTCGTCGTCCGCGTCTACCTCTCGCTCTACGGAGACCGAGTCGGGGGCGGCATCATCTGTGGCACGGGCACCGTCCCCGCCGCCACCTCGCGCGTTGGTGGGGCACTGGCGCGCCTCGTCGCACGGGTCTGCGGTGCCGACCACCGCAGCAGCCTCTTGCACTCACTGGCGGAGGGGGCCTATGGCAGGGCCATCGAGGGGGCGCGGACGGACTACGACTGGCTCTCGCACAACAGGGAGAACGTCCAGCGCTACCTGGCAGATGACGCCTGCGGCTTCGCGTTCGGGGCCGGTGGCTACGCAACCCTCGCCGACCTCACGGCCGAGGCCTGCTCGCTCGAGTGCGCACAGCGCGTACCCCACGCCCTGCCGCTGCTCTACGTCTCCGGATCCGAGGACGTGGTGGGCGCATGCGGCAAGGGGGTCCAGGCGGCGGCTGGCCTCGCACGCCAGGCGGGATCGACGGACGTCGTCTGCACCATCTACGCCGGCATGCGCCACGAGATCCTGAACGAGGACGACCGTGGGATCGTATACGGCGACATCCGCAACTGGCTGGACGCCCACACCAACCCAGAGGGGGTCTAGGGCATGGAAGGACGCTACGTCATCGCACTGGACCAGGGCACGACCTCCTCGCGGGCAATCCTCGTCGACCGCGCTGGCAGCATGGTCGACTGCGTCCAGCGAAGCTACCCACAGATCTACCCCCAGCCCGGATGGGTCGAGCACAACCCCCAGGAGATCCTCTACTCTCAGCTGGGAGCCCTGAACGAGCTCGTCGTCCGCCACGGGCTCGTCACGGGCGACGTGGCCGCCATCGGCATCGACAATCAGCGCGAGACCACCATCGTCTGGGACCCCACTACGGGCGAGCCCATCGCCAACGCCATCGTCTGGCAGTGCCGGCGCACCGCGGCGCTCGTGGAGGAGCTCTGCGGCGGCGAGGACGTGCGCTGCATGGTCCAGCGGAAGACCGGGCTCCTGCCCGACGCGTACTTCTCGGCCAGCAAGATCAGGTGGCTGCTCGACAGCGTTGCGGGGGCCCGTGAGCGCGCCCAGGCGGGCGAGCTCCTCTTCGGCACGGTGGACAGCTGGCTCGTCTGGGTGCTCACAGGCGGGCTCGTCCACGCCACGGATGCCACCAACGCAAGCCGCACCATGCTCTACAACATCCACGAGGGCCGCTGGGACCAGGAGCTGCTGAGGCTCTTCGACATCCCCATGCAGATGATGCCCGAGGTACGACCTTCTGCGGCATACTTCGGCGAGACGAGCTACCCTGGCGTGCCCGCCGGGATCCCCATCTGCGGCGTGGCCGGCGACCAGCAGGCGGCCCTCTTTGGGCAGTGCTGTTTCGAGCCGGGACAGGCGAAGAACACCTACGGGACCGGTTGCTTCCTGCTGATGCATACGGGGGCCGAGGCGGCCCTCTCGCACAACAACCTGGTCACCACCGTCGTCGCCACGCCACCGGGCTGCGACCGCACGGAGTATGCGCTCGAGGGATCGGTCTTCGTGGCGGGCGCGCTCGTCCAATGGCTACGCGACGAGCTGCATCTCATCCGCAACGCCGAGGACAGCGAGTTTCTCGCGCGCGGCGTGGACGACACGGGAGGGGTCTACATAGTCCCTGCGTTCACGGGACTGGGTGCCCCCTGGTGGCAACCTGACGCGCGGGGGCTCATCTGCGGCATCACGCGAGGCACCACGACGGCCCACCTCGTGCGGGCGGCGCTCGAGGCCCTCGCCTACCAGACCGTCGACCTGGTGCGTGCGATGGAGGCGGACGCGGGCGTGTCGCTTGCGACGCTCAACGTCGACGGCGGTGCGTCGAGGAACGACTTCCTCATGCAGTTCCAGGCGGACGTCCTGCGCAGCGAGATCCGCCGACCGAAAAGCGTCGAGACCACGGCACTGGGTGCAGCCTATCTCGCAGGGTTGACAAGCGGCTTCTGGGCGGGCACCGACGAGCTTTCGGCACTCAGGGCCACCGATGACGTCTACGTCCCGCACATGGACGAAGGAAGGGCGAGGGCCCTTCTCGCGGGATGGGCAGATGCGGTACGCCGCACGACGTAGGCGATGCGAGGGGGCGGCAAAAGGGAGATGGCGGGCAACCGCCGCATCGCTCACGGGCGTGGCACACGAGGGCGGCGCCATGAGGGCGCGCCTATGAGAACGACGCTCACAATTTCTCTCCTGACGTCCATCTTACGGGGTCTCATGGATGGGAGGGCAGGCTGTGTGAGTGTGCTGAACGTTATGGCTCACACTAACTCTCCAGCCATCCATTCTGAGCAGTGCATGGGATGCGTGGTGAACTAGTGTGAGCCCGCTCCTTGGTTAGGACAAGAACTTTTCACAAAAGCTCGCCTACCGTCCAGCAAAGCTCAAAAACTGGATGGCAGGGAAACTTTTGTGAATCAGTTATTTAACTGTACAGAGTAACCGTGCGGAAGTTCCTCCCACCACCGCAGCCAACCCACCCGCACGCGAAAGACGCGTGGCAAGCGACCCGTTTTGCACCGACATGCGATGTTCTATAGTATTTGTTTTGGCGTTGCACCTTGCGCCTGTCCTAATGGGCCTCGAGGGGAGACTGCGTGAGCAACGAGTTCGGCACAGGCGAGCAGAGCGACCAGTCCCCGTCCGGCTCATCGAAGCAGGGCGGCACATCCCGCCAGGCACCTAAGCACCTGACCCCCAAGGCCGAACCCACTGGCAAGTCCGTCCCCACCGACGAGCCCCCCCTCGCTGGCAAGCTCTCCTTCACCGCCAAGCCCGTTCCCGCCGACGGAGATACCGCAGGTCCCACGCCACGCACAGCGAACCCCAGACCCGCCGATGGCCCCGCGTCAGATCCCGCCGAGCGACAAGGACTCATCTTCGACGGGCTTGACGTCCCCGCCGACCAGGTCCCTCCCGTCATCGACGCTCCAGCCGTTCCGGGCGTTCCCAAGATTCCCATCGAGCCTCCGGTCCCCGACGCATCCGTCGGTCCCTCCTCGCTTCGAGATTCCCTCGCCACAGAGAGTTCCCCCGCTATGGAAGCGCCCCCCGCCCCAGACGCGTCTGATGCGTCAGACGCAGGCGTGCGAGACGTACGGGCCGTGCCAGGCGGGCGTGGCGCGAGCGTGCCAAGCGTGGCTGAGGCCCCGGACGTGCCCGAGCCTCGCAGTGACCTCTATGTGCCCGCAACCTACCGTGACCCCCAACCCGAAGCGACGCCTCCCGTCGAGGCCATCCGGCACATGCCCTTTTGGATGCGTGGTGCCCTCACGGCCGTCATGGCGGCCGCGCTCGTCTCCGCCCTCATCCTCACGAGGGGCTTTGGGCTACTCGCGGGGAAGACGCTCCCCAACGTAGTGGGCTACTCGGAGCAGGACGCCAGCTCGCTGCTCAAGTCGGAGGGCTACTCCGTGAAGATCGAGGAGCAGGAGACCCAGGTCGTCAACGACGGTGGCAAGGTCATCGCCACCAACCCCGTCGCCTCCGAGCAAGTTCCCGCAGGAGCCATCATCGTCCTCAAGGTGGGGCACGTCGGCATCGAGACGCGCGAGGTGCCGGCACTCGTCGGCCTCACCGAACGGGAGGCCGTCGACCAGATCGGTGCAAGCGCCTTCTTCGTGAAGGATGACATCACGTACACGCACTCCAACACCGTCGAGGAGGGCCACATCATCAGCCAGGGCCCCGTCGCAGGGAGCCTGAGGACCATGGGGACCAAGATCGACCTGGTCGTGTCCATGGGCCCGTCCTCTTCGGACGACGAGGACGAAGGTGGCCTGACAAGCATCTCCGTGCCGGACGTCACGGGCATGGACTACGATGACGCACTCGTGCTCCTCGAGGGAATGGGCCTTACCGTCGAGCGCGGGGAGGACGTTGCCACGGACATCCTCGCCAACGGGACCGTCGCCCAGGTCGATCCGCCCGTGAACACAGACGTGAGAGTCGGGGGCACGGTCGTCGTGCACATGGCCGTCCCCACGGGCACGAACCGCTAGGACCCCTCGCCGCACGCACGATCGGTCCCCCAATCGCATGGACGGCCGCGCGGCTGCGGTGCCGGAAGTGCATGTCGTATGGATACGTGTGACTGACCATGCGCTGCCTCACACGGCGGCGCGACCGACCTTGAAACCTCCAGCCTCCCCAAAATCCACCAATCATGCGATACTGGCAGGGATGCCGACGTATAGTTGAGGAGCAACCACATGCCACCGACGTCCTCGGAGCAGACGATGAGCCTGAAAACCCCCTCCAGTCGTGAAGATTCCTGTGACTCCGAACAGGAGTCCCAGACGTTCTGCGACACAGACGTCCCCTCCCCGGACGCTGCGCCTGACGCCAAGGCTGGCAATCCTTCGGAGGAGCCCGTTGGCGACGGTCCGTCCGATGCAGACGAGCCCGGCGAGGACCCGCTGCCCGGCGAAGAGGTCCCCGCCGAGGACGCCCCCGGCGAGGGCCCTTCAGCCGAGACGCCCGCAGAGGCACCCACGGGAGGCACCCGCGAGGGCGACGAGCAGCCCTCGGATGGCGAGCGGGAGGGACTGGGCACCATCACGACTGACGTCATAGCCCCCCTTCCCCTCGACCCGCGCAAGAACGCGCGTCGCGAACAGGAGGGATGGTACCGCGACCACCGGGTCATCTACTTCATCGGCGGCATCGCGCTCATCTGCCTGGTCGCCGCGTTCTCGGCGATGGGCAGCTGCGGCAAGGGCTTCCACGACCCTCAGGCCGACATCGTGAAGAGCCAGGTGGCGGCTGCGGCCAGCAAGCAGGGCAAGGCCGCGGACGACCCCGGGGACGACTCGTCTGCGGCCGACGCGACCACGGACGAGTCGAAGCCCGCCGCAGACGAGTCGGATGCCGAGAAGGCCGTCCATGCGACCCTCAAGGGTTACTACGACAAGCTCAAGGACTACGACGGCCAGGTGACAAAGGCGGAGGAGACCTACGCCGGCACCTACTCGAACCGCGACCATGCGGTGCGAGAGGCCGCCCGCCAGGAGGCGCTCACCCTCACCTCGACCATCCAGGCGGACCTCGATGCGCTCAACGCAGCGGGGATCACGGACGGGTCCTCCTATCACGCACAGCTGCTTCTCGTCGCCCAATGCTACCAGGACCTCGTCACCCGCATGGGGACCATCAACGACTCCTGGTCACGCTGCGTCCTCTACAACTACCCCGACTACTATCCCGACGAGCTCATGGAGCTCGTGAACGGATCCAAGGCCAGCGGATCGGACCAACCTGCCGCCAAGGTCGACTTCGATGCAGCCTACGCACAGATCGCGCTGTAAGCCTACCCCACAGTCCGGCTACTCTACGGGGCCCTCGACGCTGTCAGGCTCGACGGCCTCCCCAAGCCCTGGTGCGGGTGGTTCCTTTCCCAGCTCGGAGAAGCGCTCCGAGAGCAGGGGGCTGTGTCGCGTCAGGCGTTTGATGGTGAGGTCCTCGGCCTTCCTGCTGGCACGGCTCAGGTGCGTCTCCGTCAGGCGGAACGACTCCTTGATGGCCTCGAGCTGCTTGATTGCCCTGTCGATGCCATCGATGGCGCCCGCGAGCTTCTTGGAGGCGTGCTCGTAGTCCTTGCCGAAACCTTCCTTGAACTCTCCCAGGGCCTGGTTGAAGTAGGCGATGTCGATGCTCTCGTCCTGCAGGCGCCTGACCTGCCGACGGTAGTCGAGCGTCCCCTTTGCGACGGACTGCAGGAACGTGAGCAGAGGGATGAAGAACTGTGGTCGGATGACGTACATGCGCTCATGCCCGGAGATCGCCGAGACGTCGACGATGCCCTGGTTGTAGAACTCGTTGTCACGCTCAAGGGTCGACACCAGGACGGCGTACTCGCAGCCCTTGTTGCGACGGTCGCGGTCGAGCTTGTCGAAGTGGTCCTGGTTGCGCCTCCTGTTGGTCGACTGGTCCTCCTCGTTCTTCATCTCGAACATGACGGAGAGGTACTCGACGCCCTCCTCGTCGAAGTCACGGAAGACGTAGTCGCCCTTGCTGTGCTCGACGGCGGTGTTGTCCTTGCCGAAGCGCGCCAGGGGGAACGCGCTCCTCCACTTGTTGAACTCGATCTCGCAGTGCTGCTCCAGGGACTCCCCCACCATCTTGATGGTGAGCTTGGACTGGAAGGACTTGATCTGCTCGATCTCGTCGTTCTTCATCTGGATCGCCTGCTCGACCTGGCGTGTCGCCTCGCGCCTCTGCTCCGCGAGCGACTGCTCCAAGCGCCGGCGGTCGAGGTCTGCCAGCTCGGCCCTGTGCCTGAAGTCGTCACGTTCGTGCTCCAGGGCTGCGGTGGCCTGGCTCACGGCAAGCTTGGCCTGCCCCTCGAGCTGGGCCCTCTGGGCGTCCATCCGCTGCTCCATGCCCTCGAGCCTGGCCTCGAGCTCGGCGATGCGACGGTCCTTCCCGGCCACCCCCTCCTGCGCCGCAGCCCGCCCGCGTGCCTCCGCCTCGGCGACGGCCAGGCGTCGTGCCTCCTCCATGAGACGGACCTGCGCGTCAAGCTCCTTCTGGAACTCCCGGTCGCGCACCTGCCTCACGATGTGGGCGAACTTTGATTCGTCCTCCTCGAAGACGGTGTGACACTTGGGACACTCTATCTCGAACATGGGCTCCACCCCTCACATCGCTCCGTCTGGCTCTTCCTCGCCATCGCCCGCTCCCAAAGCTCCTTGCGCCCGGAGGCGCCGATGACGCCTGCGCCCCCTCCCACGTCCTCTGGCCGAGCGAGGAGGGCCAGCTTGCCGGGTCGCGACAGGTGGTGCAGGTGCCATTCCAACCTGCTTGCCGCCGAGCGACCCGAGAGCTCCCATAGGCCCTCCAGGGCGACGACGGGATGGGTCCGCGTGTAGCGCGCGGCGCGGGCCGAGCGCGTGAGATGCTCGCACAGGCGCCGCACGACGTCGGTCGTGATGCCCGTGTAGAGCGAGCCATCCTCGCAGCGCAGCACGTAGACGAAGTAGCTCGGCTCCGCTGCCCCCACCTCGGACCCGGACGCTACAGACATGCCCGCGGACCATCGCCAGGGGCACACTCCACGGGCAGGCCCAGGCGCGCGAGGGCCGCGACCACGCCGGCAAGCCCCTCGGCCGCCACCGCGCGCCCATAACCCGCCATGCCCATGCCGTCGCCTATGACCTCTGCCGACCAGCTCCAGGAGCCCAGGCTGGGCGTCGCGCCGCCGCCCGAGCGCCACGCGTCCAGGCGCAGGCCGACAAGCGCCTCGCGGACGAGGCCTTCCCCACACTCGTCGAGGGTCACGCACCTCTCGGCACGCGACGCGCCCGGGGCAAACCAGAGCTCCAGGTCACCCCCCTCGTTCCTCCCGAGATAGACCTCGAACGCATGATCAACGTCCATGCCACGGCGCACGCGCAGGTGAAACAGGGCAAGCCTCTCGATGAGGGCGGCCTCGGCGCCAGCGGGTGGCCAGGGCAGCTCCTCAAGCGTCAGCTGGGGGAGCTTGAGCGAATAGTCGTCTGCCACAGGATCGATGAGGCCCACCTCGCAGACACCGTCCTCGCCCACGGAGAACACGCTCCCATAGCTTCCCGTGGCCTGCACGCGCACCAACGCGTCCCTCTGCATGCGACTCCCCTCCCCGGACACCAGCGCACGACGCGCGGTCCCGACCGACCGGCACCCTCTAGACCTGGGCGAGCGCCTGCTCGACATCGGCAATGAGGTCTGCGGTGCCCTCCAGGCCGCAGGAGAGACGCACCAGGGCGGGGGAGATTCCGGCGGCGGCGAGCTCCGCGTCACTCATCTGGCGGTGGGTCGAGCTTGCGGGATGGAGGCAGCAGCTGCGCGCATCGGCCACGTGCGTCTCGATGGCGCAGAGCCCGAGCGCGGCCATGAAGCGCTCTGCGGCCGCACGACCACCGGCGACCTCGAAGCTCACCACACCGCACGACCCGTGGGGCAGGTACTTCTGGGCGAGCCCGTGATAGGCGTCGCCCGAAAGACCGGGATAGCTGACCGTCGTGACCTTGGGACTTGCCGCGAGGAACTCGGCCATGGCCTGGCCGTTCCTGCAGTGCTGGGACATGCGGACGTGCAGGCTCTCGAGGCCGAGGTTGAGGTAGAAGGCGTTCTGCGGGCTCTGGATGGAGCCGAAGTCGCGCATGAGCTGCGAGGTCGCCTTGGTGATGAAGGCCTTGCCCAAGCCGAAGCGCTCGGCATAGACGATTCCGTGGTAGGACTCATCGGGTGTCGTGAGGCCAGGGAAGCTCTCGGCATGGGCCATCCAGTCGAAGCGGCCCGCGTCGACGATGGCACCGCCCACGGCACAGCCGTGCCCGTCCATGTACTTGGTGGTGGAGTGGGTCACGATGTCGGCGCCCCACTCGATGGGCCGGCAGTTGACGGGCGTGGGGAAGGTGTTGTCCACGACGAGGGGAACGCCGTGCCCGTGGGCGGCACGCGCGAAGCGCTCGATGTCCAGGACGGCGAGGGCGGGGTTGGCGATGGTCTCGCCGAAGACCGCCTTGGTGTTGGGCTCGAACGCCGCCGCAAGCTCCTCGTCGGTGCAGGTGGGCGAGACGAACGTCACCCTCACCCCCATCTTGGACATCGTGTGCGCCAGGAGGTTGTAGGTGCCGCCGTAGATCGCCGAGCTGGCCACCACATGGTCCCCCGCCTCGGCGATGTTGAACAGGGCGAAGAAGTTCGCGGCCTGCCCCGAGCTCGTGAGCATGGCCGCAGAGCCACCCTCGAGCCTGCAGATCTTGGCGGCGACGGCGTCGTTGGTGGGATTCTGCAGGCGGGTGTAGAAGTAGCCCTCAGCCTCGAGGTCGAAGAGCCGGCCCATGTGCTCGGACGTGTCGTACTTGAAGGTCGTCGACTGGACGATGGGAAGCTGGCGCGGTTCGCCGTCGCCCGGGGCGTAGCCCGCTTGGACGCAGAGCGTGTCGATCTGTGGCATGGGGTCTCTCCTCACTCGCCGGACGTCCGCTGTCGCGGCACCCGGACGATCATGGGCCCCCTGTGGGGCCACGGAACTTCGGGCCACGGGGCCGACCGGACGCTACTCGGCGTCCGCAAGCCCCCTGACCATGTGGTAGATGCCCTCGGCGCTGTTGAAGTTGTCGGGCACGATGTCCTTGGCGGGGACGGCGACGTCGAACTCCTCGTCGATGGCGCTGATGACGGACAGTATGTCGAACGAGTCGAGCACGCGGTCATCCACAAGGCCGGTCGCCGTCGCGAAGTCGACGTCGTCACGGATGCCCGAGAGCATCTCGATCACGGCGTCCAGGGTGATGTCATCCATGGTGGTCTCCTCCTCGGTCCTGGGCCACTGGCACCGCCATGGGGAAGGCGTCCGAAGGCCCGTCCAGAAAGCTCGTCCATTCTAACGCAGCGCGCGCCTCGGGCACGAGGGCCACGCCTACGTCGACTAGGATGGCATGTTGAGCATGCTCGTCTGCACGACGTCGCGGGCCAGCACGTAGTCGCCCCTCCCCCGGCGCAGGATGACGCGTGGCATGGCCCTGCTCAAGAACAGGTACATCGACTCCGTGACGGAGTACGCGCCTATGTTCTCGAACACGAGCACGTCATCGGGGGCGAGGGGCCTGTCGAGCTGCCGCACGAGGACGTCATTGGTGGTGCAGAGCGACCCGCAGAGCGTCCAGGGCCGGCGCTCGCGGGACAACGGGCCTCCCGACCCCCCCTCGACGCTCGCGTTACGGATGACGGGGAGCTTGAGCCCCATCATCTGTCCCAGGTAGTTCACGTGGTTGATGCCGCCGTCGACGAAGGCGTAGCAGGTCTCGTCGTCCTGGCCGTCCTTGAGGTCGACGACAGACGTGAGGTAGCTGCCGCACGAGCTCGCGAGGAAGCGTCCCATCTCGACAGTGAGATCGAAGCGTCCGGCAACGGCTTGCAGGTCGCCGGCCAGCTCGCGCGCCGGCGCCAGCGTGTCGGAGAAGTCCTCCCCCTCGAAGTAGGGAACGGCGAGGCCCGGGCCATACTCCAGACGCACGGGACGCCAGCCGCAGCGGCGCTCCAGCTCGTCCGCGAGGTCGCAGAGCATCTGCAGCTCGCGGCGCTGGTGCTGGAGCTTGCGACGCTGGGTGCCCACGAAGTAGTGGATGCCCACGAGCTCGGCGGCACCATAGCCCTCGCGGTCCCGGACGATGCGCTCGAGGTCGCCGCGGCTCATGCCAAACTGGCTGCCGCCGTTCAGGCGCAGCAGCACCGGGACGCGAAGCCCCCTGCGCCTCGCCTCCTGCTCCACCAGCTCGAACTGGCGTGGCGACTCGGCCGTGAGGACGCCCACGCCATAGTCGAGGGCCGCTCGGACGTCTGCCTCGCCCTTGCAGACGCCCGAGTAGACGATGGCGGGCGCCTCTATGCCCAGGCCCCTGCAGACGTCGAGCTCGCCCGGGCTGCAGACCTCGAGCTCATAGCCGCACTCTGCGGCAGCGCGGCTCAGAAACGGGTTCGCCTTGATCGAGTAGCACAGGCGCACGGACGGTCCCAGGATCTCGCGCACCGCGGCAAGGCGCGCCGAGAGGGCGACGAGGTCGAAGAGGTAGGTCGGGGTCCCAAACTCCCTTGCGATGTCCAGGAGCTCGGCGGTCGCCAGTCCAGAGGCCATGTTCTTCTCTCCTGCCTATAGTCGGGACGTGGTCTGCTCGGCAAGCAGCGAGCGGTCCACCTTGCCGTTCTTGGTGAGGGGCATCGCCTCGAGGGCATGGATGCCGTTGGGGGCCATGTACGAGGGAAGCTGCGCGCGCAGGGACAGCGCGACCTCCTCGTGGGAGGCCTCGCCGACGTAGAACAGGTGGATCTTCTTGCGGCGGGCATCGTAGGTGCAGGCCGCCTGGTCCACGCCCGCGAGCGCGGCGGCCGTGGACTCGATGTCGCCCAGCTCGATGCGCTGGCCCAGGTGCTTGATCTGATGGTCCTTGCGGGAGCTGTAGACCAGGTTGCCTGCGGAGTCGTAGCGTGCCAGGTCGCCCGTGCGGTAGATGGGGTCCAGCCAGCGACGCTCCAGCGGGTTCTGCACGAAGGCCTCGCCCGTGCGCCCGGCATCCCCCAGGTAGCCCAGGCCCAGGGCCGTGCCAGCCACGCAGATCTCGCCCTCGACGCCCACCATGTCAGGCGTCACCTCCCGCTCGCCCTCGCCCAGCAAGAAGACGCGCTCGTTGTCGAAGGGCCTCCCCATGGGGATGGCCTCGCCCTTGCCGAAGTCGCGATCCACCACGTAGTAGGTGCAGTTGCAGGTGATCTCGGTGGGTCCGTAGAGGTTCACGTAGGTGACGTCCGGCAGGTGGGCGCGCCAGCGGGACAGCTGCTTGGGCGGCATGACCTCGCCGGAGAAGAGCACCCTCCTCACATCCTTGGGCACGCGGTAGTCGAAGGCGTTCATGATCGACACGAAGCACAGGGCGCTCACGGCCCAGACCAGCGTCGTTGCGTGGGTGTCCGCCAGGTAGTCCATGAGCGTGGTGGGTGCCGTGAAGTACGGCCGGGGGACCAGCTGCAGGCGCGCACCCAGCAGCAGGCACGAATAGATGTCCTTCACCGAGACGTCGAAGTCGAATGGCGCCTGGTTGGCGAAGACGTCGTCCTCCCCCATCCCAAAGGTCCGGACGAACGTGGGGATGAAGTCTATGACCGAGCGATGGCTCACGACGACGCCCTTGGGCGTGCCCGTGCTGCCACTCGTGAAGTTCACGTACAGGGGGTCCACGTCGGTCGCCTGGGCGCGGGCTGCCGAGAGGAGCGCCGCGTCCTCGGGGGCGGACAGGAGCTCCCCCAACGGGACGACCTCCCAGGCCGTGGCCTCGAGCGCCTCCCGGGCCGCAGCGAGGTTGGCATCATCGGCCACGACGACGAGCGGGTCCAACGTGGCGCAGATCGATTGGATGCGCGCTGCGGGCTGGCGCACGTCGAGCACCGAATAGAAGCCCCCGGCAAAGACGGCGCCCAGCATGCCCGACAGGGCAGAGGGACTCTTCTCGAGGTAGAACGCGACGCCGCGGCGCGACGACATGCCATGGGCGGCGAGCCACGAGCCGACGCGGCGGCTCCCCTCGGCCAGCTGGGCGAAGGTCAGATGATCCTGGGGGCCTGCCACGGCCACCTTGTCGGGCGCCCGTGCGGCCGAGCGTTCGAGCCATTCCAAGACGTTGTGCATCCGCTACACCCTCCAACCCTGGTGCCCGGCGAGCCACTGGGACCAGTCATCGTAGCCATAGAAGTCAGAGCTCGCGTCCGCGCCCTCATCAATGCGCGAGAGCATCTGGGCGAGCAGGCGGGAGAAGCGCCGCGCGCCCTCGGGTCCCAGGTGCTCGAAGTCGCCGTAGTCTTCGGGCGAGAGGTCGAGCACGCCGTCCCTCGCCATGTTGAAGTCGAGGTAGGTGGCCCCGTGCTCCTGGGCGACGCGCTGCACCGCGCCCATGATCTCGGGATAGGCATCCCCGAAGGCGACGGTGTCGTATGCGGGGTGCGGTGTCGAGACCACCACGAGCTGCACGCCCGCAGAGCGGCACTCGTCGGCGATGCGGGCCAGCGCCTCGAGGCAGCGCGGGTCCTGCCGGGGCTCGCCGTAGGTGTTGACGGAGGTGCGTGGGTTGCTGAGGTCAAGCTGCATCGTGAAGTTTCCGTAGCCTCGGCCCGCGTAGCGCCAGTCGCGCACGACCTTCTCCGCAGCCGCAGAGCGGGCCTCCCCCGAGAGGCGCGAGCGCAGGTTCTGCCCCACGCTCGGAACATGCTTGATCGTGGTGAAGATCCAGGGAAACAGGACGTTGAGCGAGTCCTTGCTGCCCACGACGTCAGGATCGAGTGCCACGGAGGCGAGCCTGCCCACCAGGGTGAGCGGCTCGCGCTCGTAGCGGGCGAGGTAGTACGGGACGTCCGAGCGGGCGTCCGCGTAGCAGCACATCGTCTCGACACCAAGGCCCAGCACGACGCGGCGGGCACCCCTTTGGATGGCATAGGAGACGGCGTCACCGGTGGCGCCCATCGTCTGACCTGGCGTCGAGAGGTTGTACGAGTCCTGCGCGGCCGTGGCGTCCTCCTCCTGACGGGCGTCATCGAAGGACATCGGGTCAAAGGCCCTCTCGGCAAAGGAGCTGCCCACGAACGCCGTCCCCACGGAGGGGGCGGACCCGAAGTCGTCCACCGCAACCGCTGAGAGCGAGCCGTACTGGCCCAGGGCGAGCGTGGCGGCAACGTCCACCAGCACGAGCAGCGCGCACCACGCCATGACCCCAAGCAGGCGAGCGGGCGTGAGCCCGCCCCTTCTGCCTGAGCCCCCGACGACCCGTGCCTTGGCCCTAGTAATTCGCATACATGAACCCCCCTCCCACGTTAAAGACGAAGGAGGACAGGACCAGCAGCCCCAACGTCACTACGGTGGCGCCGCGAACCAGGACCGGACGCGCGAGAAAGTCCTCGGCGACGCAGGACTGCGTCGCATGTCCCCTGCGCTCCTCCTGCAGGCTCTGGGCGAAGACCACCACTATCGCAACAAACGCCAGCATGATCTGCATCCTCTCGCCCGGCTTGAGCCCCAATGCCGCAAGTGACGGACCCAAGCCCGCAGGGTCGAAGTTGAGGAGCGTGCTCTTGAGGCAGAGCACGCTCGTGCCAAAGTCCTCGATGCGGTCGAAGTACCAGCCCACGTTCACGACGGCGAAGGTGCGCAGGACGGCGAAGACGTGCCAGGGGCGGCCCTCCCTGTCGACGCGCAGCGCCCCCACCAGGTGGTCGAAGGCAGGCCGCAGCAGGTCGGACAGGGCAATGACAAGGCCATTGTAGAGGCCCCATACGACGAAGTGCAGGTCGGCGCCATGCCATATGCCGACGATCAGGAACACCAGGACGTTTGCGACGCAGGCGGGCAGGGTCCGGCCGACGTGGCGGCCCAGGCGAGCCGACGACCACTTGCCCAACCGCTTCATCGGCGCCGTCAGGGCGAACGGGTAGAACACGTAGTCACGCATCCACTGGCCCAGGGAGATATGCCAGCGGCGCCAGAAGTCCGCGAGCGAGGTCGAGAAGTACGGACGCCTGAAGTTGGGGGCCATGTGCACGCCAAAGAGCTCCGAGACGCCCTCGACCATGTCGATGCCGCCCGAGAAGTCGCCGTACTGCTGGGCGGAGTACATGAGGATCGCGAGGACGATGAGCGAACCCGGCGTCTGGGCATCCACCGAGGAGAGGAGGCGGGTGATGATCCCCACCAGGAGATCGGCCATCACGAACTTCTTGACCATGCCGTAGCCCACGGTGACGAGCGCGCGCGACACGTCGACCTCGGACCACCTGTGTGGCGCGAAGAGCTGGGGACCCAGCTGGTCGTAGCGATTGATGGGTCCCTGGATCATCTGGGGGAACCAGGTCACGAACAGCAGGTGGCGCGCAAAGTTCCGCTGGGGCTCGACCTTGGCGTTGTATGCGTCGACCAGGTAGGCGACCGACTGGAAGGTGTAGAACGAGATGCCCAGCGGCAGCAGCAGCCCCAGGCTCCCACGCGAGGGGGCCGCGCCCAGCTCGTACAGCAGCGTGTTCCAGTACTTGAGGTACGCGAGGATGCCAAAGCAGGCGACGAGCGCGGCCAGCAGGACGAGCCGCTGGCGCCGCCGCCAGCGCAGCTTCACGGCCTTCCTCTGCCTGCGGTCGTCCAGTGCATGGCGCTGCCGTGAGGAGAGGCCTTCCATGCGAACGAACGCGAGCGGGACCGCCCAGGTCACCAGTGCGACGAGCACGACCAGCCAGAGCGTCTCCCATGAACCGACGAGGCCGTAGAAGGCAAGGGAGGCGACGAGGAGCAGCGCCCATTGGCCACGCGGGACGAGGCGGCCTACAAGGTAGTAGCTGGCGAGGGAAACCGCCAGGAAGAGCAGGAAACCTGCCGAGTACAATTCCACGACTAAGGGACTCCGGGGCTCGGTTGCATTTCAGTATCGCTACACTATATCCTCTCGCACACCCACAGCGCCATGTCCAAGATGTGTTGATTGGGCCAAGCATCTTCAAAGGAGGCGCACATGGACATCGTATGGAGCTGCAACCCCCAGGTGCCCGAGGCTTCTGCGAGGCGATGGGCCCGGTGCCCTACAAAGTCGGCATGGAGCAGATCCTCTAGCGCGGTCGACGCTTCTTGGCGGAGTCACGCATGATCTCGAGCACGGCCATGCGAACGTTGGGGGCAAGCCTCCCGTAGAGGTCCACGATGGTCTCCTCTATCGTGGTGACGGGCGCGAAGGACGTGTGTCCCCTATACCCCAAGACATCGTTGGGCGTACAGCCCAGAAGGTCGCAGAGCGCGCGGATGCGCTCGGCACCCAGTTCGGTGCGGCCCGTCTCCCACGAGCTGTAGGTCTTCGAGCTGACGCCCAGCTGCGCGGCAACCTGCACCTGGCTTAGGCCCACCTTGTCACGCAGGTAACGGAGGTTGTTCTCGTGAACTGCCCGTTCCCCCTGCGTCGAGCGGGGTCCTGCGGCGACGGCATCCGCGCTCCTATCAGACGCTTCTTTGTACCGTTCGCCCACGACACCTCCTTTTGCTACTTGCTAGCCTATATTTTGTGGTGTCATACAAGTCGCATATCTACTGCGCGTAGGCATCTCGTCTATGTAGGCTTAGAATCTAGCCTCGCGAGGCAGTCCCGCACGCACGAGGTGCCTCACGGACAATCATGGAGGGGCTTATGGTCGAACACGAAGGGAACGAGATGAGCGCTTTCGAGCTGCCCAAGGCCGGCAAGCAATTCAGGATCTGCGACACCGGCCAGGTGCTGACCTACGAGCAGATGACCTCCGGCATCGACGCCGACCTCCTGCCCCATGACCAGGACAGCCTCGAGCTGTTCCTGAGCGTCATGGGCGCCGAGGCCACGGACGAGTAGCGACCGTCGCTGCGGCGGCGCGAGGGGGCCTGGGAGAAGAGCATGAGGCTTCAGCAGTTGCGCTACATCATCGCAATAGCCGAGAGCGGCTCGATGAACTCCGTCGCGCGCTCCCTGTTTATCTCCCAGTCCAGCCTCTCCGTCGCCGTGCGCGACCTCGAACGGGAGCTGGGCATCAGGGTGTTCAACCGTTCGAGCAGGGGCATCACGCTCACCAGCGAGGGCGTGGAGTTCCTGGGGTACGCACGCCAGGTCGTCGAGCAGGCCGACCTGCTCGCACGGCACTACCGCCAGAAGGGCGAGGACGCGCACAGGCGCCTCGCCATCTCGTCCCAGCACTACGCCTTCGCGGTGAACGCGTTCATCGACTTCGTCGCCGAACGCGACGACGCGTCATGCGAGTACTCGCTGCGCGAGACACGCACCAGCGAGATCATCGAGGACGTCCGCTCCTTCAGGAGCGACATCGGCATCCTCTACCTCTCGGGCTCGAACGAGCGCGTGCTGCGCAGCCGCCTCGAGGAGGCGTCCCTCTCGTTCACGCCGCTCTTCCGCGCGCGGCCCCACGTGTTCGTCCGCGAGGGGCACCCCCTCGCGGAAAGGCCCTCCGTCACGGTGGAGGACCTGGCGCCCTTCGCGCGCTACACCTTCGAGCAGGGGCCCGAGAGCTCGCTCTTCTACTCGGAGGAGCCCCTGGCGACGCTTCCCCACGACCGAGAGATCGTCGTGAGCGACCGCGCGACGATGACCGGCCTGCTCTCGCGCTACGACGGCTTTTTGGTCTCCACGGGGGTCCGCTCGGACGAGATGTTCTCGGGCATCACCTCGATTCCCATCGAGTGCGACGAGGTCATGAACGTGGGCTACGTCACCCACAGCCAGCGACGGCTCACGTCGCTCGCCCTGGGGTACATCGCCAAGCTCGACGAGCTCATCCTCAGCTTCGAGGACGACGAGACCCTCGTCCCCTCCAAGGCGGCGCACCGGATCGCAAAGGCCCTCGAGGGGCGGCGGCGCCCAGGGCGGGGGCCACGTGACGGATGACGAGACAGGCTCCCTCGGGAGCCTGGTTCCCTGGCCAGACGACGAGACGTTCGCCGACATACCCGCCGACGAGGCGCTCGGGCTCTTCCTGGGTTGGGTGGAGTCGCGCGGCATGGACCTGTGGGAGCACCAGGAGGAGGCCCTCCTCGACATCGCTGCCGGCGACCACGTGATCCTGGGCACGCCCACCGGGTCCGGCAAGTCCCTGGTGGCGCTCGGACTCTCCTTCATGGCAGTCTGCACCAACCGGCGCGCCTGCTACACCGCGCCCATCAAGGCGCTCGTCAGCGAGAAGTTCTTCGACCTCGTGGGACTGCTCGGCCGTGAGAACGTGGGGATGATCACGGGCGACGTCGTCATCAACGGCGACGCCCCCATCGTGTGCTGCACCGCCGAGATCCTGGCCCAGGACGCGCTGCGCAAGGGCGAGGGCGCCGACATCGGCTGCGTCGCCATGGACGAGTTCCACTTCTATGGGGACCGCGAACGCGGCTGGGCCTGGCAGGTGCCCCTGCTCACGCTGCCCCGCACGCAGTTCCTGCTGATGAGCGCCACCCTGGGTGACGTCGGCGGCATCGCGCGTGCGCTCGAGGCGCACACCGGCCGCGCCGTCGACGTCGTCGCGGACGCGCCGCGCCCCGTGCCACTCTCCTGGCGCTATGTCGACACCCCCCTCGAGGCCACGGTCAAGGTCGCCCTCGAGGCAGGCGAGGCGCCGCTCTACATAGTCCACTTCTCACAGCAGGATGCCATCAGGAGCGCACAGTCGCTGGCAAGCTTCGGGGTGTCGACCAGGGAGCAGCGCACGCGCATCGGGGACGCCCTGGCAGGGACCCGCTTCACCACCACCTTCGGGAAGGCCCTCAGGCGCCTTTTGCTCACGGGCGTCGGCGTGCATCACGCCGGCATGCTCCCACGCTACCGCCTGCTGGTCGAGAAGCTCGCACAACAGGGGCTTCTGCCCGTCATCTGCGGGACCGACACCCTGGGCGTCGGCATCAACGTCCCCATCCACACCGTCGTGCTGACCGCGCTCTCCAAGTTCGACGGGCGCCGCATGCGCCACCTCAACGCCCGCGAGTTCCACCAGATCGCAGGGAGGGCCGGTCGAGCGGGCTTCGACACCGAGGGCGTGGTCATCGCCGAGGCCACCGAGTACGACATCGAGAACGCCCGCGCCCTGGCCAAGGCCGGAGGCGACCCCAAGAAGGCGCGAAAGGTCAGGACCAAGACGCCGCCCAAGGGCTACGTCGGCTGGAAGGAGGCGACGTTCGAGAGGCTCGTCGCCGCCGAGCCCGAGCCCATGAGACCCCGCATGCGCATCACGCATGCCATGGTCCTGGCCGAAGTCGTGCAGGGCGGGGACGCCTACGCGCGCACCATCCGCCTCATCGACGGCTCCGCCCAGAGCGCCGAGGAGAAGGAGCGGCTGCGCAGGCGTGCCGACGAGATCTTCGCCACCCTCATCGACGCAGGCGTCGTGGAGCGTCACGAGGGAGCGGACGGCAGCGCGGACTTCGCGGCGACCGTGGATGTGCCCGAGGACTTCGCCCTGGACCAACCCCTGTCGCCGTTCCTCCTTGCCGCCCTGGAGCTTTTGGATCCCGCAGACGACCACTACGCGATGGACCTCGTCTCCATGGTCGAGGCGACCCTCGAGGACCCGCCGCAGATCCTGCGTGCCCTCGAGCGCCAGGCCCGCGACGAGGCCATGGCCCGCATGAAGGCCGACGGCGTGGAGTACGACGAACGCATTGAGCGTATCCAGGAGGTCAGTTACCCCAAGCCGCTCGAGGGGTTTCTGGATGCCGCCTTCGAGCGCTACTGCGAGAAGGTCCCCTGGGCCGCCGACTTCGCCCCCAGCCCCAAGTCGGTCCTGCGCGACATGCTCGAGACGGCATCCGACTTCAAGGGCTACGTACAGCGCTGCAACATCGCGCGTAGCGAGGGCACGCTGCTGCGCTACCTCTCGGACGCGTATCGCGTGCTCGACCGCACCGTACCGCCCGAGAAGCTCGACGAACGCCTGCGCGACATCGTTGCCTGGCTCAGGTTGGTCGTGCGCTCCGTGGACTCCTCGCTCGTGGACGAGTGGGAGGCCGCGGGCACGACCGGCGCCGACGGTGCGGACGTCACGCCGCCCGATGCGGACGAGGTCGTGCACGACCGCCGAGGCCTTGTGGTCCTGGTCAGGAACGCCCTCTTCGCGCGCGTGCGCCTCATCGCCCACGGCGACGACGAGGGGCTGGGCGAGATGGACGGTGGCTGGGGATGGCGCGCGGCGCGCTGGCGTGCCGCGATCGAGGCCTACCATGGGGCCCACGAGGAGGTCCTTCTCGACGGTGGCGCACGTTCGAACGCCTATCTGCTCATGGACGAGTCAGACGAGCGGGACTCCCATGTCTGGCACGTGCGGCAGATGCTGAGGGACGAGGATGACGAGGGGGACTTCGGCATCTCGGCGGACGTCGACCTCGATGCCACCCAGGAGGAGGGGGAGGTCGTCTTCAAAAGCTATGCCGTCGGCTTCATTGAGGACCTCCTGGAGGCGGAAGGGGGCCGGTAGGCACGTAACGGGGTGCTGGTCACGTACTTCGTGGTCCCTCCCCCTTTGAACGACCGCAAAGCCATGGGTTTTAAGGCTTTTCTCGTCGAGTGCCCGGCATCCCAACAACCGTCTTGGTACCCTGGTCCCCTGAACGAGGGCGTCCGCCCGGCATGTCCAGCCCAAGCGGAGCACCGGCAATCGCCCAGGTCGAGAAGAGACTGCAGCCCATGGCCCAGGGAGGGCCTCGGGAGTTCGAAGGGCTGCTCGCGACAGGGAGGCACCCCATGGCCCTCAAGTACGAGACCGCCCGCTACGAGGCGTCCTATGGGACCGTAGGGCAGCTGCCCGAGCCGACCACGCCGGAGGTCGCCTTCGCCGGTCGCTCCAACGTCGGCAAGTCGTCGCTTCTCAACCGGCTCGTCGGGCGCAAGGCGCTCGCACGCGTCTCGTCCCAGCCGGGCAAGACGGCCAACATCAACTTCTTCGACGTCGACGGGGTGCGCTTCGTCGACCTGCCCGGCTACGGCTTCGCGAAGGTCTCCCAGAGGGAGCGCCGGCGCTGGGCAGACCTCATAGGCGGCTACTTCGCGCAGGGGCGCAGCTTCAACCTCGTCGTGTCGCTCGTCGACATCCGCCACGACGCCCAGCAGCTCGACCGCGACATGCTCGGCTTCCTGACGGAGAACGAGCTGCCCTACGTGGTGGCACTGACCAAGGCCGACAAGCTCAGCCGTGCCAGGCAGTCCCAGCAGGCCGCAGCGCTCGCCCGGCAGTTCGGCATCGACCGCACGCGCATGATCGTCACCTCGTCCGAGACCGGCCTGGGAATAGGCGAGCTCCGCCGCGTCATCGAGGAGGCGTGTCTCTAGCATGGACGACAGGACGCTGGCAGCAGAGCAGGCACACCTCGACGACATCTACGCGCAGCTCGTCCGTCTGCGCGACGAGCTCACCGAGAGGCTCGAGACCACCCACAGGCAGGCCGCCCGGGACCTGATCGACATGTCCGAGGAGGTGCGCCAGGACTTCGGCGGCGCCGACGAGGCCATGGAGACCCTGGCGGCCATCGAGACCCTGAACTCCGTCATAGACTCCTACAACCAGGTGCATGACTTCGACATCGAGCGCCTGGGACGCGTGGCCATACTGCTGAGGCAGCCCTACTTCGCCAAGGTGCGCCTCAGGATGCGCCCGGGACGACCCGCACGCGACGTCTACATCGGTGCCGCCGGCATGACCGACGACCACCACACACCGCTCGTCGTCGACTGGCGCAACCCCATCGCGGAGACCTATTACAACCAGGAGATGGGGACGACCTCCTACGAGGTCGATGGGAGGCTGCGCACCGTGGAGCTCGAGCTGCGCCGGCAGTTCGACATCACGCGCGACCACCTCAACCTGTACTTCGACTCTGACGTCGCGATCGAGGACTCGCTGCTCCTCTCGGCGCTCAGCCGCCATCACTCCGAGAAGCTCCAGGCCATCACGGCCACCATCCAGCGAGAGCAGAACCGGGTCATCCGCCACCGGGACGTGGGCGCTCTCATCGTCAGCGGCATCGCGGGCTCGGGCAAGACGTCGGTCCTGCTCCAGCGCATCGCCTTCCTGCTCTACCGCGAGCGCAAGACCCTTGACGCGAGCCAGGTCTACCTCTTCACGCCCAACGACGTCTTCAGGCGCTACGTCGACACCGTCCTGCCCTCGCTGGGCGAGTCAAACCCCCGGACCTTCACCTGGCGCTCCTTCACGGCGGCGCAGGGCCTCGCCGACCACGGGGAGGGCAGGGGCACCACGGCGGACGAGCTGGGTCGCCTCGAGGCCGCCGTGCCGTCACTCGAGCTGCTGCCCTCCGACTTCCGCGAGGTCAAGGTCGCCGAGACGGTGCTCCTCAGGACCTCGAGCATCCAGGGCGCGGCAGAGAAGTACGCGCGCTTCCCCGTTGGGCCCAAGTTCGTGGCCTTGGTCAAGGACGAGCTCCATGGCCGCCTGAACCGCAGGATCGCGAATCTCGCCCACGACGAGGAGCTCCAGGAGCGCATGCTCGCGCTTGACGTCGACGAGCAGATGGCCCGCTTCGGGGAGGTCATCTCCCCCAATGACGAGGACGAGCTCCTCTCATGGGCCAAACGCTATGCCGAGGGTCTCTACGGGGGTGCGCACGACGAGATAGAGCGGTCTGGGTGGCTGCGCATCGATCGCATAGGCGCACGCATCCTAGGAACCAGCAACCTGAATTCCGTCGAATGGCTGTACCTGCACCTGCTCATCACCGGCGGTGGCGGGCGCGACGCCCGTTACGTGATGGTCGACGAGGTCCAGGACTACTCCGCAGGGCAGCTCATGGTGCTGGCACGCTACTTCTCACGGGCGCACTTCCTGCTTTTGGGGGACGAGCACCAGGCCATTCGGGAGGGCAGTGCCTCCTTCGACGAGATCAGGCGCGTCTTCGGGGAGTCCCATGGGGAGGTCGAGGAGTGCCGCCTGCTCACGAGCTACCGCTCCACGCCCGAGGTCACCGCCCTGTTCTGGGGCCTGGTCGAACAGGACGAGCACGCCGCGGTGAGCTCGGTCCAACGCGATGGCGGACGTCCGCGCATAATCGAGGTCAGCTCGGGGGACGCAGGCGCTTACCTGGCAATGCTCAGGGAGATCCTCGACGAGGCCGGGCGATGCAAGGGGCTCTGTGCCGTCATCTGCGCCGACAGGGCCCGTTCCCGTTGGCTCGCACGCCAGCTGAAGGGGGTCCGGCCGGAGGGTGCGCCGGATGGCCAACGAGGAGGCCTGCGGCCGAGGATGGGGGACGCGCAACCAGGGAGCGCCGTCACTCTCGTCGACAAGGGCGACGCACTGCCCGCAGGGGGCGTGGTGCTCATGGAGCTCTCGCTCGCCAAAGGCCTCGAGTTCGACCATGTCGTCGTCGCGGATGCCCAGGCGGAGGTCTACCCCGACACGCCCCTCTCGCGAAACCGACTCTACACGGCCCTCTCGCGCGCCACGCACAGGGTGAGCGTCCTCTCGCAGGGGCCGCTCACCCCCCTGCTCGCGGCCACGGAGCGGTGCTAGCGCGAGGCGGCGCGGCCGGGTGCCGGAGCGCGACGGAGCATCCTCTCCCGGAGCCACGGGTCCGGAGCCCACAGGTCCCGATTGCCAGAAGTGAGTGCCGCTACCCAGAAGTGAGTGCCGCTACCCAGAAGTGAGTGCCGCTACTCACTTCTGGCAATTTCGACAAGCCCGGTACCTGCGATGATATCGCAAGATACGCACTTCTCGGACGCGAGATGCCCCCGAGGGGACTAAAAGGTGCTCACTTCTAAAAGTACTCTAGAAGCACTCGCAAAAGTACTCGCAGAAACACTCGCTTCCGATGGCCGAGGCCGGCGATCCGGGGTCCCAGGACCATGCGTTCCGCATGGCGAGCTACCCGGCGTAGTAGAAGTCGTCACCGGGAAGAGAGCCGCCCACGGAACTGGCGTCGGCATCAAAGAGGGTCTTGAGGTAGCCCGAGAGCGCCCCCCTGAGATCGTCCCCGGTCAGGCAGACCAGATGGCATCCGGGAATGGCCTTCGCGGCGATCTGCTCGCTGTCCACGATGCCCGCGTTCACGACCAGGGGCGCCGTGCCCTCAGGATCGGCGTTCGCCGCATCGACGGAGGCGGACTGCCGCTCGACGAACTCCCTGACGGCGTCGGGATGCTCCTCGAGGAACTCCCTGCGCGCCACCGTCACACCCGTGACGAGCCTTGAGCCGTCCGCAGACGCCGTGTCCCAGACATCGTTGAGGTCGATGGTTGCCTTGAGCGAGGGGTTCTTGGCACAGGCCACCGTGACGTAGGGCTGCGGCAGCACGGCGACGGCATCAAGGTCCTGGGAGATGGCCTGGACGACCTCGGTGGCCTCGCTCTTGAACTCGAGCGTCACCTGCCCGGCAAGCCCGTTCCTCTCGAGGAGGTAGTTCATGACGTACTCGGGCGTCGCCCCCTTGCCCGTCATGTAGACGGTCCGCCCCGACAGCGCCGAGAAGTCCACCACACCGGAATCGGCCGTCACCACAGAGAGAACGCCGAGCGTGTTGACGTCGAGGGCCACGACACCGCCTGCGGTCTTGTTGTAGAGGACGGAGGCGACGTTGGCCGGGACGAGGGCGATGTCGACATCGCCCTGGATGAGGGAGGGCACGACCTCGTCGGCAGAGCCGGCCACAGTGAAGTCGTATGCGTTGGCCAGGCTGCCGGGGTCGCTTGCGGCCTTGTCCATGAACGACGCGAGGCCGATGGAGGTCGGGCCCTTGAGGGACGCCACCTTGACGTCGACGGACCCCACGGCCTCGGACTGCCGTGCATCGGTGTCGGCGGGTTGACCCGAGGGGGCGGCCTGCCCCCCGCAGGCGACAAGCGCGGCGGACAGCACGGCCGCCACAGCGGCCACGGCCGCAGCGTGCAGCCTGCGAATACGATTCTCGCGCATGTGATCGCACCTTCCCGTCATGGCCATGTGCCACCCAAGGCCCCGGGCAGCACCTTCCGATACCAGGTCCAATATCGGGCGCAGCAAACCCTAGCGCATGCGGATGCCTGGCATAATCGACAAATCGCCCGAAAAACCTCCCGAATGGTCGCACGAGACGAGGAAGACCGGGCCGGAGGCGCTACGCCCCCAGCCCGGCCAGCCTAGCCTATGGGTTCGTGACTGCGCACAATCTCACGTCGCAGCCCACCGCCTCTGGTCCCTAAGCCTCGGCGTAGAGGTCCTTGAGCTTGAGGAGATGCTGGTAACGAGCCATGGCGGCCTCCTCGTTGCGCTGGAAGAGCTTCTCCGCGCGCTCTGGGAACTCGCTGGTGAGGCGGGCGTAGCGCGCCTCGTTCATCAGGAACTCCTGATAGCCGCCCTTCGGCTCCTTGGAGTCGAGGACAAACTTCTTGCCCGGACCAGCGGAGGGGTTGAAGCGGAAGAGGTTCCAGTAGCCGCAGTCGACGGCCTTCTTCATCTCCTCCTGGCAGTGGATCATGCCGCCCTTCTTGATGGAGTGCATCTCGCAGGGGCTGTAGCCAATGATGAGGGACGGACCGTCGTAGGCCTCGGCCTCGGCGATGGCCTTGAGGGTCTGGGCGAGGTTGGCGCCCATGGCGACCTGTGCGACGTAGACGTAGCCGTAGCTCATCTCGATCTCGGCGAGGGACTTCTTGCTGGTCGCCTTGCCGGCAGCCGCGAACTGGGCGACCTGGCCGATGTTGGAGGCCTTGGACGCCTGGCCGCCGGTGTTGGAGTAGACCTCGGTGTCGAAGACGAAGACGTTCACGTTGTTGCCGGAGGCAAGGACGTGGTCCAGGCCACCGAAGCCGATATCGTAGGCCCAGCCGTCGCCACCGAAGATCCAGAAGGACTTCTTGGTCATAAACGACCTGTCAGCGGCGATCGCCTTGGCGGCATCGGAGCCGTTGGCCTCGAGTGCCGCGACGTAGGCCGCAGCCGCAGCCTTGGAGGCGGCGGCGTCGCCCCGGGAGTCCAGCCAAGCCTGGGCGGCCGCCTTGAACTCGTCGGAGACGTCGGTCGCGAGAAGGGCCTCGGTGGCAGCGACCAGGCGGTTCTGCTCGGCCTCGTAGCCCACGCTGAAGCCTAGGCCGTGCTCGGCATTGTCCTCGAAGAGCGAGTTGTTCCACGCGGGGCCATGGCCCTCGGCGTTGCAGGTGAACGGCGAGGTGGCGGCAGGGTTGCCCCAGATGGAGGAGCAGCCGGTAGCGTTGGAGATGAACATGCGGTCACCGAAGAGCTGGGTCACGAGACGTGCGTAGGAGGTCTCGGCGCAGCCGGCGCAGGAGCCGGAGAACTCGAGCAAAGGCTTCCTGAACTGGGAGCCCTTGGTGGTCTTGTCCGAGAAGAGCTCGCCCTTCTCGGAGACCTTGTTGACGGCGTAGTCCCAGACGGCCACCTGGGCGGCCTCTTCCTCCTGGGGCACCATCGTGAGGGCACCGCCCTCCTTCATGTCGCTCTTGGGGCAGATGGCGACGCAGTTGTAGCAGCCCATGCAGTCAAGCGGCGACACGGCGACGGTGAAGGTGTAGCCGGTGTTCTTGGGGATCTTGAGTCCGACCGTCTTCATGGCCTCGGGTGCGGCGGCGGCCTCCTCGGCGTTCATGGCAACCGGGCGGATGGTCGCGTGGGGGCAGACGTAGGCACAGTTGTTGCACTGGATGCACTTGCTCTCGTCCCAGCGCGGGACCATGACCGCCGTGCCGCGCTTCTCGTAGGCGGAGGCACCCAGCTCCCACTGGCCGTCGGCGTTGGCCGCAAAGGCGGAGACGGGCAGGGAGTCGCCGTCCATCTTGTTGATGGGCCCAAGGAGTTCCTTGACCTGCTTGACGATGGCCTCGCGGCCCTCGAGCGCCAGCGTGTCGGGCCTGTCCTCGGCCGTGGCCCAGCCGGCCGGCACCTCGAACTTGCGGAACGCGGTGGCACCTGCGTCGATGGCCTTGTGGTTGGCTGCGACAACGGCCTCGCCCTTCTTGGAGTAGGACTTGGTCGCCGCGTCCTTCATGTACCGGAGGGCGTCCTCGGCGGGCAGGACCTTGGCAAGCGCGAAGAAGGCGGACTGGAGCACCGTGTTGGTGCGCTTGCCCATGCCGACCTTGGCTGCCAGGTCAATGGCGTCGATCAGGTAGACGTTGATGTCGTTCTCGGCGATGTAGCGCTTGGCGTTCGCCGGCATGTGCTCGGCGAACTCCTCGTCGCTCCACTGGCAGTTGAGAAGGAAGCTGCCACCTGGCTTGACGTCGCGGACCATCTTGAAGCCCTTGATGATGTAGCTGGGGTTGTGGCAGGCGACGAAGTCGGCTGCGGTGACGTAGTAGGGCGAGCGGATGGGGGCGTCGCCGAAGCGCAGGTGCGAGATGGTCACACCGCCGGTCTTCTTGGAGTCGTACTGGAAGTATGCCTGAACGTACTTGTCGGTGTGGTCGCCGATGATCTTGATCGAGTTCTTGTTGGCGCCCACCGTGCCGTCGCCGCCGAGGCCCCAGAACTTGCACTCGATGGTGCCAGCGGCCGAAGTGTTGGGAGCCTTGGGGTCCATGGGCAGGGAGAGGTTGGTGACGTCATCGACGATGCCGATGGTGAACTCGCGCTTGGGCTCGTCCTTCTTGAGCTCGTCGTAGACGGAGAAGGCAGCCGCAGGCGGCTCGTCCTTGGAGCCAAGGCCATAACGGCCCCCGATGACGGGGATCCCGCCCATGCCGGACTCGACGAGGGCGCACACGACGTCCTGGTAGAGGGGCTCCCCGATGGAGCCGGGCTCCTTGGTGCGGTCGAGGACGGCAATCTTCTTGACGGATGCGGGCAGCGCCGCGACGAAGTCCTTGACGGACCACGGACGGTACAGGCGGACCTTGACCAGCCCGACCTTCTCGCCATGGGCGTTGAGGTAATCGATGGTCTCCTCGAGGGTGTCACAGAAGGAGCCCATGCAGACGACGACGCGGTCGGCATCCTCGGCGCCGTAGTAGTCGAACAGGTGATAGGAGGTGCCGAGCTTCTCGTTGACCTTGTCCATGTAGGCCTGGACGACCGCAGGCAGCGCGTCGTAGGTGGAGTTGCATGCCTCGCGGTGCTGGAAGAAGATGTCTCCGTTCTCGTGGCTGCCGCGGGCATGGGGATGCTCGGGGTTGAGGGCATGATCACGGAACGCCTGGACGGCATCCATGTCACACATGTCCGCCAGGTCGCTGTAGTCCCAGACGGCAACCTTCTGGATCTCGTGGGAGGTGCGGAAGCCGTCGAAGAAGTTCAGGAACGGCACCTTGCCCTCGATGGCGGACAGGTGGGCGACGGGCGCGAGGTCCATGACCTCCTGGACGTTGGTCTCGGCGAGCATGGCGAAGCCGGTCTGGCGGCAGGCCATGACGTCGGAGTGGTCGCCAAAGATGTTGAGCGCCTGCGTGGCGACGGTACGTGCGGAGACATGGAAGACGCCCGGCAGCTGCTCTGCCGCAATCTTGTACATGTTGGGGACCATGAGCAAAAGGCCCTGCGACGCCGTATAGGTCGTGGTCAGGGCACCTGCGCCCAGCGAGCCGTGGACGGTGCCGGCGGCACCCGCCTCGGACTCCATCTCGACGACCTTGACGGGCGTGCCGAAGACGTTCTTCATGCCCTGGGCTGCCCACTGGTCGACGTGGTCGGCCATCGGGCTGGACGGTGTGATCGGGTAGATGCCCGCCACCTCGGTGTAGGCATACGAGACGTACGCCGCGGCCTCGTTACCGTCCATCGACTTGAATTTTCTCGCCATATCCTCTCCTTCGAAAAGCGATGCGCCCCGCCGTCTTCGGCGGCTCGTTCCAAGAGCAAGTCAAGGTCGTGTCGGCTGTGTCCCCCAGCACAGGCCTAAAAGCACAGGCCTAAACGAAGTTCATCATAACGCAACCACTTTGAAGCAGCATGACGCATCCGAGCGTATTCATGTTGCACCAGGCTACGTGCTGCGTCAGGCACCCTGTCAAGCACGGTCGCAGGCGGCAGGGACGACAAGTGGTCCGCCGCGCGAGCTGTCCGTGGCGCCGTCCTGTGGCTGTGGCCGTCCTGTGACCGTGGCCGTCCTGTGACCGTGGCCGTCCTGTGGCTGTGGCCGTCCTGTGACCGTGGCCGTCTACATACATGTCATGCATGTCATGCATGGCGTCGAGCGAATGCATGGGTTGGCGGAAAAGCGAATGACTGCGACCTTGAGGCAAATAGAAAACGGCCTCACTGCAAGCGGCATGATGCACAGTGGTGCCGGATACCAGCAATCGATCACACGGAGGCGGGCATGATAGTTCTCTCGCACGAGTCAGCGCTCGAGTACTACCGCCTTGCCGCAAGTGTCGACTCTGGCACCTACCGCGAATTGGGCGAGATCGCCGATCGATGGCCACGACGGGACAGGCTCGATTCGAGCGGATGCTCCGCCCTAGCCTGCCTAGGCGCGCTAGGGTCGCTCGAAAGGCCGCTTCATCTGCTGCTACCTGATAAAAACCGGGTCCGCTCGCCCGAAGTCGCGTTCCACCGCTGGAGCGCCCGCCTTCCCTCAGACCCCTTCTGGAGAGTGAGCGACGACGTGTGGGTGAGCTCCCCATCGTTCACGCTCCTACAGCTGTGCTCGAACGTCTTTCGACGTGACCGCCGCACGGGCACCTCGGCTGAGGCCATGGATGACAGAAGGCGGCTCAACCGCAGCCCATATTCCCAGTTGGCCGGCACCATCAGGCTGACGCTCGTCGCAATGGAGCTCATGGGAACCTATCGCCTTGCCCCAATCCGAGGCAACACGAGCTTTGGCACAGAGACGCTCCTGTCAGCCAACGAGCTGCATGGCTTCGTGGATGCGCATGAGGGGCATCAGGGAATCCAGATGCTGCGGCGAGTCACAAGTCATGCCATGCCCAACTCTTACTCGCCCATGGAGACCGCACTTGCCCTTGGGCTTACTCTGCAGAGGCGCTACGGTGGCTTCCAGCTCCCCCAACCACATCTAAACGAGCTGCTCGAGCTCACGGGTACCGGGGGAAGGACAGTAAGCTACCGTCCGGACCTCTATTGGCCTGAACGGCACCTCGTCGTCGAGTATGACAGCGATCTCTTCCACTCGGCCGATACAAAACGCTCGAAGCTCGCCGAGGACGACGAGCGCTCGAACGCGCTCACGGCCATGGGGAGGCATGTCATGCATGTGACAAAGGAGCAGATGCTCGATTTCAGGAAGTATCAGGTCTTGGCAAGCCAGGTCACGCGTGCCCTGGGCAGGAAACCCGCAGCTACGGACAGGGAGGCATGCCGCCAGCAGAGCAAGTTGCACCACCTGCTACTACACCCCTATTGAGAGGCGAAGCGCGCAAAGACCGCTACCCCCAGGCGTGAGCACCCGCAGGCGTGAGCACCCGCAGGCGTGAGCAACCGCTAACCTCGTATGAGAACGATCCCAACTACAGAATATGCGAGGTTAGCGGTTCGCCCCGCAGCACAGCGGTTCGCCCCGCAGCACAGTACACAGCATTCCGCCTCGACACCGCAAGATGCCAGCGTCACGAAACGTCCTACCTACAGTGCCGCACGGTATATCTCCACGATGTCATCCTGCGACAGGGCGACGAAGGACCCCTTGCAGCCATCGGCCGCCTTCCGAGCCATCACCTCGAAGTTCTTTTCGTCCGTGATGCCGACTTCGCGCAGGGTTGCAGGAAGGTGCATGGCCTCGACAAAGAACGCGCGCGTCCTGGAGATGGCCTCACGCGCCACCTTCATGTCATCAACGCCGGACAGGCCCCAGACGTTGCAGCCGTACGCCGCGAAGAGCGGTGCGGTCTGGGCATCCAGGACATGCTCCATCCAGGCGGGGGTCAAGATCGCCAGCCCCTCGCCGTGCGTGATGTCGTAGAACGCGGAAAGCTCGTGCTCCATGGGGTGAACGCACCAGGCAGGCGAGCAGCCGTCGCTTACGAGGCCGTTGATCGCATGGCTTGCCGCCCACATGAGGTTGGCGCGGGCGTCGTAGTCATCCGGGTGGGCAAGCGCGATGGGACCAAAGTGAATCATGGTCCCAAGGAGCCCCTCGGCCAGGCGCTTCTGCACGTAGGCACCCTCGTCCATCGAGAAGTAGCTCTCGAAGGTATGGCTCATCATGTCGGCCGTGCCGGCTGCGGTCTGCTTGGGACTCACGCTGAACGTGTAGCTGGGATCAAGCACGGACATCGTCGGCTTCATGCACTCGGCGCCGGTGCCCCACTTCTCGTTCTTGGACATGTCGGAGATGACCGCGAACGCATCCATCTCGGAACCCGTCGCAGAGAGCGTCAGGACCGAGAAGATGGGCAGTGCCGAAGCGGCCTTCGACCCGTCAAGTACCAGGTCCCATGGGTCACCGTCATACCTGGCGCCAGCCGCCACGACCTTGGCGCAATCGATGGTAGAGCCGCCGCCGATGGCAAGCACCATGTCCACACCCTCCCGTGCACAGAGGCCGACGCCACGGCGAACGGTCTCGATGCGCGGGTTGGGCTCGACGCCCGAAAGCTCGACGACCTCGATGCCAGCGTGGGTCAAGATCCGAATCGCCTCGTCGTAGATGCCGTTGCGCTTAATGGAACCGCCGCCGTAGACCAGCAGTGCCTTCTGGCCAAAGTCCGACAGCTCGGCGAGATGTGATATCTGCCCCCTGCCGAAGTAGATCTTGGTCGGAACGTGAAACATGAAGTCGTACATACCCCACTCCCCTCGCGAGAAGACCAGCCCCGGGGAGCACGACCCCGGAACCCTATCGGCCTTATACCCGCCATCCGGCGACTGGGGCGCGTCGTGCGCGGACGATGGGCACATGGACGACACATGCGCTGGCCATGCCTGAGCCAACATGGCACCCGCGCACGACACACACCCGCCACGCGGACACGGCGCGCCCGCGCACGACACGCCCGCCACGCGGACATGGCACCCGCGCACGACACGCCCGCCACGGCGCCGGTTACGACTCTGTAATCAATTGTTATTGCAAGGCGTTCCATGGGGCGCATGCGGCGATGATGGTCCGGTCACACCACCGTCCTTGGGTGGCAGGAAGGTCCTGATGACACGAAAGCGACCCGTCGTCGCGCACCAGAGCGCGGCAGAACCTAGGAGGAGGAAGTCGGCATGTCCAGAAACATCACGCGTCGCGACGCACTTGCAGTATTCGGAGGGCTGGCTGCCTTTGGGATCGCCGCCTGCTCCGACACCGGCTCGGATGGCTCCCCCTCCGACCACGGACAGTTCAAGATCGGCGTGCTACAGCTGACCGAGCACAAGGCGCTCGACGCAGCGAACGCCGGCTTCGTCCAGGCGCTCGACGCCGCTGGCCTCAAGTACACCATCGACCAGCAGAATGCCCAGAACGACCAGTCCGCCTGCCAGACCATCGCCTCCAAGCTGGTCAACGACGGCAACGACCTCATCCTCGCCATCGCCACGCCTGCCTGCCAGGCCGTGGCGGGCGCCACGGCCGACATCCCCATCGTCGGCACCGCCATCACCGACTACGCCGCCTCCGGTCTCGTCGCCGACAACGACGCCCCGGGAGGCAACGTCACCGGTACCTCCGACCTCACCCCGGTCGAGGAGCAGTTCGACCTGCTGCGGAAGCTCCTTCCCAACGCCAAGAGGGTTGCCGTCCTCTACTGCACCGCAGAGTCCAACTCCAGCGTGCAGGCGGGCATGGCCCACGACGCCGCCAGCGCGCGCAACTTGGACGCCGAGGACTACACGGTCTCCAGCTCCAACGAGATCCAGCAGGTCGTCGAGTCGATGATCGGCAAGGTGGACGTCATCTACGCCCCCACGGACAACACCATCGCGGCGGGCATGCAGACCGTCGCCATGGTCGCGACCGAGAACAAGCTCCCCATCATCTGCGGTGAGAGCGGCATGGTCGGCAACGGAGGACTTGCCACGTACGGCATCGACTATGGCAAGCTGGGGCGCAAGGCAGGCGAGATGGCCGTCAGGATCCTTAACGGCGAGGCCAAGCCCGCCGAGATGCCCATCGAGCACCTCGACGTCTCCGAGTGCACGCTGACCACCAACGAGGAGGCCGCCAAGACCCTGGGCATAGACCTCTCGGTGCTGGACGCCTAGGGCCCCGCCTTGCCAGACGTCCGCTTTATCAGGAGACCGCCTTCGAGGCGTCTGCCTTAGACTGTGGGTACCGCAGATCGCCGTCGGCCGGGTCCCTTTCCCCGGTCGGCGTCGGGCCGTACACGGCAAACCATAACGACCATGTCGGGGAGAACCACATGCTGCTAGCGCTTTCGGGAGCCGTTTCCCAGGGCATCCTCTGGGGCATCATGGTGCTGGGCGTCTTCATCACCTACAAGATGCTCGACATCGCGGACCTCACCGTAGACGGAAGCTTTGCCCTGGGCGGCTGCGTCGCGGCCGTCTGCTCGGTGGGGATGGGTCTGGACCCGCTCGTCGCGGTCCTTCTCGGTATGCTTGCGGGCGTCGTGGCGGGCGCCGTCACCGGGCTGCTCCACACCCTGTTCGACATCCCGGCGATCCTTGCGGGCATCCTGACCCAGATCGCGCTCTGGTCCATCAACCTGCGCGTTATGGGCAAGTCCAACACCCCGCTCCTGAACGCCGACACGGTCTTCACCCGCGTGGCATCGCTTCTGCACGTCACGCAGGGCATGGCGGCGCTCGTCGTGGGCATCGTCGTCGCGGTCCTGGCCATCGTCCTCCTCTACTGGTTCTTTGGCACCGAGATCGGCTCCGCGCTGCGCGCCACCGGCCAGAACGAGGACATGTGCCGTGCCCTGGGCATCGACGTGCGCGTCGCCAAGCTCATCGCCCTCATGCTCTCCAACGGCCTCGTGGGCCTGTCCGGTGCGCTCATCTGCCAGAGCCAGAAGTACGCGGACATCGGCATGGGGACGGGTGCCATCGTCATCGGCCTGGCCGCCATCGTCATCGGCGAGGTGCTTGGCCGCCTGACCCCCGGTAAGCTGCAGGCCTTCGGTAGCCGCCTGGCCTCCGCCGTGGTGGGATCCGTCGTCTACTTCCTCATCCGCGCCGTCGTGCTGCAGCTGGGCATGGACGCCAACGACATGAAGCTCCTGTCCGCCATCATCGTCGCGCTCGCGCTGGTCGTGCCCGTCGTCTGGGAGCGAGGTCGGCAACGCCGGGCCTACGCGAAGGGGGGCGAGCGCTCGTGCTAGTCCTCAAGGGTGTCACCAAGACCTTCAACAAGGGCACGGTCAACGAGAAGCCCGCGCTCACCGGTGTCGACCTCCACCTCGAGCCCGGCGACTTCGTCACCGTCATCGGTGGCAACGGCGCCGGCAAGTCCACGCTGCTCAACAGCATCGCGGGCGTCTTCGCGCTCGACGGCGGGCAGGTCATTCTGGACGGTCGCGACGTCAGCCGGCTGCCCGAGCACAGGCGGGCCACTGACCTGGGGCGCGTCTTCCAGGACCCCATGCGCGGCACTGCCGCAGACATGCAGATCGTCGAGAACCTCGCCCTCGCGGCCAGGCGTGGCGAGAGTCGCGGCCTGAGCTGGGGCATCACCAGAGACGAGCGCGCCTCCTACCGAGAGCGCCTGGCCGAGCTCGATCTGGGGCTCGAGGAGCGCTTGACCTCCAAGGTGGGCCTGCTCTCCGGCGGTCAGCGCCAGGCGCTCACCCTGCTCATGGCCATCCTCAAGAAGCCCAAGCTGCTGCTTCTGGACGAGCACACCGCCGCCCTCGACCCCAAGACCGCCTCCAAGGTCCTGGCCCTGACCGAGAGGCTCGTGGGGGGGCATGGCCTCACCACGCTCATGGTCACGCACAACATGAACGACGCCATACGCCTGGGCAACCGCCTGATCATGATGCACGAGGGCAACGTCATCTTCGATGCGCGCGACGACGAGAAGCGCCGTCTGCGCGTCCACGACCTGCTCCAGAAGTTCGAGGAGGCCTCGGGCGGCGAGCTCGCGAACGACCGCATGCTCCTGTCGTAGCGTCGCCTCCACGGCGTTTCCCTCTGCAGCGTTCTACTTCGCACCGTCCCCCGGGAGGTATGTGGCATGTACGGCACCCCTTGCGATACGCACGGCACCCTTCGCAACGTCCTCGTAGGCCAGTCGGGCGGCCCGACGGCCGCCATCAACGCCAGTCTCGCCGGCGTAGTGAGTGCCGCCCGCAGGCAGGGAGCCCACGCCGTCGGCATGCGCTACGGCATAGAGGGCTTCCTGGCCGGTCGCACCGTCGACCTGGACGCTGCGCTCCCCACGAGCGTCGAGCTCGAGCTGCTGCGCCACACGCCTGCCAGCTGGCTGGGCAGCTGCCGGTACAAGCTCCCGGACGCATCGGAAGACGCCGGCACCTACGAGAGGCTCTTCTCGGCCTTCGAGCGCCAGCAGGTCGACGCGGTGCTCTACATCGGCGGCAACGACTCCATGGACACCATCGCCAAGCTCGGCGCCTGGGGCTCACGCGTCGGCAGCGGCGTCCGCTTCGTCGGCATCCCCAAGACGATCGACAACGACCTGGTCGGGACGGACCACACCCCGGGCTACGGCTCGGCGGCCAAGTACGTGGCGACCTCCATCGGCGAGCTGTCCTGCGACTCGGACGTCTATGACCTCAAGGGCGTCACCGTGGTCGAGATCATGGGCCGCGACGCAGGCTGGCTCGCCGCGGCGGCGGCGCTCGCCACACAAGGCGGCGTCCCCGCGGCCGACGTCATCCTCCTGCCCGAGGCGCCGCTCGAGGTCGACGCCCTGCTCGGCAGGCTTGAGGGGCTCCTGGCCGAGAAGAGCAGCGTCATCCTCGCCGCGAGCGAAGGCGCACGCACGCCTGACGGGCGCCTCGTAGCCGAGCGGACCAACGCGCCCGGGACCCGGCGCGACGCCTTCGGCCACCTGGCGGCGCTCTCGGGCACCAGCCGGTACCTGGCGCAGCTCGTGAGGGAGCGCCTGGGCGTCAAGGCCCGTGCGGTCGAGATCTCGACCCTGCAGCGCTGCGCCAGTCACTGCGCAAGCGCGACGGATCTGGACGAGGCCTTCGCGCTGGGCGCAGCTGGCGTCGAGGCGGCGGAGCGCGGCGGGAGCGAGCGGATGTGCGCCCTCAGGCGCAGCGGGGACGCCCCTTACGGCTGCTCAATCGAGACGGTGGACGTCCACGCCGTCGCCAACCGGACCAAACCCGTCCCCACGAGCTGGATCACCGCAGACGGCATGGGGCTCACCGTCGACTTCGAGCGCTACGCGCGACCGCTCATTGCCGGCGAGCCCTCCCTCGCCTGGGAGGACGGGCTCCCCCAACGCCTTGCCCCTCTCGGGTAAACTGATGGGGTTATCACATTCTAGGGCTGTCACGTCACCGCGTCCGTAGGTTGTCGGCTCGGACACGGGGTGACGCGCGCGTCGATGCGTGAGACGGCGAAAGAGGGACCCATGGATCCGATGACGATTGACGGGCGTGGCGCAGACGGGCGTGGCGCTGGAGAGCACGGCACGACGGGAGGAGACGCCGTGGGGCGACGCAGCGCGGACCAGCCCCTGGGTCCCGCCTACCGACGCGGGCCCGTGCTCCTGCGCGGCAAGATGATCCCCGAGGACAGCACCAACGAGCATCTGCTCGAACCCATGCAGGACACCGAATGGCTCCACAGCGATCCCTGGCGCGTGCTCCGCATACAGTCGGAGTTCGTGGACGGCTTTGGCGCGCTGGCCGAGCTCGGCCCCGCCGTGTCGGTCTACGGATCCGCCCGCACCAGCCAGGACCATCCCGACTACCAGGCAGCCCGTCAGAGTGGACGGCTCATGGCCCAGAGGGGCGTCGCGGTGATAACGGGCGGAGGTCCCGGCATCATGGAGGCCGCCAACTGCGGTGCCGCCGAGATGGGCGGGGTCTCCGTCGGCCTGGGAATCGAGCTGCCCTTCGAGGAGGGCGTCAACAAGTGGGTCAACCTGGGGATGGGGTTTCGCTACTTCTTCGTGCGCAAGACCATGTTCGTGAAGTACTCGCAGGGGGCCATCATCTTCCCAGGCGGGCTTGGTACCATGGACGAGGCCTTCGAGCTGCTCACCCTCGTCCAGACCCACAAGTCTCCCGCCATACCCATCGTGCTCTTCGGGTCTGGCTACTGGCAGGGTCTCATAGACTGGATACAGGGCACCATGGTCGAGAGGGGAATGATGTCACCTGGTGACCTTCACCTCGTCAGCATGACCGACAGCGTAGAGGAGGCCGTTCGCATCGCCTGCAGCGCCATCGATGCCAAGCGAGGGGGCGCAACCGGTTCCTGCGACGTCACGGCCTAGCGTCACGTTCGCTCCATCCAGTGCTTGCGGTACGCGCTGGGCGGCATGCCGTACTTGGCACGGAAGCGACGCGTGAAGTACGAGAGGTTGTCGAACCCGCAGCCACGTGCGACAGTCGTCACGGACTCGTTCGTCCTTCGCAGGAGGGACTCCGCCTCGGACAGGCGGTAGTCGCTCAGGTAGCCCACGAAGGTCTGTCCCGTCTCCTGCTTGAAGATGCGCATGAAGTGGGCCTTGCTGTAGCCGCTCAGGCGGGCGGCCCCCGCGACGTCGAGCGGACGGTCGTAGTGGAGCCTCACCTCGTCGAACACCGGCCTCAGGCGCTCGATGGCCATGTCCGGACCGACGGGCTCGTCCCTTCTCGCGTGGACGTAGAGTGCATGCAGGAAGAGCAGCATCGCGCTCCTGACGAGCAGCGAGTTGCCCGCTACCCGCTCTGACGAGGCGGCGTCCGCCCGGTCCAGGGCGCGCGCCGCCTCCTGGTGGAGCTCGGACCCCGGCGAAAGCGGGTTGGGGATCCCCAACGTCCCCCTGCGCAAGGGGACCAGCACGTTCGTGCGGCACCAGTCCTCCTCCGCCGCGCTGTCGAGCGCCGAGAGCGAGAAGATGATGTTCTCGTACTCCATGCGCACGCCCGGGTCCCCCTCGATCGCATGGATCTGCCCCGGGCACACCACGACGATCGACCCCGCGACGACCGGCAGGCGCTCGAAGTTGAGCGACACCGCACCCGAGCCCCGCTTCACGTAGATGACTTCCATCTGCTCATGCCAGTGCGGCGGGACGCGATCGAAGTCCTGCGGGATCGTGCAGAGGTAGGTGTCGTAGGCGAAGCCGGCGCGCTCGTGGAGCTTGCGCTCGCGATAGCGCTCGTACTCCCCCGTCTCCATGGCCACCTCCCCGCAAGCACGGCCCCAAGTGAAGCTATTTGCTAGTTTAGTACTACTTTTCGCTGCTATGGTGCAAGATTTTCTCCTATATGCGCAACTATAGTGTCTATTAGCGTCCCATGCGGACACCACGCGTGCACCCAGGCGCCCGCCGAACCGGAAGGAAGGCCAGACATGAAGATCGCCACGCTCTCCTCGTACACCGACAAGCCCCTTGCGGACTGCACCGACCTCGAGCTCTTCAACGCGCTTTTGTCCCTCGTCGCGGATGCCACGCGCGAGCGCGGCTACAACCAGGGGAAGAAGAGGCTCTACTACATCTCCGCAGAGTTCCTCATCGGCAAGCTCCTGAGCAACAACCTCATCAACCTCGGTCTCTACGACAGCGTCCGAGACGAGCTCGCCGCCTGTGGCCGCGACCTCTCCGCCCTCGAGGAGATGGAGCTGGAGCCGTCGCTGGGAAACGGTGGCCTGGGCCGCCTTGCCGCCTGCTTCCTGGACTCCTGCGCGACCCTGGGCCTGCCCGCCGACGGCATCGGCCTGGCCTACCACTGCGGGCTCTTCCGCCAGAACTTTGCGGACAACCGCCAGTGCGAGTCGCCCGACTACTGGCTCAGGTGGGGGCAGGACAGCTGGCTGAGAAGGACGTCGCGACACTTCCGCGTGAGCTTTGGCGGCTTCGACGTCACCTCGACCCTCTACGAGATCGACGTCACCGGCTACGAGGGCAAAAGCGGCAAGCTGCGCCTGTTCGACGTGGACAGCGCAGACGAGCGCGTCATCCACAGCGGCATCTCCTTCGACAAGGACGACGTCACCAAGAACCTGACGCTCTTCCTCTACCCCGACGACTCGGACGATGCCGGCCGGCTCCTGCGCGTCTACCAGGAGTACTTCATGGTCTCCAACGGCGCGCAGCTCATCCTGGACGAGTGCCAGGCGCGCGGCAGCAACCTGCACGACCTTGCCGACTACGCCGCAATCCAGATCAACGACACGCACCCCACGATGGTCATCCCCGAGCTCATCCGCCTGCTGGGAGAGCACGGCATCGCCTTCGACGAGGCCGTCTCGATCGCGCGCGACGTGTGCGCCTACACCAACCACACCATCCTCGCCGAGGCGCTGGAGACCTGGCCCAAGCACTTCATCGAGCAGGTCGCCCCGCAGCTCATCCCCATCATCGACCAGCTGGACAAGCTGGTGCGCGACAGCTGCGAGGACCCCTTCGTCCAGGTGATCGACGAGCACGGCAACGTCCACATGGCCAACATCGACATACACTTCAGCCACTCCGTCAACGGCGTGGCGGCGCTCCATACCAAGATCCTGGAAGACGTCGAGCTGGCACCGTTCTACAAGCTCTATCCCGAGAAGTTCAACAACAAGACCAACGGCATCACCTTCCGCCGCTGGTGCATCGAGTGCAACCCCGAGCTCGCAGGCCTCATCACCCAGACCATCGGAGACGATTGGAAGCACGACGCCACCCGGCTGGAGGACCTGCTCGCGCACCAGGATGACGACGGCCTTCTCGACCAGCTGAGCAAGATCAAACGCCACAACAAGGAGCGCTTCGCCGCATGGCTGCGTGCTCACCAGGGTACCGAGGTCGATCCCGACGCCATCTTCGACGTGCAGTCCAAGCGACTGCACGAGTACAAGCGCCAGCAGCTCAACCTGCTGTGGGCCACGAACACGTACCTGCAAGTCAAAGCCGGCAAGTTGCCCGAGCGCAAGGTATGCATGCTCTTTGGGGCCAAGGCGGCCCCGGCCTACACCATCGCCAAGGACATCATCCATGCCATCATCTGCCTGGGCAAGGTCGTTGCCGCAGACCCCGTGGCGAGCCAGTACCTGCAGGTCGTGATGATCGAGAACTACAACGTCACCGCTGCGGAGCGACTCATCCCCGCCGCCGACGTCTCGGAGCAGATCTCGCTGGCCTCCAAGGAGGCGTCGGGCACCAGCAATATGAAGTTCATGCTCAACGGAGCCCTGACGCTGGGCACGATGGACGGCGCCAACGTGGAGATCGCGGAGCTCGTGGGCAAGGGGAACATCTACACCTTTGGCGAGGGCTCCGACGAGGTCATCGCGCGCTACCAGCGTGGCGACTACGACCCGCGCAGCTACTACGAGGGGGACGAGCGCCTCAAGGAGGCCGTCGACTTCCTGCGCGGACCGCAGATGCTTGAGGTGGGCAATGCGGAAAGCCTCGAGCGTCTGACGGAGGAGCTCCTGGGCAAGGACTGGTTCATGACCTTCCCGGACTTCGACTCCTACCTGACCGAGAAGGCCCGCGTCCTGAATGACGTGGCTGACCAGCATAGCTGGCAGCGCAAGGCCCTGGTGAACATCGCAAAGGCCGGGTTCTTCTCGTCTGACCGCACCATAGAGCAGTACAACCGCGACATCTGGCACCTGGGCGTCGACAGCAGCCGCGGTTGCGAATGACAGCGGCAGCTGCGGTCGCGAGTGACGGCGGCTCGCAAGTGACGGCGGCTGCGGGTCGCTATGCGGTGCGCACGAACCGGCCGACAATTGCGGGACGTAGGCGGTAGGGTAACCCATAGAGGCAGGATAACCCACGCGAGCAACGTCAGCAGCAAGGTGACCCACACAGCGGAAAGTAGCAAAAGTCACTCAGGGACTTTTGCTACTTTCGCATGTTTACACAGGTAGATACCCATAAATTGCCAAAAGTGCCAAAAGTCCCTCAGGAGTTTTTGTTACTTGGACCTGCAAGTACCTGCGAATACCTGCGAGTACCTGCGGATAGGAACCTGTGGACAGATAGGAACGACCGGTAACCTACCACAAGTTACCGGTCGTTATGCTTATACGATGGCCGCGGAACCGCTGCACAATCGCACGCCCTGCACAGCCGCACGACCACCTCTGCCCTAACCGCGCCTCTCGCCCTTCTCGATCGAGCGCATGACGAGTTTCTCCAGCTCGACGATGGGGATGATCAGGATGGCCAGACCCATCGAGATGGCATAGTGCTCCAGATCCAGCTCGGCGAAGTCAAAGGCGACGGAGAGCGGGGTCTCGATCACGACGAAGGTCAGGAGCAGCGCAATCGCGAGGGACCCCCACAGCCACTTGTTCTGACCCTTGAGCGTGAAGATGGAGCCGCGCAGGCTGCGCATGTTGAGCGAGTGGAACATCTCGACCATCGAGAGCGTCAGAAACGCCATGGTCATGCCCGTGAGACCTGCCCTATCGCTGGCAACGACGTCCGCGACGGAGGCACCAACGGAGCTGATGCCGATGAAGTAGGCGGCGATCGTCAGCAGGGAGATGACGACGCCCTGGAAGATCGTGTCGGCACCCATCCCCCCGGCGAAGATGCCGTCCTTGGCGTCGCGCGGACGGCGTTCCATGATGTCCTTCTCGGCGCCCTCCGTCGCCATGGCGAGGGCGGGCAGCGAGTCGGTGATGAGGTTGATCCACAAGAGGTGCGTGGGCTCGAGGATCGTGAAGCCGACGAGCGAGGCCACGAAGACCGCAATCACCTCGGCGAGGTTGCTGGACAGCAGGAACTGGATGCACTTGCGGATGTTGTCGTAGATGCGACGGCCCTCTTCGACCGCGCCGATGATGGTGGCGAAGTTGTCGTCAGCCAGAACCATGTCGGCGACGTTCTTGGTGACGTCTGTGCCGGTGATGCCCATGCCGATGCCGATGTCGGCGCGCTTGATGGAGGGGGCATCGTTGACGCCGTCGCCGGTCATGCCGACGACCTCGCCCTCCTTCTTCCACGCGTCGACGATGCGGGTCTTGTGCTCGGGCTGGACACGGGCGTAGACGCCAAAGTCCGCGATGCGTTCGGTGAGCTCCTCGTTGGAGAGGCGGTCAAGCTCGGCACCGGTGATGGCCTGCCCACGCCCTTCGACGAGGCCCAGCTCGCGGGCGATGGCCACGGCGGTATCGACGTGGTCGCCGGTGATCATGACGACACGGATCCCTGCGGAGCGGGCCTCCTCGATGGCCGCCTTGACCTCGGGACGGACCGGGTCGATCATGCCGGAGAGCCCAACGAAGGTGAGGTCCTGCTCGAGGTAGGAGGCATCGTAGCTCTCGGGCTCGCTGTCGCCCCAGTCGCGGCGCGCCGCCGCCATGACGCGCAACGCGCGGTCGGCCATGGCCTTGTTCTGCTCCATGACCTGGGCGCGCAGCTCGTCGGTCATGGGGACGACGCCGTCCTCGGCCAGGTACCTGGTGCAGCGGGCCAGCACGACGTCGGGACCGCCCTTGGTGTGCTGCATGACGCCATCCCTGCCGCGAACCACGACGGACATCATCTTGCGGCCAGAGTCGAACGGGGCCTCGCCGATGCGCGGGCGGGACTGGGACAGGTGGGAGGTCGTGAAGCCCAGCTTGGCGGCGTCGGTCACAAGCGCGGCCTCGGTCGGCTCGCCGAGGGCGGCTCCGGTGGCCTCGTCCCACTTGGCGTCGGAGGCGAGCGCCATGGTGCGGACGTGGGAGGTGAGGTTCTCGGTGGCGTGCTCCACGACGGTCATGCGGTTCTGGGTGAGGGTGCCCGTCTTGTCGGAGCAGATGATCTGGGTGCAGCCCAAGGTCTCGACGGCCGAGAGCTTGCGGATGATGGCGTGACGCTGGCTCATCTTGGTGACGCCCATGGAGAGCACGATGGTCACGACGGCGACCAGTCCCTCGGGGATGGCGGCGACGGCAAGTGCCACGGCGACCATGAAGGTGTCGAGCACCAGGTCGAGGTTTGAGACGAAGCCCATGCCATGCTTGAAGAAGCCCGTGAGGAACACGACGGCGCAGATGATGACGACGAGGATGGTCAGGATGTGGGAGAGCTCGTCGAGCTTGACCTGCAGCGGGGTCTCCTCGTCCTGTGCCTCGGCGATGGCGCCGGCGATCTTGCCCATCTCGGTCTGCATGCCCGTCGCCACGACCACGGCACGGCCACGGCCAAAGACCACGGTGGAGCCCATGTAGCACATGTTCTTGCGATCGCCGAGAGGAACGTCGTCCTCGCCCTCGGGAAGGCTGATCGCGTCCGCGTGCTTCGTCACGGGCACGGACTCGCCCGTGAGGGCCGCCTCCTCGACCTTCATGGACGCGCTCTCGAGGATGCGGCAGTCCGCCGGCACGGAGTCGCCGGCCTCGAGGATCACGACGTCACCCACGACGAGGTCCTGCGAGTGGACCTCGACCTGCTTGCCGTCCCGGATGACCTTGCTCGTGGCGGCGGCCATCTCCTGGAGCGCCGCGAGCGCCTCCTCGGACTTGGCCTCCTGCACGACGCCGAGGACGGAGTTGAGGATGACGACGAACATGATGATGACCACGTCGGCGAAGTCGGCCTCGCCCTGCACCACGCTCGTTGCGGCCGAGATGACCGCAGCCACGATCAGCATGATGACCATGGGATCGCCCATCTGCTGGAAGAAGCGGATCCAGAGTGGGGTCCTCTCGGCCTCCTTGAGCTTGTTTGGGCCGTTCTGCCTGAGCAGCTCCTCTGCGACACCGGCACCAAGGCCCTGCTCGGCATCGGTTGCGCACTCCTCGAGCACGTCCGACGCGCTTACCAGGTACTCTCTCACGTTATGTCCCCCCTGGGTCTCGGACGGCCCCCTGCCGTCCTCTCTTCGCGCCTGGCAGATTGATGCCCGATCATAATTCCCCAGGAGGGGCAAGGGCTCACCAAGGCTGCCATGCCAGGCACCTCGTGGGCGCACCAATCGGCGCGCCCGTGCCTATTTATAGCATCTATCCCAAGGCGTCGCATCCCAAGGCGTCGCATCCCAAGGCGTCGTGCCGACTGCGACAAATCTGAACAGGCAAGACGTCCCCTCGCGGGGCAAACGCGACGTCCCTCGCGGGGCAGGCGCGGGGGACCTAGTGGGCGCCCACATCGCCCGATGTGGGGTTGTAGGCGGACCCGCCGCGTCTGGCGCCCATGACGTCAGCCTCGGTGAGCGCGATGGAGACCTTCCTCTCCCCCACTCCCCCTTGTCTGAAAAGCATTTTCATGTCGGAGGCACTTTCTCGCCTCAGAGCTGAAAGCAATTCAACAACTTGACCCCCAAGGGCTTCTCCCACCGACCCGTCACCTATCCTTGCCGGCAGAGGACGGCGATGCAAGGGAGGTGACAGGGCGTGTTCGAGCAGCTCCTTCGTCCGCTGAACGTCAACGGTATGATCCTGAGGAACCGCATCATCGCAACGCCGACGGGTGACGCCTTCGACGAGAAGGCCCTGGGCGGTGCGGCGCTCGTGGTGGCCGGGCACGCCATCGTCGAGCCTGGCAGATCGAGCTTCGCAAGCGAGGACGAGCCCTGGCCATTTGCGAAGTACGAGCGCGAGGCGACGCGCAAGCGCGTCCTCAAGGTCCACCAGGCGGGCTCCAAGGCCTCCATCGAGATCTTCCACGGAGGGCGCGAGTCGCGGGTGAGGGACTACGCAAAGGGCCCCTGCTCGCTCACCATGCCCGACGGTACCAAGGTGCGCGCCATGGACGAGGCCATGATGCAGGAGACGCTCGACTGGTACTCCCGGACGGTCGCGTCTTGCAGAAAGATCGGATTCGACGCCATCCTCCTCCACTTTGGTCACGGCTGGCTGCCCGACCAGTTCCTCTCTCCCTTCTACAACCACCGAAGCGACGAGTACGGCGGCAGCATCGAGAACAGGGCCAGGTTCCCCCTGCGCATCCTCGAGGCCGTCCGCAATGCCGTCGGGCCGCACTACCCTGTCGAGATGCGCATCAGCGCCTATGAGTGGGTCGAGGGGTCCATCGAGTTCCCAGACGTGCTCGCGTTCTCCAGGATGGCCGAGAGGTACGTAGACATGATCCAGGTCTCCTCGGGCATCGACAAGAACACCGTCGCGAACGTCCACTGCATCACCACCAACCTCGAGCCGGAGATGACCAACCTCGGCTGGGCACGCCAAGTAAAGCGGGCCGTGAGCATCCCCGTTTCGGTTGTGGGCGCGTTCATGACGCCACAGGTGGCCGAGGACGCCCTCGCCCGCAACGACGTCGATGCCGTCGCCTTTGGTCGCACGCTCATCGCCGACCCCGACTGGCCGAGGAAGGCCATGGAGGGCAGGCCCGAGGACATCGTTCCCTGCCTGAGGTGCAACAACTGCTACCACATCGCCTCGGACCACTGGAACGTGGGATGCTCCGTCAACCCGCACTACCACAACGAGTCCTTTGTCCCCAAGGGAATCGCCCGTGCCAACACAGGCCGCAACGTGGTCATCCTTGGTGCGGGACCAGGCGGCATGAGGGCGGCCATCACCGCCTTCGACCGTGGTCACCGCGTGACGCTGGTCGAACGCGAGGACGAGCCTGGCGGCATGCTGCGCTTCATCGCACGGGAGAGCCACAAGTCGGAGGTGGCGCGACTCCTTGGCCACTACAGGGCCCAGCTTGCCAAGAGGGACATCCGCGTGATGCTCGGTTGCGAGGCCACGCCCGAGCTTGTGCGCGCCCTCGAGCCTGAGGCGCTCGGCATCGCAATCGGCGCAACCGAACGCAGGCCCGCCATCGAGGGGATCGATGGGCCCAAGGTGCTGCTGGCAACCGAGGTCATCATGCGCGCCGACGAGCTCGAGGGACGCATCGTCATCCTCGGCGGCGGCTCGATTGGCTGCGAGCTGGCCCTCGAGCTTGCCGAGAGGGGCCGACAGGTGCTCGTCATCGAGATGGCCCATGCCTTGGCCGGCAATGCCAACGCCCTCTACCGGGAGGCGCTGCGCCAGAAGTTCGAGTTGCACCCCAACATCAAAGCGGCACTGGGCAACAGCTGCACCAAGGTCTCAGCAGAGCACGTCGAGTACGCAGATGACGCTGGCAGGAGGCAGAAGGCTGCATACGACCACATGATCGTCTCCGTTGGCCTCGCCCCCCAAACGGACCTGGTGGAAAGGTTCCACGGCATCGTCCCCGACACAGCGACCATCGGAGATTGCGTGAGGCCCTCGAGCATCATGAACGCAAACTTCGAGGGACACACCTTCGCACTGAACATCTAGAGGAAGGCAGGGAAGGAGAGTCATGGAGGACTACACGGAGCTCAACCGCGCGATCATCGAGGGAGTCGGCGGTGCCGACAATGTCGTCAACGTCATCCACTGCGCGACCAGGCTGAGGTTCACCCTCAGGGACGAGACCAAGGCCGACAGGGGCGCCCTCCAGGCGCTGCGGGGCGTCATCGGCACCCAGTCGGCCGCCGGCACCTTCCAGGTGCTCGTTGGCAACCGGGTGGACGACGTGTTCAGGCAGCTCGTCGAGCTTCCCGAGCTCAAGGAGCGTGGCATCAGGGAGTCCGAGGCCATAGGCGACCCTAGCGCCGCAAGGATCGGTCTCTTCGACCGCTTCACCCGCATGATGTCCGACGTCTACGCACCCTACATCCCCGTGCTCGCAACGGGCGGCATTGCCTCCGGCATCATCGGCCTGCTCGCCAACATGGGCGTCGTCGCCCCCGACAGCCTGACCTATATGACGTTCTACGCGATCTTCTACGCCCTGATCTACTTCTTCCCGATCCTGCTTGCCTTCACCGCCGGCAAGCACTTCAAGTGCAACCCCTACGTCGCCGCGACCCTCGGGGCTGCCATCATGTACCCAGGCGTCTCTGACTTGCTAGTCACGGGCGCAAGCGTCATCCTGCGCGACAAGAGGCTCATCGCCACGATGGTCGTCTCGGGGGCCTGCGGCGGGCTCGTGCTCGGCCTCGGGCAGGTCGCAGCCACCAACTTCGCGTTCTCTGGCATCCTCTCGTTTGGTGCATGGCTCGGCGCGAAGAACTTCCCCATGTACTGTCTGGGCATCGCCATATCACTCGTTGCGTCCTTCGCCTCGACGGCCATACTGCTGAAATCTGGTGGCATAAGGGACTTCGGCTAGCGGCACCTGTCCCATGCGGGATCCGCGTCACACGTCAGAAACGAGGCATACGATGATCATGGACGCGCTCAAAATGAAGGGCAGCCTCACCGCCTCCGAGGCCAAGATCGCGGATTACCTCCTCGTGAATGCCCACGATATCAGGAACCTGGGGATCTCGGAGCTCGCCAGAAGGACCTACTCCTCCCCCGCGACCATAACCCGCCTCTGCCGCAAGCTGGGCCTGTCAGGCTACCGTGACTTCCGCATCGTCTTTGCGGCAGAGCTCGAGGAGGCCTCCCGACGCAAGAGCGTCGACGCAAACCTGCCCTTCTCGGCCACGGACCCGCTTCGGGAGGTTGCCTTCAGCATGGCCAACTTGGCGGCGAGCGCCATGAACAACGCCCTCCAGGGCTTCGACTACCGCAGGCTCGAAGGCGTCGTGGAACGCATGGCGTCAGCGGATAGCGTCAACATCTACGCTGTCGGGGTCTCTGCCACCGCAGCCCTCGACTTCAAGCAGAAGATGGTCAGGCTGGGCAAGCAGACCAACATCGAGGAGAACTCGTCCCTGCTTCCAAGCTACGCCTTCCTTGGTGGAAAGGACTCGTTTGACCTGCTCGTCTCACACTCGGGTGAGACGCCCGCCATTGTCGAGTGCGTCCAGATTCTCCGGAGTCTGGGGAGGCGCACGCTCGCCATCACCGCACATCCGCAGAGCACGGTCGCACGCATGGCCGATGACACCATCCTCACCCACGTCGGCGAGGACAGCTCGTTCTCGACCAAGATCGAGGGCTTCGCGTCGTTCAACGCGGTGCACTTTATCCTTGACTGCCTCTACTGCTGGGTCTTCCAGCAAAACTACGAGACGAACGTCGGACGATCGAAGCAGAACGCACGACGCATCGCCGCAGTACGCCAACGCTGAGGGAAGCGGTGTGTCTCGCTCGAGAGACCGAGCGAGACAGTGGAGCCGCCCATCATGATCTCGTTTGGCGTGGTCTCTGGGGTCGGTTCGGCGATCGGCATCTTGGGGAACTGGTATGCCACCCATTCCCTAAACGTCCCCTCAGACGGCGGCGGCATGACCGTGGCCCACGCCCTTGGAGACGGCGGCGGAGGCCCCTGCGTGAAGGAGCCCAAGACCTCGGACTCGCCGAGGACCATACCGCCCACCGGGCACACCTCCAGCACGCTGCGGCTGGTGAGGGCGGGCACCGTACGCCGTTGCGAACCGCGTTAGCGCCTCTCGACGTTCCAGCCGGCGCTCTCGTGCTGCAGCTCCCACAGCCGGGCATAGAGGCCCTGCCGTTCGAGCAAAAGCCCATGGCTCCCTTCCTCGACAACGCGGCCGTCGTCGATCACCACGATATGGTCGGCCCCTGCCACCGTGCGCATGCGGTGGGCGATCACGATGACCGTCTTGCCGGCGCACAGGCGCCCCACGGCCTGCTGGACCAACGTCTCGCTCTCAGGGTCGAGCGAGGCCGTGGCCTCGTCGAGCAGGATCACCGGCGCGTCCTTGAGCAGGGCGCGGGCAATCGAGAGGCGCTGGCGCTCGCCGCCCGAAAGCGCTGCCCCGTTCTCGCCCAGCATGGTGTCGAAGCCGTCGGGAAGCCTGTCGATGAACTCGGTACAGCATGCCGTCTCCGCCGCGGCGCGCACCTCGTCATCGGTCGCGTCCTCGCGCCCGATGCGGATGTTGCCCGCCACCGTGTCGTCGAAGAGCAGCACGTCCTGGAACACCATCGAGACATGCGACAGCCACGATTCCTCGTAAAAACCCGCTATGTCGCGTCCGCCGCAGGTCACACGTCCCCCGCCGGGTATCCAGAATCGGGCCGCGAGCTGGGCGCAGGTCGACTTGCCCGAGCCGGACGGCCCAACCAGCGCCGTCACCTGCCCCTCGCGCGCGACGAAGCTCACGCCGTGCAGCACCTCCTTTTCCTCGTAGGCGAAGCGCACGTCCTCGAAGGCGATCTGATGGCTGTCCACCAGGACTTCCGCGTCGCCGCATGCCTCGGGCTCGTCCATGATGGCCCTGAGGCGCGCGGTCTTGGTCGAAAGGCTCAGCACGCTGGGCAGCTTGGAGACCAGCATGAGGATCGGCCCGTACACGCGCGAGGCGATGAGGAGGAACATGAGCAGCGTCATGAAGTCGACGCTGCCGCCCGCAAGCAAGGCGGTGCCGACGAACACCGTAAGCCCTACGCCCGAGCGCAGGATCGCGTTGGCGAGCGATACCGATAGGTCGACCGCCAGCTCGACTTTCATGGTCATGCGCTTGAGCGACAGGAGCGCCTCGTTCATCTCGTGCGATTTCTCGCCGACCATATGGCAGGCGCGGATGTCTTTGAGACCCTCGAGATAATCCTGGATGCAGGCGAGCGATTCGATGCGCGCATCCTGCTGGCGCTCGAACAGGCGCTTCTCGCGCCGATGGCTGGCAAGGACGATCAGCGCGGCGATCGGCAGCGTCACGAGCACGCAGAACGCAAGCATCCAGTTGAAGAACGCGAGCAGCACGCAGATCGCGACCGTCGAGACGCATCCGGCCACGAGCTGCGGCACCGTGCTCGAAAGCATCGTTTCCTGCGCGGTCACATCGCTCATGATGCGGTCGGCGACATCGGCGATCCCACGCCGGTTGAAGAAGCTCATGGGCAGCCGGCGCAGATGCTCGGCAAGGGACAGGCGCATCGATTCCGATTCGGTGTAGGCGGCGACGTACGTCTTCCTGTAGTCGTTCTTCGCGGCGATGAAGGTGACGACGAGGCCCGCGATGCCGCAGACGAACACCGCCCACAGCTTCCCGGCCTCGAACGGCTCGCCCGCGAGCGTTCCGACGAGGATGGAGAACGCGGCGACCGTGCACATGAACGGGATCATGAGCGACAGGTCGGTAAGGGTGCAGGCGACCGACGAGCGCGCCAGGCTCCTGTATCCTTCGTCCGAAAGGCTCAGAAGCCGCTTGAGCCACGGCTGCTTCTTGCCCGGGGCATCCTCGTCTCTATCGGCGCTTGCGGCGGCTGCGGATGCGGTCGTAGTAGCAGCGGCAGCGGACTTCGCAGCCACCGCCTCGGGCGGAAGGGCTGCGGCAGGCGGCGCCGCAGCGATTCGCGCGCCGCCGTCGGAGCCGATGCCCCAAGCGAGCGACTGCTCGTAGCGTTCCCACATCCGTGCGTAGGTGCCGCCCGAAGCGAGCAGCTCGGCGTGCGTGCCCTCTTCCGCCACCTTGCCGTCGTCCATGACGACGATCTTGTCGGCGCCGACCACCGTCGACAGCCGATGCGCGATCATCAGCACCGTCTTGCCGTCCATGAGCCCCTCGAACGCCTTCTGGATGAGCCACTCGTTCTCGGGGTCGGCGAACGCGGTGGCCTCGTCGAGCACCACGACAGGGGCATCCGAGAGGATCGCCCGTGCCAGGGCGATGCGCTGGCCCTCGCCGCCGGACAGATGGATGCCCGCGGCGCCCACGACGGTGTCGTATCCGGAGGGCAACCGCTCGATGAAGTCGTGCGCCTGGGCCGCCTTCGCCGCCGCGATCACGTCGGCGTCCGTGGCGCCGGCGCGGCCGCGGCGTATGTTGTCCGCGATGCTTTCGCGAAACAGGTGGAAGTCCTGGAACACCAGGCTCAGCTGTTCCATGAGCTCGTCGGATCCCATCGAGCGCACGTCGGCGCCGCCTATGCGGATGCAGCCGCGATCGACGTCCCAGAAACGCGCGAGGAGGTTCGCGAGCGTCGATTTGCCCGAACCGGACGGCCCGACGACCGCGCACACGCTTCCGGCGGGCACGGTGAAGCTCACGTTCTCGAGCGCTTGCGGGCCGCCTTCCTCGTACGCGAAGCTCACGTTCTCGAACTCCACCGAGGCATCGCGCGGGGTCTGCGCTTCGCCGGCGGAGGAAAGCCCGTCGAGCTTCAGCACCGAATCGATGCGGCCGATGCTCGCGCCGGCGATCATGGAGTCCTCGCTCACATAGAGGATCTTCTGGAACACGCTCGATATCGAATGCACGAACAGCAGGTAGAAGACGAGCGAGAGGACGAAGGCCGGCCAGTCGTCCGCTCCGGGGGCGAGCAGGATGCCCACTGGCAGGACGAACAGGTAGGCGCTGTTGAGCAGCGCGGTGAAGCCCGGCATGGAGTTCTGGAAGAAGAACGTGACGTCCAGCGCCAGCCCCGTGTAGTCCTTGACGGCCTCGGCGAGCTTCCTGAACGAGCGTGCGGTCTGCCCGAACGCCTTGACGACGCGCATGCCGCGCACGTATTCGACGGCGGCGTTGCCCATTTCCTCCTTGACCTGCTGGTAGCGCCCCATCTGGCTCATGAGGCGCTTGTCGGCGTAGCACGAGAACTGCACGATGCAGGCAACGGCGACCGCGACGATGGTCGCCACGCCGAAGCGCCAGTCGAACACGAAGAGCAGCACGATGAGCACGACGGGCGCGACGGCGGTGGCGGCCAAATCGGGGATCGAGTGCCCGATGAACTGCTCTATGCCGTCGACCGCCTCGTCCATGATCTTGGAGATGCGTCCCGTTCCCAGCCGGGCGACGTGCCCCAGCGGCACCTTGCCCAGATGGTCGACGATGCCGATCTTGATGCGGTACTGCGTGTCGAACGCAGCCGCATGCGAGCACAGCAGTGCGCACAGGTAGCACCCCACATCGGCGACGACTCCCGCCAGCGCCAGCATGCCGTAGCCCGAGAGCTGGCGCGCGTCGAGCGCAGACAGGTCCGGATAGACAGACACGATCGCCGATATCGTCGCATAGATGGCGACGTAGGGCACGAACGACGCCGCCAAGGACAGCGCGGCCAGCAGCATCGACAGCACGATGAGGGGCTTGCGCGGCCCGGCGAACGCCATGCAGCGCGTGAACACCCCGGGCCGTTTGGGCTGTCTGCCCTTGCCGTCCGCGGATCCGGCCGAGATCTTGCCTGCGACCCCGGCCGCAGGCTCGACCTGCATGGCATCCTGCTCTTTCATGCGGTCCACTCCCTTCCTGCTCCTTATGCGATGCCGGCGCGCTCGAAGTGCTTCTTGAAGACGGCGCGCCCTAGGAAGGCGCCGATGAGCGCCCCGACGATGGTGACGGCGGCGATGGCGGCGAACGTCTGGGGCGTCACGAACGAGAGCATCGACTCCATGTAGGACGGATCGATGTTGTTCGATCCCATGAGTGCGCGATAGTAGTCCTGATCCGCGAACATGGGGACGAAGATGCCGGCGGCCCAGCAGGTCTCGAACAGCGCGTAGCCGACGGCGATCCCCGAAAAGCGCCTGCGACCGACCGCTTTACGCACCAACTCGGAGACGCCGCCGCCGATCAGGAGGCCCAGGGCGACCGGCCAGCCGCTGCCGACGGCGAACACGACGATGGCGAAGACGGCGGCCATGACGAGCGACGTGCCCGCGCGTGGGATGCGCACGTGCATGTAGGTCCAGACGATGCCCGCGGGGATGGCCGCGATGGCACAGCAGCCGCAGTAGGCGATGACGCTTATCGAGGTGAGGCCGACGACGAGCATGCTCACGATCATGAAGAGCAGCGAGAAGACGCCGAGCGCGATGAGATCCCTCGAGGTGAGCTTCCTCTCTTCAACGTTTGCTTCCATGTGCGATGTCCTTTCTGCTTGCAGGTTCAGGTCTCTCTTGATGAAGCGCGTCTGCGCAGGTCATCCAAGCGTGATAATCCGATCGCATGCCTCCGAGAGCAGTTCGGGATCATGGGTTGCCACCACGACCGCTCGGCCTTCGTCCGCCAGCTCGCGCATGGTTCGCGCAAGTCGGCGCATGTTGTCCAGGTCAAGGCCGCTCGTCGGCTCGTCGAACAGCAGCGCGCGGGCGTCCGAGAGCGCAGCCAAGGCGCATGCGACGCGCTGCTTCTGACCGCCCGAAAGCGAGGCGGGATGGCGATCCGCAACCGAAGCCAGCCCGAATCGCTCGAGCATCGCGTCGGCGCGTGCAGGGTCGATGCCGCCCTCGACGCGGGGAAGCGTCGTGAGCTCGTCGCGAACCGTCGGTCTGAACAGCTGATAGTCGGGGTCCTGCATTACTAGGAAGACATTGTCCGCGCGCTTCCTGGGAATCGTAACGGCCCCGTCGATGCGCACGTGCCCCAGCACCTCGGGGTGCACGCCGGCCAGGCATTTGAACAGCGTGGACTTGCCCGTCCCGTTCGGCGCTACGACGCCGGTGACGTGCCCGGCCTCGAAGCCCGCGGTCACGTTGCGCAGCACCTCGTCGTCGCGGTCGTACTCCGCGACGACGCCGCGCGCCTCAAGTGCCGGAAACGCCGACGTCGCACCGATGCGAAGCCGTGCGACGAGATCGGCCGTGCGCGGCGGTGCCGGCGAGCGCAGGCCCATACGGGTGCGTTCCAGGGCAGAGAGCGCTTCGAACTCGCTCGGGGTCCATGCGTGCGCGACCCGACCCTCTTCGATGAGGACGTACGTGTCGGCGGCATCTGAGAGGTAGGCCAGGCGATGCTCGGCGACAAGCACCGCGGAACCCGCGGCCTTCGCCTTGGCGATGAGTGCAGCGAGCCGCTCCATGCCGACGGGATCCAGGTTGCTCGACGGCTCGTCGAGCACGTAGGCCCTTGGCTCGCAGACCGAAACGCTTGCGAAGGCGATCGACTGCATCTGGCCGCCCGAGAGCTTGAAGATCGAGCGATCGAGCAGGTCGGTCGCACCCAGCTCGTCTGCCACGCGTGCCACGCGCGCATGCATCTCGTCGCGCGGGACGCCCAGGTTCTCGAGGGCGAAGGCGATCTCGCCCGTCGTGTCGAGGTTGAAGAACTGCGTGCGGGGGTTCTGAAACACGCTGCCTATATGCTCGGCGAGCTGCCATTCTTCGAATTCGTCGACGTTTCGCCCTTCGACGCGCACCGCGCCTGTACGCCTTCCCTCCCAAAAGCCGCCGGCCAGCCCGTTGGCAAGGCGGGTCAGGGTGGTCTTGCCGCAGCCCGAGCGCCCGCACAGGACCACGCACTCCCCTGCCTCGACCGCAAGCGAGACCTTCTTCACCGAGGCCTCGTCGGCGCCTGCATACGTGAACGACACGCCCTCGAACTCGATGACCGGCACGCTCATACGACCAGGCCGCCTTCGAAATACGCTTTGGCGGCGGCGACGCCGGCGCACCAGGCGACGGTGCTCGCCAGCACGGCGACGTCGGCCGCCGTGATGCGGATGGGGCTGTACGACGTGCGGAGGCCCGGCCGGTCGATGCCGCGCGCCACCGCCGACGCCGCGAGCTCGTCGGCTATCTTCGCGCAGCGCAGCATGAGGGGCACCAGCAGCGATTCGAACGTGAGAACCGGGTGCGCGACGACGTTGCGCGGCGAAAGGCCCAGCCCGCGCAGGTGCATCGAGGTGAGCACGGCGCCGGCCTCCTGGCCGAGCGTCGGGAAGAAACGGACGCACACCGCGAGCGGCACCACCAAAGCGCGCGGCAGGCGCAGACCATACAGCGCCGCCGTGAGGTCTCCGATCTTGGTCGACGACACGAACGCTGCGGCGAACAGGAATACCGGCATGCACGTGCGCGCCAGCAGGACGGCCGAGCCCATGGCCCCCGACACGCTCCGCGGCAAGGACAAGGTGACCCAGAAGACGAGCATGATGAGCACATAGCTTGCCGCGAACGACAGCGCCATCTTCCTCCGCCCAATCGCGAAGGTCAGCATGCACGCGAAGGCGAAGACCATGCTGCCCCACGCGAAGTCTTTGACGAACGCGCCGGTGACGATGAGCGCAAGGAGCACCGCAAGCTTGGTGCGCACGTCGAGACGGCTGCAGAGTCCGTTGTCGTCGGTCAAAGCCACTTGTCGCCCTTTCGCTCTCCGCGTGGCCCATTGGGTGTATCATGAGGATGTTAGCTATCGCTAACTGTCGCTGACGAGGCTCTCGGAGGAAAAGGACTCTACGGGCATGCATCGCGTCCGATCGCAAATGTCCGACCCCGACGTCCCCGGCGGATCCTGGGCTGGCTCGCTCTTTACCGCCCCTCTGGCGAATGTCGGGCTCGTCCCCTCGCACGAGAACCCACGAGGCTGCGGCGTGTTCTTCGCGGGCGACGGGGAGGCTTCTGAGGGCTGGTACCACGCGTGGTCGCTCGATCGAGACCTCGTCGTGGCAAGCTGCGACTTCAGGCTGCTCAAACGAGTTCCATTCGCATTCGATTTCACCAACTACTTCGCGATTCGCCACGAGAGCGCCGGCATCTTCCCGCCAGCGCAGGTCATGGCGTTCCTGGAGACCAGGCCTCGCACCGGTCGCGTCGTGATGCCGACGGGCACGCACGTCGCCTACACCGAGATCGAGTACTACGACGGGTATTTCGAGAAGGCGTTCGGCAGCGGGTGCTCCGAGTCGTTGGCCCACCTTTCCGCATGCCTTGGCGCAATGCGCGGCGAGGGCATGTGGGACCCGCAGATTCCGCGCCTGCTCGAGGCGATCGGCGGCACCGAGGCGCACGGCAGGGCGGCCGAACTGCTTTTCGCGGGTATCGCGAACGAGGTGATGGGGCGTATGCTGGCCATGGAGGACCGTTTTTCCGAGGCGGTCGACGACGGGGACCGCCGGGCGATCGTGCTCGTGGCCGACCACATCCGGGCCAACATCGACGCCCCGCCCCGTCTCGGGGAGCTCGCCGACATGGCGCAGATGGGCACGACCAAGTTCAAACGGCTCTTCCGGCAGCTGACCGGGACCACCACCACCGAGTTCATCGCGACAGAGCGCGTCGAGCGGGCGAAGCGGCTGCTCGCCTCGAGCGAACTGAGCGTCGGCCAGATCGCGCGCATGTGCGGCTTCGCGCGCGCGACGAGCTTCTCGGCGCTGTTCTCGAAGCGCGTCGGAACGCCTCCCCGCACGTTCCGCAAGCTCGCGCGCGTCGCGTTCTCGGACGATCCGGTCCGAGCCGTCGAGCTGCGCTGACAGGCGGGGCGGGCCGCACGGCGCGACTACATCCGACCTCACCGCGACGTCACGACAGTCGATCACCTGGGAGAACGGTCGCTCTTCGGCGTCTTGGCTTCATATTGTTCGACATGTCGGACATCCGGAACTATGTGCCAAGCGATGTAATCGGCACCACGATGACCCCGTCGGGCCTCCTGAATGCCGCATTTGACATTCCGCAGATGACGCATAGGAACGAGGGGCTCGACCCCGTCTCCGCATTGAATTTTTTCCTGAGGGCCAGCAGCTCCGCCGCGGCGGCCTCAACCTGGTTGAACCCGACCTTGTGAAGCAATCGAGGTAGTCGGCGATCATGTTGACGGAAGCCTCATATGCAGCGTCGCGGTCTTCGGCGTATTCCTCCATGTCCCTCTGCAACGACCTCATCGAAGTCATGTTGCTCTCCGCGCGCCCCAACGCCCGCAAAAGCGACTGGACCTTCCTCGCATCCCTCTTCTTGCCATCGCTTCTTTCCATATCGTCCGGCACGTTCCTCAGATAATCCACCGGAATCTGCATGGCCTCGCCCAAGTCCATGCCCCGGCTTCCGGGCCACCCGCCCCTCACAATATAGGAAGGAGGCCCTATGCCATGCGCGGGACTGCTTCGCGGAGTCCCGGCCCGTCATAGAACCCGTTCATCAACGAATGCTATCCCTCTTCCATCTCTACCTCATGGTGGGTGGCATGCCGGCGGCAGTGACGCGCTTCCTGGAGACCGACAGCATCGCCGAAGTGAAGAAGGTCCAGGACGACATCGTCAGGCTCTACCGCGCCGATATATCCAAGTACGCCCGCTCACGCAGGCTGGTGATCCGCGAGATCTTCGATCAGATTCCCTCCCAGCTGGACTCCCAGTCGAAGAGGTTCAACTTCTCAGCCCTGGCTCCCAAGGGCACCTACGAGCGCTACCAAGAAGACTTCATGTGGATCGTGGATGCCGGCGTGGCCAACGCAGTCGTCAACGTGACAAAACCCCGCCATCCCCTCAAGATGGCGGAAAACCGTGCCTTCTTCAAATTGTTCGCCAACGACGTGGGCCTGCTCAGCGCCATGTGCGGCATGGAGGTACCAAAGGGCATCGTCAGCGACAACCTGGGCGTCAACTATGGATCGATTTATGAGAACGCCATCGCGCAGGAGCTCAAGGCCCATGGACACCGACTTCGCTTCTTCAGGAAGAAAGGGGTCGGGGAGCTCGACTTCGTGACGGAGCGTAAAGGCTGCCATGTGCTGCCTATCGAAGTGAAAAGCGGCAAGACCTACAAGAGACACAGCGCCCTGGATAATGTGATGAAGGTAGAGAACTACCGCATCGATCAGGCCGTCGTGCTCTGCGAGGCGAATGTGCACGTCTCGGGCAAAGTGGCTCACCTTCCCGCCTATATGGTCATGTATGTCACTGCGAGCTCGACATCATCGACGACGTCGAGCTCGCCTGACTGCTCACGGTACAGGTCGTTCCAATCGGCACTTCCATCGATCTTCGGTGGCCAGGATTGCATCTGGCGATAGGCGAAGAGGCGCTCACAGACAGAGCGGGTCTTCGCGTAATCGACGTCGCACCCTGCCACGAGCAGTTGCAGATCGATGAGGTCGTGCGCGCGTCTGCTGCCGGGCTCGCTCAGCCCGTGGAGTTTCTGGGCTATCTGGTGGGAAACAGGCATGAGGGGAACGGGACCGGGGCTGGGCAGCCCGATGGACTCGAACATCTCCACGACGAAGCGGGGAAGGCAGAGGTCAGGTTCGTCGGCATCCCCTATCTCGTTGTGGCCGACTTCAAGGTCGACGGTTACCCAGGGCTTGCCGTTGTAGTCGAGCTTTACGGCAAACGGTTGCATGACGTAGGCTGCAGGCACCCCCTCGGGCGACGCCGGTTCGCGTGTCACGACGCGGCCGGTGAAGCCCTCCCAGCCTTCGGCAAGCGAGCTCCGGAGGCGTGCGATCCAGTCCTCCAGATCTGACGCCCTCGCGACGTCGAGATCGGTGGTGTAGCGTGTGGCGCCCTCGCCGAGGCGGAGCTTTATGGAGCTGCCACCCTTCACGGCACCGTCGGGAAGCATCTGGCCGACTATGACGTTCGCGATGGTAGCTCGGGCCCTCGTGAACGAGCGACCGCGCCCGAACGCCCTCTCTATGGCAACGTCGAGGTTCCTCCTGCTGTTCGGCTTCTTCATGACCCCTCGACTTCTTCTATCAGCCTGCCGTACTCCACCTCATCGACGTAGCCCTCGCGCCTAGCGGCCCCCGCCGCCTGCACGAGCCTCTCGGGCATCATCCTGCCCCTGCAGGCCCGTATGGCAGCTTCGGCTGTCTGAGAGGATATGCCGTCGTAGGCCGTCGTCCCCATCCCGTCCCCGCGTTCCACGACGAGCCCGTCAGGAAGCCTTCTGCGGATGCGCCCAGGAACGGCAACATGGAGGCGGCTCGGGTTGGTGGGCGCAAGGCCGAGCATAGCGATCACGGATTCGCCGAAAAGATACGCCCCAGGCCCGGCGAGAGCGACCGCGAGCGCGTAGGGATCATTGTCCTCCGGAACGCGCCTTGCCAGACGGTAGAGCCCGTGACCGACCCTCTCGAGGCGTCCGCGCCTCGCGTATTGCACGAGCTCGTTATTGGTGACGCCGAGCTCCGCCGCGCGCGCGGACGTGATGAGCCCGTGGCTATCGACTGCCTCCTCGTATATGTCATCGAACTTCGTCATGCCAATAGTATAACGGAAACATAATAGTATTGCTGAAAAGGCTATCGACGGACTGTCATGCGGAACGCCTCGTCTCTCCCCGCAAGGCCTTCCCGACCTGCGCGGTGACCTGGACGGTGGACTTCCGCTTCGACGGAGGGACGTTCTCCATCGCCGGCGAGTCCTCGGTCCTGCTCTCCGAGGTCTTCTCCCGCCTGTCGGTGGGCCGCGAGGCCTCCGACGTCGTCTCCTGCGAGTTCAGCGACCCGGCCCTCCTTTCCGTGGGGCGGGAGGGGGACGACTGGAGGCTGGCGTCGCTCGCGCCCTTCTCCACCGAGGAGAGGCTCTCCTGCACGTTCCCGGACGGCGACGTGGTCGAGATCAGGGTGACCGACGCGACGATAAACAATGGCGGGAGCAAGGTCGTGGTGGCAGGGAACCACGACGATTACATGTCGTCTTTCGCGTTCACCGATGCGAGGATCGATCCGGGCAAGATAAACACGGCAACGCATGGACCGAGCGGCAGCACGTATTCCTTCGCGTCTTCAAATCCAAACCTGGTTCTTTCAACCTCCGATATCACAGGCCAGGGAGACACGGTGCATGCAATTTGCTGGACGGCGCCGATCACCCAGAACGCCTCGCCGAACGCGACGGCTACCCTGCTCTTCTACGATGCCGCAGAGTTTTCAGACGGGTCGCACGGAGATGTGAGAATCCAGCTGACGATCGAAGACTTCGTGATAAATGACGCGCTGGTAAGCAGCTATCCCACGCAGACGTTTGTCTGGAACGGACACGCCCCCTGCCTGTTCGCCTGGAACGGCACCGGGAGGCCGATGAATTCCGGAATAGGGATTCAAACGAAAGTCGATATGCAGGTCTTGAATAAGGACGGCACCGAGCATGTAGGATCCAAGTTAATCTGGCAGCAGAACGAGATCGACGGCCCCGACGCGGTGTCCTACGCAACGTCCACATTTGCGGGTGCCTATTGCGAGGGCTTCGTCATAGATTACGGAGCGCAGTCTAAGGCATACATCCCCCGGACGTCGGGGGTCGCCGTGGACATAGCGGGGTCAAGCGCGACGCCCGACGCGAACGGACTGTGGATACGGGCCTCCCAAAACTCCCCGGCGACGACCGCCCAGTACGGCGCCGCCGCAAACTGCTTCTCCATGCTGGCGGGCTCCCATGTCATAGAGAGGTTCCGCGCCTCCGGCGCTCACGGGGGCGGGTTGATAACGAAGGCCGTTGCGATCAAAGCAGCGCCGTATTACAGGGCCTACAACAACGGCACCCTTTCCGGATGGGTGCTCGGTTCGACAGGTGGCGGCATCCAGATCCACGACTACGCAGATCAAGCGTGGTTGAGCTGGTCTGTGGGAGCGGCGGCATCCACCGGGTATCTGACGAGGTATGCAGGGAACGGGAAAGCGGTTCCGTTGAACGCGGTCCCATCGGAGGGGTTCTACCGTTCCGATGTCACCTACAATGGCGCGACGATAAACAGCACGTTCAATTCCTCAAACAACTCCTTCTACATAAACAGTCTAAACGCCGATGGGTTCGTAGAAGCGTACTACACCCCTGTCACCGGCACCGTCACCATCAAGAAGGCCGACGCGTCGACGGGCGAGCCCCTGGCGGGCGCCGAGTTCACGTGCTCGGGAACCTCCAGCGTCCACGGCGCCTTCTCGCTGACGTCCGCCGACAACGGCGACGGCACCTACACCATCGCCAACGTCCCCTACGGCAGGGCCTCCGACGCCTACACGGTCTCCGAGACCCGGGTCCCGGCGGGATACGAGGCCGCCCCCGACCAGACGGTGGCGGGCGACGCCTTCGCCGCCGCCGGCGCCGTCGTGGAGCTCTCCTTCGAGGACGCGCCTCCCAGGCCCCCTTCTCCTTCGTGAAGGTCGACAGGGACGGCGCGCCGCTGGCCGGCGCCGCCTTCGAGCTCTACGCCTGCCCGGCGGGCTGCGACCACTCCCTGTGGCCGCTGGCCTCGGCCGCCTCGGAGGCCGCGGGCTGCTGGGTGGTCTCGTCGCCCTTCAGGCGCGCCGTCTCGGGCCCCGACGGGACCGTGGACTTCGGGGAGCTGCCGGCGGGCGCCTGGATGCTCGCCGAGACCGAGGCGCCCGCGGGGCTCGCGGCCCCCTACGGGCAGTGGCTCGTGGAGGTCGACCCCAGGGCCGACCCGAGGGTCAGGATCACCGCCCACGCCTCGCCCGCCGGCGACATGCCGCCGGCGTTCAGGCCCGGGCCCGGCGCCGGCGCCCTCGCGCTGCCCAACTACCCGAACGTCTCCATGCCCAGGGCCGGGGGCCGGGGCGCCCTGGCGGCGACGGCCGCGGGGGTCTGCCTGATCGGCGCCGCGGCCGCGCTGGCGCTCTCGAGGAGGCGGGCGTAGGGGGCGGGGCCGCGTCTGATATGTAGGCTTTCCTGTCGACGATGCGCGTGGGCGCGCCGGTCCTCCATCAGAATACTGTCGACAAAGGGCTTGTACAGGTCGAGCACCGAGGGGTGCCCTTGGGCCCTGGACACCTGGGACGAGAAGTCGTCCATCGCGATATGCTTGCGAGTCGTCGGCTGCGAGATCCCCGTCCCGCGATGGATTTCCGCGTTGGACAGCCACTTGCGGGACATCTCCCTTATATTCTTATCATTGGCATGCCGATCATCCTTCCGGCCTCCTATGCGATCGTCAGTTGGTAACTGCAACCGCAACGGTAGGGCTAGCTGGTCGGCATGCCTTTGCCATTCGTGAAACTTTTCCCTGCCATAGCTGAAAGGTGATGCCGCCAAACTGGCAGCTTCCTTCTCGTCCTTGCGGGAGCTCTTTCGATCGAAGCACTGATTCTCCCGTTCGGTAGAGAAGAGCTCAGGATCGTCGCGGGCGATTGGCTGTTGCTCGTGCCTTCCTAATACTTGGTGGGGAACATCCTACCGCGCGCTCAACCCATCCCCGCTGCATCTCCGAGAAAGGGCTGCGTCTCGATTTTGCCGCTTTTTCACTTGATCGATAATTGCTTTGACGGTCGGTGTGACGGCCAAATGACATTTGGAGTCTCTGAGGAAGGTGGCAGAGAGCCGACGCGACAAGTCCTTCGACGCGCTGGCGGCCAGGCACTCGGTTAGCCGGGACGTACTCACCGAGACAGGCGTCGCGTCCGGTGACCGATGCTGGCAGCATCACGTTCGCAGCGGAGCGGCTCTCTATCTGTATGAAATTTAAGAAGCGCATAGAATCGCACCAGGTGTTCACGACCGACAACGCCTATGCGATCGCCACGAGGGAGACCGCCCGGACGGTCGAGGAGAACGCCCCCTACCGTCAGCGCCCCCGGAACACAATTCCCGGAGGCGCCTCGCCATTCGTGGTGTGGGAACCGCGCGTTATCCCACGTTTACGGCGACGGCTGCCGTCTCGTCACCCTGTGTGACCGTGATGGTGGCCTCACCGGGTCCCACAGCCCAAATCTTACCGTCATCCGAGACGGTAGCCACGGACTCGTTGTCAATCGAGTAGTCGGCGTCCACCCATGGGTTCGCGACGGTGAGTTGGTACTCGCCGTCCTCACGCAGCGTCACGGCGTCCACGTAGACGTTGAGGCCTTCGTCCGTCGGCTCGAGCGACTCGTTGAGGTCCACGTACGCGGGCTCGCTCGCCTCGCCGGAGATCGTGTAGTCGAAGCTCACGGGCTTCGTAGCGTCGGCGGACCAGCTGATCACGTAGGTGTAGGCCGGGTCGCACGCAAGCGAGAAGCTCGTCTTGTCGGACTCGTACTCAGCAACCACGCAGTCGCCCTGTATGGCGGCGACGTAGACGCTCGGTGACGTAGCGGCGTCGGAGACGCCCGAGACCTGGAAGTCGAAGGTCCCGGCCTCGTTGGTCACGAAGGCCACGTAGCCGCCCTTGGAGTCCTGACCCTCGGGGTTGACGGTTACGTGCTGGGTGGTTCCGGTCTGCACGTAGTCGTCCGGCATCAGCGACAGGGAGAACCAGATGGATGACACGTTGATGCGGTTGCCGTAGGAGAGGTCCGTCGCATCCGCCGGGAAGAGGGCACAGACGAACTCGAGCTCGTTGTTGTCGTAGAGGTCGACCTCGCTCACGCGGTCAATCGTGTACGTGGGTTCGTTCGCGCCCTCAATGGGTTCGTACATGATCTCGCCGGTCTCGTCGTTATGCTGGCACCAATACCACTGGAACTTGAACTGCGAGAGGTCGATCTCCCCGTCCTCGGGCTTCTCCTCACCGTCACCCTTGCCGTCCTCGGACTGCTCGCGGGGCTCAGCCTCAGACTCCCCCTCGGCGGCCTGATCGCCCTCGCCCTCGGCGTCTGCGGACTCGGCGATCACCTCCGTTGCGTTGTCTCCGATGACCTCGGCTGTGTCGTAGTCCACCACATCCACCGCGAAGGTCACCGTGTCGCCAAGATTGACGTAGAGGTCACCATAGGCCCGGTGCAGGTCCCAGATGCCCTCGTCATCCTCGGCGCCTGCCCCAGGTTGACCGACAGCGCACATGATCGCAACGATTGCGGACATGATCGCGATCACGAGCCACGGCAACCTGCTGCCATTCTTTTTGTCCATTGTTCACTCCGCTCGCTAATGTCTTTGGGTTGGAGAGACGAGGGCGGCACGCCACGGACGTGCCCACGGAGCACCGCCTCTTCCCTGGGAGGGCATCCTGTGCCCACGAGTTCGTCCGCGCGCCAGCGAGCGCGCGGACGAGAACGGCATGGCTAGGCCATAATCCCGAAGTAGACCAGGATGACGCCCAGGAGCATCGTGCCGAGAACCAGCACGGAGGGGCTGATCTTCTTGCCGAGCAGCCAGTAGTAGAGCCACATGAAACCGAGGCCCACCATACCGGGCATAATGCCGTCGAGCACCGCCTGGAGCGTGGTGGCGTCGTCGCCAGCACCGAACCCGATTGCAAGCTCAGCCCCGAACATGTCCTTGGTCATCGAACCGATGACCATGATGCCGACGATACCCGCAGCGGCCAAGACCTTCTCCATGATGCCAGACTTCTCGGCCCGGTCGAGCAGGCTCGTACCCATCTCGTAGCCGTACCGGATGCCCACCACACGCAGCCAGAACGCCGGAATGTTGTAGATGAGCAGGAAGACGAGGGGACCGGCGAGGTTGCCGGCCTGACACATCGAGATGCCCACGCCAGCGGCAATCACACGAAGAGTCGTGAGGAAAATCGAGTCGCCGATGCCGGAGAGCGGCCCCATGAGGGCGGCCTTAACGTCATTGATGGCCTTCGGGTCGACCTTGCCCTTGGCGACGCCCTCTTCCATCGCAATCGTGATCCCGCCGACGAAGGGCGCGAGCTGCACCGTGATGTTGAAGAAGGCCGCGTTGCGCTCGAGGGCCTGTTTGTATCCCTCGGTGCCCTCACCCCAGATCTTCTTCAGGCAGTTCATGATCATCACGCAGAAGGCGAGGCCCATCTGGTTGACGTAGGTCCAAGAGAACTCCATGCCCAGCGAGCCAACGTTGAGCGAGGTCTTGACCAAGTCATTCTTGGTGATGCCGAAGTCACTCTTGCGATCAGAAGTCATCGTCGTCATCCCCCTCTACGGCGAGCGCGGGCTCAGGGTTGTTGTTGAACAGGTCGAGCTTCTCGATCGCGATGATGATCGCGAGCAGCGCCACGCCAAGTACTGGGACGTTGAGGTAGGCAGTGAGTAGGAAGCCCAGGAAGTAGAACGGGACGAGCTGCTTCGTCAGGATCATGCGGGCGAGCATCGCGAAGCCCATGACGGGCAGAATGTTTGCCGCGCAGGCAAAGCCGTCGAGCACGAAGGCGGGGATGACCTCCACGAGCCAGTTGACGGCGTCCGACCCAAAGTAGACGGAGGCTGTGATGGCAGCAATGTAGATTGGGGCAGTAACCAAGCCGACTGCCCAGTGCAGAGCCATAATCTTGCGGCTGGCGCCCTCCCGCGCGAACTTGGGGATGAAGGCGAGCAGCCAGTTCTGGAGCGGCTGGAGAAGGTTCTCGAGGGCACCGAGCAACGTCCCCACGGGCATCGCGAGACCGACGGCCACCGCGGGCTCGATACCGGTGAGGATCACGTACGCGGTGCAGAGGACGGCTGACGCCGTGGCGTCGGGCGGAACATAGGCGCCAATCGAGACCGACCCCATGAAGAGCAGCTCCAAGCTCGCCCCAATGGCCAGGCCCGTCTGGACGTCACCGAGCAAGGCCCCAACGACTGGGGCGACCACGATGGGCCTGAAGGCGTAGAGCGTGCCAAGTTGGTAATCGAAGTACGCAAAGGTCCAGTATACGATTCCCAGCATCAAAGATGTGCCAAGCATTGCCTCCTCCGTTCTGTGTGTTGCATGACCTGCGATCCTCGCACGAGTCGGACGTCGCGCATCGTGCTTGCGCGATGCCCTCCCACACGTAACTCCCTACTCATCGAGAAGCTTTGCGACGTCGACTTTGGGATCGTCGGCGAGGGCGCGGTACTCCAGCTCGATGCCGTCGGCCGCCATATCGCGCAGCATTTGCTCCTCATCCGGCTCCACGAAGACCTGCTTCGTGAGCGTTCGGGTGGTGGGGCTCTCCTTGGTGTTGCCGAGGTTGATCGAGCGGATCTTCTGGTAGCCCTCGGCGAGCTGCTTGGCCTCGGCGATCGATCCGACGCAGATGATCATCCGGTACTTGTCGGTGACGCCCGACTTCAACGACTCGATTGCACGGGCCATGTCCTTGACCACGAGCTTGCAACCAGCAGGCTTGCCCAGCCTGAGCGTCGTCTTCCACACAGGGTCGTTGGCGACGTGATCGCCCACGACGAAGACGCAGTTGGCCTTGAGACCGTTGACCCACGAAACGGCCACCTGACCGTGGAGCAGCCGGTGGTCCACACGAGTGAGTAGAATCATTGTGCTCCCTCCCCAGGGATGCGTGTACGTGACATGCTGGCGGTGCGTGTCGCATAGGTCGGCGTCGTCCCGCTAGAACTCGTCCTCACCGTCCGACTCGGCGACCAGGAGGTCATTCACGAGGACGGGCCTCGACTCCTCGGCGCTCACAACCTGTCGGACGAGCTCGACGGTGGGCTCGTCACCGGCAGCAAGCACGAGCTGTAGAACGACAGGCAGGTTTGCGTTCGTAACAAGCAGGATGCGCGGGTCGATCTGAGCGAGCTTGGCGAACTCGTTGTTGACCGAGCCACCGAGCAGGTCCGTACAGACGACGAGGTCGTCGCCTGAGGGCGTCTGGTCGATGACGCGCCGGGCCGCTGCCGCCACATCGTCCTCGCCGTCGACAAAGAGATTGAGAACGCGGACGTTGCCGTGCTCTCCCGCGAGGAACGTCACAGCCTCAGCCAGTCCCGCCGCGAGGTGCGTGTGGGTTGCGATGACGATCTGTCTCACAGATGCCTCACCCCCCTTCGAAGCTGTTCCTGGGCCGTACGGAACGCGGCCATAGTCTGGGCGTCGGCGGCAGCCGGACCTGCGAAACGCTCGGGGTCCACCGTCTCGGACGAGAGCCACCCCTCGTAGCCACAGCGCGCAAGTGCAGCGAGGTCGGAGGTCATGTCCCTCTCGCCGTCGCCCCAGGCGAGGTGCGTCATACCGTGCCCCACGTCAACGAAGTGCACGTGGATGATGCGGCCGGCGAAGGTCGCGAAGTAGCCCTCGATCGTGTCACCAGCAACGGCCATCGCGCCCAGGTCAAGGCAGACACCGAGGGCGGGCGAGTCCACCTCGGCCACGAGGCGCAAAAGGTCGGCAGCCGTATGCGCGAGGTTGGACTCGTCGGGTTGGAGCGCCTCAATCGCAAGCGGTACGCCTATCGCCTCGGCGCGCCGCGCTATGGCACTGAGCATTGTCACGCTGCGCTCCCAGGCGACCTCAACTGGCTCGTTAAGGTAGCCCCAACCGCTCGTGACGACGACCTGGCTCGCACCTAGCTCGCGAGCCACCTCGAGCGCATTTGTGAAGTACGCAAGCGTGCGGGCCCGTCCCGTCTCACCGCGCACGGCGATATTGTGCGGCTTGGGGTTAGCCTGTTCAGGGCAGACCCCAATGATCGGGAGATCATAGCGCCTCTCCAGACCCACGAGGCGCGAGACGGGATCGTACCCGTGTGCATCCATGAAGAAGTGCATCGGGCCGGTCCAGAGCTCCACACCCTCGAAGCCCGCGGCGTCAGCACTCGCAAAGAACTCTTCCAGGTCAAAGAAGCGATGTGAGCAATTCATGGCCGCAAGGCGAGCTGGCATATGGACCCCCTCCCAAAGCCGGAAGAGGGACCGCCTCGCTGGGAGAGACGGTCCCTCCCACCCATCGTTAGTAGTCGAACTGGTGGTAGTAGCGGCGGTAGTCGAGGTTGTGCTTCGTGACGAGCTCGTAGTAAGCCGAGAGACGGTCCGTGATGATCGAGGAAAGAATCCAGGGGCTCAGCAGCGGACGGAAGTCCGGGTCAAGACCGGGCAGCGCATACTCGGCCGTGTCGATGACGGTGACGTCGGCGTCACCGGTGCGACCGGTCTTTAGGAAGGCCTCGACACGGTCGTCGAGCTTGCGGCACTCGTCCTCGCCCTTGAAGAGTACGACGGGCACGCCCGGCTCGACGAGCTCCAGAGTCCCGTGAAAGAAGTCCGCCGAGCTGATGTAGCGCGTGCGCTTCCACTGCATCTCCTCGAGGATGCACATCGCGAAGAGGATCGTCTCGCCCCAAAGGGCGCCGGAACCGATGAACATCGTGTACGGCGCGAGTGCGTACGAGCGAGCGAACGCCTCGGCCTTGGGCTCGAACTGCTTGCGAATGTCGAGGAAGGCGGGCCAGATGCCACGAGTCTGCTCGACGAACTCGTGGTACTTGGGGAAGCAGCCGCGCAGGTTGAGGAGCTTGAGGCCAAAGCGGTCCGCGAGGTAGTAGCCCATCTCGCAGCCGCCGTCGGCATGGTCTGACGCCATGTCGAGGCAGTTCTCGGCGCCCACAGCCTGGCCGATCTTGCCGTCGGGCTTGGTCATGGCAAACACCCGGACGCCCATGTCCTTGAGCTTGCGCACGGCCTCGAGCACCTCGGGGGTGGTCCCAGACTCCGAGGCGGTAAGCACGACCGATCGGTTGGTCATGCGCCTATGGCCGGACACGTTGAACTCAGCGGCGTGGATGAGGTAGCACTCCAGGTCCTTGTCACCGTATTTATTCATGAAGTACTCGAGCTGCATGAACTCGTCCCAGGTCCCGCCGACTCCCAGCAGGAAGATCGCGTCGTAGCCCTCAGCCGCCACGCGGTCGGCAAAGCCCTCCATCACGTCACCGGCGGCCGCTGCCGCAGCACCACCGGCCAAGTATCCCTCCTGGTCGAAGTGCATGATCTCCACATTCTCGGTCACTGCCATCGTATATGCTCCCTTCAGAGTCAAGTTTTGTCTTTTTCATACCAATCTGTGATCTTGACTTGATAAGATAATGCCTTTTTCAGACCAATTCCTGGGAACGGATCCTTCCTGGGTGAACGGCAGTCCACCATCGGTAAATGGTCTTAAATTTCAACAAGTCATTCTATGGCACAATATGAGCAGATTGGTATGAGGTTTTTCTTACCTATCTAGTTCGTCGCACGACATACGCGCACGGCGCATGCATGCGCCGTGCGTCAGGAGGGAGGGAATGCCTATGGCGGCATTCGGCGGCAAGGACCCGCAGCGCTTCTTCGCGGGAACCAACTTCACCGTAGATGAGGTGCTCTACGAGCCGCCCGCGCTCGTACCTGCCCCCAGCATCTACCTCGACCGAGGGCATCACCGCTGGGCGGTGCGCCTGTCTGGGGCGTCACCGCGCATCTACTCCTTCGAGGACGTCCTTGCGTGCCGCGTGGCGGACGACGACGGTGCCGCGGAGCGCACCCGGATAGAGCGCGAGGGTAGTCTCGCCTCGCTTGTGGCAAACCCGATGCGCTACTCGCAGGCGAACGCGTCCAAACGTGGCGACAGGTGCTTCTCGCTCGGCGTCGTCATCGCGGTGCATGGAGCCGACGTGACGATTCAGCTGCCCTACATCACGCGTCCCACACGACGCTCCTCACCGGTGTACCACGAGCTCAGAGCCGCCGCCGACCACGTCAAGGAGACCTTCGACGCGATGATCGTGAGCGCACGGACGGCGGTCAGCGAGAGGAGCACCGAACACGGCGCGGCACCCGACGGCGGCAGCTCAGCCGACAAGGCCTCGTCGATCAGGAGGAACGCCCAGAAGAAGCATGGGAGGTCCAGATTATGACTACCGAGAAGCACCCGACGATGCTCGACTACGTGCATGAGTCTCCCGAGGCTCTCGAGTGCGCTCTCACCAACCACGAGACGTTGTGCGGCCCGCTCGTCGCGCGCTACGTCGCCGAGTCATCCGACGGGACGTCAACCGGAAACGTGGTGCTCGTGGCCTGCGGGTCAAGCCGCAACGCGGCGGAGTGCGCGGCACCGCTGATGCGACGGGCGCTGGGAGCGCGCGTGACGGTGTCCACACCAGGGACGTGCCTCGTCTCCGAAACCTTCCCCGTGCGCGGCACCTTCCACCTGGTCGTGACCCAATCGGGTTGCTCGACGAACGCCCTCGCCGTGTTGGACCGTCTGCGGGGGACGGGCGCCCCCGCCCTCGCCCTCACGGCGAACCCTGAGGCGGAGGTGCACAGCCATGCGGATGCCGTCTTCGACTTCGGCTGCGGAGAGGAGCAGGTGGGCTACGTCACGAAGGGGGTCGTGACGCTCGCGCAGTACCTGATGCTCTTCGCACTTGACGCAGCCGTGGCCACCGGACGGATGGGGAACGGGGAACGGGACGCGACCCTCGCTCAGATGAGGCTCGTACCTGAGGCCCATCGCGCCCTGCAGGCCAGCGCAGACAAGTTCTACCGGACACACCGTCGCGACTTGTTGGGCATGGGTCCGTGCTACGTGCTCGGCTTCGACCAGGCCTGGGGCGTCGCGCTGGAGGGTGCGCTCAAGCTCGGCGAGACGGTCAAGGTCCCGGCCTTCGCCTATGAGGCCGAGGAGTTCAACCATGGTCCTAACCTCCAGATGACGCCCGCATACACCGTCTTTCTGGTAGACGACCTCGCACGGGGCCACGAGCGCATGGTGGCCCTGTACCGGGCCTGCCGCCACGTGACCGACCACGCATTCCTGCTCACCGCCACCGCGACGGACGGGGCTGCCGGTACGGACGGCAACGTCTTCCCTCTCCCGGAGGAGCGTCCCGCTGACCCGCTTCTGTTACCGCTCTACCTGCTGCCCTTCTTCCAGATCATCGCCTACCGGGCGACAGAGGAGAAGGGGTCGTGGGACGAGCTGCCCCTAGTGGCCGAGACCGAGGACCTCGTGCCGTCCAAGACGAACGACATCCTCCGGTTCATGCCGTACCTCTGAGGAGGCCCAAGCCACGGGGAAGGCGTCGAGGGGCGTCTTCCCCGTGGCTTGCAGGAGGGTAGAGTTGCTAAGGTTGGGGTAACGCAAGGCGAAGCGAACCCCTGGACGCCGCCACCGAAAGGCACCCCTATGCCATGGGAACGGCACCCGAGACGCTCGCCCCACAAGGAGGGAGGCCCGCACGTGCGAGACCCGTATGCCATACCGCCCAAGGACCGTGCCGTCGAGGGCATCGAGTGGCTGATACACAGCCAGGAGCTTGGCGCAGGCGACCGTCTGCCCGTCGAGCGTGAATTGAGCCGTCGGCTAGGCGTCTCGCGCACGGCCCTACGGGCTGGCATCGCGATACTCGTGAGCCAGCACGAGCTGGAGAGTCGCCAGGGATCGGGCACATACGTCTGTGCTCGCAAGCCGCAGTCCGTCTTCCAATGCTCCGGGTCCTTCTCCGACACGGTTCGCGAGGCAGGCATGAGGCCTGGCTCGCGCGTGCTGGAGGCCCGAATCACGGCCTCCGACGAAGGCGTCGCCAACCACCTCGGGATTGCCGCCGGCGCCGCGACCTTCGTCCTGCGCCGGATGCGGACAGCCGACGACGAGCCCGTGGGCATTGAGACGGCCCGCGTCAACGTTGCGCTCTGCCCGGACATCGATCGGCACGACTTCAGCCGAGAGAGCCTCTACGCCGTCCTCGAGGAAGAGTACGGCATCATACCCGTCCGTGGCTACCAGCGCGTAAGCATCACGCAGGTCAACGAGGGTGAGGCCGACGTGTTGGGGGCGCGCGTCGGAGAGCCGGCCTTCTTCGAGCGTAGCCTCGCACGCACCGAGGACGGGGTCACGGTGGAGTACGTCACGTCCGTGATTCTCCCAAGTCGCTACCGCTTCGCAAGCGTCGAGGACGAGACGGACGACGTGCATGTGGAGGTGAACACAGCATGGCTGAGGTCATAGCGGGGGCCCGCACCACGATCGCCCGGGGTGGCCAAGGGGACGCACCCGTCTCGACTCCCGACACAGATATGCCATCGTACCTACGCGTCCGACGTGCGCTCGCCGAGCGTATCGAGCGCGGCGCCTACGCCGTGGGTGCCGCGCTGCCCTCCGAGAACGACCTCGCCTCCGAGTTCGGCACGACGCGGCTCACGATTCGTAATGCCACCGACGGACTCGTAGACCAGGGCCGCGTCCGTCGCATCCAAGGCAAGGGCACCTTCGTGACCCCGGGGCTGCTCGATCCGGAGGGCACCTCACGAGGCGGCTTCCGCGAGACGGCCCGCATCCTAGGACGCAAGCCGTCGGTGCGCGTACTCTCACGCAGGAAGCGTCGCGCGGGTGAGTACTATGCGTGGCTCTTCGGCATCAGGCCAGACGACCTGCTATACAGCCTGCGCCGTCTCAACAGCGTGGACGCCGAGCCGCTGACCATCGAGAACACGCTGGTACCGCTATCCATCCTACCTGGCGTGGAGGACGTGGACATCCAGGTCTTCAGCCTGTACGAGACGTACAGGCACCTCGGCCATATGGTCGCGCAGACGCAGGAGAAGCTCGACATCGTGGAGCTGGGAGGGCGTGACGCGGGCCTCCTGGGCGTCGCGGCCGGATCGGCGGCGCTGCTTCTGGAGTGCGTCTCGTACGACGCGCTCGGCCAGGCGATCGAGTACGCGTGCAGCTACACGAGGGGGGACCGTGGAGGATATGCCTACGACTACTAGCCCCTCGAAAGCTCCGTCTGATCGGCCTGCGGTCCCGGGCACGACCGTTCGCACCGTCATCTTCGACATGAACGACGTCCTCGTGGGCTCGGAGAGCGTGTGGTTCTCGCTCCAGCCGCGCTTCTTCGCCGAGTACGGCTTGGACGTCGCGCCCGAGGAGAAGCGGCGGGCGTGCGCCCACCAGCCAAATAAGCTGGTGGGCGATCCGGCACCGAAACGATTCGCAACATGCCCCGAAGATGCCGACAAGTCCTCCAGAGGCTGCCCGATTTGCCCTAGCCCTCGCGGATCTGGCGTACCTTGCGGTTCATCTGCCGACGACCCAGGTGCTGGTAGGCACAGCGCTTCAGGGGGCTCATTGCCTGGCGATGGTGGGCGTAGAGGTCGTCCGGGCTGTCGTACAGGCCGAAGTCCTGGTCTATGCCGTCTCGCTGGATATAAGTGTCGCATAGGTCGAAATCCACCTGGGGATGCTGAAGGTCTGCCGTGGCGACGCCGAAGCCGCAGAACGGTCCCCCATGACCTGAAAAGCGCGCCTGGAGCTTCTGCAGGTAGGCCGAGTCCAATATCAGGCCCTCAAGTTGGTACCAGCACCCATCAAGGCAGGCTTCCACCCAGCTGTGCAAGACGTGTGCGGGAGCCTTGCGGTAAACCAAGCCCATCATCACGCCCTTTTGCAGGCGCTTGTCGATCGTGAAGCCATGGATCCTGCAGGGAATGCCACAGGCCCGGAACAGGGCCATGCACAGGGTGGCCTTGGTGTTGCACTGACCATAGCCCTCGAGAAGCACCTGCGAAGCAGGGATGTTGTCATCCTCGTTGTAGCCAAAGAGGATCTCATCTCGCACGAAGTCGTAGATGGCCCGCATGCACGTGGGCGTGGACAGGGTCCGCCAGCCTCGTCTCGCCAAAAGACCCTGAATCCGGCGATCATGGAAGTCAAGCAGGGGCGTCGCCTCAAGATAGCGGTCCATGCCTTTCTCAGCCTCCCCTACTTTCTCACCAGGGACTTCACGCCAGTCAGGATAGCAAAACAGGGCGATGGGAAGATGTCCCGATACGGGCTGCGCGGGCGGTTTGGCATGGTGCTTCAGGATATCTGGCTGTACGAGGGCGCGATCAGGGAGAACCTCGTCTGCCCCAGCCCCGTGCCAGCGCTTCCGCCGCCTCCTTGCTGCCCTCGATGCCATCTGTCCCGCTTATGCCCCTTTGATCTGTTCAGGGCGCCCAAAAGCTATCGATATGGACGCCTTGGGAGAAAGGTGCCCTCCGTTGCGCGTGGTTTCGTCTTTACAATCTGGCCTCATTGCTCTGTCGTGCCGCTTCGTTCCTCCGAAACGAAAACGCGAACCGCTTGCGGAGGACAGTGCACTACCATGCTGCTTCGAAAGGGTACGCTGAGTCCCTTCCTGAGTCCCTTCTTCTATTCAAAAGAACTTCTCGCCAGATGGCTGCGCCGGAAGGTTGCCAAGCCTGCTTTTTGGAGAGTCGCAAAAGTACAGTGGCAAACGCAGTGGCAAACGGCGGTTTAAAAAACGACCTGCGCTTCTGCATTCCAATCACCCGTTTAGAGATTGGGCGCGCTCGCACATTTGCGAGAAAGGGGCAGTAGCATGAATGCTGCGGAACTGGATTTCAAACATTTGACTATCGACGGGAAGTCCTCGATCGCAGGGGACATATCCGATGTGGATGCCCGCGGCATATACGTTTACAAGTTCGAAGACGGAACGTGCTGCGTCGGCAAATCCGAGGACGTCCGCAAGCGCTATGTGCAGCACGCACACGAGTACCGGCACATGGAAGGAAGCCCGAAGGTCGCCGAGATGCTGTTCGCGCACGTCTCCGGCGATAACCCTGAAGTGCTCGACCGCGCAGAGACCGACGCAATCGCATGGTTTGGCTCACACGGATGGGATCTCCGCAACATCATGAAGACCGACCTGCCCGGGGGCGCCGGGATTTTGTGGACGGTCACCGCGCTGCCATCGACGGCGAGGAGGACGAGGGCGGCAACACTCAGCTGCCAGAACCTTGAGGTTCTCGTCATCGGCAGGGACGGAAGCGGCTTCATCAACGGCAAGGACGTACCTGACGAGAAGCTCGAAGAGTGCATAAAGCACGACATGGCACCAATGAAACGCGCCGGCTGGAGGTTTCGTGGCAACACCATAGTCGCACTGAACGGGCAATCAGCGAGACGATTAGCCAGGCCTGCCGAATACGCAAATGCCGACAACGTATTCTCTCTAGAATTCGAGAACCTCGATCAGTTGAATCTGCTGCTCCGTGACCCACTGACGCTTCTGTGGTCCTACAGACTGGTGGCGGAGCTGTTGAGGCGCGGGCCGAGCATGTACCGCAAGTTCAACAACCCTTATCTGGCGGCGAAGGTGCTCCATGAATGCCCTTCAATATTTCTGTAAACCTATTGACGTAACAGTCGTTGAGACCGTTTTGTTAAAACCGGACCGCGTCTCTCTCAGGAATGAGCGAGACGCGGGCTCGATTAAAACTGTTGAAAAACCAGCATGCAGTTAATGCTTACCAAGCTCCTTCATACGCCTAACAAGGTTTTGCACAGTAAGGAAGACCTTACCTGACTGCCTTGTTCTCTGGTCGGCATTAACGAGAGCGATATCCACAAGCTTAGGCTTAGCATCAATTGCTACGTCTAGCCACTTCAAATTCGCCTTATCGTATTCCTCACTTTGACCAGCAGCGCCTGACGCAAGGTCGCTGAGTCTCGTATAAAGCCCCTTCTGGTCATGCAGCGAGGACTGCTCGAAATGCTGGAGCAGGTACGCCTCAAACTGTGGACGGGAGAAGGCAAGTTTTACCTTACGTTTCTCAGCGTAATCCTTAAGCTCCGCATAGGAGAATGGCATGTTGTCATCATCGCAAACTGCCCAGCACTCGACCTCGTCCTGATCAATACACATGTCTTCACAAAGCTTGTCGCGCTCTTCGAGCGTTCTGTCGACGAGTGCCTTGTGCTGACCCTTTTCGCCAATAACCGAAACCTGTGCTGCGGAAATACGGTAGAGCCTCCTTAGAATCAAAAAATACTCCCTCTCCGTCTTCCCCTCGCAACAGATGAGCAGATACCTTCTCCCGTTTTTCTTGCTCACCATCGCATTCCTAACCCTCGATGATTGGAACGCCACCGTAGAGCCCCGCGAGATAGCGTTTCTCAAAGGCCTCGCCGTCGCGGACTCCCAGATCGGTCAGGGGTATGATAAGAGACTCCTCGGTGTGGCTCTTCTCAACGAGCACAACCTCGTCGCGCGTAAGCTCCCGCAGCATCGTCGTGCCATGTGTCATGAGGACCATGTAGGCGTCATCACTGCTGGACTCCCCAAACAGCGACACGATGGCATGGGTCAGCATGGGATGGATATAGGTGCCGAACTCATCGATGAAGATGGTCTTGCCGTTCTCCAGTGCGTCGATGATGGGGACGGCTACCTCAAAGAACTTTTGGGTGCCCATTGACTCCTGGGCCCAGAAGTCGAGGTCACGCGAGCCGACAATCGCCTGCTCCTCATCACGGACAGCATGCACCGTGGTGAAGGTCGTGGTGCCTTGCTCTATCATCGCCCTCCTGATATCGGGGGGAATCTGAACAGGCAGCTGATCGAAAATGTCTTCTGGCAAAGCCACATCAGTGAACTTGATGTCTCTGATGGAGAAGTCGCATCGCTTCAACAGCTCAAGAGTCTTGGAGCGCAGGCTCACATCGTTCTTGAGCATTTCCACGAAGAGAGGCGTGGGCGCATCCGGGCTGGGAGAGACAATGCTGATATGGTCGAGGAGGCCGAAGATGATATTGGAGTATGCGTTGTTATCCTCACGGCCCTTTGTGATGAGCAGGGTGTCCTCGCGCGTTCTGTCGAGAAGCCTCTTACCGAAGCCGTACTGGCGCGCGTAGGGATTGAGTTTGTCATCCGTTCGTTCGAGCACCTTGTTCATTCGGTTCGTCTTATCAGATTGCTCTCTTAGCAGCTCATGGGTAACTTTATGAGCCAAGAAGCTGACAGAGTACTCGTAACGTCTTCCGTCCAAGGAGAAGGCCATGCCGAGCATAGACGGCCTCTCGTCCATGCCCGCTTTGAGCAGAAAGGGCTCATAGGGAAGCCGGAAGTTGGGGTCGGAAGACCTCCTGATGCAGTTGATAAGAGCAACGAGCGCCTTGGCGATATTCGACTTGCCTCCGGCATTGGGACCGAAAACCGCAGTCACCGAATGAGCACTGCGCCCATCGAGGGTGAGGGTCTGTGGGTCGCAGAACGACCGAAAGTTGCCTACCGTGAGCGACACGAGTTTGTACATACCTTTGCCCTCCTTTCGCAACTCATAGTGTAATGAGTATCGCACTATTTTGCAATTTTTTTACGAAATATCGCTATTAACATTAATATAAGAATGGGAGCAGCTTGAGTATTAGGCTCTTCGGGCGCTTTGTGCGCTGACTCCCACCACGCCGCACACGAACAACGCCACGATGGCCAGAAGCGTACCCAGGCGCCACTACGGTCATGGCCCGTCACACGGGCGCGCAAGCCCCGTAAAGACCGCATCGACACGTTCCCGCGTGCTACCCCCCACAGGACCCCACCCCGTTTCACCTTGGTCATGCAGGATATGAACGAAGCAGCAATCATCGCATGCGATGACGTGCAAATCAGGGACATGATCTACACCGTACGGGGCAAACAGGTCATGCTCGACAGCGACCTTGCCGAGCTGTACAAGGTCGAGACAAGAACGCTCAACCAGGCTGTCACGAGAAACCCGGGACGTTTTCCAGAACGCTTCTGTCTCAAGCTCACAAGTGAGGAGTCAGAGATCTTGAAGTCATAATCTGTGATTTCAAGTTCGAGAAGCTGGGGCGGCAGGCGAAAGCCCCTGAGAGTCTTCACCGAGCAGGAAGGTCGATGCTCTCCGCAGTACTGCGCAGCGACACGGTCATCGACGTGAGCGTGCGCATCATGGACGCCTTCGTCGAGATGCGCCACTTCCTAACAGACAACTCCGAGCTGCTGGCCCAGGTCAGGAACTTCGACCGCAGGCTGGACAGCCTGGAGCGCTCGACCGACGACCGCTTCCTTCCTGAACGGAACGGAGGGATACCTGGTTGGAGCCTCACTCGTGGCGGAGGGGCTCACTACGAGATGACCGAGAGGGGCCGGAGGGGGATGGGAGAATAGCGGACGTGCTAGGACACATGTCGGACAATGCCCGAAATACCAATTTCCGTCCCTCTGCGTCCGCTAACAGGGGCAAACCGAGACACAAAAACGGGCCAGCAACTCAAGAAGCCAGCTGGCCTACGACAACGTCTTGGTCGCGGGGGCAGGGGCTCGAACCCGCAGCCTCCGGGCCATGGGCGACCCAGGGGGCGTTCCACTGACGCCCTCCCCTTTCTGCTTGCGCCGAAGCCGCAGGCGAGCGGCCCCTGGCCTGTGGCTCCTCCAATCCCCCGCACCTCCGAAGCCCGCGGCCCCCGTGCCTCCATCTTCGGCTTGGCGGCCGCTTCGGCGGCCGCGATGTCGGCCACGGACGGCCGTGGAAGACTCGTTGGGAGGAGACGTGGGCTCCAGGTACACCAGCAGGTCGCTGAGGTGGAGGCGCAACGCCGGCCGCTGGGAGGCGCTCAGGTGGACCGTGGCGCAGGGCCCCATCACCAAGAACCCCTGCGACTTCTGCAAGCCGCCCAAGCGCGCGAGGACGCCCATCAACGCCCTCTCGCGCGAGGAGCGCACGCGCATGCTCGAGCTGGCGAGGCGCGCCCAGCCCGCGCCCCTGGGCATAGCCATAGAGCTCGCCCTCACCACGGGCATGAGGCGCGGAGAGGTCTGCGCGCTCAGGTGGTCCGACCTCTCGGACGACGGCACCATAACCGTGAGCCGCGCCCTGGGAAACGGCGACGGCGGCTTCTACGTGAAGGAGCCCTGGACATCTACGCAGACGTGGACCCGGAGGCCAAGCGCGCCGCCGTGAGCAAGGTCGAGGAGGGCTTCGACGCGGAGATGAGCGGCTACGGCGACGCCATCATGGACAGCGCCATTGGCGCGCCAAAGCGACGCGAGCCCGCGCTCAGCTTCTCGGTGGACCAGCTCAAGGCCATGCTCGCCGCCGCAGAGGAGAAGGAGGCTTCACATGGGCGTCCTTAGGCTCGTCTGGCGCTTCGTGCGCCGGCTCTTCCGCGCCGTCTCACGGTGGATGTGAGCAGATGAAATACGCTGATTTACAGTTTATAATTCATGGATACGGTTACATTTTGTACCCGTTTCTACTATACTTCGTCTGTATGAAGTTCAAAGACTACATAGAATCGCACCAGGCGTTCACGACGGGGGACGTCTACGCCATAGCGGCGGTGGAGGCCGCACACACGCAGCTACGGCGCGCCGTCAAATCCGGCAAGGTGGAGCGTGTGCGACGAGGCGTCTACGTGTCCAAGACCGGCAAGTTTACCGGCGAGGCGCCCGACCCGTTCCTCGTTGCCAGGACCGCCGACCCCGAGGCCGTGATCTCGTACCACTCTGCCCTCGTCGCCCACGGCGTCGCGCACAACGTCGGCTTCGAGTGTGCCTTCAGATCCGCAAAAGTACGCTCGCCGTTCGAGTACGGGGGCATCCGCTACGTTCCATACGACCTCGGCGATAGCCCCCGGACGCAGGCCATGCGCTCAAGGTCGTATGGCACGGCTAGCGTGACCACGCGCGAGCAGACCATCGTCGATTGCCTGACGAGTCCCGGGAGGGCAGGCGGCGCTGAGGAGACCGTGCGGTCCTGCTCGGCGTTTCCCTATCTTGACATCGATGTCTTGCTTGAGATCCTCGGCGGCGCGCCTGCAGCCGTCGTCGCCCGCGCAGGCTGGCTCCTCGATGCAAAGCAAGCTGACTGGGGCGTGGCAGACGAGACGCTTCTGTCGCTCGAAGAGAGGCTCGGGCATGGCCCGTCCAAACTCGATCCTAAGGCGAAGGAGAACAGGGGCTGGAGCTTTCGATGGAAGCTGTACCTGCCCGAGACGGAAGGGGAGGTCCTCTCATGGACATCATGAGCACCGACGAGTTCGAGCCGAGAACCGTGGACAAGGTCGAGCGCCTGCTCGACCTCCTGGACGAGATGGAGCGCCACCCCTCCCTCAAGGGCAAGCTGGCGCTCCACGGCGGCACGGCGATCAACCTCTTCATGCTCGACGTTCCGAGGCTCTCGGTTGACATCGACGTCTCCTACATCGGGAGCGTCTCGTGCGCTGGCTCTTCCGCGCCGTCTCGCGGTGGATGTGAGCACGCGCTTGATAGAATTGCATCAATGGTTCGAGGAGAAAGGCTACGGCCATGCCCGACAAAGAACCTGCCAAGACTGAGACATCAATCGCTCTCTCAAGCGACGCGCAGATCAGGGACATGATCTACACCGTGCGGGGACAGCAGGTGATGCTCGACAGCGATCTCGCCGAACTGTACGAGGTTGAGACCGGTGCACTCAACCGTGCAGCCAAGCGCAACGAGGATCGTTTCCCTGAGGATTTCCGGTTCAGGCTTACTGACGATGAGCACGAAAACTTGAGATGCCAAATTGGCATCTCAAGCGATGACCTGCGGGAATTCGCATCTGGCGGTCGTCGTTACATGCCTTATGTGTACACCGAGCAAGGCGTGGCGATGCTCTCGGGCGTGCTCCGCAGCAAGGCCGCGGTCGACACAAGCGTACGCATCATGCGCGCCTTCGTCGAGATGCGGCGCTTCATCGCGGACAACGCCCATATGTTCGAGCAGATCAGGAGCATCGACCATAGGCTGGACAGTCTCGAGCGCTCGACCGACGAGCGCTTCGAGCGCGTCTTCGACTACATGGAGACCCACGAAGCGCCGAGTCAGAAGGTCTTCTTCGAGGGACAGGTCTACGACGCTTTCGAGCTCCTGGTTTCCCTCGTGCAGAGGGCAAGGCGCGAGATCGTCCTGGTCGACGGCTACGTGGACACGGGAACGCTCAACATCCTCGCCAAGAAGCAGCCAGGCGTCCCCGTCACCGTGTGGACGCACCCCAGGACCAGCCTCACCGCACGTGATGCGGCAACCTTCAATGCGCAGTACCCGACGCTCGAGGTCAAACACACGACCTCGTTTCACGACCGTTTCCTCATCCTGGACGGAGCCGAGGGCTACCTGGTGGGGGGCGTCGCTGAAGGACGCAGGCAAGAAGAGCTTCGCCGTCGCCAAGCTTGAGGACTCAAGCATCATTGAATCGATTCGCGGCGCGCTTGGCGAGTAGGAGATTAAAACGTGTGACATCTTTGAGGTCGCAAACTGCGACCTCAAAGCGCCTAAGCCCCAAAGCCAACCTGACGCTTGGCAAATGCGATAAACTGTAACTAGTAAACCTGCCTGGCCTCTGCTTTCGGGCACGCACACTGGCGGGTCTTCTTTATGCGTAGCCCCACCAAGTCGCCCTGCCCCGAGCCCGAAGGCAGGGACAGCCGCTCAGGCCAACCTCCCGTCGGAACAATCAACGGGATAGCGGAGTAGCCTTCTCAGCCCGTCGCCAGGCACAATGCCATAGCGTGAGCGGTAGCGTGTGATGGTACCGCCCATCCGATGAGCATGGTACCGACATTTCGGCCTAACAGGTACCATGTGTGACCCTTTCAGCGAAGGGGCCAAAGGGGTCCCCGAGCAGAAGGGGGCATGCATATGCCCAAGGGGAGGAGGGTGCCGGCCATGCACGCCAGGGGCGGGCACAGCCAGGCCGACGTGGCCGCGATGGTCGGCTGCGGCAAGGGGGACGCGAGCGAGTGCGCGAGGTTCCTGCGGGGGAGCGGAATCGGCGCCGGGGAGCTCGAGGCGATGTCCGGGGCCGACGCCGCCTCGACATTCGCCGCGCCCCCCGGGGGTCGTGACGGGTCGCGCCTCCAGGTCGACGCGCCGGCGCTGGTCGAGGGAAGGTCCGGGGACCCCAGGCCTCCGCTCGGGCCCATGCGGGCCGAGCGCCGCGAGGCCGCATCCGCCGCGAGGAGGCTGCCGTGCCCGTGCCCCCGGCTCTGCGAGACCTTCTCGGAGGGGGCGAGGAGGCCCGGCGCCCCCGCCCGCCTCGCGCGCGAGCCGGGCCAGAGGGCCTGCGTAGGCTGGGCGGGGGATGTCGCCTGGCCCACCGGCCGAGCCACGGGCGGGAGGGCCGAGGCGTGCGTGCCGGTCACCTGCCTGCCGCGGTCCGGATGGGTGTGGGCGGGCGGCTACGCCGGCATGCCCATGGGGGGCTGGCAGGACGGGCGCATGCGGGCCCTCGAGGCCATCGGCGGCGTTCCGCGCGTGCCCGTGCCAGGCAGCCGTGCGACGGCCACCGACCGGGCGGGCGCCGGCGTCACCGGGGCCAATGATGCCTATGGGCGCCTCGCCGGGCACCACGGCCGCGGGATCCTCCCCGAGCGCGTCAGGAGGCCGAGGGACAAGGGCCTGGCCGAGGGGACGGTCGACATGGCCGGGCGGTGGGCGATCGCCCCCTCGCGCGGGCCGCGCCTCCGCGGCCTCGGCGAGCTCAACGACTGCCTGGGCGACGGGGTCGGCTGGCCCAACGCGCGCGAGGTGCCCGGCTGCGGCGCGCCGCGCGACGAGCGCCCGCTCGAGGGGCTGCCGCACCTGCCGCCGCCGCCGTCGCGCCACGAGGTCTGCGGCTGGCGCCGGCCCAGGGTGGCGCCCGACTGCCACGTCCGCGTCGGCCACATGCGCCACCCGGTCCCGCTCGCGCCCGTCGGCCGCACCGTGGGCGTCGGCGTCACGGGCCGCGCCGTGCGGGTCATGGACGGCGGCGAGGTCGTCGCCGGGCGCCCCGGGCCCCGGGGCGGGCGGGGCCGGTACCCCACCGACGAGTCGCACATGCCGCCCGAGCACCGCGACGCGAGGGGCCCCCGGTCGCGCGAGAGCCTCGGGTCCCGGGCGGACGGGGTGGGGCCCGCGACCGGCGAGTGCGTGCGGGGGGTGCCCGCCCCCGGGTCCGTCGTCGAGCGGGCGCTCGCCGCCTGCCGCAGCATCCCGGGGCTCTCCAGGTCGCGTTCGCCGGAGCTGCCGGAGAGGGCGTGCGCGCGGTTCGTCGCCGGCCCCGCGGTGCCCGGCCACACCGCGCCGAGGGGCACGATCGCCACCACCAGGGCCGAGGGCGCCGACGGCACGCCTGCCGGCCCAGGCACCGGCATGCCGGCGGCCGCCGCCGTCGGCCGCGCCGAGTCCGCCGGCCGCGCGGGGGGCGCCGACGCCTGGGAACGGGGTGAGTGGCGTGCCCGCCGAGGGGGACTTCGCCGAGTCTGCCGCCTTCCGGGCGCGCGCCATGGGCCAGGGGCCGCGCGAGATGCGCGAGGGCGAGTCGCACGACTCGTGGGCCCTCGAGGGGAAGGCGAGGGGGACGATCGACGCCGGGGAGGCCGCCGGGCAGGCGAGGAGGGTGGCGAGGCCGGTGAGGGGGGCCCGCCTCAGGGAACCCGCGGCCCGCGTCGGGGGCATAGTCCACATGCCCGAGCGCAAGTCGGGCAAGGGCCGCGTCGCCAGGCTCGCCGAGTGCCCGTGGGCTGAGGACGACGAGGCGCTCGCGGCCATCTCGAAGACCGGCCGTGGGAAGTCGCTCGTGGCGCAGGCCATCGGAAGCGCGGCGCGCGGGAGGCTGCCGCCCACGCGCCACGCCCGGCCGGCCGACCCCTGCGCAGGGCTCGACAGGGCGCGCCTGGCCAAGGGCGGCGCCCACCTCCGGCTGACGGGCCGGCTCAGGTCGATCAGGCCGCTCATCATCGACGACTCCCCCACGACGCCGATGGAGACCGCCAGCTCCGTCGACCCCTTCGAGATCCCGGAGGCCAGGGAGGGCAGGCGCGCGACGATGATCGCCTCGCAGCCGGGGCCGAACGAGCGGTACCTGAGGACAGGGGGCGAGCCCATCGCCGACCCGATCCTCGGCCGCGTCGCGTCGGCCTGCAGGTACCTCGACATCGACGGGCCGAACATGAGGAAGCGGATCGCTGACAACCGCCCGAAGAGGGAGTGACGCGCGGTACCACCTAGGCCGGAATCGCGGTACCGCTCTCGCCAGATTGGCGGTACCGCGACGCCCTACTGCTCAAAGTCGATTCGGTCGCTCTCGCCCTGTGTCTTCAGCTCGGCGATCTGGCTGCGCAGCTGCTCGGCCGTCTCGGCATTCTTGGCGGCGTCGGTCACCTACTGCTCAAGCTCAGCGATGCGCCCGTCGCGCTCGGCGATGGCCTTCTCCCAGTCCTTGCCGCTCATCTGCGGCTGCTCTTGCGCCGCTTGCTGCTGCCCGATGTGCTGCGAGGCTTGCGGCTCTTCCTGCGTCTCTGTGTCATGGTTATCACCAGCCATGTCGGCCTGCATTTCGGTCATGGCCGATACAAACAAATCGGCCCTCTAACACTGCGAGCAGGTTAGAAGGCCGTCACAAAGTGGTTCTTTGCACGTCTGAGGCGATTCTGGATTACTAAGTCACGCCTTTGAGCTCGTAGGGTTTTTTCTTGTAGAGCCCGGAAGCAACGTGGGATTTGAAAAGCCTGGTAAACAGGTCTTCGAGCCTCGCTCGTTCGAGGTCAACTTTGAGGAACTCCTCTTCACTAACGGTTGTCTTGAGAACGTCAATGGTCTGATTCGTTCCATAGGCAGGATCGAAGTAATCAAGATATCCGGTGATGGTGAGCGAGTCGACAAGATGAAAGGCATCTGAGTAGAACACAAGTGCAGCAGTGCGCACAATGATAGCATGAAGGACGCTGGCCCTCACCCTGAGCGAATTCTGCGCAGGTAATTCCTTCGTTTCGACCATCCATTCCTTTTCGTTGAAGGTGAACGAGTCGATGGTGCAGATCTCGTCAGCATTGGGAGCCCTGTACCGCACGAATAATGTCTTCTTAGCTTGGTCATAGCTCACGACTTGCACGCATGATTCATAGGGCTGAGGTCGATCTGGGAATTCCAGAGTAAAGCTATCGTTATGCAGCACTGTTTCGAAATAACCCATCACTTCTAAGGGATCGCCATCAAGATAGGCGCGCCTACGCTCGTCGATTTGCAGGTTGCATTGCTCCTGTTGCTTCAGGTAGACGGCACGGTCCTCCTCAACCATCCGCGCGTGCTCTGCTGTGTATTCTTGTTCCTTGATGTCGGCGAGCGTCTTACGTTGTTCTAATTCGGCTTTCGCCGTCTCGCTGAGTAAGGCGTGTACTCGAAGGAGCAGAGACACCCCTGCGTCTTTTCTCGCTTGGCTCCTGCTTTTATCCCTGGGCTCCCTGTATGCCCTCCGGTCAATCTGGCGCTCGTAATACTCGTCGGGGTCAAGCGGATGAAGGCCTGCATGGTGAAGGTGCAGGTAATAGTGCCTCAGCTCACGGAGGATGTCCATTTGTTCTGCGATGCGCTCGTCAACCGGCGGCAACTCATCCATTGATTACACCTCGATTTGTTGTGCAGCCCTACCTAGCTCGATAGCAACGACGAGCTACTCGCTCTCGCTTGCCAACGCAGGGTCTATCTCTGCGCCTTCCATAACCTTGCTGGTTAAAACAATCGTCCTACCAGAAGAAATACCTTCTGCCGAAATGCTAGCAATGATGATTTGGTAGTCAGAGAAATGCTCTTCGAGAAGGGCGACGCACTTTTCAAAGTTTTCCCGACTCATCTCGCGTCCGCGAATCGAGTCTATGATCAAAGGCAGCCTGACGTTGCAAATGCGCCTTACCGCATCTGCGTAGGCAAGCCTGAACGCGAATACAAGCAAGTGATAGTTGGTCCCGCTCTTTCGCTTCAACGTCTTGGTGAGCAGCCCTTTTGAATCCTTCCTGAAGTACTCTTCAATCCCAAGCTCAGCACAATAGTCGTCAATGGTAGTGGTGATGGAATCGAACAGCTCGTTGCCTACAGCGAAAGGCTGCTTCATTGCCCGCTTGATAGCTGCCTTCTCATCTCTGAGCGACTTAAGAATCGCCTCATATGCAGGCAGGTCAAGCTTCATCCCAGCAATTTGCCGATCAAATTCGCGTGTGTCTACACGCGGAACAGGGAACAGTGCGCCTTCGTATTCCTGAAGCCGCGCTTTAAGCTCCTCTATACGCTCGTCGACTCTCTTCTTCTCGGTAGTGAGCTCTAGCACTTCGCCGTTGAGATACCGGTCGTTATCTGTGAAATAAAGGAGGTTGTCTGGTGTGATTGCAACCTCCCCGTCATCTGTCCTAACCCGGAGGCCCATGTCAACGATGTAGTCGACGAAACGCTTGTTGCCGTTTTGGGCGCGTCGGATGGTCGCTATGCGCTTCTTGAGTGACGCAGACTGTATGCGCAGCTGCGTAAGGCGCTCGCGGTCCCGGCTCTTATCAGGAGCCATCTCTTTTGTATCAGGGATATCGACCATCCGATCTTTGTATCCTGTTGCTTCCACAAAGAACTTGTACTTGTCTATCTCCGCATCAAGCTCTCGCAGCCTAAGAAGCTGTCTGCCGTAATCTCCTCCAGACAGGCCCCGAAGCAATGCCTCGATGGAAAAGCGTATGTCCCCGATGACCTTGCCACGGTTGAGCAGAGTCCAACCCCTGTCCTGGTCGATGTAGTGCGCGCCGAGGAGGTTATCTGCTATCTCACCGTTCTCGATGCCGTAGATGCACTTCTTGATTTCTCGTGCCTCGAGTGACGGTATGAATCGCTGTGGCTCCCCATCGCCTGTTACTGTAATGGTGTTGCCTTCGCGTTCGAGCTCTAGCCTTTTGCCCGCATCGGTAGTAATCACAAGGCGCGTAACAAGCTTCTGCGGATCGAACCCCTGCGTCATGGAGACCTCTTCGCCCAGGGCATAGAGGACCAAGCGAACAAGGGTCGTCTTCCCAACATTGTTGACGTTGTTGCTGCTAATCACAGTCAGACCGTCACCAAAAGCGAAAGATTTGACGAACATCCCCTCGTGGATATCAAGAGACTCAATTACCAAGGTTGACACCGTCCTTAACGCGCTTGATTACATCCTCTCTGCGGAGCACCTTGCGCATGATGAGCTTTGCAACAATCTCGCGCGTCTCGCCGTCGCCAATCTCGCCGAGTCCAAGGATGTCAACGTAATCGCCCCAACGTTCGTCAATGTAGCGCGTTCGCACCTCTTTTCTCCCGCCGCTGTTATCTGCTAGGTATCTGTCGAAGTCGGTGGAGACTTTTGTGACAAACTCGAACTTCTGTGTGTGGTAATTGATGATCGAACCGTATTCCCTAACAGCGTCCTGCACATCTTCCTCGTCAAAACGCTCAAAGTCTTTGTCATCGGTATCGACTTTGCAGAGCATAACGATGACAGGCCAAACGAAATCTTCCTTGCTGAGAGTGATGTCGGTATCAAGCGTGCCTGCGTTTTCCTGCATCATCGTGCCCCATTGGTCACGCAACAGACCATCGTTGACATCACCACGCCTGCCAAGGTCTAAGCGAGAGAGCAGGTCTTGTATCGCCGCGCGGATGTGCTTGTGCCTCGTATCTCGATCATCACCATAGAAGCCTATTACGCTTACCGCCATGACAGGATAGGCGTCATCCCCTATGCCATGCGCAGCGCCTTTTTCCCTGATGTAGTTCTGGACCCCATCTGGCAGCTCATCGAACCTTAGCGTTCCTCCACCATGCAGGTCTGATACGTCGTGCGATTTCCCAAACGGGTAATCATCATTGGTGACGAAGATGAGCTCGCGATAGTTCCCTTGCTTGATATCATCCGCAAGTGTTTTCAGAGCACCATCAAGCCGGTCGGTTGAACCTTTCCCAGGTTCATTGCCCGTCCTCGCTTTTGCTTGAGCGTAAACGACTGTGCCGTCATTTAGGCTGATCTCTATGTCCTCGTGGGCACCCTCAACCCTCACGCTGCTGGCATCTTCAATCCTTTGAATGAAGAGCACTATGGCTGCGTTGGTTTGAAACTCCCATCCGAACTCGGAAAAGGAGGCATTGCGGTCTACGTTCTTGTCGTCTTCGTCTGCCACAAACGCCTCCTTCCGATCGTGTGCCGATTGTTGGTGTCACGGGCCGCTTTGAGAAGAGGCGGCCATTGCCTAGAATCGAGCTTTGCGAAGGCAATCGACTCAAGAGAGGGGCAACGGCCACCGATGGATATTCTACAGGAAAAGGAAGCTCTGCGAGACCTGCCGATCCGCGAGGACGGAACGACAGGCATCAACGAGATGACGGGGCGCCAGCTCGAGGCGATGGCCGACCAGGTCACGGGCTGGCAGGCCGACGAGCTGTGCGGGGAGGGCAACCGGAGCCGCGGCTGCCGCAAGCGCAGGCCGGCCGCCACGGTCGGCGAGATCACGCTGCGCATACCCAAGCTGCGCGAGGGGCACGCACTTCCCGGACGGGCCCGTCAGGCCCCACTCGCGGGTCGACCGCGCCATGGTCGGCGTCGTCCGGGAGGCCTGCGTGCGCGGGCTCCCGGCCAGGAGGACAGGGAAGGCCGCCGACGCGCTCGGGCTCGCGTCGCCGGTCCCCTCGCGCGTCTCGCGCACGGCGGCGGACCTCGACGGGGAGGTCGCCGCCCCAGGCGCGCGGCGCCTCGGGGGCATGGCGTTCCCGTACCCGTGGCCGGGCGCCACCTACCCCGACTGTCGCGACGAGGGCCACGTGCGGTCCAGGGGCGTGGCGGCGGCGATCGCGTGCGGTGAGGACGGGTCGCGGCGCCTCGTCGGGTTCGGGCCGGCCTCCCCGGCCAGGGCGAGCCGCGCACGGCCCTCCGCGTCGCGCCTGTCGTTCTTCCCGGGGCGCGAGTCGGCCGAGCTGGGAGGCCTCGGGGAGGCCACGGGCCCCGCCAGCGTGTCGCCACGCGCCGGCATCCGTGCCGGCACGAATCCGCGCGGCCGCTCTCGCACGCGCCGTGGGACGGCTGTGGGAAGTCGGCCGCCCACTCGGCCATCTCCCCGTAGTCACTTCCCTCGGACGTGCGAGTCCCCGGCTCGTCGTCCTCGGGCGCCGGCGCACATATCGTTGTGGTTCGCGGGTGGCTGTTGATCCCGAAGTATGCACGATAGATAGGCATGGGGACCCTCCCGTCGGTCGTGGCGCCTCGGCGCCGTTCTGCCGCAACGGAACCATCCCGGCTCACGGGAGGTCCCCTTGGGGCCCCGACCCAGAGATAAGTTCCACTCCCTCAGTTCGGGTCATATCGTCTAGCTTGCGTGTGCTGATGAATCATTTTCAGCACCCCATAACCTAAAATGTCTACAACAAAGCAAGTCTATAAAACGGACGATTTATAAACCAACGCCCGCTTATTGAGGGGAGGATGGTTGCATGAAAAACGAGTCCAAAAAGGACCCTGTACACGCAAGCACACCTCATGGAATCGTTGCGGAAAACGCAACGATTCCAAAGATGGCAGAGCTCAGTGGCGATAGCGCAGCCAGATATCAAAATGTAAACCTGTCTTACGAGCAAGAGCGCTTCCACGCCCGGCAAGGCCATGGATTCGCTGCGGAACGTGCGAACACGTTACATGACAAGCTGCACGGGAAAGACGCCCGCATTCTTGGCGATGACAACGCAAAGAACGGGCCGGACCGCATCGTAAATGGCGAGTGGATCCAATCGAAGTATTTCCAAAATGGACGACAGGCGATAGACGCGTGCTTCGAGGATGGCGGAGATGGTGCCTTTCGCTATATAGGCAAACACGATAGCCCCATGACCATTGAGGTGCCCAAAGACGAGAATATATACGACCAGGCCGTTGAACGGATGCAAGAGAAGATCAGAAACGGTCAGGTAGAAGGCGTCACAGACCCTGCCGAAGCTAAGAATATCGTGAAGCAGGGAAACTACACCTACCAACAGGCCCGAAACATCGCCAAGGCGGGCAACATCGATTCGCTGAAGTACGATGCAACGAATGGCGCTGTTGTTGCTGCATCAGCATTTGGCGTAAGTGCAGTGATTGCCTTCTGCGCAAGCGTCTGGAGTGGGGACTCCCTAGATATCGCAGCAAAGAAGGCTGCATTATGCGGCGTCAAGGTTGCAGGAACCTCCTTCTTTGTATCGGTTCTCTCCCAGCAGCTTCTCAAAGCGGGTCTTAATAGCGCGATGGTTTCCGGTACGGAGGCGATTGCCAATGCACTTGGCCCGAAGGCATGCGCGGCCATCGTAAACGCCTTCAGGTCCGGCTCGAACATATATGGCGCTGCAGCTATGAAGAGCGCGGCGAAGCTCCTTCGTGGTAATGCGGTTGTTGCCGGTCTGACCGTGGTAGCCTTATCCTCCGTAGACATCTATGACATCGTTCGTGGGCGAATCTCATCAGCGCAGCTAGCAAAAAACCTCGCGACGACTTTCGGGTCAGTCGCTGGAGGAACTGGCGGCTGGATCGGCGGCGCAGCACTTGGAACCGCAATATTCCCTGGTCCGGGGACGATCGTCGGTGGGCTAGTCGGCTCACTTGGTGCCGGGGTCGCTGCGAGCAAGCTGATTGAAGTTTCTGTTGGCTACTTCGTCAAAGACGATGCCGACCAAATGCTGGCAATTATCACCGAAGTCATGAATGACGTTTGCAGCGAGTATCTTCTCTGCGAATCCGAAGCAAACGAGGTTGTTGAAAGTATTCAGGATGCCTTGAGCAATGGCGGCACCTTGAAGGACATGTACGCATCGGACAACCGCAGAGAATTCGCCCGCGTGCTCATACTTCCTCCAACAGAGGAGGTGGTTAGAAACCGCATAGAGATTGACGGCAACATCGACGAAATGCTCTCTAACGGCTTGGTAGCCGTGCTGAAAGAAGCCACAGAGGATGGTGACGGGAATGGAGACGATGGAGCAGCTCCTGAAGAAAGCCATTGAGAGCCATACAGACTCTTCAATAGCAGAAATCAGGGAAAAGGATACTGCTTTCTGCAAGATAGAGCTCCATTGCGATAGGCCTTTCAAGGCCGTTCGCGATAGCGCTATCGATGCGGGGACGGTCATAGAAGAGGACGAAGACAAGGGCATTGTAAGCGTCTTGATTAAAGGCGGCGCTGTCCCAACGCCTCCCGCTCTTATCGTCGCACGCGTGCAAGCAAATCAAGTTGAGCTCGCCTCTTATTTCCATGAAGGACTAATCCCACAGCATGCTGCAAAGAAAACGCTGGAGATTTTTGCAAAGGCTATGACAAGTTACTGACAGTGATGGCCAGTCTAACGTATGCAGCTTTTCATGGCGACACGTAGAAATAGACGCAAAAGACCACTTCAATAAGCTTTCTTTATTCCCGTTCCTTAGCCCGTGACACTGCGCCGGACGCCCTGCAACAGGCGTAGGCGGCGAGCGCCACGAAGCCGGAGAGGAAGCCGGCTATGAGGCGACGATACTAGGCCTCCTCTCCCTCGTCCTCCTCACGATGTCCCGTACCGATGCTGCGCGCGATGCCGATGACGGAGGCGGCGCAGCCCTCCGCAGCCAGGACGCAGATGCCCGCTATCGGCAGCTCATCTCCCGTCTGCGGGAGCTTGCTGCCGGGCGTCGGCGCCTCGGGAGTCTCAGGCGGCACGAGTCTTACGGTCTGTCCCTCGTCGTTCACGCCGGCATGTGCCGCGGCCTCCTGACCGCCCAGGGCGAACGACTCGAAGGCCACGAGCGCATTCCCTGCGAGTTCCATGCCGCCGAAGGTAAAGGTGACCTCCTGTGTGCCGTTCGCCGTATCGGTCACGAAGGCCACGGTGGAGGTGACGGCCTTGCCGTCAGAGCGTACGGGCTCACCGGTCTCTCTGTCCACGAGCGTGCCGGTGAGCGTGTACTCCTTGCCGGGCGTGGGGCCCGTGTAGGAGACGGTGCCCACGATGGTCACCGAGTCGTCGGCCACGGCCTCGTGGTCGCCGTCGTCTGCGTCGATCGTCTCGGTCTGCACGCCAGGCGCGGAAGGCGTCTTGTGGGCGGCGCGTCGTTGGTGAGCGTGCCCAAGTCCACGGTCACGGCGTCGCGCATGATGACCACCTCGCAGGTGGCGATACAGCTCCCCTTCGTCTTCTCCATGCCGCGCCTATCCAATCTCTCGCGCGTCCGGGCGCGTGCGCCCCGAGCGATCGATGGCCTCGGCGGAGTCCCTGGCGGCGCGTCCCCGGTCGGCCAGTGCGCGCGGGTCGTCGCCGTGCTCCTCGGCCCATGCGCGCCTCGAAGCCGTAAGCGCGTCCTTGATCTCTTGCGGCATGACCTTCATCACGTCCTTCACGCGCTTGCCGTCCGCATCGGTGACGGGGCGGCCCTCCGGGTCGAGGACCGACCTCTTGAGCCACACCTCGCGGTCCGCCAGAAGCGGGATGTCGCGCCACTCTGGCCCCTTGAAGCGCGACGCGTCCACGAAGAGCGGGGTGAACTCGCAGCTGCCCACGTCCTTGCCGTCGATGACAGTGCCGGCGGGAAGGCGCACCTGGTTGAAGGTCTTTCGTTCCCCCGTGGCGCGGTCGGTGTAGGCGATGTCCTCGCGCACGAAGTTCTCGTGGAGCGTGAGGTAGACATTTTTGCCCTGGCCTCTCTCATCTGCCATTTCTTCCTCCTTGTCGTTGCGGCGGCACGGGGGTCTCCGCCCTTGTCCTTGCTTGCTTCTTGCCTTTCTCGGCCTAGGTGACCATGGCCGCCTCCTTCCTCAGGTCGGCTGCTAGCCGCCCATGACGTCGCGCGCCCAGCCGCCGCTCTTCACGAGCGCGACGACGAGCATGCCGAGAAGCGCGGCCACGTCGTCGTCGGTCGTGGTGATGGAGACGGTCTGGAGGTCCAAGGCCGAGCCCGTCCCGAAGAGGTCGCTCACGCGCGACACCGCGATGCGCGAGACCTCGTAGACAGACTGCATGAGCTCGAAGCTGTGCTGCAGCACGAAGAGGAAGACCGCGTAGAAGACGAGCAGGAACACGACCTCCTTCACGCCCGGCATGGAGGCGTTGCCGTCCATGCGCTGGCTGATGCGGATGAGCTGCAGGATGAAGGTGAGCGAGAGTACGCCGCAGCCTATTGGTAGGATCGCTGCCTCCCAGACGCCGTGCACCACGTCGCGCATGGTGACGGTGCCGGCCGATCTCAGCATCTGGTCGAAGCTCGCCGAGAGCACGCCGTCGGTGCCGAGCCTGAGCACCGTGGCATACAAGGCGTGGAGGATCTCTCCTGCCTCCGACAGCGTGATGACGCGGCCCTCTTCCTCGTCTTCCCTTGCGTTCACGTTCTCCATGGACTTCCCTCCGTTCTTCGGCTTCACGCAGAAGCTAGCAGGAGGGCTTTAGGGTTGGTGGATTTCACTCGAAAGTCGAGCGGGCTTAACGCAAGCGCGAGCGCCAGAGGAGGAGCGCCGCGCTTTCGAGACCGCTCGGAGATTTTTTATAAAAATAGATAAAGGAGATAAGAGGTGCCGCCAGAGCGAGAGTAACCCGCCCGAAGCTACCGTCAGGGCGGTACATAGGTTTCGCCACGGCGGTAGTTAGCTTTCGCTGGGGCGGTTGTTGAAAAGTGAAGGTTTCGCCAAGGCGGCAGCTACGCCGTTTTCCGGGCGGTTTTTGACTTGCCAGAAAAAATTTTTGGTGGTCAAATGGTGGTCACGTTGGTGGTCAAAAGAAAACCCCCACCTGTTTTGCCAGGTAGGGGACGTGTTTTTGGTCGCGGGGGCTGGATTTGAACCAACGACCTCCGGGTTATGAGCCCGGCGAGCTACCAGACTGCTCCACCCCGCACTGTCTGGGCGCACCATGCGCGGAAAAAAATACTACGGGACATCCCCTTTGATGTCAACCGCCGTGGACGTGTCTTCACAACTCGCCGTGCCACCCCCACGCTCATGTGCATCTGCCCCTGTGCCGCCATCGCCGCTCGTGCCGGCATCTGCCCCTGTGCCGCCGCCCCCACCCACGCGCATCCGGCGCCGCCAGGCCACGAACTTCTCGAAGTAGATCTTCGCCAGCGCCGCGCACGGCACCGCGATGAACATGCCCAGCACGCCACCCAGCCTGCCCCCTGCGGTCAGGGCCACCAGGACCAGGATGGGATGCACCTCGACGCTGTCGCTCAGGATCTTGGGGTTGATGACTTGCCCATCCACGAACTGGATGACCAGCAGCACGGCCGCAGCCACGACCAGGCGGCCGATGTCGCCGTTGACCACGCAGACGGCGACCGTCAGCACGTACGAGACGATGGGACCGATGTAGGGGATCAGGTTGCCGATGCCGGTCGCGATGCCGATGACCGGTGCAAAGTCCACGCCCACGACCGTGAGCGAGACGCCCACCATCAGCCCCACCAGCACGGCATCGATGAACTGCCCGCGCATGTAGCCCGTGAACGCAAAGACCACGTCGGCACGGAACTCGGCGAAGCGCCCATAGCCCCTCTCCCCCATCAGGGAGCGCAGCACCCCGTTCCAATAGCTTGCCAGGTGGGGCGCGTCCACCATCAGGTAGACCGCGAAGATCGCGGCGAACACCATGGTCGAGGCGGCGTTGCGCACGGCCGTGACGCCCTTCGTGAGCGTCTGGCCCAAGCCGTCGCCATCGCCAAAGACGAACGTCTCCGCATGCTCCAGGGCCGCGTTCACGTCATCGGGCGGGACCCCCAGAGACGTCGTGAGCCGGATGAGCCACCTGTACAGGCCATCGGCCCCGTAGGCCAGGTACTGGGCCAGTGACTCCAGGTTCTCGAACCTGATGCGGTGGATCGATCCCGTGATGACCGAGAGCAGCAGCGCCACCAGGACCGACAGCGCCAGGACGAAGCACACGCAGACGAGGAGGACTCCCAGCACGTGCCTGAGCTTCTCCCTCCCCGAGAGGAGGGGGACGCGACCCAGCCTCCGGGCGAACCACTTGACCCCGGGATACAGGAGGATGGCAGCCAGGCCTCCGACGATGAGCGGACTCACGATGGCATAGACCCAGGCGAGTGAGGTCCCGACGGCATCCGCGATCTCGGCGAGGTGGACGGCCGCCAGCACGATGGCGACGATGGCGGCAGCCGTTGCGACCACGTAGCGGCTGATGGTCGAGTAGCGATCGTCGTCGAGCCTGAAGCGTCTCATATGAGTCCAATCTTGGCCACGGCAGCCCGCCCTCGTGCAAGCCACATGCCCGAACGTGCGCCCGTCACCTACGCCTCGACGTCCCAGAGCGTGACGCTGGCGCCCGGGGCGTCCACGCGAACGCCATAGCTCTCCGGGTAGTACCGCGTCGAGAAGGTGAGCTCCCCGTCGTTGAGGAAGACCTCGATCGACGAGACGTCGCCCACCACGCGCATGTTGCGCAGGCCGTCGAGGTGCTCGTAGCGGCACGTACGGCCGGCTCCGACCGAGTCCTTGCCCTCGTCCAGGAAGCGCATCTCGAAGGTTCCGCTGCCCCAGGTCAGGACCAGGTCCTCGGCAATGCGCACGTAGGCGAAGTCCAGGCTCGGGGGGAACTCGTCTACCAGCAGGTCGAAGCAGCGCGTGCCGTCCGCGCTCAGCGCGTCCTCACCGTGGCGCTCGTTGGCATGCCGCGCGTCCAGCTCGCGCACGGGCCGCTGCAAGACGCGCCCGTTGGCGGCCGTGACCTCGCGCGGGATGGTGAAGCAGTGCTGCCAGCCATCCTCCACCGTCTTGTTCACGTACTCGTCGGTGTCCGGCATCCCCATCCAGCCGATGAGGATCCGCCGTCCATCGTCCGACTCGAAGGTCTGCGGGGCGTAGAAGTCGAAGCCCGCGTCCCAGAGCGCGAAGGGGTGCAGGCGGCAGGCGCCCACGATGTCTCCCTGCAGCACGAAGTAGCCCGACTGGTAGACGTTGCGCCGGTCCCAGTCCTGCCCCTCGAGGCCCTGCGGCGAGACGGAGAGCACCTTCACCGTGGCCCCCGCGCCCGTGCGGCGGGCGTCGGCCAGCTCGAAGTAGTCCGGGCACTCCCACATGTAGCCAAAGGGGTACTCCGTCGACACGCGGTTGACGAGCTCCCAGCTGTCGAGGTCCGAGGACCCAAAGACCAGCACCTCTCCCCTGTCGTCCTCGCGCCGGGCCCCCTGCACCATGCGATAGCCGTCGGCAGAGCGCCAGACCTTGGGGTCGCGCACGTGGTTGGTGTCATCCTGGGGATAGTCCCCATTGGTCATGACCAGGTGCTTGTTGCCGAAGGTCATGCCGTCGGTCGACACCACGTGGACGGTGTTGGCCTCGCGGCCGCTGTTGACGTAGTCGTAGCCGTCCGCGTCCTCGCGCTTGACGTTGCCGGTGTAGAAGACGTGCATCACGCCGTCCTCGACGTAGGCGCAGCCCGAGTAGACGCCCGAGACGTCGAAGGGCTGGTCGGGATAGAGCGCCGTCCCCAGGTACTCCCAGCCCATGAGGTCATCGCTCACGGAGTGGCCCCACATCTTGACCCCACCCTCCGAGTTGAAGGGCGAGTACTGGAAGAAGGCATGATAGGCCCCATCGAAGCAGCACAGGCCATTGGGGTCGTTGAGCCAGCCGACCGGGGGGACGAGGTGGAACGCCTGGGCGAAGCGCCCGGGGCGCGCGTTCCTCTCGACCGCCTGGCGAAGCGTCTCGAGATCGTTGGCGAGCGGGTTACCCATGATGGCCTCCTTGGGCTGCGGCTTGTCGTGTAGATGATACGATGGGCGTTGGCGGTTTTCGACGAGGAGTGCGGGATGGACATCAACACCATTGCGAGGATGGCAGGCGTGTCGCGCGCGACCGTCTCGCGCTACCTCAACGACGGTTACGTGTCGGAGGAGAAGCGCCGCCTGATCAAGCGCGTCATAGACCAGACCGGCTACGTGCCCTCCCCCCAGGCGCAGACCCTGCGCACCGGCAAGACCAGGCTCGTGGGCGTCATCATCCCCAAGATCAACTCCCATTCGGTCTCGCGCATGGTGGCGGGGCTGAGCGTGGTCTTCAACGAGGCCGGCTACCAGATGCTCCTGGCGAACACCGACAACGACGCCAAGGAGGAGATCCGCTTCCTGCAGCTGTTCGCCGAGCGCAGCCAGGTGGACGGGGTCGTGCTCATCAGCACGATCGTCACGCCCGCCCACCAGAGGGCCCTCGACGCGCTGAAGGTGCCGCTGGTCGTGCTGGGACAGCAGATGGAGGGGCGGTCCTGCGTGTTCCAGGACGACTACCGCGCCACGCTCGAGATAACGCGCCTGGTTGCCGAGAAGAGCGCACATCCCGCGTTCATAGGCGTACGCGAGGACGACCTCTCCGCAGGCTGCCACCGCCACCAGGGCTTCCTTGCCGCCTGCAGGGAGGCGGGCCTCAACGTGCCCGACCGGGCCCAGGTCATAGGCGGCTTCGACGTGGATTCGGGCTACACCAGCTGCGAGGGGCTCCTCGAGGCCTACCCCGAGGTCGACGCGGTGGTGTGCGCCACGGACAGCGTCGCCTACGGGGCGCTGACCTGCCTGCGCGAGTACGGCCACGGCGTGCCGGACGAGGTTCAGGTGACGGGCATAGGCGACGGGACCCTCTCCCAGATCATCAGCCCCTCCCTCACCACCGTGCACAACTACTACAAGACGAGTGGCATCGAGGCCGCGAAGATGCTGGTCGCGGCCATGGCCGATGTCTCGGACAACGTGGCGCGCCAGATCATGATGGGCTTCGAGCTGCGTCGGAGACGCTCCACGCGCTAGGAGGGCCTACCGCTCACCGCGCGATAGATACCGTTCACGTCCGGCCCCACCCACTGAGGTGCGCATCCCCACATCTGGGAGTATTAGTATGAATATGAGAACGATTTCATATCACGATAGGGCAGTATGATTGATTTGGAGTCGGTCGCAGGAGCAAAGTGGTGTGAGAACGGTTCCATAACAGAGACAGGAGGACTCAATGGCACTTGATCACGCGCAAGCGGCGAGGGAGATCCTGGACGCGGTGGGCGGTGCCGGCAACGTCGTCTCGGCGGCGCACTGCGCAACGCGCCTGCGCCTCGTCATCGCCGACGATTCCAAGGTCGACAAGGCCAAGCTCGACGACTGCGTCGGCGCCAAGGGGAACTTCCAGGCAGCCGGCCAGCTGCAGGTCATCTATGGCACCGGAACCGTCAACAAGGTCTTTGACGCCTTCATCGCCCAGTCCGGGGTGTCCGCCGCGTCCAAGGACGAGGCAAAGGAGGCCGCGGCCAACAAGGGCAACGCCCTCCAGCGCGCCATCAAGGTCCTCTCGGACGTCTTCGTCCCCATCATCCCCGCCATCGTCGCGTCCGGCATGCTCATGGGCATCATGGGCGCCATCAGCTACATGGGCACCCCCGCCCCGGACGGGGCCGGCTTCTTCACGCTCGACACCACCACCGTCTGGTGGCGCATCGCAGCCCTGGTCAACGCCTGCGCCTTGGCCAACCTGCAGATCCTTCTGGGCTTCTCCGCAGCGACGGTCTTTGGGGGCAATCCCTACCTGGGCGCCTCGCTCGGTGCCCTGCTCATCAGCTCAGACTTCGTCAACGCCTACAACGCCTCGTCGGCCATCGCGGACGGCAGCATGGTGACCCTGAGCGTCATCCCCGGCCTCTACAGCATCGACTGGGTGGGCTACCAGGGCCACGTCATCCCCATCCTCGTGGGGGTCTGGATCCTCTGCTTCTTCGAGAAGCGCCTCCACAAGCTCGTCCCCGACATGTTCGACCTGTTCCTGACCCCGCTGCTGTCCGTCTCGCTGGCCGCCTACATCACGATCCTCTTCATCGGCCCCGTCTTCGTCTGGCTCGAGAACTCGATCCTGGGCGTCCTGCAGTTCCTGCTCTCCGTCCCCCTCGGCCTTGGCTACATGGCGATCGGCCTCATCTACTCGCCGTCCGTCGTCACCGGCCTGCACCAGATGTACACCGCGATAGACGTCTCCATGCTCGCCAACTACGGCGTCACGTACTGGCTGCCCATCGCCAGCGCCGCCAACATCGCCCAGGGCGGTGCCTGCCTGGCCGTCTCGCTCAGGACCAAGTCTGACAAGACCAAGGCCCTGGCCGTCCCTTCCGGCATCTCCTGCCTGCTCGGCATCACCGAGCCCGCCATCTTCGGCGTCAACCTCCCCAAGATCAAGCCGTTCGTCGCCGGCATGATCGGCTCCGCCTGCGGTGCCTTCTGCTGCTTCCTCTTCAACCTGGCCGCCAGCGGCACCGGCGTCACGGGCATCTTCGGCATCCTCCTGTGCATCCAGCAGCCCATCCAGTACGCCATCATGTTCGCCGTCGCCTTTGGCGTCGCCTTCGGCATCACGTCCGTGATCTACCGTGACGATGCCGTCGCCGCCGCGACCAAGGCCGAGACCACCGAGGCCGTCGCCGAGGTGTCCGCCACGGCAAACCAGGCCGCCGCCGTCGCCACGGCCGTCGACAACGCCGCTCCGGTCTCCATCGCCTCCGAGACGATCGTGGCTCCCATGAGCGGCAGGGCCATCGCCATGACCGAGGTCTCGGACCCCGTCTTTGCCTCCGAGGCCATGGGGAAGGGCGCCGCCATCGAGCCGAGTGACGGCAAGGTCTACTCGCCCGTCGACGGCAGCGTCACCCTGCTCGCCGAGACAGGTCACGCGCTGGGCCTGCTCTCCGACGCAGGCGCCGAGGTCCTTCTCCACATTGGCATCGACACCGTCGAGCTCAAGGGAGAGCCCTTCACCGCCCACGTCGCAGCCGGTGACAAGGTCAGCAAGGGCCAGCTCCTGATGGATGTCGACCTTTCGGTCATCAAGGCCGCCGGAAAGCCCGCGACCACCATGGTCATCGTCACCAACACCGACTCCTACGGCGCGGTCGAGGGCCACACCGGCTCCGACGTCGCAGCCGGTGACGACCTGATCGACCTCACGTAGGCAGCAGGCCGTCTCCTGACCACACGCTCACGCCTGCGGGGGACGGTCGCACCAGCGGCCGTCCCCCTCTTGAGCGACGCGGACCCAACCGAAAGGAACCCACATGTTTGCAGTCACCGCCCTTGGAGAGCTGCTCATCGACTTCACCGACGCCGGGACCTCTGCCGCAGGGCAGAAGCTCTTCGAGCGCAACCCCGGGGGCGCCCCCGCCAACGTCCTGGTTGCACTCGAGCGCCTGGGCATGTCCTGCGCCTTCATCGGCAAGGTCGGTGACGACATGCACGGGGAGTTCCTGCGCGCCACCCTCGTCGCCAACGACGTCAACTGCGACGGCCTCGTCAGCGACCCCGAGCACTTCACCACGCTCGCGTTCGTGGCGCTCTCCGAGGACGGCGAGCGCACCTTCTCCTTCGCGCGCAAGCCCGGGGCGGACACGCAGCTGCGCCCCGAGGAGGTGGACACCCGAATCATCCGCAACTCCAAGGTCTTCCACGTGGGCTCGCTCTCCCTCACCGACGAGCCTGCGCGCTCCGCGACCATGGCCGCGCTCGAGGCGGCCAAGGCGGCTGGCTGCGTCATGTCCTACGACCCCAACTACCGCAGCAGCCTCTGGCCCTCGGCCGAGGTCGCTTCCGGGCACATGCGCTCCATCGTGGGCTACATGGACCTCATCAAGATCTCCTGCGAGGAGTGCGAGCTCATGTGCGGCACCACCGACCCCCAGGCCGCGGCCCAGGTCCTTCTGGACCAGGGCGCGAAGGTAGTCTGTGTCACGCTCGACGCAGATGGCGCCTACGTTGCCACCAAGGATGGCGGCGCGACTGTGCCGAGCTTCCGTGTCGAGGCCGTCGACACCACCGGTGCCGGGGACTCCTTCTGGGGTGGGTTCCTGTGCGCCTTCGTGGACAGCAGGACCTCCCCTGCCGACGTGACCCTCGAGGACGCGAAGGGCTTCGCGCGCTTCGGCAACGCCGTCGCCTCGCTCTGCGTCCGCAGCCGCGGGGCCATCCCCTCCATGCCGACGCTCGCTGAGGTCGAGAAGGTCCTGGGCTAGGTCCGACCGCCCCTCTCGACCAGCATCATCCCGGTCGGCGCCTGCCCGGCCGGCGCCACGCTTGCCAGCGCCACGCCCGCTAACATCACGTCATGCCGACGCCCTGTCGCGACGAACCCAAGGAGACGAGAGCCGTGGCCATAGACTACAACGCCAACCCGAAGCACAACTGGCGCCTGCGCTTCCACCTCCAGACCCAGACCGGGGACATCACCGACCCCAACGGGCTGTGCCAGCTGGACGGGACCTATCACTTCTTCCACCAGCACCGCCGCCTCTGGCCCGACGCCGCGCATGGCTGGGCCCACTGGGCAAGCCGCGACCTTGTGAGTTGGGAGTGGATGGGCTGCCCCATCATGCCCGACTGCGACCTGGACCGAAACGGATCCTATTCGGGCTCCGCCGTCGTGCATGACGGGCAGATGTGGTGCTACTACACCGGAAATGCCCTGCTCCCCGGCGATCACGACTACGACCGCTCGGGTCGTCTCGCCAATGAGACCCTGGTGGTGAGCGACGGGGTGCGCTTTGGCGAGAAGAGGCTCGTCCTGGGCAACGAGGGCTACCCCTCCTACTGCAGCTGCCACGTGCGCGACCCCAAGGTGTGGCGACAAGGCGGCAGCTGGCACATGCTGCTGGGGGCGCGGACGATGGACGACCGGGGGGCCATCCTCCTGTACGGCAGCCCCGACGGCCTTGCCTGGGAGCTGGAGGGGTCGGCAACGGGCACGGGTGCCGAGCCCTTCGGCTACATGTGGGAATGCCCCAACCTGGTGCGTGTGGATGGGCGTGAGTTCCTCCTCGTATGCCCCCAGGGCGTGAGCAAGCGGCCCTTCTCGTTCCAGAACATCCATAACAGCGGCTACTTCCCCCTCGAGGGAAGCCTCGTCGAGCTCATGCGCGGCGACGGGGATCTCATGGGCGCCAGTGGCCCCTACCCCTGCATCGACGAGAGGAGCTTCGTCGAGCTGGACTTTGGCTTCGACTTCTACGCACCGCAGGCGTTCGAGGACGAGTCCGGGCGGACGCTCCTGGTGGGCTGGGCAGGCCTGCCCGACATAGAGACCCAGTACGACAACCCGACCCGTGCGTGGACGCACACGCTGACCGTGCCACGCGAGCTCACGACGAATGCCGCCGGCCGCATCTGCCAGTGGCCCGCCCGAGAGATCGACGGCCTGCGTGGCAAGGAGGTCAAGCTCACGGCGCAGGACGCCCACGGGCTCACGGGCACCGTCGGGACCTCCCCCTACGACGTCTTCGACCTCACGGGCGCCAGGGGGGCGCGCTTCGCGGATGGCAGCTGCGACCTTGTGATCGATGACATCGACGGGGAGGGGCGCGTCCTTCTGGGCAGCGAGCTCGAGCTCCTGGTGTGCGACCAGATGCTCGAGCTCTGCTTCCACGGGGCGGCAGGGGCCCATCGCGGCGTACGGCGCCTCCTTGCGAGCACGCTCTCGGCCGGTCGCGTGGAGTCGCTGCGCATGCTGGTCGACACCTCCATCGTGGAGGTCTTCGTGAACGGCGGGGAGGTCACCCTGACCACACGCTGGTACCCACAGGACGTCTCGGAGCTGTGCGTCACCTCGACGCTCCCGGGAGAGCACCGTGCCTGGGAGATGGGTTGCTACGGCTTCGCGGGCATGGGCGCCTAGGGAGGGAGCCGGGACGGGGACGCGAAGAGACGCCGGGGACGGGCTCACTCATGCACGCGGCTCTCCAGCACGTCATAGCGGTCGATGCGCATGAGGACCTGGTCCACGTCGATGGTGCCCCAGAGCGTGACGCGGCGGCGTCCCCGCGAACGCACGCGCACGCTCTGGTAGCCCACCAGCGAACTGGAGCTCGTCCACTCCATGCACTCGATAGCGTCGTAGGGAACGTCCACGCGGGGACCCACGAATGGCGTCACGCTCATGTGATCGCCATAGGTCACGACGCGATAGCGTACCATGCAGAACCACATGAAGAAGGCCATCAGCTCGAAGGCCGCAAAGAACGCGACGACCACGTCGGAGTCCGCCGCAAAGGCATCGACCTCGCACAGCCACCCGAAGATGACGCCCAGGACCGCCATGAACAGCATCGCGACGACGACGCTGCGCAGCAGGAAGCTCGAGACGCTGTAGGTGTCATGGTGGCTGTGATGGCGCTCAGCCAAACCCGGACCCATGAGGCTCGCACGCAGGAGCGCCACCATCGGCAGGACCACCGTCAGGAGAAGCCCCACGCCAAAGGTCATGACCAGGCCGCCACTCTACAGACACGCACGCCACGGGCGCGCAAGATGCCACCGACGCGCCCCCTGTCGTACATGCGGACCTCCCCTCATCTGTCGTCTGTGCCCACTGTATCCCACGGCACACAGCTGGCGGCCCAGCGCCTCGCAGGGGGCCCGGCTTTCGGCGCAGACGGCAGGACAAGGGGAAACGCTCCGGCAGGCGGTGAAAAAGACCCGGTAGACGGCTTGTCTTTTCTCGCACGCAAACGGGAGCGCTACGACTGGGGCACGGAGAACTTCCCCACCAGACGCTCAAGGAGGTCGACCGTGAGCTCAAGGCTACGCACGGGAACGAACTCGCGTACCGAATGCGCGTTGTAGCCGCCTGTCGCGATGTTGGGGCAGGGCAGCCCGCGCAGCGAGAGCTGCGAGCCGTCGGTGCCGCCACGGACGGCGACGACCTTGGGCTCGATGCCCACCTCCCGATGTGCCTCGAGCGCGTTGGCGATCAGGAAGGGACAGTCGCCAAAGGCCTCGGACATGTTGCGGTACTGCTCGCGCAGCTCCACCGTGACGGTCCCCTCCCCATGACGGCCGTTCAGGAAGGCCGCGATGTCACGAAGGACCTGTTGGCGTCCCTCGAAGCGACTGGCGTCGTGGTCGCGCACGATGTAGGTGAGAGTGACCTCGGACGCCGTGCCTCTGACCTGGATGGGATGGTAGAAGCCCTCGCGACCCTCGGTGTGCTCCGGGCGCTCGAAGGCGGGCACCAGCCGCTCGAACTCGCCTGCCACGGTGATTGCGTTGACCATGACGTCCTTGGCGCTGCCTGGGTGCACCATCACGCCGCGCACGCGCACGGTGGCCTCGGCTGCGTTGAACGTCTCGTAGTTGAACTCGCCCAAGGCCTCGCCGTCGACGGTGTAGCACCAGGCGGCGCCAAACTTATCGAGGTCCAGGAGGGCGGCCCCGTGACCGATCTCCTCGTCCGGCACGAAGGCGATCTTGAGCGTGGGGTGTGGCAGGCTGGGATCGTCCCCGAGACGCGCCACCAACGCGCAGATCTCCGCCACGCCGGCCTTGTCGTCAGCCGAGAGGAGCGTGCGCCCGTCGCTCACGACGATGTCCTGGCCCACGAACTGTCCCAGGTCGGGAACCTGATCGGAGGAGGTGGAGACCTCGGTGCCGTCGATGACGCCTGCGACCAGGTCGCCACCCTCGTAGTGGACCACGTGGGGCCTCACGCCTGCGGCAGGGGCGTCGACCGTGGAGTCGATGTGGGCGCAGAGGCCCAGGGCGGGAAGGCCCTCGGCACCCGCAGAGGCCGGAACCGTCGCGGTGACGTAGGCGTGCCCGTCCACGACGACGTCCTCGCAGCCCAGGGCGCGCAGCTCCTCTCCCAGAACGCGTGCCATGTCATGTTGTGCAGGCGTGGAGGGCGTCTCCGACTCGTTGTCGGGATCGGACTGGGAGTCGACCTGCACGTAGCGCAGGAAGCGCTCGAGCACGTCGGAGGGCTTGGGCTCATAGGATCTGGGCTCGCAGGGTCTGGGCTCGCAGGGTCTGGGCTCGCAGGGTCTGGGCTCGCGGTGCTTGGGTTCGCGGTGCTCGGTGGCGCTGGCCATGGCGGGGACCTTTCTCGTTGCGTGGGACAAACGGGGATTGCAGGCAGGGAAGCGTAGGCATAGGACAGGTCACGCCCTCCGAACAAGCGGGAACGCGCCCTGACACACCTCGTTCAGACCCTCTGATGGTACCCCAGTACGCCATGGCGCTGGCGAGAGGGACGCCGCGGTGCGGCTTGTCGCTGTGGAAAACCGGGGAACCACATTAACGAGCTCCCCAAAGATGGGGTCTCAGAGACTTCTGAGCCCAACGGGCAATCCCAAGGGACGCCATCGGCCCGACCAGCTACCCTTTAATCTAGCCGTCCCCCACCCTATCCACCCTCCACTCAGGAAGACTGGGAGACCAGACGTTACGAGCCCCCCGAGCGGAACCCGGCATAGATCCCCACAGGACGGAGCCAGCATGGTCGCAAGAATCTCATCGCTCCTCATCGGGTATGCCTTCGGCGGCCTCCTCACGGCCGAGGTCGTGTGTCGCACCCTCGTGCACAAGTCGTCCTTCGAGGTAGGGCAGGGCAACCCCGGCATGGCCAACGTCGGCCACGAGCTGGGCACCAAGGCAGCTCTCGCCGTGCTTGCGGGCGACATCCTCAAGACGCTCCTCGCCTGGATGGTCGCACGTACGGTCTTTGCCGATGCAGCAGGCGGCGCGGACGCCGCCGGCCTCTGGGCGGGCCTCGGTGCGACGCTCGGTCACAACTATCCCTTCTGGCACCGCTTCCATGGCGGCAAGGGCGTGACCACGACCTGCTCGGCCATCATCCTCACGAGTCCGCTCTGGGGCATCGCAGCGTCCCTTCTCGGATTCGCGGTCGTTGTGCTCTCGGGTTACCTCTGCGTGGGCGCCGTCGCGATATGCGGAGCGTTCTTCCTGTTCACACTGCTCGTCGGCACGTCCGAACAGGCAGCGGTCGCCCTCGTGCTGACGCTTCTGATGCTCCGCGCGCACTGGGGCAAGATCCGCGGAATCGCAGACGGGACGACCCGTCGTGCGACCCTCTCCGACAAGGTCTGGGACAGGCTCAGGAAGAAGGGCGGGAAGGACAGGGGCGGGAAGGACGGCGCGAAAGGCGATGCCGAGACATGATGCCGCACGGGGTGTTGTCGAACCTGGAGGGACCCGAATGTAACCAGCAAGCGACCCGACGCTTCATTCACAGGCGAAAGTAACAAAAACCCCTGAGGGACTTTTGGTACTTTTGGCAATTTTTGCGTGTCTACCTGCGCGAATGTATAAAAGTAGCAAAAGTGCCTAAGCGACTTTTGCTACTTTTCTGCCGGCACATCCTCGTCTGCCCCCATCGCTTGGGCGAGTCGCCTTACCCGCACTCGCCTCGCAGCCAGAATGTCACCTGCCACACGCCTCATATCTCGCCGCATACCTTATGCCGCCTGTTATGCCGCCTGTTATGTCGACTGTTATGTCGCCTGTTATGTCGCCTACCTCACGCCAGCCTTCTCCTTGGCCTGCCGGATGGCATCGAGCTGCTCGGGCGAGAGGTGGATCCTCCCCTCCCCGCGACCGTACGTCGCACCGCCATCCTCTGACGCCGGCGCACCGTAGGCGGCATAGACTCCCGAGACTACCGCACCCTCGTTCACAAGGCTGTCCCCAAGCTCGCCACGGTGACGCCGATGCGAGGAGGTCTCGTCCACGTAGGGCATGACCACGCTGGTGGTGGGGTCGTTCGCGTTCTCGATCCTGAACGCGCCACCGTTCTTGAAGTTCTCCTTCGCGACAGAGATCATCAGCTTGATGCGGTTGAGCTGATTGACCTCGGACGCACCGGGGTCGTAGTCGACGGCCACGATGTTGGACTCGCCATGCATCTGGCGCAGGCGCTTGATGACCGACTTGCCCACGACATGGTTGGGCAGGCAGGCAAACGGCGAGCACACCACGATGTTGGGCGTGCCGTGTTCGATGAGATCGACCATCTCGGCCGTGAGCAGCCAGCCCTCGCCCATCGTGTTGCACAGGGACAGGACCTGCTCGGCCTTCTCCGCAAGCTCGAAGATGGAGCCATAGGGCTCGAAGCGCGTTGTCCTGCGCAGCATCTTGTTGATGGGCGCACGCAGGGCGTCGATGGCCTTGATGCCCGCGATGTGCGTGAGGCGCGAGCTGGCCTTGGTGCCCAGCTCCCTTTTCATGTTGATCTGGTTGGACATGCCAAACAGGAAGAAGTCGACCAGGCCGGGCACATCTGCCTCGCAGCCCTCGCTCTCGATGACGCGCACGACCTCGTTGTTGGCCGTCGGGTGGAACTTGACGAGGATCTCGCCGACCACGCCGACGCGTGGCTTGGAGCGGTCGTTCTCCAGCGGCAGCCGTTCGAAGCGGTCGATGGTGTCCTGACACAGGCGATAGAAGCTCTTGCGATCCGTGCGTGGGATGAGGGTCTTGGCACGGCTCATGAAGCTGTCGTAGAGCCGGTCCGCCGAGCCCCTCTCGACCTCATAGGGGCGCACGCGGTAGAGCAGCTGCATGATGAGGTCACCGTACAGCAGCGCGTACACGGCACGAACCAGCAGCTGGGGATCGGACAGGATGTTGAAGCCGGGGTTCTTCTCGTCGAGGTTGCCGGCTGCGGACAGGGAGATGACCGGGATGTCGGGATGTCCCGAGTCCTTGAGCGCCTTGCGGATGAGGGCGATGTAGTTGGTGGCTCGGCAGCCGCCACCGGTCTGGGAGATCAGGACTGCCGTTCGGCTGAGGTCGTACTTGCCCGAGAGGACGGCCTCCATGATCTGTCCCGTGACCAGGATGGACGGGTAGCAGATGTCGTTGTTGACGTACTTGAGGCCCGTGTCGACGGCCGCGTGGTCGACGGAGGGCAGCAGCACGACGTTGTAGCCGGCCCCCCTCAGAAGGGGCTCGACGAGGTCGAAGTGGATGGGTGCCATCTGAGGTGCGAGGATGGTGTACCCCTCGGCCTGCATCTCCTTGGTGTAGCGGACCTTCTTGAAGTCCGACCCCTTGGCGCTGCGATAGACGGGCGTGCGGCGCGAGAGGTCCGTCTGGCGGGCGTGCTCGAGCGTGCCATCGGCACGACGGACGTCGACGGGCGCGACCTCCGTGGCGATGCCCGCCGCAGTCTCGCGCTCGAGCTCGGCACGCCCCTCCTTGAGGGCGGCCATGAGCGAGCGGACACGGATGCGCGCGGCACCTAGGTTCGAGACCTCGTCGATCTTGAGGACGGTGTAGATCTTGCCGGAGTTCTCGAGGATCTCCTGGACCTGGTCGGTCGTAAGCGCGTCGAGGCCACAGCCGAAGGACTGCAGCTGTATGAGGTCGAGGTCGTTTCGGCTGGCGACAAAGCGCGCCGCACGATAGAGGCGACTGTGGTACATCCACTGGTCGACGACGCGGATGGGACGCTCGGGCCTCATCTTGTGCGCGACGGCGTCCTCGGTCAGGACCGCGAAGCCAAAGCCCTGGAGCATCTCGGGGATGGCATGGTTGATCTCGCCGTCGTTGTGGTAGGGGCGACCCGCCAGCACGATGCCGTGGGCATCGTTGTCCTCGATCCACCTGAGCGTCTCGTCGCCCTTGCGATGCATGGCGTCCTTGAACGCGAGGTCGGCCTCCCAGGCCTCGTTGACGGCGGCATCGACCTCGGCACGGGTGATGTCCGCCCCCCTGAAGCGACCCCTGCCGGCGGCCGCATCGGCTCTGCGCTGCAGCTGGATGAGCTCGTACAGGCGGCGCTTGAGCTCCTTCTTGTTGTCATAGGGGATGTAGGCGTCGAGGTACTCCACCTTGGGGTCGGAGAGCTCGTCGACGTTCAGGCCCAGCGCCTGCGGGTAGCTCATGACGATGGGGCAGTTGTAGTGGTTGGTCGCACCGTCATCCTCCTGGCGCTCCCAGCGGATGCAGGGCATCCAGATGAAGTCGGGGTCCTTCTCCAAAAGGTTCATGATGTGGCCGTGCGAGAGCTTGGCCGGGTAGCACACGGACTCCGATGGCATGGACTCGGTGCCTGCCTCGTAGGTCTTGCGCGTGGTGGGGTCGGAGAGCACGACCGAGAAGCCCAGCCTGGTGAAGAACGCGTGCCAGAACGGGTAGTTCTCGTACATGTTGAGGGCACGGGGTATGCCCACGGTGCCGCGTGGGGCCTCGTCGGCGGGCAGGACCTCACGGTCGAAGAGCAGCCTGCTCTTGAACTTGAAGAGGTTGGGCGCCTGGGACTGCTGGCTCTTGGGCTTGCCCGAGCCCTTCTCGCAGCGGTTGCCCGTGATGAAGCGACGGCCGTTGCCGAAGGAGTTGATGGTGAGCAGGCAGTTGTTGGAGCAGCGACCGCAGTGGGCGTTGGTATGCTTGACCTCGAGGTTGTCGATCTTCTCGCGCGAGAGGAGCATTGAGGTGCCACTTGCACCGGCGCGGTCGCGCGCAAGCAGCGCCGCGCCGTAGGCGCCCATGGCGCCCGCGATGTCGGGCCGGATGACCTCGCGACCCGTCAGGAGCTCGAAGGCCCGCAGTGTCGCGTCACTCATGAAGGTGCCGCCCTGGACCACGACGTACTTGCCGATCTCGTCGTAGTCACGCAGCTTGATGACCTTGAAGAGCGCGTTCTTGATGACGGAGTACGAGAGGCCCGCAGCGACGTCACCGATGGTCGCACCCTCCTTCTGGGCCTGCTTGACGCGGGAGTTCATGAAGACCGTACAGCGCGAGCCCAGGTCGACGGGACGCTCCCCCTTGACCGCCGCGGCAGCGAACTGGCGCACGTCCATGCCCATGGAGTCGGCGAAGTTGGCGATGAACGAGCCGCAGCCCGAGGAGCAGGCCTCGTTGAGCGAAATGTGCTCGATGATGCCGTTCTTGACCTGCAGGCACTTCATGTCCTGGCCGCCGATGTCGAGGATGAAGTTGACGTCGGGGACGAAGGCGCGGGCCCCACGCAGGTGGGCGACGGTCTCGATCTCGCCGGAGTCGGCACCGAGCGCCTCGATCAGGATGCCCTCGCCGTAGCCGGTGGTGGTGACGTGACCGATGGTGCAGCCCTCGCCCAGATGGTCGTAGATGTCGTCCATGATCCTGCGCGCCGTGCCCAGGACGTCGCCGTTGTTGTTGTCGTACCAGGTGTAGAGGAGCTCGCCGTCCTCTCCCACGACGGCGGCCTTCATCGTGGTGGAGCCCGCGTCCAGGCCGATGAACACGCGGCCGTGGTAGCCGTCCAGGCTGCCCTTGGCCACGACCTCCTGGTCATGGCGCTCCTTGAAGCTGCGGTAGGCGTCCTCGGTCGCGAAGAGCGGGTCGAGACGGGCAACCTCGCTGCCCTGGGTGTCGCCCAGGTTCCTGAGGTCGTCGATGACCTCGGAGAAGGTGACATAGGTGTCGGACTCGCCGGCAAGGGCGGCACCCGTGGCGACGAAGAGGTGGGCGTTCTCGGGGATGACGCGATGCTGCTCGTCGAGCCGCAGGGTCTCGTAGAAGCGGTGGCGCAGCTCCGAGAGGTACTGCAAGGGGCCGCCGAGGAAGGCGACATATCCACGGATGGGATGGCCGCAGGCCAGGCCAGAGACGGTCTGGTTGGCGACGGCCTGGAAGATGGAGGCGGCCACGTCCTCACGGGCGGCGCCCTCGTTCAGCAGCGGCTGGACATCCGACTTGGCGAAGACGCCGCAGCGCGACGCGATCGGGTAGATGTGCGACGCACCCTTGGCGAGCTCGTTCAGGCCCGTCGCGTCGGTCTCCATGAGGGAGGCCATCTGGTCGATGAAGGCACCCGTGCCACCGGCGCAGGTACCGTTCATGCGTTGCTCGATGCCATTGTCGAAGTAGATGATCTTTGCGTCCTCGCCACCGAGCTCGATGGCGCAGTCGGTCTGGGGGATGAGGGCCTCGACGGCGTGCTTGGAGGCGATGACCTCCTGGACGAACTCCACGTTCAGCCACTGGGACAGGAGCATGCCGCCCGACCCGGTGATGGAGACGCGCATGGGCACGTCGCCGACGACGCTGCGCGCCTTGGCGAAGACCTGCGCGGCCGTGGCCTTGACGTCGGTGTGGTGGCGCTCGTAGTTGGCGTAGACCAGGTTGTCGTTGTCGTCGATGACGGCAAGCTTGACGGTGGTCGAGCCCACGTCGATGCCCAGGCGCAGGTGCGCGTGGGACAAATCGATGGGGTTCTTGGGCCTGAGTTCCGCCTCGAACTGCACGAGCTCGATCGGCTGGCGGGCGCGGACCTGGGCAGCTGTCGATTCCATGTGGTTAGTCATCGTCGTTCTCCCTCATTGTCAGCAAGGCAAGCCCCAAGCTCGGGATGTCGAACTCGATCTTCTTTCCGTACAGGTCGCCGGGGCGTACGAACATGAGGGCAGTCATGACGCGCGCCATCGCTTCGCTGCTCTCGCGCATGCCGCTGGTGAGCCAACGAACGAGGACGCCTACCTCAGCCGAGATGGCGAAGGTGAGGTAGTAGTCGAAAAAGGCCCCGATGGCCAGGAGGTCGATGCCCTCCAGCGCGCGCGACGCGACGGTCTCGCGCACCATGTGCTTGAGTCGCTCTGCAAAGGCCGGGTCGCCACCGTCACCCAAGAGCGCCCCCAGGTAGCCGCCGCGTGCGCGGAAGTACTCCAGCAGCTCGACGGAGCCGGGACAGGGTTTGAGGTTCTCGATGGAACGTTGCAGCTCGTCCAAGTGGGTGGACGCGATGCGCTCCACCAGCGCGCGCGATCCGTCCACCGTCTCGCGCTCAACCTGATCGACCAGGTCGGGAATGTCCTTGAAGTGGGAGTAGAACGTGCGGCGCGTGACGCCGGCGCGGTTGCTGACTGCGGTGACGGTGACCTGCGAGAGGTCTCCCGTCGAAAGGATCTCGGCGGCAAGGGCGTCACGCAGGGCGCGGCGCGTGCGGACGCTGCGCGGATCGGTGCGCGCCGGGGGCGACGAAACGCCTCTGAGTACCTGTTGCACGACTGTCTCAATTCTTCACAGTATGTGTAATAACTCTTAGCACGCGTAGTATTGCACACGTTGTGAAGGAATGCGAGCGGCGTCACAGAGTCTGGACAATGGGACGGGACGTGTGAGGCGGACGCCGCGCGATCTTCTCCTGGCTCAAGTCGGGATAGCGACGGTACAGCGCAGCGTAGATGTCCCACATGGTCTCCACGGTCTCGGCGTTGAAGCCAAACTGATCACGCTGCATGGTGACGAAGTCCTCCTTGGAGACGCCCAGCCTCTCGGCCACCAGCTCGTCGTCACCCTCGGTAAAGCCATCCGCCCACGAGAGATCCCCGTACCCGTTGCCGACAAGGCAGCTCTTCACCGAGGCGCCCGCCTCCCGCAAAACGTCCACGGCGCTCCGGGCGCGTGCATAGATTCCCACAGAACGGGCCGCATAGTCCTCTATCTGGTAAATAACGTCCCTCAGCGAGGCAATGAGGTCCTCGTTCACCCTGATGGCACCCTCAACGGAGCGTACTGCATCATTCGAGGTCCCCGGCGGGTCGGCGTCGATCAGGCGCATGTAGGCCTGGTTGAGCTCCTGCAGACGTTCGATTTTCGCTTGCGCCTCATCCGTGTCCGAAATGCCAGGGGATGTCTCTGGCAGGGTCGACACCTTGGCCACATTCTCCTCATTGCAGGCGTACATCACATCGAAGGCGGCGCGATGGGCCTCGACAAGCGGTAAGCGCAGGCTCCTCACCCTGTCACGGAACGCGGAATACGATTCCCCCTGAAGCTCGGACCCGGAAAGCATGGACCGAAGCACCTCGGTCTGCTTCGAACTCGACTCTAATGGACATGGCCGACCCTCCTGTCGCCTGGGTGTCCGGAAGCCGGGCGCGGTAAGTCCATAGTAACCCTTTGCCTCGTAACCTTTTGCCTCGCGCGGCAGGGGGCGCTTTAAATCGTGGAATCGCGCGGGATCAGTCTTCTCAACGCCGTAGCCTCACCACGACAACTGCACCTCCTTCTGCGCCATCTCAATAAAATATGGCATAGGCACGTACCGTTTTTGCCGTACAAGGCAGATCACGATATTGGAAAGTACGCGTCTCCCGAAAAGAGGATCGGGGAGACCAAGGCGTCGCGCTACGAAGCGCTTTTCGGCCAGCTCGCTCGGCTGGACAGCTGAGCGACTTTTGTGAGCCTCCGCAAGCGCGCTTTCACAGAAGCTCTCCAGCCGCCCACTCACTGCAGGAAGGGCCGGCGCCCCGTGCACGCGATTTCAAAACGTGTGCACGGGTCATCTTGCGAGCTGGACAAACGCCGGGACCGTGCATGCGTTTTCGAAACGTGTGCACGGGGGTACCGGCCAAAACCTACCAGCCACACCACGCCGTAATGCGCCGTACATTCGCCGCAATCCGCAAGCTGCAATCCGCAAGCTGCCAATCGCCAACCTCCGCGCTCTCACGGCCATGCCACAGCCCGGCCACGCAAAGAGCAGCGAAGCCCGGGGTCGCAGAAAACGCCGAGATGCTATGCGCTCGGGGCGGATTGAGCGCTGCCTACTTAGCCACATCGAACTCGAAGACGTTGTTCTCGCCGCGATACGTCGCAACGGAGTACTCCACGGCATTGCCGTCCTCGTCCCGGCCCACGGTGTGCATGAGAATCAGCGGATCCCTCGCGCTCACGTCCAGAAGCGCGCCCATGGCGGAGTCGGCCTTGATGACGCCCAGACGACGGTGCGCCCTCACGACGGGACGGCCCTTATCGGCCATGGCACCGTAGAGTCGCGTGGTGGCGAAGTCGTACTCGTCAAAGCCGGGGTACAGTTCGCATGGCACGTAGCTCTCCACAAAGACGTTGGCGCGGTCATCCACGTAGCGCAGGCGCACAAGGTGCCAGACCTCGGCGGCGGCGGACAGCTCGAGCGCACGCGCCACCTCGGCGTTTGCCCTCTGACGCTTGAAGTTGATGACGGTCGTCCTGATCTTGCGGCCGACGTTTGCCTGCTCCTCCTCAAAGCTGCGGATTCCCATGGCGGCAAACTGGTCCACCTTCGGCCGCGTGACGATGGTGCCGCGACGCTTGCGGCGCTCGAGGTAGCCCTCGTGGACGAGCGCCTGGAGCGCCTGCCTGATGGTCGAACGGCTCACCCCATAGCTTGAGGCGAGGTCGATCTCGGAGGGGATGGAGTCGCCCTCACGATACGTGCCGTCGCTGATCTTGCCGTAGATGTCATCGCGAATCTCGTTGTGGAGAGCCATTGTCCCGTCCGCCCGCTTGTCTGACACACTCGCCTAATTGTACGTACAAGAGGGCGCCACGCAGACGAGAAGAACGCGTTTCTCGCCTGCCCCACCCCGTCGGGGACCTCGGAAAGGCGGCCCACCGGATGACCCGACGGCCCGCCTCCCCCCCCCGGTCCACCCTTGCCTAGAACACGCTAAGCAGGCAGGCGATGGCGACCACGACGCTGAAGACGATGATTACCTTGGTGGGCGAGAACTGCTTCTTGTTGATCATCCACCAGGTGGTCAGCACGGCAATGAGCGGCAGCACGCGGGGGGAGATGCCGTCAAGCGTGGTCTGGAGCGGCAGCCACTCTCCCGCATTGGGGATGCTCAGCATGGTGGCAAGGGCGATGTTGCCCGCAGCCAGCGCACCGACGCTGTAGTTGCCGATGTTGAGGACGCCTCCGTAGTCTGCCCCCAAGGCGGGTGAGGTCGGCGAGTGTGAGCACGTTGCCCTGGGAGCTGAGTTCCGCGAACTTCCGGCCGAGGCGGGCGCGAAAGTCACCGATGCCCCCATCGGTCAGGGAGACCGCCGAGAACCTGTGAGCATCAGGCGACACGAGCATCTCGTAAGCCGAGATGAGCCCTGTGCAGAACGTCGAGTGGGAAGTGACCAGAATGTTCATTGGTACCCCCTTCGTCTTATCTACACCGAACTGTGACGGGCCCCTCATCGTATCGCTCACATGAACCGAAGTACGTCCAGCAAACGGTCTGTTTTTTTGTTATGAGTGGTACATATTATACATTTTTCTATTTTTTGTACGGACATATATGTCTTGGGAACGCACTTCTGTCTATACTCACAACAACAAGGCGATGTCCACGAAGGAAAGGGAGCCCCATGGCACGTTACACGATCGATCAGCTCGCCCGCATGGTTGACCACACCAACGTCCGTCCCAACGCAACGCACGAGGACATGGTCAGGCTCTGCAGTGAGGCGAAGGCATACCATTTCAAGATGGTGGCCGTCACCGCCCTGCAATCCGAGGTCTGCTCCAGGGAGCTTGTGGGCACCGACATCGACACCGGCGCCGCCATCGCCTTCCCCTTCGGCCAGGCAACTGTCGCCACCAAGGTCTTCGAGACCAAGGATGCCCTGGCAAACGGGGCGAACGAGATCGATTACTCCATCAACCTCACAGAGGTCAAGGCCCATGACTGGGATTATGTGAAGGACGAGATGGCCCAGATCGTTGCCGCCTGCAACGAGGCGGGGGCCATCTCCAAGGTGATCCTGGAAACCTACTTCCTCACCGACGAGGAGATCATGGAGATCTGCAACATAGCGAGCGAGGTCAAGCCCACCTTCGTCAAGACCTCCTCCGGTACCGTCGCCGGTGGCGCAACCGTCAAGGACGTGGCGCTCATGCGCAAAGCCGTCGATCCCGCAGTCAAGGTCAAGGCCTCTGGCGGCATCCGCAGAGCCGATGACTTTGCCGCCATGGTCGCCGCCGGCGCCGAGCGCATCGGCTGCAGCCAGGGCATCCCCATCATCGAGGAGTTCCGTCGCCGCATGGCCGAGGCCGGCGCCGACTACATCGAGATCTAGCTCGGGAGGAACCCATGGGTCCGCTTCTTTTCAACACGAACTACATCGCACCCATCTGGTCGGGGGACCGCATCAACAAGGTGCGCGGTCTTGGCGGGCCCGAGCTCTACGGCGAGGGCTTCGATCTCACGGCCCATCGCGGCATGGCGACCTCCGTCAAAGGCGGAGGCCTGGTACGTCCTTGGGGCAGACCCGGGCTCGACCCTCATTGCCGGCTCCCTCACCGATGATGTCGATGCGCTGCGAGCCGCAGCCGCCGACAACACCATCGGCGACAAGTACGGACGGCGCGTGCCCGTGACCGAAGGTGACTTCATCGTCGTGCCCGCAGGCACGCTTCACGCCTATGGTGCCGGCATCTTCGCCGTCGGGATCAGCACGCTGGGCTTCACGACATACCGCCTCTGCGACTGGGGTCGCAGTCGCGAGCTGCATGTGGAGAAGGGCTTCGACGTCCTTGACGTCCGCCCACAGCCCGACCCCATCCACCTGGGAGGCTTTGACGCCACCGCGCCCGCGCGAACCACGCGCGGCACCGCCGTCGCCGGCCTCTTCGTCATCGACATCATGGACGTCCCTGACACGTGGGGCGAGGACTGCGACGGATCCTATCGCGTCCTCGCCTGCGTTGCCGGCGAGTACGACGTATCCAGCGAGGAGGGTGCCGTCCACCTTGGCTTCACCGAATCCTGCCTTGTTCCCGCAAGCGCTGGCAGCTACACCGTCACCAGCCCCTGCCGCCTCATCTCAAGCAGGATGCGTCACTAGCGCGGGCGGCGAGAGGCGCGCAGTTCCCGCCGCCCCGCGCCGCCATGGGAAGGTAGCTCAGGAAGGGGCGCTCCGCTGCGCATCCCACCCGTGCGCTCGAGGGCGAGGAGCGCAGCCTTGCGCTCAAGGCCGCCAGCATACCCCGTCAGGCTGCCGTCCGAACCCAAGACGCGGTGGCAGGGGATGATGACCGAGATGGGATTGTGCCCCACGGCTCCCCCGACGGCCTGCGCGCTGAAGTGCCCGAGGCCGCATCGGCGCGCAAGTTGTGCCGCGATGTCACCGTACGTCGTGGTCCGACCGTAGGGGATCTGGAGCAGGATCTCCCACACCTCACGCCGGAACGCCGTGCCGCGAGGTGCCAGGGGTGGCGTGGGGCCTGGGTCGCTCCCGGCAAAGTACGCGTCGAGCCAGGCGTCCGTCTGGGCAGAGACGGGCGGGTCACTCTCGGCACTTCCCTCGGCAAGGGCGCCCAGGACGAGGGGGTCGGGGAAGTGCTTCTGTCCGTCAAACCAGAGGCCCACGAGCGCAACGCCATCGCTCGCGATCGTGATGCCGCCAAGCGGCGAGTCGTAGTGATGCACGTAGTCCATAGCCTACCTCCTATAGCATTCCATATGCGACGTGCAAGGCCCATCTCACGACGAAACCGCTCGAAGCCGTCCATCGGCACAATGCTATTACAGGCAGGTTATCACCCTGCAAGAGCAAGTGGACCCACTCTGCCGTCGTCCTCGTGCTATACCTCCGTCAGCAAGTCATCGAGGACGCCCGGGAGGGCCTCGGGGGTCTCGCTTCGTGCCATACAGCAGTATGAGCAGCGCGGGAAGGACGTCAACCATGCCCAGGCCATCTCGGTCCACCTGCTGGCCCAGGTACTGAGATGCCACACGGAAGACCTGCTCGAGGCCTAGGGCGCAGCGGAGCGTTGCAGCAGCTCGTCACCTTATGCCGTCGTGCCCACCCGCAGTACGTCAGGGCGTCTGTCACAACATCGTTCGACGCATGACCTGCCCCAAAGTCCGGGTATAGCTCATCCCGAAGTCCCGACGTGTCTCGCCCCAAAGTCCAGATGTAACAAAATCGGGACTTATGTGTGTTTCGGACTCCTTTTTTATACGTATGGCTTCTTTAAGACAATCGATTAGCCAAGGAGATATTCAGGTAAAATTTTATACCTCCAGCTTATTAAGATATAACTTTTTTATCCTTACGCTTATGCGGGAGAAAGAGCTCGCGGAAGGCGTTCCCAAACACACATAAGTCCCGATTTTGTTACATCGAGCTTTTCCGGTAATGATCGAAAGCATCTCAAGTGGCCAAGAGTACTCAAAGGCGAGGAAGCGAGACGGAACATCCACCCTGCTCCGCGTCCCTCGCCATCAGCAACTTCTCATGGAGTCATTGAGTTCGCGTTAAGGTCGATGTCGACCATGTCATCGTCCCTCAGGAGAGCGATACCACCACCTTACACCGCCTCGGAGCAGGGGCGGCCAACGGAGAGGTCACCTGATGCGCCGGAGAAACGCCCGTCAGCAGATCAGTAGAAAGTAGTAGTCGCAGAGCCTGGGATGCACCTCATAACCCCAGAGATGTCACCAGCCTTGCACAGGTTCACACAGGATATGTCACCATTAGGCACAACGTCGCAGCCAACGGAAGCCCCACTCGTGATCTCGGCAATTGCAGCCAGGGCCAGGTGACGGAGCAGCCTAGCCTGGGGGGTATGACTGACGCCCTACACAAGATGCGCACCGCAATCAGCTTCCCGAACAGCGAGAAGCGGCACGAGCGGGAACAAAGTCGAGGACGACAGCCTGATGGAGATGGGGATGGGGATGGGGATGGGGATGGAGACAGGGACAGCATCCTAACGGAACGCCACGATATGCGGGATGAGCGAACGAGCGAGGGGCCCGACCGTGGGACAGGCCTGCCTGTCCTCTTCGTTTACGCTGATTACATGCGTTTTCAGCTCTATAGGACAGCGCTTGCTCCCCTGGGTTATTCCACGTCTCGTATTTCATATATATACTATTAATAATCACTTTTACTAAAGATAATAAACACATGTATTGTTTTTACGGAAATATATAGTGCATTTATAACATCTTGATTACAAGTAAGGGGACGTCACGGCGTTTTACTGGAAGACGCCAGAAACTGTCGCACTAACGCACGGAGCAACCCCCGGGCGTGACAGTGGGCGGCCGCACCGATGACGGGCGCACGAAGCAAATAGGGACGGAGACCATCATGTACGACACCACTCGGCGTAACTTCCTGACCATGTGCGGCCTCGGCCTGGCGGCCGTGGGGCTCGCGGGCTGCGGCTCGCAAAGCGACAGCTCGCGGAGCGACGGTACGCAAACCGGAGGTGCAGCCTCGTCTGACACCACCACGCAAGCCGGCTACACCCTCGTCGAGGACGGCAGACTCACCTTAATCTCCAACTTCTACTTCCCGCCGTTCGTCTCGATGGACGAGAAGACGGGCGACTACGAGGGTTTCGACGTCGACCTCTACAAGGCCATCTGCGCCAAGCTAGGCCTAGAGCCCAACATCCTGCCCACCGTGCAGTTCGACACCATCGTCCCGACCATCAAGCAGGGCGGCAAGGCCGACGTGTCCCTGGGTGCCATCACCATCACCGACGAGCGCGAGCAGGAGATCGACTTCTCCGACCCCTACCTGGACTCCAACCAGGCACTTGTCGTCAAGGCGGCCTCCGCCGCCACCGATGCCGCCGCGCTCGACGTGTCAGGGACGCAGGTCGCCGTCCAGTCCGGAACCACCGGCGAGGCTTGGGCAAGGGAGAACATCCCCAACGCCACCATCGTTCCCCTCGACGACATCATCCAGTGCCTGACCGGCGTGCAGAGCGGTCTCTACCAGGCGTCCGTCTGCGACCTGCCCGTCGCCTCGTACGAGATAGGCATCGCCTACACGGACCTCAGGACCGCCATGGAGATACCGACCGGCGAGCAGTACGGCGTCGTGGTGTCGAAGGACAACCCCAAGCTGACCGAGGCCATCAACCAGGCGCTCAAGGACCTCAAGGAGGACGGCACCGTCGACGGGCTCGAGCAGAGGTGGTTCGGCACCACGCTCTAGCGGCGACGATGGGGACAGTGGCCGTGAGGCGGCCGGCGGCAGGGAGGCGGCCGGCGGTCGCTCACGAACCTTGCCTAGAGGAGCCCCATCGCGCTCGTCAGTGGCACGAGCGCGATGGGCATGAAGGCCGCAGGGAGCATGTTGGCCACCTTGAGGTCGGTCACCTTGAGCAGGTTGGTGCCCACGGCCAGCAGCAGAAGCGAGCCCGTGACGGAGACCTCTGCGATGACCGCCTCGGTCAGCACGCCACCCAAAGCGCTGGCCAGCAGGCTGAGGATCCCCTCGTAGACTAAAAGGCTCACCCCCGCGAAGGGCACGCCCACGCCCAGGGTTGCGGCAAGAGGAATGCAGACCACCAGGTCGATGAGGCCCTTCGCGACGAGCGTGGCATGATCGAGCTGCAAGCCGCTCTGGAGCGACCCCACGATCGCCATGGCACCCGTGCAGCAGAAGAGCGTCGCCGCGACGAAGCCCTCCGAGAAGCTGCCCAGGCGCTCGCTGCCGGAAAACGTGGTGCTCAGGCGCCGCTGCACCCAGTTGCCCAGGCGTCTGACCAGGCCATCAAAATCGATGAGGTATCCTACGAGGCAACCAAGCGCCATTGCGGCCGTCACCACGACGACGCTGCCGCCCGACGTCATGCCCTGCACGCCCACAAGCACGACGCACAGGCCCTGTCCCTTGAGCAGGAAGTCGCCCAGATCATCGGAGACATGGCTCTTGAACAGCAGGCCTATGACGCCCCCCAGAAATGCCTCAAGACCGTTGAGCAGGGCGCCGAGCAGGACCATGGCCACTTCCTTGATGACTCATCGTGAGTTTGGGCAGACGATGCGCAAGCGCAGACGCACTCGCAGCGGACGCGGGACGCCCAATGCGAGTGACGGAGAGGCCGCAGCACAAGTGCGGGTACGAGAATATCGCTTATTCGCAAGGTTGCGACCGAGAAACACCCGCACTTCTGGCGGCGTGGGCATCGACTAGCGTTGCATTGCATGCGCGGCCCGCTCGGTGCATGACCCCAATCATGCTGGGAACCAGACACCGGCGCGCATCCAGCCGCGCCAATCATCGGAAGTGAGTGCCCGAGTATCGGAAGCCCGGCCATCGGGAATGAGCATTCTGCCAAGGCCGAACTGCACGCCACGCTCCCCGCTCCCAGAAGTGAGTACCCGAGTATCGGAAGTGAGCACCAGTGCTCACTTCCGATAATCCTGGCAACGAGTGTAACTGCGGATATATCGAGAGACGCGCCAGTCGGGCGCTGAGGCCCCACGGAAAGCCCAAAAAGTACTCACTTCCGGCGACCAGGTACTCACTTCCGACAAACAGGACCGCCCACGCCGGTAGCCGCCCTCCCCCGAATCCTCCCTCGGCTCCTTCCCGGTTTCTCGCAAGCGCCACGAGAGCCCCTCCGGAACGGTCCCCTACTCCACGACGAGGTCCGCGTACTCGGGGTGCTTCCCAAACCAGTCTTGGGCATAGCTGCACGAAAGGCGCGCCTTCTTGCCCTGCGACCTGATGTGCGTGGCCGCCCGGCCCATCAGACGTCCCGCCAGGCCCATGCCGCGCTCCGTTGGCGCGACAAAGGTCTCGGTGATGTCGACGAGACCCTCGCCGACATCGGGGAACGACACTCGGCCCTTCACCGCGCCATTGTCGCCCAGAAAGAGAATCTCGTTGTCGTTGGTCTGGAACACCATGACATGCCTCCCGTCCCCGTAAGCGAAACGACAAGCCGCACGGCGATGTGCCCGCGCGGCTTGTCCGAACCTTGTCTGATGCCCTTCTTCTACCCAAAGGCGAAGAACGTAATCACCTGCACGGCGGCGGCGCACCACGGGCCCGCACGGCGGCGGCGCACCGTCGCAACCACGGGCCCGCACGGCGGCGACGCACCGCAGGGGCACTTGACCGAAGGCACCCGCGGACGGGAGGGACACGCCGACAAGACCCCCTACTCCCCCAGCAGCGCAATCAGGTCCTCCTTGCGAAGCGCCGACAGGCCCGCGCCGCCGCCTACGCCGATGACCTGCTCGGCCAGGTCGCTCTTGACCTCCTGCAGGGCGAGGATGCGGTCCTCGATGGTATCCTTCGCGATGACCTTGTAGACGGAGACGTCGCGCGTCTGGCCGATGCGGTGGGCACGGTCGGTGGCCTGGTCCTGCGCCGCAGCGTTCCACCAGGGGTCCGCATGCACGACGACCGAGGCGCCCACCAGGTTCAGGCCGGTGCCCCCGGCCTTGAGCGAGATGAGGAACACGGGCGTCTCGTCGGCGTTGAAGGCGTCCGCCAGCTCGAGGCGACGGTGCTTGGGGGTCGCGCCCGTGATCGTGTAGTAGCGCACGCCACGTGCGTCCAGCTCACTCGCAATCAGCGACAGGTAACTGGTGAACTGCGAGAAGAGCAGCATCTTGTGGGACGAGTCGACCACCGAGCCCACCAGGTCCATGACCGTGGCCAGCTTGGCGGAGCCCCCCTCGTAGTCGTCATAGAGCAGGCGGGGATCGCAGCACAGCTGGCGGAGTCGCATGAGCTCGGCCAGGACCTGGATCTTGCCCCTGCCGAAGGCCTCGTCCGTCTGCCTGGAGAGCGATACGCGCAGCGCCTGCTCATGGGCCTGGTACAGCCTGCGCTGCTCGCCCGCGAGACGGGCATACACAACCTGCTCGAGCTTCTCGGGGAGGTCGTTCAGGACGTCGCGCTTCAGGCGACGCAGCACAAACGGACCGGTGGCCGCACGCAGGCATGCCCCCACCTCCTCGTCACCGTCCAACACAGGCTGCTCGTAACGTTCGCGGAAGCGGTCGTAGGACCCCAGGAGCCCCGGCATCAGGTAGTCGAAGATGCTCCAGAGCTCGGACAGGCGGTTCTCTATGGGGGTGCCCGTGAGCGCGAAGCGATGGCGCGCATGGACGGCCTTGGTCGCGCGTGCGACCAGGGTCTCGTGGTTCTTGATGTACTGGGCCTCGTCCAGGGCCTCGCACCAGAAGTCGAGCCGCGCATAGCCCTCGATGTCGCGGCGCAACAGGTCATAGGAGGTGATGAGCACCTCGTGGCCGCATTCGCCGCGGATGCGCGCCCGCTCGTCGGCGCTACCCGCAACCACTGCGACGTCCAGCTGGGGCGCGAACTTGGCGAACTCCGCCTCCCAGTTGTAGACGAGCGAGGCCGGGCACACCACCAGCGTGGCACCCCTGCCCCGCCGCGCCAGCAGCAGCGATATGAGCTGCACGGACTTTCCCAGCCCCATCTCGTCCGCTAGGATGCCGCCGAAGCCCATGTCGACCAGGGCGCTCAGCCACTGGTAGCCACTGACCTGGTAGGGACGCAGGACCGACGCAAGGCAGGCGGGCGGTTCGTAGCAGCTGGGGTCGACCGAACGGAAGTTGTCGACGTACTCCACAAACGAGGCGTCCTTCTCCTCGTCGCTCGCGATCGCATCGAGGAGGAAGGCCTTGTACGAGGGGATCTGGACCTCGCCGCGAGAGAGCTCGCGCGCCGTCAGGCCCAGCTCGTCGGCGAGGCGGGCCGCCTCGGAGAGGTCCGCCCCCGCAAGGTCGACGAAGGACCCATCGCGCAGGCGGTGGAAGCGCCGATGGGCACGGTAGCTGCCCAGAAGCGCATGGAGCTCGGAGAGCGGCAGGTCATCCGCAGAGACCTTGAGGTCGATGAGGTTGGCGCGCACGGACAGGCCGACGCGCACACGGGGGACGGCGGTGGCCACCAGCGCGTCGAAGGCGTCGGTCGAGAGCACCTCGCCCATGCGTCGAAGCTCCCCCAGTCCCTCGAAGAGGAGGCGGGCCAGCGCGTCGGAGTCCTTCTCGGCGATCGTGGCGACGCCCGTGCGGCCCACGGCGAAGTAACGGCCCACCAGCTGGCGGGCGTCGGCCTCGCGGCTGGCGTCGCGAGCGGGGTCGAGTTGCTCGCCCAGGGTGTGCCCGAGCAGGGCGTGGCGCTCCTCCCCGTAGACGGCGTCGGCCTCGCAGGTCACGTCAGAGCGCGTGCGGTCCAGACGGAACTCCAGTCGGCATGGGGCAGGCCGCAGGCGCTCGACGGCGGGGGCGACGTTCACGGGCAGGGCTTCCTCCAGGGCGGGGAGCAGCGTCGCGGCAAAGCGCGGCGCGTCCCTCTCGGACAGCAGAAGCCGCGGCGTGGGGCTGCAGTAGACGCCGGTGAGAAACGGTGCCACGCGCGCGAGCCGGTCGTCGCAGCGCAGCAGCCGGCCACCCTGGCAGGCGTAGAGGGCCTCGTCGGTCGAGAAGAACGCAACGTCCCCGCCCCTCACCAGCTCGTAGGCGCCATCGCCCACGGACTCGACGGACAGGCTCACGCTCGGGTTGCCCTCGGCCACCCGGAGTGGACCCCTGAAGCCCATCCGCACGTCGTCGAGGTCGATCTCGCGGCCCATGTAGAGGCCGATGAGCTCGTCCGCCTCGGGGGACGAGAGCCTCATCTCGCGTCCCACGCTCACCTGGCTGGGCGACGGCGTACCGTAGACATGTCCGTAGAGCCGCTCCGATGCGAAGGAGCGGCGGTTCCTGACACAGCGCGTGAGGAAGCGCACGACGGCACGGGAGGGCCCGTCGAAGGCATCGACCGTATGCGTGAAGGCGAGCCTCTTGCCATATTCGTGCCACGCGCCCTCGGCGACGTCGGACACCAGGTCCGATATGCTGCGCACGACATAGCTCCCGCGCGACCCCCTCAGGTCGAAGCGCGCGAAGAGCTCGAGGTCGTGTACCAGCGTGAGCTTGAGCGACACGGAGCCCGCGCGTTCCTCGGGTGCCGACGAGAGGCGCGTCCGCACGGGCTGCGCGCTGCGGTCCAAAAGGTTGCTCAGGGCCGGCGAGGTACTGGCGTGCACGAGCGCGTCGTAGCCCGCGAAGCCGCGCGCGCCGCGGTTGTAGTCCAGCGCCAGGGCGACGCTGTGCTTGCACGGGCCGGGAAAGCGTACGGCGGCGGGGCAGGTGCAGCTGAAGCCACAGACCCTCTCGGCAATCTCGTCGAAGGAGATGGTCGCGTGATAGCTGACGTCATGGCCCGAGGAGCCGTCCACGTTGGCGGACAGGTGCGTGACGGGACCGTCGTGGCGGCAGTCGCGCTGCCAGATGTGGCCCCCACGCTGGACGATGGTCTGGGCACGGCCCAGGACGGCGGGACGGCAGGAGCGGCGCAGCGCCGCCTCGGAGATCACGTCGCGCCCCAGATAACCACGGTAAACATAATGGCCAGCTCAAAGGCCCTGGCAGGGATGTTCTCGGGAAGTCTCATGACAAGTAAGTATAAACTAGGACTGGTCGGCCCTAGGGCCGGCGTCGCCAGACAAAGGCGCCCAGGAAAGGGACCTAGGCGCTCTATGTGGTGGAGAGGAGAATCATGCAGTATTCCGCAGAAGTGGAGAAGATGTGCCCCGTTGCCAAGGGCGCATACCACGGCCCTGCGCCCATCCCCGAGGAGGGCAAATGGGTACAGGCGAAGGAGATCTCTGACATCTCCGGTTACACGCACGGCGTAGGCTGGTGCGCTCCCCAGCAGGGTGCCTGCAAGCTCAGCCTGAACGTCAAGGAGGGGGTCATCGAGGAGGCCCTCATCGAGACCATCGGCTGCTCGGGCATGACCCACTCCGCCGCCATGGCCGCCGAGATCCTGCCCGGCAAGACCATCCTCGAGGCCCTCAACACCGACCTCGTCTGCGATGCCATAAACGTCGCCATGCGCGAGCTCTTCCTGCAGATCGTCTACGGACGTACCCAGACCGCCTTCTCCGAGGACGGCCTGCCGGTGGGCGCCGGCCTCGACGACCTGGGCAAGGGCCTGCGCTCCATGGTCGGCACCACCTACGGGACCAAGGAGAAGGGTGCGCGCTACCTTGAGCTCGCTCAGGGCTACGTCACGCACCTCGCCCTCAACGACAAGGACGAGATCATCGGCTTCGAGTTCCTCAACCTCGGCAAGTTCACCGATGCCCTCAAGGCCGGCACCGACCCCAAGCAGGCCGTCGACGACGCCATGGGGCGCTACGGCCAGTGGGACAACCCCGCCAAGGTCATCGATCCCCGCGAAGAGTAGAGAAGGGAGCTGAGCTTACATGGCAGTTACGTTCGAAGGCTACGAGCGTCGCATCGACAAGATCAACAAGGCGCTTGCTGAGTACGGCATCGCCGATCTCGAGGAAGCCCTCAAGCTCTGCACCGACAGGGGCTTCAACCCCTATGACATCACCAAGGGCGTCCAGTCCATCGCGTTCGAGAACGCCGCCTGGGCCTACACGCTCGGCTGCGCCATCGCCCTGAGGAAGGCCGAGAGGGGCGAGGTCACCAACGCCTCCGAGGCAGCGGCGGCCATCGGCGAGGGCCTGCAGGCCTTCTGCGTCCCCGGCTCCGTCGCCGAGGACCGCAAGGTCGGCCTGGGCCACGGCAACCTGGGCGCCATGCTCCTGGGCGAGGACACCGAGTGCTTTGCCTTCCTGGCCGGCCACGAGTCCTTCGCGGCCGCCGAGGGCGCCATCGGCATAGCCAACAACGCCAACAAGGCCCGCAAGAAGCCGCTGCGCGTCATCCTCAACGGCCTGGGCAAGGACGCCGCCCAGATCATCGCCCGCATCAACGGCTTCACCTACGTCAAGACCAAGTTCGACTACTACACCGGCGAGCTCACCGTCGTCGAGACCATCCCCTACTCCGATGGCCCCCGCGCCGCCGTCAACTGCTACGGAGCCGATGACGTCCGTGAGGGCGTCGCCATCATGTGGCACGAGAACGTGGACATCTCCATCACCGGCAACTCCACCAACCCCACGCGCTTCCAGCACCCCGTCGCGGGCACCTACTTCAAGGAGCGCACGCTGGCGGGCAAGAAGTACTTCTCGGTCGCGTCCGGCGGCGGTACCGGCCGCACCCTGCACCCGGACAACATGGGCGCCGGTCCCGCCTCCTACGGCATGACCGACACCATGGGCCGCATGCACTCAAGCGCCCAGTTCGCCGGCTCATCCTCCGTCCCCGCGCACGTGGACATGATGGGCCTCATCGGCATGGGCAACAACCCCATGGTCGGCTGCACCGTGGCCTGCGCCGTGGCCGTCGAGGAGGCCATCGCCTAGCGAGGCACCATCCATTCTGCCCATCAGAGACAGCTGGCCCGCCGCCCCAGTGGGACGGCGGGCCTTTCGTTGGGGGCGGCAGGCGAGGCAGCCGATGGGAGCTCGACACAAAGGGCAGGCCGTCGCGCACGGTAGCAACCATGCGCGACGGCGCCCGCGCACGACGGCGGCCCGCCCTCCCAACAGGCGATGGAGGCGAGGCGCCTACCTTCTCACGATGAGTGCGGGAGAGCCTGCGGAGACCTCCCCGAGCTCCGCGGGCTCGACGGAGGAATAGTCGTCCGTGTTGGTGATGGCCATGAGCACCGCGTCATCGTGGCCGGCGGCACGGATCTTCTCGGCCGAGAAGCGCAGCAGGGGCTCGCCGGCGCGCACGTGTGCGTCTTTCTCGACAAACACCTCGAAGCCCTCGCCGTGCATCTCCACCGTGTCCACACCCACATGGATGAGAACCTCCACGCCGTCGTCCGACGTGATGCCGATGGCATGGAAGTTCGGGGCGCCCGCAGCAGTGAGGGTGCCGGACACCGGGGCGTACACGACAGACGCGCCCGGTTTGATGGCGCAGCCCTTTCCCAGCGCGAGACAGCTGAACACCGGGTCGGACGAGTCCTCGAGACGAATCTCCTCGCCGCTGACCGGCGCAAGGACCACCCCCTCGGATGGCGTGACTCCCAGAGCCTCCGGCTTGGCAGGACGCTTGAACCTGTCGAAGAATCCCATCGTCTTCCCCCTCTATCCCGTGATTTGCTGGCAAGCCCTTGGGGCTAGGCCCCTGCGAGCACTCCCATTATCCCTCAGCGCGTCAAAGGAGCGAACGACTTATGCGCTCTTGGGCTGCCCTCTGCCGAACCATCAGCGGCCCGGGAGAGTCCATGCGTCCGAAGGCACGTTCCCCGGGACCGAGGCAGCCCATGTGGAATGTAGAAGGGTGCATCCTACTGCCAGGAACCTACCGATGCATATGGTAAAGCAGGCTTGCCTACCCACAACCTCTCGCATAAGGATGTATTCTTCTACCGCTATGTCCCACCACTCCGGCTACAATTTGCTCAGACGCGCCCACTACGATTTGGAGACCCCCGATGCCCAACTACACTCTCTGTTGCTGCTCGACGGCAGACGTGACCGAGGACTTCCTCAAGGAGCGTGACATCCGCTACGTATTCTTCAACTACGAGCTTGATGGCGAACAGTGCAAGGATGACTTCGGTCTGACCCACTCCCCCACCGACCTGTTCGCACGCATGGAGGCAGGGGCGCAGACCAAGACCTCACAGGTGTCCGTGGGAGACTACATGGCATTCTGGCGCCCGATGCTCGCCTCCGGCCAGGACGTGCTCCACGTCACCCTGTCCTCGGGCATCTCGGGCACCTACAACTCGGCTTGCACCGCACGAGACGAGATCGCCTCCGAGTTCCCCGACCGTCGCGTCGTGGTGGTGGACTCCCTGGCCGCCTCGTCCGGCTACGGCCTGCTCATGGACAAGCTGTCCGAGCTCAGGCGCGCTGGCATGGACCTCGACGGGCTGGCCGCCTGGGCGGAGGCTCACAGGCGAGAGGTGCAGCACTGGTTCTTCTCGTCTGACTTGACCTTCTTCATCCGTGGCGGTCGCATCTCGAAGACCGCGGGCTTCTTCGGCAACATGCTCAAGATCTGTCCGGTCATGGACGTGGAGCCCGATGGCTCGTTGGCCGTACGCGAGAAGGTCCGTACCAAGCGCAGGGCCGAACGACGCGTCCTGGAGCTCATGCGCGAGCTGGCCCAGGGCGGCGATGGCTACGGTGGCAAGGTGTTCATCAGCAACTCCGCCTGCCTGGGAGACGCGCAGGACGTCGCCCGCATGATCGAGGGGGAGTTTCCCCAGATGGATGGCCCGGTGCAGCACTTCGACATCGGTGCCACCATCGGCTGCCACACCGGTCCCGGCACGGTTGCCACGTTCTTCTGGGGCAAGGAGCGCGCCTAGGCCCGCCTGGGCCTCGCGTCCGAGGGACACCGTCTAAGGGGCACAACTCGAGGGGGCACCCCTCGAGGGGGCACCTGGACCTGCCTAGGTCCCGAACCTGGAGGGGCGCTTAGACCTCGAGCCTGAAGAAGCGTTCGTAGAGGTCAAGCTGGCCCGGGCCCCTGAGGCTGGAGGCAAAGGCGACGCTGCCCGGGGCATCGCCTTCGGCGAGAAGGTCGCGCTCGGCGAGAAGCGAGCGGAGCCTTCTCGCCGCACCGGTGCCGCCATCGAAGAGGGGCACGTCGCCCACGACGTCGCGAATCTGCGCGCGGACGAAGGGGTAATGCGTGCAGCCCAGCACCACGGAGTCGACGGTGCCCCGATAGCGGCCCACAAGGGTCTCGATGAGTCCGTGCAGATCGGGGGCATCGAGGTTGCCCTGCTCGATGCGGTGGGCCAGGCCCACACAGGGCTCGCCCAGGATCTGCGAGCTGGAGCCGCACTCCTCGGCCAGCCTGTGGTACTTGTCGAGCGCAAGCGTGACCTGCGTCGCCATGACCAGGATGCGTTCGTGCCTGGGCGCCCGGGTGGCTGGCCTGATGGCTGGCTCCACGCCGACGATCGGCAGGTCGGGATACTCGAGGCGCAGCCGCGCGGCAGCGACGCTCGTCGCGGTGTTGCAGGCGATCACCACCGCCTTGGCGCCACGAGCCGCCATGTCGTCCACGATGCCGCGCGAGAGGGAGAGGATCTCGTCGGGCGTCTTGCCGCCATAGGGGTTGTTGGCCGAGTCACCAAAGTAGCAGAAGTCCTCATGCGGCAGCTCATCCACCAGGTGGCGTAGCACGCTGATGCCGCCCACGCCCGAGTCGAAGACGCCCACGAAGCTGCTCTTGTCCGCCACGCCGCCTCCTTCGCGCCACCACATGCCATACCGATGGTCTTCCATCATATGACGGACAGATGGTGCTGTCATGGACGGCTCCGCAGGTTTTGGGTACAGTCAGTCTCGCACGGCAGCCGATGGCACGACCGTTGGCAGGGAGACGGCCGGCGGTATGACAGCGGCCGACGGCACGACGGAACCACCCCACGACTACATGACAGGAGTCACACCCGTGAGCAACGAAGGCAAGAGGGTCAAGGTCCACTACGTTGGCACCTTGGACGACGGCACCAAATTCGACAGCAGCCGCGACCGAGGCGAGCCGCTGGCGTTCACCTGCATGGCCGGCCAGATGATTCCCGGCTTTGACCAGGCGGTCCGCGGTATGGAGGTAGGACAGACGCTCACCGTGCACCTCGAGCCCGCAGAGGCCTACGGAGAGCACCACGACGAGCTGGTCCGGGAGTTCCCCATGACGCAGGTGCCCGAACACATGCGTGGCATCTCCGTGGGTGAGAAGCTCTTCCTTAGGTCACCGCAGGGCGCCCCCATCCCCGCCACCGTCCGTCGCGTGACGCCCGAGGCACTCTACCTTGACATGAACCACGAGATGGCCGGGAAGGCCCTCAACTTCGAGATCGAGCTCCTCGAGGTCGAGGGTTAGACCACGGCAGCGACGGCAAGGCGGCAAGATGCCCCGGTGGTAGGAGCCTTTGATGACAGTCTCTTCCTACAAGTCGAAGCAGATGATCGTGATGCGACGCGACCTCAAAATGCGCAAGGGCAAGATTGCCGCGCAGTCCGGGCACGCCTGCGTCGAGGCAACCCTCATGGCACTGGCACGGGAGGGGCGGTTGGGCCAGGTCCGCGTCACCGACGACCAGTCCTGGGTCTACCTGGACGACGAAGGGACGGAGCCCACGCCCCTCTCGGATTGGTTTGACGCGGGCGTCGCCAAGGTCTGCGTCTACGTGGATGGCGAGGACGCCCTGCTCGACGTGGCCCACCAGGGCCGTGAGCAGGGATTTGCCGTCGCGCTCGTACGTGACGCAGGCCTCACGGAGTTCCACGGGGAGACCACCTACACCTGCCTCGCCTTCGAGCCGCTGCCCGCCAGCAAGATCGACCCCATCACAGGCAGCCTCCCTCTGTACTAGGCCCGTAACGAGGATCGCATGGGGCGCGTTGGATGGCTGGCGCGATACGCGCATCGCGCCAGCATCTGGATGATGGCGGGCCTTCCGCTGCTCCACGAGTGTCGGCCTCATACTTGACCTTGTGCCCCAGACACGCAATCGCAAGTGCGATGATGAGTAGAATTGGGACGGGAAACGTCGCCACGGAGGACTTATGGGATGCAAGGTCATACTCATTCGCCATGGGCTCACCTACTGGAACGCCAGGAAGATGATGCAGGGTCAGGTCAACATTCCCCTCAACGACGTGGGAGTCCGACAGGCAAGGGGCCTTGCAAGGCAGATCTCTCCATTTCCACTTGACGTCTGCTACGCCAGTCCCCTGGGACGTTCGCTCAAGACGGCACAGCTCGCCCTCGAAGACCGCAACATACCCATAATCAAGGACGAGCGCCTGATCGAGCATGGCTACGGCCTCCTCGAAAGCACCAGCTATCGCCGGACACCCTGGTTTCGGCTCACCTCACAGGCATATAACTACGAGTGCCGCCCCGAACGCTACCGCGCGCCCATTGGCGGGGAGACCTTCGAGGACGTCTACGCCCGCGCACGCAGCTTCATAGACGAGGTGCTCCTGCCGGAGGCGGAACGACACGACGGCATCCTGGTGGCGGGACACGGCGGGGTCAACTGCGCCATCATGGGATGTCTGTTTGACATACCTCTCAAGGACTTCTGGAGCGTCAAGCAGGCCAACTGCGGCTACACCGTCATCGATGTCGACAACGGAACCCCCGCCATCGAGTACTCGACTCCCGTGGAGGTCAATGCGAGGTAGGCCGGATGGTCCGAGGTGGGCCGGATGGCCCAACGCTCCCCTCGGCCCGTCGTCGGCTGGGCCCGGCGTGCGCACAGACCCGATCGAACGGGCCCGGCGTGCACACGATTTCGAAACGCGTGCACGGGCCCGTCTCCGAACTGGGCTTTTCTCGCCTGCGTGCACACGATTTCAAAACGCGTGCACGCGCAACAAAACATGCGTTTGCAAAAGCATGCATCTGTAGGGCAACCCCCAAGACGTCGCGCGCCGCACCGATCACGACCAGGGTCCCGGAGGGCGGGAGTCCCTTCCAATCACCAGCAGACGGCATGTTCGTGCGCAGACGTTACAGTCGGTCCTCAAATGCCCGTATGGAATCACACAGTGGGACGTAGCGATTCTCATACACATCCTGAAGTCGCTCATGACGATGGGAGTCAGGTTCATACAGGGAGCTGTCGAACGAAAGCTCGCAGGAAAGCCCACGCTGGCGAGCGGCCACGAGAACCGCACCCAAGGCAACCGCCTCCTGCACATCACAACCGATGACAGGAACCCCTAGCACATCCGCCTTCATCTGCATCCACAGCGGATTCTTTACCGCAGGCCCGATAACCTTGATGTTCGATGCAGCCCTTATGCTCTCGTCCGACATGCACCGGAAAAGTCGGTTGAACTCCATGCAGACGCCAAGATGCAGCGAGTAGACCAGATCATCTCTCTTCGTCGTCTCGCTCAGCCCATAAAAAACGCCACGGGACTTTGGATTCCTATGTGGGGGGCCACTGCCTCTCAGGTGAGGGACAAAGAGCACGTCGCTATCGATAGGCCGGTTGTCGACAGGTCGGCATTTAACATACCTGTCGTACAAATCAAATTGGCCTCGACCAAAAAAATCGTCAGGATTCATGCCAAGAACAGAAAGCCCCCATTGAAAGGAGAAGCCGGCAGCCGGGACCGAAGTGTAAAACGAGTAAGCCCCGTCGAGGACGTACCTCCCGTTACTCAGGTTGCGATCAAACGCCTCGTCACCAAGCTTCGGTTCCTTACCTAGGGAGAGGATCCCCTCAGAGGTACCCGTCGAGTTCAAGATACTGCCTTCGCTCATCACGCCACATGCCATCGACCCAACCATATGGTCGTGACCAGCAACGCATACCTCACATGCCGTTGGGAGTCCGGTCACCTTGGATATATCCGCAAGAACGGTACCCCGAGACACGCCACTCCTTTTCACTGCAGGGAAAAAGGTATGGGGTAGCGAGAACCTATCGAGTATCTCGTCGGATACAGTCGCACTCTTCATGTCCAGCACCGCAGTTCTCGAGGCCAGTGTCTGATCCTGGCCCTGCTCTCCACACAGGTACCAGGCTACAAAGTCCGCCAAGGGAAGCCAGACGGCATCGCCGATGTCCGCGCCGTTGTCGCGAAGCCAGAGGATCTTGAACAGAGCTGAGTTGGGATGTACCGGCAGGCCAGTTATCCCATACATGCGGCGTGCATAGCCTTCGCGGCATACTGCGTTGGAGTATGTCTCTCCACGACGGTCATACCAAAATATCGAACGGCCGTCGAAGCTCCCGTCTCTGTGAACGAGGACCCCAGATTCGCCGACACTTGCTATCGATACGAATCTGACATCGCGGGAGCTGGCACCCAATCGTTTCGTGCAATGGCGCAGTGACCCCACGATCCTCTCCATCAGCACATTGATGTCGTAATCAACGTGCTCGCCCTCGACGGTGCGAGGGCTCTCGAACTTCTCGGTATCCATGACCACGCATGACGAGAGATCACATAAAACGACCTTGCTATTGGTGGTGCCGACATCGATACCAATCGCATAGGGCATGGCCGTCTCACCTCGTTTTCAGAACTGATGACTCATAAAAATCGGGCGTCGCATCATATGCGGCGCCCGGCAGGACCAGATTGGGCTAGCCCTCCATATACGCCTGCCTGTGAGTCACCCTCCAGGTGAAGGCTACGAGCACGGCGACGATGACCGCCACGACGGCCGCAACGATGTTTCCAGAGAAGACCTGGTAGATGAGGTATCTAAACGGGTTGCCACCATCAAGGAAGGCTGTGACGAGGCTACCACTCGCAGAGGTGTCATATCCGACGCTTGTGGCCAGCTGGGTGATGAGAGGCGCGGCGGCAGAGCATACGAGAAGATCGCCGATCAGGCAGGGAATGGCAATGATGACTGCACGCACTATGTTCTGATTGCACGCAACGACAATCATTGAGCAGAAGACGGCCATGTTCGACAGGTCAGCGACCGGAAGCGTCTGATTACCGGGAACGAGGAAGGCAAGGAGGATGGCGATGGGGGTCAGGAGGAGGCCCGTCGATATGATCGCGGGGTTGCCAATGGCCACGGCAATGTCCAGACCGATATAGAAGTCCGCGCGGTCAGGGAAACGCCTCGCCATGAAGTCCTTCACGCCATCCGAGATAGGGATAAGGCCATCCATGAGTATGCGGACCATGCGCGGGAGGATGTACATGACCGCACCAAGATTAATGGCGAGCGCAAGAACACCCTTGAAGTCATAGCCGGCGAGCAACCCAAGGAGCATGCCGAGCATGAAGCCAACCATCATCGGCTCACCAAAAATACCGAAGCGCTTCTGGATCGTCTCTGGGTCGGCATGCAGCTTGTTGATGCCGGGGACCTTGTCGAGGATCCAGTTTCCCAGCAGTCCAATAGGAAAGAACACGGCACTGGACAGAGTCGGCAGGGAGATGCCAGGAAGGTTGCAATATTTCTGGACAAGCGGCGCACACCAGTCGGCAATCTTGATAATGATGACCGCAGCGATCGCAGACCCGAGGAGGCCGAGCGCAAAATTGCCCGTAGCGACATAGACAAGGCAACCGGCAAAGGCAAAGTGCCAGTAATTCCAGATATCAATGTCAATGGTCTTCGTCCACTTTACCGCCAGCATGACAAGATTGATAAGCAACGTCAGGACGATGGCAAAGGGCGCGATAGGTGACCCCCACGTGATTGCCGAAAGCGGTGCCCATCCAAGGTCTACTGCCGGAAGGCTCAGCCCAGTTCGCTCCACGATTGCCTGCGCGGCCGGACCGATCTGCTCGCCCATCAGACTGAAAATTGCGAAGACGCCAACGAAACCGATCCCGACGACCAGTGCCGACCTGAATGCCTTGGCAGGCTTGATGCGGAAAACAAGGGCCAGGACAAAGATGACCAGCGGAAGCATGACCGTCGCGCCAAAGCCCAAAATGTACTGCACTATGTCGTACAGCGTCTGTGTCAGCCCATCCATCTGCGTTCGTTCCCTTCTCTTCTAGCCAAGCGAGCTCCGTTATCACCTCAGCGCATCTCACCTCAGCGCGTCCGCGATCTGGTCGAGGACCTCCTGCGACCCCCACCCCGTGAGGATGGGAAGGCCGCTCATGACGGGGACGTCGAGCTTGTACGGAATGTTCGTAGTGGCGACAATCAAATCGAAGTCATCGGCGATGTTCGGGACGCTCGCAACATTTCGCTGGTCATAGTCGAACTCGATGCCTTGGTCCTTGCAGTACTCGATGACCTTTTCCTCAACCACTGTGGACGTTGCGATGCCAGTCGCACACACAAACAGAACCCTCTTCTTCGTCATGACCAATCCTTCCCTTCTCCCCACCCAGTCCAACATTCAGCAGACCAGAGGACTGCTCACGCATCGGAGACTAGACGACAGGCATCTCGGACGCGTTCATTGCCATCGTCTTTTGATATGCCACTTCTGTAACGGCATGGCGCGCATCGAGAAGGACGGAGGCGAGATTTGCCTCGTTGTGATTTGTTTCGTATCGCAATGCAATCGCGCGAATGAACGCCCGCCTCAGATCGCTGGCAATGTTAACCTTGATCATCCCGTACCGCCTCATCGCACGAATCGTCTCATCGGGAATGCCCGAGCCCCCATGCAGCACAAGAGGCACAGGCGCGACCTCGGCAATCTTCGCAAGGTGGCTCAGGTCGATCTTGGGCCTCTCTTCAAGGCCATGGACATTGCCGATAGACACGGCAAGCGTGTCGCAGCCCGTCCGCTCGCAGAACTCTGCCACCTGGGACGGATCGGTGTGACTGTCCGCCTCAGAGACGTGATCGTCCTCTTTACCCCTAATCGCACCAAGCTCTGCCTCAACCGACACGCCATAGCAATGGGCAAAATCGACGGCCTCGCGAGAGAGCCGGATGTTCTCCTCGAAGGGAAGTGCCGCCCCGTCAATCATCACGGACGTGAACCCCGCAAGGACTGCCTGTCTTACATCCTCCAACGCCTTGCCGTGATCAAGGTGGAGCGCAAACGGAGTGACGTAGTTCTCGGCTGCCATGCGTGTTGTCTCGGCAATGAAGTCATATCCGGTAACCTTCACGTTTGTCGGGGCAATCTGGATGATGCCGGGCATTCCCGCTCTGTCGAACGCATCCATGATGCCAAGGGTCATCTCGACGTCTGTGGTGTTGTACGCCGGAAGCATGATGTCGTTCTTCTTTGCAATCTTGATAAGGTCACCCATATTGATGAGAGGCATGGCCGATTCCTTCTCTTGAACCTGCTGGGATACACGACAAAAGCCCTGACGTCGTCCTGTCGTTCTCTGATTACTGCGTATTTATACAAATGCGCACAGATGCAGACAAGTTTGTAATCTGTGTACAAAGCAGGGCCTCTAGATAGGATCTGACCCACGTCACAGGCCTGCCAACTCTATAAATACCTTATTAAAATAACTGTATGCCTGTTTGCGCCAAGCAGATTTGTATCTGGCCGTCTATACAAACACGGTCTTTTGCACGCAGTGAAAAAACCTCCCGTGCCACTCGCAGGGAGATTCATACCGCTCACGACGTCAAGATTCAAACGGTAGCCCAGGCTACGTCCTTAGCAACACCGTACCCACGACATACCTGTTGGCCTTTAGCCAGACGTTTCCCCACTCCGTGGGCGTATCGTCATCATAGAATATATGTTGCTCGAGATGCAGGATTGGCGCATCTTCGCTTACCTTCAAGACCCTGCCGCGTTCCTCTCCTGCGACCTTGGCGGCATACTTCACGCGCGAAAAGCCCAGTCGGTGCTTGGAGCATCTCTCTAGGCTCTGAAACAACGGCTCGGTCTCAAAATCAATCTCTTCGATCCCCGGACAGACTGTCCGATTGATGCGATTCTCGATATACATTACCGGCTCGTCTTCAACAAGGCGCACTCGCCGCATATAGAAAACCGGCTCGCCGATGGCAATACCCAGTTTCTTGCTCAGGAAGTCATCCGCTGGAATAAGCTCCTTACCAAGAACCTCCGTGGTGAACTCTATGCCCTGCGCTCTGAGCGACTCGGCGAAGGACAGCAGGGTGCTCCCCGATGGATGCGAAAAGCGGTTGGATTCCGTAACGAACGTCCCCCGTCCACGATATTGAACGAGAAGTCCCTCATCAACGAGCGTCTTGATGCCTTTCTTGATGGACCCCCTGCTCATTCCCAACTGCTCGCACAATTCGAATTCAGTAGGGATCTTCTTTCCCACTTCCCACTCGTGGTTATATATTTTTTCACGGATATAATTACAGGCCTGGACATGCAGCGGTGTCGTGCTGTTGCTTTGCACTCAACCACCCCCGCGTCTCTCAGCCACCAGACATACCCTAGGCGCAGTACCAAGAAGGAGAAGCCGCCCTGGCTTAGACAACAGCCGTATGTGAATCATAGCCTATCGTGTGATGCCATCCGGGTCCAACGCCCCCCTCGGCCCGCCGTCGGCCGGGCCCGGCGTGCGCACAGACCCGATCGAACGGGCCCGGCGTGCACACAGATCCGATCGGCCGGGCCCGGCGTGCACACGATTTCGAAACGCGTGCACGCGATCCTCGTCGCGCGCGCATTGTCAGGCAGGACGGCCTGGGCCCAAGGCGGCCCTTATGCAGAGGGCCATGGAGACGGCGCCTGCGTCGGGCGTGCCCAGGCTCCGCTCGGCTGCGGGACGGGCGCGGCCGACCTTCGGGACCAGGTTCGCGGTCTCCTCAGCCGATTTCTGCGCAACCTCGGCGGCCACAGACCAGGCGTCCCTGAGGGACCTGCCCTCGGCGGCCTGCGCCTCAAGCTCCTCGCCAAACGGAATCAACACATCGAGCATGGTCTTGTCGCCACGATGGGCACCACCTAGGGAGAGCATCCTCTCGTAGGCGGCCTTGACGGCCTTTGCGGCCAGACTTGCGTCGTAGGACTCGGCCTGGTCACCCACGACCTCGCCGGCAGCCTCGAGGGCAGAGCCCCACAGGACGCCAGAGGTGCCACCGGCCTTGGCTGCCCAGGCCCTGCCAGCCTCCTTGAGCACGGAGCCTGCGGCAGCGCCCCTTTCGCGCGCGGCCTTGGCGGCGTCGGCGGCGAAGGTGGAGCCCTTCACCATGCCACGGCCGTGGTCGCCGTCACCGGCGACGCCATCGATCCTGGCAAGGTCGTCCTCGGCATCGACAATGGCGGCCTGCATGCGCGCGAACGCGTCGACGATGCCGTCCGCTGCGGCGTTCGAGGCCTCGGAGCCCTCCTCGAAGGTCTCGGCAGCCTCGACAGACTCGGCATAGACCTTGCGCTCGCCAGCGGCCATGGAGCTTGCGCCCTTGCGGAACGAGGCGGTGTCACAGGGAGCGCTCCAAAAGGTCTCGAGCTCATCGTCCAGAAACTCGACGGCAAGGGCGATACCTTCCATGTCGAGGGACGTCACGTACTCGCCCACCAGCGGCTCGACCAGCGTGTAGCCCCTGTCCTCGAGGAGCCCGCGCACGGTACCCCAGACCACGAAGAGCTCCTCGTACTTGGTGGAGCCCAGGCCATCCAGGATGACGGCGATGCGCTTCGAGTCGTCGGCAGGCGCCTCGGCCAGGACGCGGTCGACCAGGATCCGGGCAACCTCGGCGGCAGGCCTCAGGTCATCCTCGCCTACGCCAGGCTCCCCGTGGATGCCCTGGCCGATCTCCATCTTGCCCTCGGGAACGTGGAACAGCGGTGCCGCCTCGCCAGGCAGCGTGCAGCCACGGAAGCCCATGGACATGGTGCGCGTGCGCTCGTTGGCCTTCTCGGTGATGCGGACGAGGTCGTCGAACGAGACGCCGGCTGCCGCAGCGGCACCGGCGGCCTTGAAGACCATGAAGGTGCCCACGTTGCCGCGACGCTTCTCCTTCTCTTCGGCCTTGGCGGCCGCGACGTCATCGGTGATGTAGAAGGAGCGGCAATCGACGCCCTCCCCAACAAGGCGGTCGCGGGCCATGTTGAAGTTCATCTTGTCGCCCGCATAGTTACCGCCGACGATGAAGATGCCCCTACCGTTGTCGACGGAGCGAGCGACCCCCAGGACGTCCTCGGTGGAAGGAGAGGTGAACACGTTGCCCACCACGGTCCCGTCCATGAAGCCATCGCCCACGATGCCGCAGAACGCGGGATAATGGCCGGAACCACCACCGTTGATGACGGCGATCTTGCCTTCGGGCATCTTGGTCGCACGGGCGACACCACCGGGGACCTCGACGACATAGTCAGGATACGCAGCGACATAACCCCTGAGCATGTCCTCGCGGAAAGTCTTGGGATCGTTGTAGAGCATGCGAGTCTCCTTTCGACTGGCTGAGAAGCGGTAGAACGGCGCAGGGAGACGCTATCCCACCTACGCCGCTAGGGTTGGTACGCTACTGTTGGTCGGCGAAGTAGTTCTTCAGGCCCTCAAGCATGTACTTGCCTGCAAGGGCACCCTGGTCGACGATACCCTTGGCCTTGGCTGAATGGACGGCCGCCTTGCCGAACTTCGGGAGCATACCCTTAGTGGCCTCACAGCCCTCTTCGGCACCTTCGACGGCGGCGGTCAAAACGTCCAGGAAACTGGCCGAAGCATCGGACTCAACCAAGGCAGCTGCCCGCTTCGCCCCCGCATCGACGGAATCTAGGATGGTGCGGTCGCCAAGCTCGCATTTGCCACGCTTCCTGATGCCGATGGCAAACTGGGTTACGTACGTGACCATGTCAGCAGGGACAAGCTCGGTCTTGCCCCTGAATGCCTTGCTAGCCTCCATGATGCCCGAAGACATCAGAGTTCCCATGGTAGAGGGTACGGTGTTCTGCATCTTCATGGCACCCTTGAGCATCATCTTGCCGATGTCACCCTCTCCCGTAAGGTCACGCAGGAAGGCAGGAAGAGCACCATAGCCCTTGCTCATCGTGAGACCGAGGTCACCGTCACCCATGACAGCATCCATCGCGCAAAGCTCGTCTCTCTTCTCGGCAAAGAGGATGCCGACATAGTCAAACATCTGCGGAATGTTTTCAATCGTAAGCTTATCCATCACTCAAGCCCTCCAAGCTCGGTGCCCACCAACCCCTTTGCGAGCGCACAAAGACTACTTCTGGCACAGGAAGGGGGTATCGATGGGATAGTCAAAGTAACCTTTGAGCTCATCGTCGACCTTGCAGATGGAGATGGAGGCACCCATCATCTCCATGGAGGTGGCGTACTCTCCGGTCCAGGAGCGATAGACACTGATGCCCTTAGTCTCGAGCTGCTTGCGAACCGAGTTGTTGAGGATGTAGAGCTCCTCGACTGAGGTGGCTCCAAGGCCATTGACGAGCAGCGCGACCTCATCACCGTCAGTGAGAGGCATGTCGGTCAGAATCTCGTCCACAGACTCCTCGGCAAGCTCATCTGCGGTCTTGACGGGGCCGTTCCAGACACCGGGCTCACCATGGATGCCCATACCGAATGCCATCTCGTCCTCGGCAAGCTCGAAGTTGGCACGACCGACCTCGGGGACGATGCAGGGAGTGAGCGCAAAGCCAACGGTGCGGACGTTATCGCCAGCCTTCTTGGCTGCAGCAAGGACCTCGCCCAAGGTGCCCATCTGGTCGGCCCTGGCGCCAGCCGCCTTGTACATGAAGAAGATTCCAGCGACACCACGGCGAGACTCGGGATCCTTGTTCGAGAGGATGTCATCAGCGCCCACTATGGACCTGGCCTCGATATCGTCCATCTCGAGCATCTCGGCAGCCATATCGAAGTTCATGATGTCACCAGTGTAATTGCCGTACAGGAAGAGGACGCCGGCACCAGCCTCAACCTCAGTAGCGATGTTATAAATCTGCTCGGCCGAGGGAGACTGGAACACACCGCCCACACCACAGCCATCAAGCAGCCCCTCGCCAACATAGCCAAGGAAGAGAGGCAGGTGACCCGTACCTCCACCAGTGATGATGGCGACCTTGCCCTCCTTCTTCTTGGCGGCGCAGTAGCAGCGCAGGTCATTGGCCGCATACTTTACCTGATCCGGATGTGCGGCGTAGATGCCAGAGAGCATCTCGTCCACGTAGCTCTCGGAACTGTTGATGATCTTCTTCATGCTTGCAGTCCTCTCAGCCAAGGAAATAAACGATGTAGTTGGTAATCACGGTCAGGAAGAGGTAGACGGTCTCCATGTACTGGAAGGGCAGGTGCTCCTCTCCCTTGTACTTGGCCGTCCAGATATATCCGAGATAGAAAGCCGTCGCGATATCAATACCAACCATGTCAAAGTTCGGGCTCGGGAAGAGCCAGCGCATGACAACGAACACCGCGAAGAACGACATTCCTATGTAGAGGGACCACTTCTGGTCTCCCTTGATCATCTGGTTGTAATAGAGCAGCGCGTCCTTGTCGGTCCTGCCGTAGCGCCGTTTGGCCTCAAGCGCTGCGCGGACCACATACATGGAGAGTGCCCCCACAAAATACAGGACGGCAACAAGAGCTGTCGTGAGCAGAGTCCCTCCCACGAAGAGAACGCGGGCCGCCAGAACCCAGACGGCGCAGACGGCCGCGAGCTCAACAAGTGATGCAACACGTGATCCCGCGGACACCGGCTCCGGATGCCTGCGCTCAGAGACCTTAGGGAGCGAAAAGCCCTTGCGGTTGGTCTGATTCGGGGCGTTGCCCTCTGCCGACTTCTTCCTTGGATTCTTCTTACTCATCTCACAGCTTCATTCTTCTTGGCCGTCCATGTGTATCCGTCATCCAATCATGTTGTCAGAGGGCTCACCCCCCCAAGGGGGTGAGCCATGATCATGAAGACGATTACGCATTGGGGAACTTGATCTCCTTCGGGTACTCCCACTTCTGAAGCTCCTCGACGGGGAAGGACTTGGGCTCCTGGCCGCCATTTGCAGTAAGGGCGTGGTAGTAGAGCTCGGCAAGCTCCTCGATGTAGCAGACCTTGAGATAGGCCTCGTCGATGTTGTCCTCGTCAACGGCAACGGATCCATGCCCCTGGAGAAGGAGGACGTCAGCTTCCTTGACAGAGTCGACAACGGAGTCCGCAAGAGCGGGGGTGCCGGGACGGCCATAGGGAGCGACCGGGATGCGAGCCTTGGAGCAGTTCAGGTTTGCGATCTCGTAGACGACCGCAGGGATGGGCTTTTCGAGGACGGCGAAGGTTGTCGCAAACTGGGAGTGGGTGTGGGCGATTGCCCTTACGTCCGGACGGGTCTGGTAGATCTTGAGGTGCATCAGAGATTCCGAAGTCGGACGAAGTCCCGTCTGGTTCTCGACGACGTTGGCATCGAGATCCATGACGACCATATCGGGAACGACAAGGTCCTCGCGGTCAACGCTCGTCGGCGTGATGACCACGAGACCGGTCTCCTCATCACGGGCGGAGAAGTTCCCGGACTTATGCTTGCACATGCCCTCCCTCTGTGCCTGCTTTGCGACGTTCATGACTCTGAGCTTGAGATCCTCCAGCATTTGATACCTCCATCTAAAGGTGCTTCCCCTAAAAAGGAGGCCGACAGGCGCGCCTTGACACCTGCCGGCCTGGAACAGCTGCGCAGAGCGTTGTCCACGCCGGTCCGGACTGCCTTTCGCTTACTCGGCCTGTGCCTCGGCAGCAGCCTTCCTGGCTTTCCGCTCCTTGGTGAGATCGTGATACATCAGAGCGTAGCCACCAATCCAGACAATCAGCATGCCCAACGGCAGGACGTTTCCGTTCTGAACGGCAAGGAACTGAGAGAACGCATAGGTGAACCAGGGGCCGTCAATCGAGGAGTTGGAGATGAGGCCGGAGGCACCCAGGGCGTCGGCGGCAACGGCGCCCGTAGAGGTCGCGAGTTCGGAGATGAACGGAGCAAAGGCGGTGCCGACGAGCAGGAAGATGGGCACGCCGATGGTGGAAAGGATGATCATACGCGGCAGGTTACCCTTGGTGACCAGGTATGCCGGGACGGCAAGCGCAATGTTAACGATGCCGGCGAAGGGAAGAATCTGGTTCTGTGGGAGGATGAACGCAAAGAGGACGGTCACGGGGATGCCGTAGATGACCGCAAGCCAGATCTCGTTGGAGCCACCAAGGAACGGCCAGTCAAGACCAACGACCAGCTGACGACCCTCGAACTTGCCGTGCATGTAGTCTGAGACCGCCTCGGAGATCGGGGATAGCGACTCCATGAAGTACTTGGAGATGACGGGGAACAGCGTCAGGCACATAGCACACTGGACGCCAAGGGTAAGAAGGGCACCGAGGTCATACTGGCCGAGAATTCCGAAGAAGCAGCCCAGGATGAAGCCGAGGACATGATTCTCCGCGAAGATGCCGACCTTCTCGTGCAAGGCCTCGGCATCGGCCTTGTGGTTGAGAGCCGGAATCTTACGGAGCAGCTTGTCGATCGGATAGTAGATTGCAGACAGGAAGACCATCTTGTGGGTGCAGGTGACACCGGGGATGCCGGTAAGCTCGCAGATCTCGTCTGAGAAGAGGTCGGCCGTCTTAAGCTCGAAGACAATCTGGATGGCGGCGATCACGAAGGCAAGAACGATGTTGCCGGTAAGTCCAACGACACCCACGGCCGTGAAGATCTTCCCCCAGACGTTCCAGAGGTCAGCGTTGAAGGTGTCGGTCTTGTTTGCGACGAGCATGATGATGTTGATGGCGATCATCAGGGGGAACATCAGAATCGCATATGGCCAGGACCAGGCGATTGCCGCCATGGTTGTCCACCCACCGTCGAGGATTGGCAGGTTGATACCGATGTTCTTCAGCATTGCCTCGCCGACGGGCGAGATGATCTCACCCATATAGCTGATGAGCATCGACATGCCTGTGAAGGCCACACCGAGCAAAATGCCGGAAGAGATTGCGTCTTTTGGCTTCATCCGGACGACGAGGCCCATGACAATCATGATGATGGGCACAAAGACGGCTGCTCCCACCGAGCTTAGGAAGCCGTTAACCCATGCACTTGCAGCTGCGAAGTCCACGCTTCTCACTCTCCTTCAACCATGTTTCTTCTCGCTTGCCTACCTGTCGTGTCCACGGTCGCAAAAATCGACTCGAGGGAACACCTAGCCCCGGTAGCTCTTGATCGCATCGAGCAGCTTCTCGTACTGCTGCTTCTGGCCGACGCCAGTCAGAAACGCAATGCCATCGATGACAGGCAGGTCGTAGGTCTTCTTGTCCCTCACGATGGTGATATAGGCAGCGGCATCCTTGAGATGGCGGTCGACGGACTTGAGGTCAACGGCCTCGACCTTTGCGTCGATCTTGTCGGCAGCAAGAAGACGATTGACCTTGGATGCAACCGTCTGGGAGGTGGCGACACCACTACCGCACGCAACGATCACCTTGACTGACATGTTCTCCTCCTTTTTGTGTTGCGGACCCCTTTTGGCACGCACGGCCAAGCCAAGTGGTCAGACGCACTATTCGTGCGCCCATTCCATGCTGTTGAACGCTTCGAAGAACTCGTCTTCGGTCTTCGCAGAGAAGAGCGGATTGACCCACTCGGACTTTTGGAAGTTGTGCATGAGAATCTGGAGCAGCTCGATATGCTCACCAGGGTCCTTGAACCCGAGCATGCAGACGAGCTTCACGTCAAACTTGTTGTCTGGATCGGACATATCGCCCCACTCAACCGTATTCTTCAGGCGCACGGGAGCTATGAAGGGTTTGAGGATGGCGTCTGCCATGGTATGGGGAATGGCTATGGGATACGGCTCGACCGGAAGCGCGGTCGGATATTGCGCCTCACGCTCCTTGATGGTGGGAAGGTACCTCTCATTGACATAGCCCTTTTCCAGAAACCTGGCACCCATGATGTCAAACACCTGCTCACAGCTCTTCGCATCGAGGTCGAGAGCGGTCAGGTCGCGCATGATGATTTCTTTTCCTAGCATGAAATGCTTCACCCCCATTCCGCATCTACGTGGTCATATGAACTGCTATGTGCTCAAGGACAGGCTATCGTCCACGAAACCGCCACACTAGCCAAAGGTCTTTCACGAGGAGGCGAGGCATATATGCTGGTCGATTCTTTTTCATGTTCTCGTGAAGCAAGGTGGTCTAATGGTCCTCAGAACCCCCATACCTGCGATCCGCGCGTCAGGACGGCAGACCCGCTCGATCCAACATCTTGGCAATCTCCCAAAATGCGGGGCTACCTCTGTATGACGAGATACTCATAGCGTTCTATCAGGCTCGCGGCCTCAAGGGGATCGGCGGCCTTGCGCATGTCATCCAAAAACGAGTTCCTCGGCATCACAATCATGTCAAGAAGATCGGCAAACGCCTTCAGATGGGTCTTGCGGTCCACCGCGCTGAGCGTGCACACGAACTCTATGGGGTCATTCTCGTCACTGCCAAAGCGGACGGGCCTCCTGAGCCGTATGAGGCTCATGCCCATCTTTATCGTCCCGTTCTCGGGAGACGAGTGGGGGATGGCAAAGCCGGGCGCCAAGACGATGTAGGGGCCATGCTTCTCCACCCCATGCACCATCGACTCGACGTAGCGCTCCTCTATGTAACCCATGTCCAGCAGGGGCTGTGCCGACTTTCGGATGGCGTCTCGCCAATCAGCGCAATCGACGTCGAGGCTGATGTGGCTTGGAGGGAGCAGCTGATGCAGATAAGGGGAGACGAGCTGGTCCTCCAGGTGCTGGGCCTCACGGAAGTATCGCCTGACCTCGATGCGAATCGCGTTCAGGAGGTCGGCGTCCTTCGGCACGCGATCGGCTATGACGGGCTCGATCCTGTCCAGCAGGCCCTGCGCGCTGAGATCGTCAAGATCGGAGGCCGACATGCGGATGCTTGACTCGATGGAGGCCAGCTTCTCGTGGATGAGGCTGTACTCGCTGTCCTTGAGTGGCAGCTTGATCACGATGTGATCGACGGGGCAGCTGTCGAGAGGCACCGTCGAGATGACGAGGTCGGCATGGTACGCCTCGATATAGGGAACGTCATGGGCCGGCATGACCTTGACGACCTTGATCTCGAAGTGGCCGCGCAGCTCCTCGGCAAGCAGCTGCGACGTTCCGATCCCACCGTCACATACGACGACGACGCGAGGGCGCACCCCCCTGTTCTTACGCCTCTCGAGGGCGGCGCAGATGTGGAGCGCGATGTACGTGACCTCGACTGGCGTGATCTCGCGACCAGCATACCTCTCGAGCTGTCCGACGTTCCTCTCGACGGCCTCGAGTACCTCGGGCTGGTCGTTGACGACCTCCATGAGGGCCGGCGTCTCGGGAAAGTGGGACGGCTCGGTCGTGAACATCGACTCGAGATGGTTGGAGAGGTACTCGAACAGGTCGTAGTCACCATTAAGGTCGACGCCGATCTCGCCCGACATGTCACGGATGAACATGCGGGAGAGCTTTTGGACCTGCATGTCATCGATGCTGAACTGGGTGCCTCCCTGAAAGCGAAGGGACTGCCCCAGCGCCGCAAAGAACAGCGCCTCGTCCGTACCCATGTCGACCAGGCAGTACTGGCTTACAAGCCCCACGACCTCACGCTCGAAACCACCGACGTCCTCCTGGGCGCAATCATGGTAACGGCCCCCCAGCTCCTCGAGGCGTGCGCCCCTACGGTTGCGCATGACGCAGATGCACAGGTGATTGGTTGCCAACCGAAAGGGTCCGTCCATCATCGTGATGCCGTGGGCATGGCACTGCTCGTTCATGATCTTCTTGACCGTCACGCCATCAAGCCGCATGGAGGCGTTCTCGGGAAGCGCGAGCCACTGGTCGACTATAGGCACCTTTCGGGTGATGAAGTCGCGTAAGAACGTGCGCTTGGCGCTCTCGCGCCCCCTGACGAGGATGCCTCGGCTGGGCTTTGACACGACCTCCAGCCCGCTCTCGGTTATTCGCCCCTTTATGCCGTCGAGGTCGTTGAGGATGGTCGCTCGACTGACCGAGAACAGCTCGGCGATCTCTCCTAGCGTCATGTAGTCCGTCGCGTTTATGAGGACCGCCGCACCGAGGTCCTTGCGCTCTTCGCTCGACATCTTGTAGGCAAACGTATCCTCGACCGGCAGAAGGCCCTCGACCTGCGCGAAGCCATCGGGAAGCACGATCACGCCCTTGGGGCCAAAGCTGATCTGGCCCAGGGACTGCTTGTCGAGGAACCGGTTGAGGGCCTTTATGTCGTTGCGAATCGTGCGCTCCGAGACCTCGAAGTGCCTCGCAAGGCTTGCCAAGCTGCATGGGCTTGATGTGCGAGAGAGCTTCTGAACGATGTGAACCGTCCTCTTGTTCATATCGACTATCAAACCCCCGACCGCAGAAGAGGAATGTGACGACACATAAGAAAATTCCTAGCACGCCCGCGATGCCATGAACTAAAAGTAACGCGTACGCAGCACGTTCGGTAAGTCGAAAGGCTTTCAAAGCCCCAAGAAGGGAGTTCGTCTAATGTGTCCTGCGCCCGTGCGGGCTGTCGATCGGCAGTGCGGCATGTCAGTTGGCCACGTGGACTGTCGGTTGGCCACGCGACGCGTCAAGTCATCGGTGCGGCGCGTCAGTCGAAAAACGACGGGACTCCCCCTCGCGCGCATGCCAAAGCGATGTCCTCAAGCGCGATGGCAACCGCATCGTCACGCACGTCGCCTATATGCCAACGTGCTGCCGCCGCGACCGCCTCGTCGGCGTTTGCCACGGCAACCGAGTTTGGCACTGCCCGCATCATGGAGAGATCGTTCTCCGAGTCTCCGAAGACCACGACCTCATCGAGCGAGACGCCCAGACGAGCGGCGATGAGGCGCACGCTGTCGCCCTTTTCCCAGTCCCCCGGATTGATGTCGATGACCTTTGCGGTCATGCTGGGAAAGACAAAGCGCAGCTCGGGAATCGACCGTCTCAGCCGATCGCGCACGTACGTCATCTCGTCACGATCGCACGAGCATTGCAGGTTTGCCTTGAGGTAGCCACGGTCCTCGACGTCAGACACGATGCCGAACACACTGACACCCCAGGTCTCGGGGGGATTTGCGCGTATTCGCTCGGGATGGGCCGTAACCAGGTTGACGTTGCGCAGGTCGTCAGAGTCGTAGATCGCAAGCCAGGCATTGGCGCAGAGGTCATCCAGCAGGCCTGCCACCCTGCGCAGCAAGGCCCCCTCGATGAGGGTCCTCTGGACAACCTCGCCGTCAATGGACACCACCTGGCCATTTGCAAAGGCGCCCGTGCGGTAGCATTCCTCGTCCTCGCAAAACATCGTCCCCATGCTTGCGGGAATACGGCCCGTCACCGGACCAAAGTGGGCGCCGGCATCGAGCAGTGCGTGGATGGCACGATTCGCCCTCGCGCTCGTATGCCCCACCCCAAAGGGAATGAGGGTGTCATCGAGATCGGTCAGGACGAGCCTGATCATGGCGCCTCAGTCCTTTCCCAGCTAGAAGTCCGCGTTTCCCACGGTGCGTGGGTGTGGGATGACGTCGCGGATGTTGTCCACGCCCGTCAGGTACATGACCAGCCGCTCGAAGCCCAGGCCAAAGCCTGCGTGGCGACAGCTGCCGTAGCGCCTGAGGTCCAGGTAGTACTTGTACTGACCGACATCCATCCCCAGCTCGGCGATGCGCCTCTCGAGAACGTCGAGGCGCTCCTCTCGCTGGGACCCACCGATGATCTCGCCGATGCCGGGAACCAGGCAGTCCGCTGCGGCAACGGTCTTGCCGTCATCGTTTTGCCGCATGTAGAAGGCCTTGATCGCCGCCGGATAGTCCGTCACGAAGGTCGGACGCCTGAAGTGCCGCTCCGTGAGGTAGCGCTCGTGCTCGGTCTGGAGGTCGACGCCCCATTCGACGGGATACTCGAACGTGGCGCCCGCAGCCTGGGCCTCTTGCAGGATACTCACCGCATCGGTGTAGCTGACGCGTGCGAAGTCGGAGCTGGCCACATGGCTCAGGCGTTCCCTCAGGCCCTTGTCCACGAAGCTGTTGAGCATGTCGATCTCATCCGGGCAGCGATCCATCACGTAGGTGATGACGTACTTGAGCATCTCCTCCGAGACGTCCATCTCCCCCGCGAGGTCGCAGAACGCCATCTCGGGCTCGACCATCCAGAACTCGGCGGCGTGGCGGCGCGTGTTGGAGTTCTCGGCACGGAAGGTGGGACCAAAGGTGTAGACGTCACCGAAGCTCATGGCAAAGTTCTCGCCCTGGAGCTGACCGGACACGGTGAGATTCGTGGCCTTGCCGAAGAAATCCCTGCTGTAGTCGACCTTCCCGTCCTCCGTCAGCGGGGGGTTGGCGGGGTCGATCGTGGTGACACGGAACATCTCGCCGGCACCCTCGGCGTCCGACGCGGTGATGATCGGCGTGTTCACGTAGACGAAGCCACGTCCCTGGAAGAACTGATGGATGGCAAAGGCCGCCACCGACCGCACGCGAAAGACGGCGCGAAACAGGTTGGTGCGACTGCGCAGGTGCTGCTGGGTACGCAGGAACTCGCGGGACTGGCGCTTCTTCTGCATGGGGTAGTCCGGACGCGCGGCCCCCTCGATCACGACCTCGGCCGCCTGGAGCTCGAAGGGCTGGGGGCGGTCCGGGGTCAGCGCCAGAGTGCCGGTGACGACGAGGGCCGATCCCACGGTCAGGGTCGTCACCTGGTCGTAGTTGGCGACCTTCTCGCGGTTCATGACCACCTGGACGTCCTTGAAGCAGCTGCCGTCGTTGAGGACGACGAAGCCGAAGTTCTTCATGTCCCGGATGGAGCGAACCCAGCCCGCGACGGTGACCTCGCTGCCGCCCAGCTCGTCCATCTGCGCAAAGAGCTGCGCGACCTTGGTGCGATCCATCAGAGTGAGCCCCCTAGGGTAGTGGGCACGGCCTTCTCTCTCGTTCGATATGCCACCTGCATGCCAAACGGCCATTGGACAAGATGCATGCCGGACGAGAGGCCCGCGCCGCCTTTGTTTCAGCCTTGCAACCATACCGCAAAAAGGGGTCCAGGCGAGCCCGGGTCCCTCGAAAGGGGCATATGAGGTGAGCTGTCCTCTGTATAGACGATAACTTGTCTCAACCACATAGGGCCAGGCGGCAGAAGAGCGCGCCATGCGTCAGAGTGGAGCCGTATAATCTGCCGTCAGAGCACCACATGATCAGCTGCCAGCAAGCTTGCATGGGCACCGGCCGCAAGACAGCTGGTTGCACGAGCGCATTGGGGATACCGTGCCAGACTACGAGCTCCTCGCCGCACAGATTCTGTCCCTCGCAGAGGAAGACCGCCACTGGTCTTGCGTCCTGTCGAACGCGTCGGCGCTCGTCTATGCCGCGCTCAACGAGAGCGTACCGGACTGCCGTGCCCCCGGGACCTGTGACCCCGCGGTGCCAACGGTCAACTGGGCTGGCTTCTACCTGATGCGCAGTGGTCGTCTCGTGCTGGGACCCTTCCAGGGCAAGGCCGCCTGCGTCCATATCGACCTGGGACGCGGGGTCTGCGGAACGGCGGCCGCAACGGACGGCACCCAGCTGGTGAAGGACGTGCACCGGTTCCCAGGACACATCGCCTGCGACAGCGCCTCGAACTCAGAGATTGCCGTGCCGCTGCACGCGTGCGACAGCGTTGTCGGCATACTCGACATCGATAGCCCCCTGCTTTCGCACTTCACCGAGACTGATGCGCGCGGGCTTGAGGCGGTCGCTCGCACAATCGAGGATGTCACGGACTTCTCGGACATTGTCTGAAGCGGTGGGTACAAGGGTGGTGCAATGCGGCATACGGCGCGATGCGATGTGCGCCGCACAGCGCGATGGACGTCATGCGGTCACGCCACTGACATCGAAGCATCCCGCGGACACGCGGACACGAGCAGGGCGCTACGCGTGGTGCTTGCCCGTAACGCGCTCCAGGTCCATCACGATGACAGATGTCCGGTCGAGCTGAGCCTCGAGGTAGCGCATCGCCCGCTCGGGTGGGACCATCGAGCTGTACTTGCCCAAAAGCGCCATGAGTCCCATGCGCTTCTCGGTATCGTCGTGCGCAGGGCGTATGGGACCAAACGCAATGACCGAGTCGAACGCCGTGGAGTACTGCGCCCCGTGGACCTCGGTGTTCATGACCACGGTCAGGCTCGCCCGTGGGTTGGCGCGGATGGCATCGAGCTTGTGGCTGGTCTCGGTCGTGCCGTGGAAGAACGCGCGGTCGCCCTCGACCGCATAGCTGAGGGGCACGCCATAGGGCTCGCCGTCCACGTCGACCAACGCCAGGACCGCATACTCCCCCACTTCCAGAATCTCCCGCGCACGTTCCGCAGGGACCACACGGTCCTGGCGTCTCATCGGACGCTCCATGGCTAGACCAGCTCCATCTCAGGGCTATCCTTGGTGACGAAGCCCTTGGCTGTCACCGTGCCACCCAGGATCTCCTCTGCGAGCCGCGCCACCTCGTCGATGGCGGCATGCAGGTCGGCGGAGCGGCTGGGGTCGACGTTCTCCATGATGAACACGCAGTGCGGGGTCGCACCGGAGACTTTGGTACGCTGTCCGTCTCGCCAGTTCCAGCAGCGGCAGATGGCCCCACCGTCATCGAGGTAGGCAACCTCGCCCGGCAGCGTGGGATCGCTCTCCTCCTCGCCGATGGGCAGGAAGCGGTCGCCGCCCTCGGTCTGGGCCAGACGGAACGTGCCCTCGACCGCGTCGAGGTTCTCCGCACCGATGGGTAGCGCGTACTTGAGCGAGATAGCGTTCGAGACGTCCACGGCCGGGTTGATGTGGCCGACGGGGTTATCCTTCAGGACTCTCTTGAGCAGGTTCTCGACCGAGCAGCGGGCGCCCTTCTTGGTCTTGAACTTCTGGTATGCCTGACGCCAGACGGCCACGACCTCGTTGGTGCTGATCGTGGTGCTCGTGAGCCAGCGCTCGGCGGCGTTGTTGGCAACGTCCAGGAGCTTGGCCGCACGAACCGCGCCCTCCTTGCTGATCTGGTCTGTCGGGAGGATTCCGTCCACGCAGACGACGCCGATCTCGACCTCGGGCAGCAGCTTCCAGAACGAATCCTCGACCACGAACTTTCCCATACCGTGCCTCCTTGCCGCTCATGGCAGCGCGCCCCACCGGCGCGCCGCACCAGCACTGATGTCGAATGTCGTGGCCATCGCGCCGGCGTCGCGCCGCATGCCTCATGGGACCATGATGCCACAATCCCCTCATGCTCGGGGCATCGGACCTCGCCCCGCGAGCAAGGCAGGTATGACGCCCCACTTCGACTCGAACCTGGCGGAGCACGAGAAGAGCGTGCGCTTGCGCAACCGCGACCGTGCCATCATGCCGCTCTCCGTCACGACCGACGAGGACATGGAGGTCTGGCTCCAGTGGCTCCAGGAGGCCGTCGCTGACCATCTTCCAGACTGCTAGAATGGGCACACCAAGCAGCAAGGGGCCCAGTCGAGAAGACGGGAGAGCGGTCATGGATTTCATGCAACTCGCAAGAGAGCGCTACTCGTGCAAGAAGTTCGACGGCCGCAAGGTGGACGAGTCTCTCCTGCAGCAGATCCTCGAGGCCGGACGGCTGGCGCCGACCGCCAAGAACCTGCAGGAACAGCACGTCTACATACTTGAGTCGGCCGACGCCCTGGCAAAGTTCGATGGAGCATCGCCCTGCCGCTACGGCGCAAGCACCGTTCTTCTCGTCGCCTTTGACAGCGAGAATGTCTTCACGTACCCCGGTAACGCACACGACTCGGGCGTCGAGGATGCCGCCATCGTCGCAACGCACATGATGCTCGCGGCCAAGAGCCTCGGTGTTGACTCCTGCTGGGTTAACTTCTTCGACCCCGACGCCTTGGCGGCTACCCTCGCCCTTCCCAAGGGGGAGATCATCCTCATGGCGCTTGACCTGGGTTATCCCGCCGAAGGGACGAAGCCGCTCGCCAACCACGGCAATCGTAAGGCACTCGAGGAGACCGTCACCAGGCTGTAGCTGGTGATGTAGCAACTTGCGATGCCGCGGATAGCGACACCACAATGCAGGTTTGCAGCTGACAACGCCGTAGCCCTATGCTGGACACGGTCTTTGCATCAGGGTCGTCAGTCGTCCCAGAGCACCCGTCTCGCCCCGAGCCGTTAATTGCGGCAAGACCATCAGTCGCGCCAAGGGGCATCGATCGCCCCAAGGCAGCAGGAAGTGAGTGCCCGGCCGACAGAAGTGCGTACCTGCGCACCGGAAGTGCGTACCTAGCTGACAGAAGTGCGCATCTGGCGCTCGTCCCTGTCAATCTCACCAGTCCCTGTACCTGCGGATATTCCAGGCGGCGCATGCCTTCCAGACATCATATGCCTCCGAGAAAGCCGAGAAGGTACGCACTTCTGGTAGCCGGGTGCTCACTTCCGGTGCGCAGGTACGCACTCCTACGGTGCAGGTGCTCACTTCTAGTGGAACGCGCACTCTGATCAGGCGCGAGCCTCTGTGGGACACGCGCTCTGTGGGACACGCGCTCTGCAAGCCACATGCAATCTATGCGTCAGCCAGCTGCAGAGGTTTTTCGAAAACACCGGTGCGACGGTTCCCCAAAGGGATATGTTCAGCCTATGAGACTCTACCTCGGACACATGAGCGCCCTCAGGGCGTGGAGGCAGGTACGACAGGGCAGGCTCCCGGTGCCTCGTCGCAGCGCATGCCGCTCCGTCGCAGACCCAGCCACGAGCGCCGTCGAGCTCGCACATTGCGGGCTGGGGCCTCTCGCCGACACGACTCCACCGGATGAGGCCACATGCATCCTGCGCGGATGCGCAAGGGACCCATCGGACGGCCCGCAGGCTCCGCTCGGGCAGCTCGACGTCCTCGTGGCAAAGCGCAGCCAGCGACACCGCATCAAGGGAGTTCGGCATCACCTGCTGACAGGCGAGTTCCCAGAGGGGTCGTTCTTCCTACTCGCCAACGGCGTGTACCTGCCGTCGCCGGAGCTTCTGCTCACGTTGCTCTCCTCCAACCTGTCCCCCTGGGAACTCATCGCCCTGGCGTACGAGCTCTGTGGCAGCTACTGCCTCGATCCGTCCCTGGAAGCCGGCTTCGCCTCACACCTTGAACCGCTGACCTCAGTCGATGCAATCAAGCGATTTCTTATGGAAGCAAAAGGGTTGCGTGGCTCTGCGAGGGTGGGCGAGGTACTTCGCCACCTGAGGGACGGTAGCGCGTCCCCACGCGAGAGCGACCTCGCGATGCTCCTGGGACTTTCACCCAAGGAGGGCGGCTACTGGATGGGGGACTTTACGCTTAACGCGGACCTCTTGTTCCAGGGGGAGGATGCCAAGCTCACAGGTGGCACAAACCGGAGTCCTGACATACTGTTCTGCGGCACGAGCGTGATCTGCGAGTACGACAGCAGGACGTTCCACGCAAACGAGGAGGAGCTCGAACGAGACAAAGACCGGGCGGATGGACTGAGAGCCATCGGATACGAGGTGGTCACGGCATCAAGCCTTCATTTCAGGAGCCAGGCCGACATGATGCGCCTGATGAAACGCCTGTCGAGGTGTCTTAGGACCTCGGTTGAGAGCGAAGATCCCGAAGTGAGAGCCGCTCGCGCTAAGTTGCTCGGCTGGGTGCGGACTCCAAACCATCAGCCCATGTGATCACCAGTCTATGCAGGTACCAGTCCGCAGAGCCACCAGGCCATGTGGGGTCGCCAGGGCCTGGGAGTTGAGAACGCTTGCGAAGGACGGCGAGCGGATGGGACGGCTGTGAGAGAGGCAATGCAGATCGCGCAGGTGATACGCAGGACCGCAGGCCTCGAGCCCGCGAAACATGGGTTCAATCGCCAGAAGTCACTTACTGTTACTGACTAGGAGTTCATTACTAGGAGTTTATTAGGAGTGGATGCCCAGCTGTCAGAGGCATACACTTCATCAGAAGTGAGTACTCAACTAATAGAAGTGAGTACTTTTTGGTACTCCTTGCGGACATATGACATTCGACAAACACGTGTTTCTCAGAGTATCCACAGGTACACGCATTGACAGGATCACCAGAAGTGAGTACCAGATACTCACTTCCGAGGGGCAGGTACTCACTTCTGGCGGCATCGGCGCGAAAGTTGATGATCCCGGTGCGATGATCACGGCCTCCGCTAGGCCCCACGGCCTCCGAGGCCTCAGGGCTCCGCTAGGCCCCACGGCCCCTCCAATGGGTGCGCCACCCAAGCTCGACGCTCTCGCGCTCATCCTCAAGACGTCTGCGCTCCTTCGCAAACTGCTCATCGAGCCTGTCATGACAGCGCCAGAGGCCCTGCTCGTCCGCACTGAGCCCCTCGTACATCCACGCGACGCTCGCAGCCTCGCCTGGCATGCCCTCGGTGAGGGACTGGTAGCGCTCGACCCAACGCCGGCTCTCGGCATGCAGGAGCTCTAGGGCATCGAGCTCTTCGTAGGCCCTCCGTTCGCGGTTGCGCAGCCCGTCCTCTCGCAGCTCTATGTCAAGGCAGCACTGCCGATACCTGGCCACGTAACGCTCATCCTCCGCACCCTCCGCATAGCGCTCGCCATCGTTATTCTGCCAGCCCATGCCGCCCCTCCGCACTTGGCTCAGTACCAAGTCGCCTGCGCATGCTGAACTCGTCACGGTTCTGATAGCCCAGAAACCACACGGTATCGATGCTTTCGGCATCAAAGAGGTAGGTGTGGCCAGGGCCCATGTTGCCCTCGGGCCACGGACACGCCACGTAGTCCCACTCGCGCCCATCCATAGGCGCCACCCCCGTGGCGTCATCGGATGCATCCGCCCCCACGGCACCCTGGACGCGCTGGCGCCGTCCGTAGATCATCACCTGGTGACGGGCGCCCCTGAGCGTGACGACGCTTCCGAGCGGGAGCCAGTCATCCGCACCAACGCCCCTAGCGTGACCATCCTGCATAACGACCTCCTGTCTCTCCTGCGCCAGCGATGCGCCCCGGGCTAACGACGCACGCGCCGGACGGGTATGCCGCGCTCGTCAAGCAGGGCGCGCAGGCGCCGCCGCCCGTCCTCGCCCAGAGGCCCAAGCGCCACGGGTATCGCCGGGGCCTCACGGATGCCCATAGCCCTATAGGTCTCCGAGGGGAGCGTCCTCGCCATCCCCCCAACGACGAGCAGGGCGTACCCTTCCGACCAGACAACCCTCGTCACCTCGTCGAGGGAATACGTACCCTCAAGCAGCGGGAAGTCGCGGTAACGTCCCTCGGTCATCTTCCGCACGCGCTTGCTGGGAGGCCTCTCCCCACTGCCGCACTCGGTGGCAGACCTGCTCACCGATGCGGAGGAGTCTGTCACCTCTGCCATCACGAGCACGCCCTCGCACCACTTGCCGCCCACCATGTGAATCTCGACGCGCTGCAGGTGATGAGAGCGAACCAGTGCGATGGAGGTGGTAGAGAACTGCCAGAACCCCCAAAACGAAATTACGATGAAGATAACGCGAAGGTGCACACGCAGGCTCCCGTGTGGAAGGCGCAAAACGAGAAAGCTCGCCCATACAGCAGCAACACCCACCGCAAGGAGGATAGCAAATACCCGCTTGGACATCGTATGTCTCGCGTAGAGGCGATAGAAGTCAGCGTCCACGACGAAGGTGGAGGCGATTCGCCTACCCCCGGAGCTCGACACATCCATCACAGCTCTCTCTCAGAATCATTAAGCCAGGCAGCATAGTCATCAAACATTGGGTCTAACATTCCATGAACCTCCTTGTCAGCACCAACCACACTCATTCCCACCGAAAGGGCAGCTCCCCCAAAAGCACCAATAGCCGCACCTGCAGCTCCTCCGATCCCTGATCCAATAAACCCGCAAATTACAATCGATCCCGCCCCAGTCACAAGTGTGTTATCAAGCTCAGAGCGAGCGTGTATCCTGCGGGATCGCTCGTCCAGGTAGAAGGCGTCATCGTATGCATCCTGATAGGAATGCATCGTCTCAGCGAGAAGGAAGGTGGCAGACGTCACACCACCAATGGTACTGAAGCCCTTGGCGAGCTCTTCAAGACCATAAGACCACATGGACGCTTCGAACAGGCCCGACACGACCGTGCCTATCGCCGTATCGGCAACGTCCAGGTCATCGGCGCCCTCGTGCTCGTCGTAGCCGGCATCGGCCAGGAAGACATCCCAGCTGGTCCCCGTCTCCTGCAGGATGGTCCCCAACTCGTCGCTGCACTGGGGGCTGAGGTAACCGTACTCGTCCCTAGCCCCCGTTACCAGCCCGGACTGCGCGAAACACGCAAGCGCGGCCCGCCTGACCCCCTCATCCATCTCCATTATCTTGCCAAGGGCCGCTTCCAGCATCCTCTTGGCACTCTCGTAGGGGGCAGAGCCCTCGGGGAACGCACGCATCATGTACAGTGCGCGAGAGACTTCGTCGGTATCCACCGCACCCGTTTCGCTCATGGGGTCGCACGCAGCAATGCCCTGTACCACTACGTCCAGCTCACCCACCCAACCGTCATCCCATGCCGACCAGGAGCACGTCTGGCCATCGAAGCCGCTCGACGCGAGAGCCCTGGTGCCACGAGCCACCAAGTTGCACAGGCCCGATAGCTCGTCGTCGGAATAGAGCCCGTTCGTCTCCTCGCAGTACGAGTAGATCTTCGAGAGCACCTCGCCGGCGCGCCGGATCCTCTCCAAGTACCCGGGGATCGCGCTCGCGTACTCGCCAAGCGCGCCATCTTGTCCCGTGCCACGGCTCGTCGACGAGCTCAGGATCGACTCGGCCTGAGCGAGCATGTGTCGGGCCTCCTGCTGCATCTGGAGCCATTCCTCCTCGTCGACGGCCGACGTGCTCCCGAAGCGCGAGCTGAGGGCAGAGAAGACATGCCTGTCGGCGATCCCGATGATCCCACAGGCATACACCATGGCAGCGGTCAGCTTCGAGTACGCTGCGATGCGGCTCTTCGCCGCATCCCACCCCGGACCCGTCAGCGCCTCCTCGTCCGCGAACGACTGCGCCGCACGGCCGATGCGCTCGCACTCGTCACTCAACGCACTCATGACCCCGTACTTGCCCTCGATCTGCGCCTGCACGGCCGACGGCCTGATTTGGATCATCGGGGGACCTCCTCGTTCCGGTGGCTTTGGCCTCGATCGACGCCCCGCCCTTGGCACCTGGCATTTTGGCCTCAGTAGGTCTGGCCCTCGTCCCATTCGTCAAAGGTCGCTGCGGCAGACCCGATGGCATCGGCATCCGCGCCGAGGGCCTGGACGAGACCGCGCATCGCCCTGGCGAGCTCGTCGGCACTTGAGTGCACGCCACTCTCGGCGAGAGTGTTGTCATTGCCGACAACCTCCACGACACCAGGGGAGAACTGTGAGGAGAGCTCCTGCGCGTGACGGGCGGCCACCTCGGAATTGGACTTCGTGGTGCCTTCCATGGCATCCCCCTGAGAACGGCATCCGCTGAAGGAGCATCACAGATAGCTTACCGCTTTCGAGCCATTGCCACTTCCGAGCCGTTGCGGCTTCCGAGCCACGCTCGCCGTCTGGGCCGCCCAGGGGCATGCCGACAAGCGCTATGCTTGGACCTGAGCGGCCCGAGTGCAACCGGATGCCGCAACCAGGGGACAAGTGACAGAGGGATGGTGCACATGTGTGGGGAGACGGGTGAGGCGGATGGCTTCCGTATAGAGCACGACTCCATGGGCGAGGTCCGCGTGCCCGCCGCGGCGCTCTGGGGCGCGCAGACGCAACGCTCCCTCGAGAACTTCAGGATCGGGACCGAGACCATGCCCGGTGGCATCATCCGCGCATTCGCCATCCTGAAGAAGGCGGCCGCCCAGGCCAACGCCGAGCTGGGCTGCCTTCCCGCCGCCGACGCCAGAGCCATCGAAGCCGCCTGCGACGAGATCCTCTCCGGAGCGCACGAACGAGAGTTCCCCCTCAAGGTCTGGCAGACCGGTTCGGGCACGCAGACGAACATGAACCTCAACGAGGTCATCGCGCGACGGGCGAACCAGATCGCCAACCGGGCAAGCCCAATCGTCAGCCAAGCCAGCCGGCCCGCCGACGAGCACGGGGTCGCGCTGGAGAGGCCCATCCATCCCAACGACTCGGTCAACCGCTCCCAGTCCTCCAACGACACCTTCCCCACCGCCATGCACATTGCCGCAGTCCTTGCGGTCAAACGGCGGCTCATCCCCGCCGCGCGGGAGCTTGCCCAGACCTTCAGGCTGCTCGAGGAGAAGAACACGGGCATCGTCAAGAGCGGCCGCACCCACCTGCAGGATGCGGTGCCCATCGCATTCAGCCAGGAGATCAGCGGCTGGCGGGGCCTCGTCGAGGCGGGCATCGAGCAGCTCGAGGCGAGCCTGCCCGGCCTCTGTCGCCTCGCCCTCGGAGGAACCGCCGTGGGAACCGGCCTCAACGCACCCGCAGGCTTCGATGCGCTGGTCGCCCGAAAGATCGCCGACATCACAGGCGAGCCCTTCGTGAGCGACCCCAACAAGTTCCATGCGCTCACGGGCAAGGATGCGCTCGTGTTCAGCCACGGAGCCATGAAGGCGCTCGCCGCAAACATGATGAAGGTCGCCAACGACGTCCGCTGGCTGGCGTCCGGCCCACGCCTGGGCCTGGGCGAGATCACGATTCCCGCCAACGAGCCTGGTAGCTCCATCATGCCCGGCAAGGTCAACCCCACCCAATGCGAGGCCGTCACGATGGTGGCCGTCCAGGTCATGGGGAACGACGCCGCGATCGGCATGGCCGCGAGCCAGGGCAACTTCGAGCTCAACGTCTTCATGCCCGTCATCGCCTACGACTACCTGCAGTCCGCATGTCTCCTGGCAGACGCCATCCGCTCGTTTGACCACAACTGCGCCGCAGGCATTCGTGCCAACCGCGACAGGATGAGCGACAACCTCCACCACTCGCTCATGCTCGTCACCTGCCTCAACCCCTATATTGGATACGAGAACGCGGCACGTGTCGCACACAAGGCCTTCGACGAGAGCACGAGCCTGCGTACGGCTGCAGTCGCCCTGGGTTACCTGACGGAGGCAGAGTTCGACAAGGTCTTCAGACCCGAGGAGATGGTCTAGCGCATGGATGACACCAGCAGGCGGAGCCTAGAGCTCCACGAGCAGCTGCACGGCAAGATCGAGGTCATCTCTCGCAGGCATGTGGAGACCCGCGACGACCTGTCTCTGCTCTACACGCCCGGCGTCGCAGAGCCCTGCCGGCAGATCCAAGCAGACTACTCCAAGTCCTGGGACCTCACACGTCGTGGCAACATGGTCGCCGTCATCACGGACGGCACCGCCATCCTCGGCCTGGGAGACATCGGGCCCGCCGCAGGCATGCCCGTCATGGAGGGCAAGTGCGCCCTCTTCAAGGAGTTCGGCGACGTCGACGCCTTCCCCCTCTGCATCGACACCCACGACGTGGACGAGTTCGTCCGCACCGTCTACCTCATCAGCAAGTCCTTTGGCGGCATCAACCTCGAGGACATCGCCGCCCCGCGCTGCTTCGAGATCGAGCGCAGGCTCAAGGAGCTCTGCGACATACCGGTCTTCCACGACGACCAGCACGGCACAGCCATCGTGGTGGCCGCAGCCATGATCAACGCCCTCAAGGTCACCGGCAAGCGGATGGGACAGGTCAAGATCGTCATCAACGGTGCAGGCGCAGCGGGTTGTGCCATCGGCGCGCTGCTCGCCCACATGGGCTTTGGCAACGTCGTCATGTGCGACGTCAACGGCATCGTCTGCGAGGGCGACGAGGGTCTGAACTCTGGCCAGGAGGCCATCAGCCACGTCACCAACGCCGACCACGAGCGCGGCACTCTCGCCGACGCGCTCAGGGGTGCCGACGCCTTCGTCGGCGTCTCTCGCCCAGGCCTCGTGACGGCCGAGATGGTCGCCAGCATGAACGAGGGCATCGTCTTCCCCATGGCCAACCCCACCCCCGAGATCATGCCTGACGAGGCACTGCGTGGCGGTGCCGCAGTCGTGGGCACCGGTCGCTCGGACTTCCCAAACCAGATCAACAACGTGCTCGTGTTTCCCGGCATCTTCAAGGGGGCACTTGCCGCACGGGCGAGGGAGATCAACGAGGCGATGGAGGTCGCAGCGGCACAGGCCCTCGCGTCGCTTGTCCCTGACAACCAGCTGAGCGCCCGGAACATCATCCCGTCCGCACTCGACAAGTCCGTCGCCGACGTCGTCGCCCGAGCGGTCGCGGATCGCGCACGCGGATAGGGCCAGGTCCCAAGCGGCCCGCACGATCCATAACCAGACCCATGACCAGGCCCGCATTCGGAACCACACCAGGTTCAGAGCCACACCAGGCCCCATCGCCCGATGTGCTCTCGGCGAAGTTGCAAAAGCTATCCTCGTGCGCCAGGATGCCCCATGCGACAATGAGGCCCATATGCACCTGTCACCGATACGCGAGGGGAGGGGCCCATGAATGACCGCAAGCCGACAAAGCGCCAGGCGCCAACCGCGCGCGGACGCGGGGGAGCAACGCGCTCCAGCAGCCACAGCCACACGTCACGGGCCACCTCCCCACACCCGTCGAGGGGCGCCCGCGCCTCGCACGCGGAGCGCGGTGTCAGTCGCGAGCTGCGCGGGAGCCGCGAGGACCATTCCAATCGCAACCGCATGCACCCCGCCCGCACGACGCGCGCCCAAACCATGACGCAGAAGCGCACCGGCGCCGCGCGCGAGTACAGCAACAGTCGCGCGCGCAGGGCCGCCTCGGCCACCAAGCCACGTGCCGCCTTCCTGAAGCCCGTCATCGGCATCGTGGCAATCCTACTCCTGCTCAGCATGCTGCGGCTCGTCCTCTGCTCGTCGCAGGACCGGCAGTGGGCGGAGAGCATGGCCCAGCAGTCGAAGGTACGCGTCACCACCGGTCTGGACAGCTCGACGGACCTCTACCACAGCCCGTTCAGCTGGAGCAACCTCGTCAAGAATGGCGACCACTACAGCTATGTGGTGAATGGCGAGACGCTCTCGCGCCTCGGTGTCGACGTGTCCGAGCACAACGCGAGCATTGACTGGTCGAAGGTCGCGGCCGACGGCATCGAGTTCGCCTACATCCGCGCGGGCTACCGCGGTACCGTCGAGGGCAACATCGCCCCCGACGCCACGTTTGACGCCAACCTCTCGGGTGCGCAGGCCGCCGGACTCGACGTGGGCGTCTACTTCTACTCCCAGGCCATCAACGAGGACGAGGCCGCCGAGGAGGCCGGGTTCGTCATCCGGAGGCTCAACGGAACGCCGACCACCTATCCCATCGCCTTCGACCTCGAGCCCGGGGCCAGCGGGACCGACCGCGTCTCCAGCCTCTCCCAGGACCAGCTCACGAAGGTCGCGGCGGCGTTCTGCCGCACCTGCGAGGCGGGCGGCTACCACGCCGTCGTCTACGGCAGCCAGGTGGACCTCGCCCACTACAACCTCGAGGACCTCACCTCCTACGGATTCTGGTATGCCGAGTACGAGTCCCACCCCACGATGGGCCTGAACTTCGCGCTCTGGCAGTACAGCAGCAAGGGATCGGTGGACGGCATCAACGGGAAGGTCGACCTCGATCTCGACCTCACCCCCGTCACTACCGCCAAGAAATCCCAGTAGGGACGACCTGTCGAGAGGGGCGCGCCCAACGCTGGGACAGGACCCCCCTCGACCGGCTCCTGTTGACCGCAGGTGCTCCACATGCTACGCTCGCATCGTTATATATGAACGATTGTTCATACGTTTACGTTAGGGGGCACGATGTCCTGCCACTGCTGCAACCACGCCGCACACCACAGCCACCGTCACGACGAGGGGCATGACGAGCCCGGGGTCAGCTGTCACAGCCACGACGCTGACCAGGACGAGGACCCCAAGGCGCGCCTGAGGAAGATCGTCGTGGCAGCCGCATTGCTGCTTGCGGCCAGCGTCCTCCAGAGGCTCGTCGAGTTGCCCCTCTGGCTGCAACTGCTGGCCTTCCTGCCCAGCTATGCCGTCGCAGGCGCCTCGACGCTGCGTGAGGCGGCCGAGAACATCGGTCGCGGGGACCCCTTCGACGAGGACTTCCTGATGTCCGTCGCGACCATCGGAGCGCTGGTCATCGGCTTCATACCCGGCGGCGAGCCCATGTTCGCCGAAGCCGTCTTCGTCATGCTGTTCTTCGAGGTCGGCGAGCTCTTCGAGGAGATGGCCGAGGACAACAGCCGCAAGTCCGTCGCCAAGCTCATGGACATTCGCCCCGACACAGCAAGCGTCGAGCGGGCGGGGGCGGTCGAGGTCGTCGACCCAGGATCCGTGGGGCCGGGCGAGACCATCGTGATCAGGCCGGGCGAGCGTGTCCCCTTGGACGGCGTGGTCCTCGAAGGTGCGTCGAGCCTCGACACCGTCGCCCTGACCGGTGAGTCCCTCCCACGCGACGTCACCGTCGGATCCGAGGTCGTCTCTGGCTGCGTCAATGTGTCCGGCGTGCTGCGCGTCCGGGTGACCCGGTCCTTCGGGGAGTCCACCGCCAGCAAGATCCTGCGCCTGATCGAGGATGCCGGGCAGAACAAGTCCCGCTCCGAGGGATTCATCCGCCGCTTCGCGAGGGCCTACACACCCGTCGTGGTGTGCCTGGCCATCGTGGTCGCCCTGCTCCCCCCCATCGCAAGCGGCGACTTTGGTGCCAACTTCGCCACCTGGCTGCTGCGCGCCCTGACCTTCCTGGTCGTGTCCTGCCCCTGCGCCCTGGTGCTCTCCGTGCCCCTGACGTTCTTTGCCGGCATCGGCGGCGCATCCAGCCGCGGCATCCTGATCAAGGGCTCCAACTTCATGGAGGCCCTCGCCACGGCGGACACCGTCGTGTTCGACAAGACCGGGACCCTCACCCAAGGAAGCTTCGAGGTGGGCGGCGTGCATCCGTCCCTCGTCGACGAAGACCAGCTCCTGCACCTGGCAGCCCATGTCGAGAGGAACTCGACCCACCCCATCGCAGCAGCCCTGCGCCAGGCCTATCCCGACGAGGCGGACGACTGCTCCATCACGGACGTCTCCGAGATCGCGGGTCGCGGCGTCGTCGCAAGCGTCAACGGCCGGAGGGTCGCCGTGGGCAGCACCAGGCTCATGGACCAGGTCGGAGCCGCATGGACCCTCTGCGAGGGGCACGTCGACGACGGGACCGTGATCCATGTGGCCATAGACGGAAGCTACGCCGGCCACGTCGTCATAGCCGACCGCGTGAAGCCTGACGCAGCCGAGGCCATACGCTCCATTCGGGCAGAGGGCGTCCGCCGCATAGTCATGCTCACGGGCGACCGCAGGGAGGTCGCCACCCACGTGGCCAAGGAGCTTGGAATCGACGAGTGCCGCTCCGGGCTCCTGCCAGCCGACAAGGTCGACGACGTCGAACGTCTGCTGGCGGAGAGGGGCGAGGGCGCCTCTCTGGCGTTCGTCGGCGACGGCATCAACGACGCGCCCGTGCTGGCACGCGCCGACGTGGGCATCGCCATGGGCGCAATGGGATCGGATGCCGCCATCGAGGCGGCCGACGTCGTCCTGATGGACGACCGGCCGTCCAAGATAGCCACGGCCATCCGCGTCGCCCGACACACGCTGGCGATCGCCCGCCAGAACATCGCCTTTGCCATCGCGGTCAAGGTCGCCATCCTCATCCTCGCCACCATGGGCCTCGCCCCCATGTGGCTCGCCGTCTTTGGCGACGTGGGGGTCATGGTCCTCTGCGTCCTCAACGCGACACGGGCCTTGGGTCAAGCGGCACCTCGACGCTGACGACGAAGCGTGGCCTCGCGGTGACGCGGACCGTCGCCCCCAGCGCCGCAGCCGCGTGACGCATGCCGCCCAGTCCCCCGCGCTCGTCGATCTTTCCGTCCACCGGACAGACGCCGTCGTTTGTGACCCTCAGGCGCAGAAGCTCCTCCGTCTGGTCCAGATGCACCCACACCCGACACGCCTGCCCGTGGCGCACCGCATTGGTGCAGGCCTCGCGCAACGTGTTCACGAAGAACGCCGCGACCGGGCGCCCTGCGGGCAGGGACCCGGTCACGCGCACGTCCACGCCCGCCAGGCCAAAGGCCGCCACGAGCGTGTCGAGCGACCTGCAAGGGTTCGCCTCGTGCGGGTCACGCAGATCGGAGGTTATGTCATCCAGGAGCACCTGCAGGTGCTCCACCGTCTCGTCCGAGACGTCCCCGTCCTCAAGGCAACGGTGGAGGATGGAGAGCCTCTGGCCGATCACGTCATGGACGCGCGCCCGCATGGTGAGGCGCGCCTCGATCCGAGCCGTCTCCTCCACGTTCGCGAGCGAGTCGACAAGCCTGCGACGTGCCCCCTCGAGGCTCTGGTTGACGGCTTGGGCCCCCTGGCGCAGCCGCTCCTCCTCCGTGATGTCGAGGGCGAGGATGCATACGCTGCCAGAACCCAGCGCAACCATGTCATGGCGCATGAGGTAGCGCACCTCGTCCGAGGTGACGCCCACGCGCACCCCGCCATCGGACACCCTGCCGCCATCGTGCGCCATCGCAGCCGCCGCGATCTTCTCCCATGCCCCGCTCAGATCGCCCAGGTCGGCCGTGAGGCCCAGCGTGGCGAGGCAACGACGCATGCAGTCGTTCATGAAGAGCACCCGCCCGTCCCTCGTCACGCAGAGGACCCCCTCGGGCAGCTCGGACAGCGTCTGCAGGGGTGAGAGGCACGTGAGGGAGCCGTTCAGCCGGTCATGCGCCCACCGCACGAGGCTGACCGTGCGATAGAGCATGGCCGCCGCCAACAGGACGAGGCAGACGAACCAATGCTCGCCGACGACCAGCGACGCATGCGTGGTCGCAAGGAGCACGAGCACGGACTCGAGGGCGACGCCCAGGCGCGTCCCCAGGAGAGGTCCCGGGCGCCCGGCCCCCACCTCCGCCTCGGAGGGCGGCACGGAGGGCACCATGCCCGATGACGGCCCCACGACACGCAGCGCTCCCAGGGCGAAGCACGCGTACCCGACTGCGGCCATGGCATCGACCGGAACGCCGAGGACGCCAAACTCCACCACGAGCACGACAGGCCCCTCCGTCATCTCGACGCAGAGGATGGCAGTGACCACGAGCGCGCCCGCGAGCGAGAGCTCATGGGCCAAGTGGATGGATCCCAGGGGGAGGTCCTGGCGCGAGAAGAGCGATGCGACGTAGATGGTCTGCAGGACCGACTCGAGGCAGAACAGCACCACGAGCAGCTCGCACACCAGGAGAGCGGGATGCGGCGGTCCGCCTAGCATGCCTCGCCCACCTCCCCCTGGGACATGACCGTACCACGGGAAACCGTCATATGGACATGCAGGACCGTGTCATCGACATCGACGGCGGATGCGGCAAGGCCGTGCGCTGGGTCCCCGCGCAGCTGGCGGCCCAGCGCCTCGCAGGCCTCCTCGTCCCCCACGTCCACCGCGGCCCTGAGCTCTATGTGGCCCGCTCTGCCTTCTCCCAGATGGACGATGAGGGTCGCCCCCTCGTCCTTGCTGACCAGCATCAGGAGGTCGTGGATGCAGTCATAGAGCTGTCCCATGCATGCGTTGGACAGGTTCCCCGAGACGTCGACGGACATCGCGCAGACCATGCCCGCGCTGCGCACGTCGGCGACGATCTCGTCCAGCAAAAGATGCAGGTGCTCGGCACCCAGCGGGTCGACGCCGTCCCCCGCAAGGGCGAGCGCGCCCCTGCGCTTGCAATAGGCGACCAGCAGCTTCACCAGGACGAGCCGGCGTCGACGCCTTTCTCGCGAGGTCTCGTCCCCCGCATCTGGGAGCGAGGACAGGATGTCATGCATGAGGTCGACCGATTCCGAGAGCAGGGGCTCGACGTCGGCAACCAGATCCCTCTCGATGCGACGGGCCAACAGCTCCTCGCGAACGCCACGAGCCCGTTCGATGGCACGGTTATGCCGCTCAAGATCCTCACGACGCAGGTCAAGGGCCCGTCGCAGGTCATCGAGCTCCGCGATGTCCTCGGTGAGGACGGCCATGCCCCCGGGGATGCCAAAGGCATGGCAGACGAGGTGCAGGGGCAACCTGAAGCTGGTCATTCTCCCACGGGGAAGCTCGAGGCCCGCCAAGGCACGCCATGCCCGCTCCGTGAGGGGGGTGGCAGAGCGGGACGCAAAGGCGGTGGCACCTTCGGGCGAAAGGATCTTGATATCGAGGGGGAGGTCCTCGAACAGTCGGGCGACACCGCGATACGAGGGCAGAAGACCCAGGTCGAGGCTGGCCTCCACGACGATGACCGAGATGGAGGTATACAGCAGGCAGTAGTTGGTCAGGTACGCAAGCGGAACCCTCAGGGCATACAGCAGCGAGTAGGCGATGCCCAGCACAAAGACGAGGGCCACCAGCAGAACCACGCGGCGCAGCGCCTTGCGGGCATGGATGACGATGAGGGCAAGGAAGGCAAGCAGCATGACCGCGGTCCACACGTGAACGGCGGCATAAACCGGTCCATAGGCATAGTTCACGTCCCAGGCGGGGTCCAGCCGGTCGAAGACGAAGGCAAGGCCGTGGAGACCGTTGGTGGCCACGGCACCAAAGAGCGCGGCGCCCACAAGCACCGCACCCCTGCGCACAATGGTGGCCCACGGGCATCCCTCCAGGCCCGACACCCGCAGCGCGGCGAGGACCAGAAGGAGGGGGAGGTACACGATGGGAATGTAATAGAGATACCAGCACAGCTCAACGACGGCGTCCGACACGGCCGTGTACTTGACGAGCGCGTCGATGTTCCAGGTGACAAGCAGGATGTCGATGAGCAGGAGCCGACGCCTGACGACGGCGTCCGCACAGCGATGGCTGACCGAGATGCCCCACAGGGAGAGCAGGGGAAGGGCGACGACCATAAGGGCCGAGGTCCCCAACGGGCTCTCATGCGGATAGGGAACCACGGGCACGACGGAAGGTCCCCATGACCGCAAGGAAAGGAGCGCGGGGACCACCAGGGCCGCCGCGACGGCAGGACCCTGCCACCCGTGCCTGCATGCGTACCGTGTCGCCATGTCACCTCCCAAGGCCGTCGAAAGGGAGGGTGCACGCCTCATCGGCCAAAAGGCAAGACGTGTGTCCTCAGGGTAGCAGAGCGGGAGGCACCGCCACCTGTCTCAACCGCGAGGATGGCCGCAGTTCTGGCAGAACCTGCCCGCGTTCCTGGTTCCACACTCGGGGCAGAACCATTCGCTCGCAGGTTGGGGCTTCGGGCTGCCACAGCCTCCGCAGAACCTGCCGGTGTTGGTCTCTCCACAGGAACAGGTCCATGCATCCGGGGACGGAACAGAAGCAGGCGATGGCGCGGGACCGGCGGGCTGTCCCACCTGGTAGAGCTGCTGGGCGTTGAGCCCGCCCATGGCGCCCGCCATACCCATGCCCATGAAACCGGCCATCGCCCCGTTCTCGTTCGCGGCTGCGGTGCGCATGGCATCGGACTGGGCTGCGGCGATGTTGGCCGCAGCCATGGTGGGGTCACGCATGACGGCGGCACGCTGCAGATCCTTGATCATGCGTTCGTCCTCTGGACTCGCGCTGATGGAGTTCATGCCAAACGAGGCCACTGATATGCCGCGCAGTCCCGACCAAGTGTCCGAGAGGACGTCGTTCAGGGCCTGGGCGAGCTCTGCGGTATGGCCGGGAACGGCGCTGTAGCGGATACCCATGGCCGATATCCTCGCAAAGGCCGGCTGGAGTGCTGTGAGCAGCTCGCTCTTGAGCTGGCTGTCGATCTTGTCGCGCGTGAAGGCCGTCTTGACGTTCCCGCAGACGTTCTTGTAGAACAGCAGCGGGTCCGTGAGCCTGTACGAGTACTCCCCGTTGCAGCTGACGGAGATGTCGACGTCCAGACCTATGTTTGCATCGACCACACGGAAGGGAACGGGGGATGGGGTACCGTACTTGTTTCCCATGACCTCCTTGGTGTTGAAGAAGTACACGCGCTGGTCCTTCGCGGGGCTGCCCCCAAAGGTGAAGCGCCTGCCCGCCTGGGAGAAGGTAGCGGCAATCGACTCGCCGAGCTTCCCCGTGAAGATCGAGGGCTCGCTCGAGGCGTCGTACACGAACTCACCCGGCTCCGCGCAGACCTCCACCACAGCCCCGGACTCGACGATCATCATGCACTGGCCGTCGCTCACATTGACGATCGACCCATCCGAGATGATGTTGGCCTCGCCGGAGACGTTCGAACCGCGCCCGCTCGCACGCTTCTCGCCCTTTGCCGCAAGCACGTCGGCGGCAAGTGACTCGCAGTAGAAGTAGTCGCGCCAGCTGTCGGACAGCACGCCCGAGAGCGCGCCGATGCCTGCCTTCAGAAGTCCCATGCTCCCTCCTCCGTCATACCCGTCATCTGGTCTCGGCGCGTCAGGCCACGGCACCACCGCAGTACTCGCAGCGACCGTTGGCATCGGGCATGGTGGTGGCGCCGCAGTGCGGGCACACCACGGCCGCCTTGGGGGCAGCCGCCTCGGCCACGGCTGCACGCACGTTCTCGCGCACGGACGTGAGCGCCTCCTTGATCTCGCGTGCCTGGTCCATGGCGGACTGGTAGTCCGGCGAGCCGGGGCTCTCGATGCGCATCGAGTTGATACGGAACTCGATCTCGTCGAAGTAGGGCGTGTTGACGTTGATGATCACGTAGATGTCGTAGTCGGTGTCATAGCGTGGCGGGTCGTAGCTCACGCGCTCTCCGTCGGGACCTTCGCGATAGAGTTCCTCGCGCGTGGTGCGCACGTCGACATTGCAGCCCGTGACCTGGGAGAACGACATCACGTCCGGGTTGCTGTCCCGCCAGCGGCCACCTGAGGGGGTGACGACGAACCTCTGGGCGTCCTCGTCGAGGAGGATCTTCGTTCTGTCACCAAGGGTGCGCGTCACGTTGAGCGCCGTCACGGCGGCCTTGTTGGCCTCGCGGTAGTCGAGCTGTTCGCGAATCTGCTCGACGGTGCTCCTGCGACGGTCGCTGAAGAACGGCGAGAGCTTCGCCGCGCAGGCCTTGCAGAGGTTCCCATCCTCGAGCTTGCGATTGCCCAGAAGCCCGATCTCGCCGCCACAGATGGCGCAGGTCTTCTTCTCGAACAGGTTTCCAAAGATGCCCATGGGTCCTCCCGTCACCGAGGTTGGCCTTAGCCGCCTGCCTCAGATGGTGACGGTCCCCGCCTCGGTCCGGAATGTCCCCGCGTCCCTTTGCGGTATGTGGACATGGGCCACTTGTCCCAAACGACGGCATGCCTCCCAAGTGCCCCGCACGCGTCACCTGGGAGCGGCTTGCACGCGTCACTCGCCCCTGAGGCGCGGAACGACGTAGCCCCGCGAGACCACGTCGACGGCCAGGCGCATGATGCTGTCGTAGCCCGTCTTGGCAAGGATCTCGGATATGCGGCGCTTCACCGTACCCTCCGAGAGGAAGAGCTCCTCGGCGATCTCACGGCGCGACTTGGCCTCGCAGACCAGGCGCAGCACGCCCATCTCGTCCGACGTGAGCCCCGAGACGAGCTGGTCTTGGGCCGGGGCGTTGGGGAAGGTCTGGTAACCTGCCATGGTCGAGCGCAGCAGTGCCAGAAGCTCGCGCGTTCCCACGTTCTTGTAGACGAAGCCATCCGCACCCGACTCACGCGCCTGCTTAACGAAGGTGACCTCGGGCATGCCGGTCATGACGATGCAGCGGACGGTGGGATGCGCCGCCTTGATGCGCCGTACCGCGGCGATGCCGGACTGGCCACCCTCCGTGCAGACGTCCATGAGCACGAGGTCCGGGCCGAGCCGCTCCACGACAGCGGGGGCCTCGGAGGCATCCGAGAGGGACGCTACCACCGCCATGTCATGCTCCTGGCCGATGGCAACGCGAAGCGAGTCACGTAACATGGCCTGGTCGTCCACGATCATGACACGGATCATTGCGCCCCCGTTCGGATGGATGCTCACCTGCATTCTATCGGGTGTGGGACCCAATTGGTCCAGCTGTCCCAAATTGGCCCCCTCTCTTTGGCCCCGGGGTCATTCCGACGGGGGCAAATAGCTGGCAAGATGAGACCAATCCCAGTGTGGGGGAAGTCGGCGGAACCGATTCGCCACGACGGACGAAGGAGGTTGTCATGAGGAGGCGCATGCCCGTCATCGTCTCGACGATCGTCGCCGCGCTGTCTCTCTGCATGCTCCTAGTGGGCTGCAGCGCGGGTGGGGCTGGAGGAGGTGCCAAGCCGGCCGACAAGTCCCTTTTCACAGGCACCTGGGATCTCGTGCGCATGAGCGGCGACAAGCCCGACGACAACCTGGGCGAGGATGACGTCGAACTCATGCGCTCTATGGGCTTTGACGTGTTCCTCAACCTCAACGAGGACGATACGATGGAGCTCGCCCTCTTCGGTTCCACGATGAGGGGCAGCTGGAAGGTGAAGTCTGCGGCGGAGATCGAGGTCACCCTGGAGGGGCAGTCGGTGTCCGCAACGCTCTCGGGCGAGGAGCTGACCCTCTCGCAGGAGGGCACCTCGATGATGTTCAAGAAGGGCAAGGAGAACAAGAAGGCACCAGACGGCACCATCGGAAACCCCGACGAAAGCGTGGCGAACGCGCTCACCGAGGCCGAGTCCGACACTGACACGATCAAGCCCATCGAAGCCGTCACCATCGCCGACGACGAGCACTGCACCATCACCGTCACAGGCATCGGGACCGACTGGTCTGGCGATCCTGGTTACGCCATGACCGTGACCAACAAGTCCGACAGGGCGATCGACTTCAGCAGCAAGATGGGGACCTTCTCGGTCAACGGCAAGATGATCGATGCCTACGTGTACGAGACCATCCAGCCCGGCAAGTACGTGGAGTGCTTCATGTACTTCAGCAAGAGCGATCTGGGCGGCGGCACCGAGGCCCTGAGCTCCGTCGAGGGCACGCTTTACATCTATGACGATGCCTCCTACGAGGACATCGCCGAGTACGCGTTCAACATGTAGGGGTCGGAACGCAGCACAGGGGCTGGCACGCAGCAGGCGCCAAGGGCCTCCCGAGTTTCGCCAAAGCGAGCTTCGGGAGGCCCTCCCCTGTCTGTGGCTGTCTGACGAACGTCGGGCGCAGCAGGCGCACGCCCCCGTCCAGGTGCTAGTCGCGCGTCAACTTGCGGTGGAGGCGATGCGGGCGCGCCGCCTCCGCACCCAGGCGGGCGACGCGATCCTTCTGGTAGTCCTCGAAGTTGCCCTCGAACCAGTGCCAGGAGCCAGGGTTCTCGTCGGTGCCCTCCCAGGCCAGGATGTGCGTGCAGATGCGGTCCATGAACCAGCGGTCATGGCTGGTGATCACGCAGCAGCCCGGGAACTCGAGAAGGGCCTCCTCCAGCGCCTCGAGCGTCTCGGTGTCGAGGTCGTTGGTGGGCTCGTCCAGGAGCAGCAGGTTGCCGCCCTGCTTGAGCGTCAGGGCCAGGTTCAGGCGGTTGCGCTCGCCCCCGGAGAGGACGCCCGCCGCCTTCTGCTGGTCGGTCCCCTTGAAGCCGAAGGCGCTCACGTAGGCGCGGCTGGGGATCTCCTGCCTCCCCACCACGATGTGGTCGTTTCCGCCCGAGACGACCTCCCATACGCTCTTCTCGCCGTCCAGTCCCTCGCGGCCCTGGTCGACGTAGGACAGGCTCACGGTCTCGCCCAGCTCGAGGGACCCTGAGCTCACGGGCTCCTGCCCGACGATCATCTTGAACAGGGTCGACTTGCCGACGCCGTTGGGGCCGATCACGCCGACGATGCCGTTGCGCGGCAGGCTGAAGCTCAGGTCGTCGATGAGCACGCGCTCGCCAAAGGTCTTGCGAAGCCGCTTGGCCTCCAGGACCTTGGTGCCCAGGCGCGGGCCCACGGGGATGTGGATGTCGGCGTAGTCGACCTTGGCGTCCGCACGCGCGGCCCGTGCCTCCATCTCCTCGTAGGCGGCGAGGCGGGCCTTGCTCTTGGCCTGGCGCGCCTTCTGCGAGCTGCGGACCCACTCCAGCTCGCTCTTCATCTTCTTGGCGCGTCTGGCGTTCTGCTTGGACTCCATCTCGAGGCGCCTTGCCTTGGTCTCCAGATAGGTGGAGTAGTTCCCCTCATAGGGATAGAGCGTGCCGCGATCGACCTCGCAGATCCACTCGGCGACGTTGTCCAGGAAGTAGCGGTCGTGCGTGACGGCCAGCACGGCTCCCTGGTAGTTCTTCAGGAACTGCTCGAGCCAGAGCACCGACTCCGCGTCCAGATGGTTGGTGGGCTCGTCCAGGAGCAGCAGGTCAGGCGCCTCGAGCAGGAGCTTGCAGAGGGCCACGCGACGCCGCTCGCCGCCCGAGAGGTGACTCACGGGCTCGTCCGGGTCGGGGCACTGCAGGGCATCCATCGCCTGCGAGAGCTGGCTGTCGAGGTCCCAGCCGTTGGCCGCGTCGATCTCGTTCTGCAGGTCGCCCATCTCGGCCATGAGCGCGTCGAAGTCCGCGTCGGGCTCGCCCATCTCCTCGCCTATCCTGTTGAAGCGCTCGATCTTTGCCAGGAGGCCGCTGAAGGCGACCTCTATGTTCTCCCTGACCGTCCTGCCCTCGTCCAGCGGAGGTTCCTGCATGAGCATGCCCACGCTGTAGCCCGGCGCAAGGCGTGCCTCGCCGTTGGAGATGTCCTCGATGCCGGCCATGATCTTGAGCAGGGTCGACTTGCCCATGCCGTTGGGACCCACCACGCCGATCTTGGCGCCCGGGAAGAAGCCCATGGTCACGTCATCCAGGACGACCTTGTCCCCGTGGGCCTTGCGCACCTTGTACATCTGGTAAATGAACTCCGCCATGTCACTCCTCGGGTCGCCGACGGCCTCTCTTCTCGACCATCCATTGTATACTCGATGCGTTAGATTCATTAATTTATCAATGGGCCCCCTGGGGGCGGGGCCGCATGGGACCAGGGGGCGGCGACGTGCTCAAGCACATTCTCATCGTGGCGACCGGCGGCACGATCGCCTCGACCCCACAGGGCGGGGGCCTTGCGCCCGGGCTCAGTGGCCGACAGGTGGCGGACTACGTGCCCCAGGCATCCGAGGTCGCCAGGGTCGACGTGGTGCAGCCCCTGAACATCGACAGCACCAACATGAGCCCCGCCGACTGGCTGCTGATCGCCTCGACGATCGCCGGGGCCTACGAGGACTACGACGGCTTCGTCGTGCTGCACGGCACGGACACGATGGCCTACACCGCAGCCGCGCTCAGCTACCTCATCCAAGGCAGCCCCAAGCCCATCGTGCTCACAGGATCCCAGCAGCCGATGGGAAGCCCCTTCACGGACGCACGCCTCAACCTGTACCAGTCGATCCTCTACGCTGCCGACGACCTCTCGAGCGACGTATCGATCGTGTTTGGCGGCCAGGTCATCGTGGGCACGCGCGCCCACAAGCAGCGCACCATGAGCTTCAACGCCTTCAACAGCGTGAACTTCCCGCTTCCCGCCATCATCCGCGCGGACCGCATCGTCCGCGACGGCGGGATGGGCATGTCCATCACGGGCGTCCCCACGGCACAGGCGACCCCGGATGGTGCGGCGCCTGCGCATGGGAGCCTCAAGCCCCCGACCCTCTATGACAGGCTCTGCGAGCGGGTGGGCGTCCTGCGCCTGACACCGGGGCTCGACCCCGCCATCCTCAGCCTTCTCGAGGGGAACTTCGACGCCGTGATCCTCGAGACCTACGGCATCGGCGGCATACCCCAGGGCACCGACGCCTCCTGGGAGCGGGCGATCTTCGACTGGGTGGAGGGCGGCCACACCATAGCCCTCACCACACAGGTCTCCGAGGAGGGTCTTGACCTGGGCGTCTATGAGGTCGGACGGGCCTACGCCGAGCATCCTGACATCCTCAAGGGCGACGACATGACCACGGAGGCCCTTGTCGCGAAGCTCATGTGGGCCCTGGGCCAGACGCGAGACCGCCAGCGCATCCGCGAGCTCTTCTACCGCCCCGTGAACCACGACCGCGTGCCGCGCCAGGCATAGGGTGCGGAGGCTACGGGCGCGACACCGGGCGACCCCAGGGCAGCTCCATGGAAACCCCAAGGCCGACGTCCCCGCATGCCGTCACAGGTCGCGGAAGCAGAACCGGCTCCGTCCCTCGGCATAGTCCGCAACGAGGTGGCCCTGCCCGCGCAGCCGGTACTTGTAGGTGACCAGGCCCTCCAGGCCCACAGGGCCACGCGCGTGCAGCTTGCCCGTAGAGATGCCCACCTCGGCGCCAAAGCCGTAGCGGAAGCCGTCCGCAAAGCGCGTCGAGGCGTTCTGGTAGACGCCGGCGGAATCGACGAGCCGCATGAAGCGCTCGGCAGCCGCATCGTCTTCGGTCAGGATGGCGTCGGTGTGATGGGAGCCATGCCGGTTAATGTGCTCGATGGCCTCGTCCTCGCCGTCGACGACCCGTAGCGAGACGATGGGGGCAAGGTACTCCGTGTCCCAGTCCTCCTCCGTTGCGGCCTCGCAGGCGATGACGTCACGGGTTTGCGCGTCACCTCGCATGGCCACGCCCGCCGCGGCATAGGCCTCGGCCAGACGGGGCAGGAAGCTCGCCGCGATGCCCTCGTGGACCAGGATCGTCTCCACGGAGTTGCACGCCGCCGTGTACTGGCACTTTGCGTCGACGCAGATGGGCACGCCCCTCCCGACGTCCGCCGCCTCGTCCACGTAGATGTGGCAGATGCCGTCGGCATGGCCCATGACCGGTATGCGCGTGTTGTCCATGATGTGGCGGACGAAGGCGTTTGAGCCGCGGGGGACGAGCAGGTCGACCAGACCGAAGCAACCCAGGAGCTCGTCTATCTCGCTGTGCGCCTCCACCTGGAAGAGGCAGGAGGCGGGAAGCCCCGCCGCGCGCGCGGACGAGATGACGACGTCGAAGATGGCGCGATTGGTGCGGGCGGTCTCCGAGCCGCCCTTGAGGATCGCGCAGTTGCCGCTCTTGATGCAGAGGCTCGAGATCTGGACCAGGGCGTCGGGACGGGCCTCGAAGATGACGCCTATCACCCCGATGGGACAGCTCACCCGCGTGAGCTCCAGCCCCTCGTCGAGCTCGCGACGCAGCAGCACCCGTCCGACCGGGTCAGGCAGGTCGGCGAGACTGTCGAGTCCTGCGCAGACGTCTGCAAGCTTGTGCTCGTCGAAGCGCAGGCGCCCTGCCACGGCCGCAGCCACGCCCCTCTCCCGTGCGGAGGCGAGGTCCCGGGCGTTGGCGGCGAAGATGGCGCCCTTGGCCTCAACGAGCCCCCGCCTGATGCGGGCGAGGGCCTCGTTTCTGCACTCCAGGGACGCGGAGGCCATCTCGGGGCTCTCGAGCTTCATGTGTGCGGCGACTTCCCTGACGTCAGCCATGGTTACCTCCAGGCGCATGCGGGCCGCGCGGGCCGTTCGTGGGTGCATGCCCACGAGTCTACGCGAGTTGCCGAGTCCCGGGACAATCCGTAACGTCCACCTCATATGCGACGCCGCGGGCAAGGTAGGGCAGGAAGCGCTCGGCCGCGAGCGCGAGCGGACCACCCGCGCGCCGCACGACCCCGATGTGGCGACGGACGCACGGATCCAGGCGGCGCGCCTCGATGCGATAGGGGGCCCTCCTCAGGATGAGGGCAGGCAGGATCGAGATTCCCAGGCCGCTCTCGACCATCGACATGATGGCGTAGTCGTCCCAGGTGGTGAAGCAGACCCGAGCCTCGAGGCCCGCCGCCGAGAAGATAGAGGTCACCTCGTCGTCACCACCCTTCTCGAGCAGGATGAACGGCTCATCGCAGAGCGCGGCGACCTCCACGCTCCCCCGCCCTGCCAAGGGATGGCCCTTCGGCAGGACCGCCAACAGCTCGTCGGAGGCCAGCTCCTCGAAGGAGAGGCCCCGTGACGTGGGTCGATGCGGCAGGAAGCCCAAATCCACGCGACCCTCGGCCACCCAGCGCTCTATCTCCGCGTAGTCACCCGTCAGGAGCTCGTAGTCGATGTCGGGGTAGTCCGCCCGGAAGGCGCTGATGGCGTGTGGAAGCCAGTGCGTCGCGACGGACGAGAAGACCCCCATGCGGATGGAGCCGGTCCGCAGTCCGTTGAGGTCATCGACCTGCATCCGCAACCGACGGTGCGCCTCGCAGATCTCCTTCACGGTCGAGAGCAGGCACTCTCCGTCTGAGGTCAGGCGCGCACCACCCCTGCCCCTGTCGAGCAGCACCACGCCCCACTCGCGCTCGAGGTCCGCGATCATCCGGCTGACGCCTGACTGGGAGTAGGACAGCGCCCGAGCCGCCGCCGTTATGCTTCCCCTCTGGACGCATTCGAGAAATGCCTGGTACTTGAGGATGTTCGTATCCAAGGGCACCGTCTCCCCACGTCTCGCCGCCCCATGCTGTCATTCCATCACATTATGGCATCCTATATATGCAGAACATGCGCTTTCATTCTGCTCCCCCTTTCATGAGAATGCCACCTGGGATTGGTCCTTCCAGCCTGGGACACGGACGAGAGGGGTGGCATGTCAAGGGACGGAGCGAAGTACCTGGCTGCCCTTCTGCTCTTCGGTTCCAACGGGATCGTTGCGAGCAGCATCGCCCTCCCCAGCCACCAGATCGTCCTCTTGCGCACGTTCCTCGGGGCGCTGTCGCTCGCCGCCCTGGTCGTGCTTGGCCGCGGCGCGGGCCCCATCTTCCAACACCCGCGCCAGGCTGGTGCGCTCGCCGTCTCCGGAGCCGCCCTGGGTGTGGGGTGGCTCTTCCTCTTCGAGGCATATCGCCTGGCGGGCGTTGGCGTTGCGTCGCTCGCCTACTACTGCGGGCCCGTCATAGTGATGATCCTCTCCCCGTTCCTCTTCGCCGAGCGGCTGGGTGCGGCCAAGGTCGCGGGCATCGTCTCCGCCGTCTGTGGCGCGTCCCTCGTCGTCGCGCAGGGCGGGGGGAAGATGGACGCGCTCGGACTCCTTCTGGGGGCGCTGTCCGCCGTGATGTACGCCGCCATGGTCACGTTCTCACGTCGCTCGCCCGACATCCAGGGGCTCGCGGCGGCGTCCGTGCAGCTCGTCGCGAGCTTCGCCGTGGTGGCCGCCTACCAGCTCGTACGTACGCTCCTCTCACCCGCAGAGGCGGGGGAGACGCTGTCCTGCCTGGCACAGGTCGACTGGGGGGCCGTCCTGACGCTCGGCCTCGTGAACACTGGTCTGGGCTGCTACCTCTACTTCTCCTCCATCGGCACCCTTCCGGTGCACCGCGTGGCCATCTGGGGCTACCTCGAGCCCCTGTCCGCCGTCGCGCTCTCCGCCGTCGCGCTGGGCGAGGCCGTGACGATGGGGCGCGTCCTGGGGGCCATGCTCATCGTGGGTGGGGCGGTGGCGAGCGAGCTCGTCGGCCGCCGACGCGGCGTCCTGGTTGCCGCAAGCTAGCGACGGGCGCGGAAACGGGGCGCATCCCCGGACGCATGGGCCCCGCTCACGACAGAAACCCTCCGCCCAGGGTCCTGTTTGGACGGGTTTTCTGTGGGCTGGAAGCCATCGACGCCAACTGGTGTCACAATCCAAGGGACACCGCCCCCGCAGCTGCGGACACGCCGAGGGCTTTGGCGCGCCGCCCGGTACCAGCAAGGAGATTCGACATGCCAGAGGTCATCCGCAAGGTAAACGTCATCGGTCACCTGCACCCGGACACGGACAGCATCTGCTCCGCGATCGCATACGCCTACCTCAAGAACCAGATCGGCGACACGCAGTACGAGGCAAGGCGCGCCGGGGCCATCAACCGCGAGACCGCCTTCGCCCTGAAGCACTTTGGCTTCGAGGAGCCCCAGCTCATCACCACTGTCACTCCGCAGATCAAGGACATCGAGATCTCGCGCCAGCGGGGCATCGACGGCGAGATGAGCCTCTACGCCGCCTGGAACCTCATGCGCGACACCAAGACCGGCACGCTCTGCGTCGTGGACCAGGGCGGCAACCTCCTCGGCCTCGTCGCGGTGAAGGACATTGCCAGCGCCAACATGGACATCTTCGACACCGCAGTGCTCTCCAGCTCCAAGACCAGGTACTCGAACCTCCTGACGACCCTCGACGGCGAGATGGTCTGCGGCGACCCCGAGGGCAGCATCGAGAGGGGCGACATCCGCGTCGGCACCACGCCCGAGATGATGGACGGCAACGTCGAGCAGGACGACATCGTCCTGGTCACCAACCGCTACGAGACCCAGCGCTTCGCCGTGGAGGCGGGCGCCGGCTGCCTGATCATCTGCAACGGTGCCCAGGTCTCCCACGTCGTCGTGGAGGCCGCCCAGGCCAACGGCTGCACCGTCATCACCACCCCCTACGACACCTACGCCGCCGCACGCCTGGTCTCCATGTCCATCCCCGTGCGGGCCAGGATGCTGTCGGCCGAAAACGTCCTGCGCTTCTCGGTCAACACCTCCATAGACGAGGCCCAGAAGGTCATGGCCCGCTCCCAGCACCGCTTCTTCCCCGTCATGGACGAGGGCGGCGCCTACTGCGGCGTCGTCAGCTCGCCCAACATGGTCAACGTCAAGAAGAAGCACGTCATCCTCGTCGACCACAACGAGCGCTCCCAGGCGGTGGACGGCCTGGAGCAGGCCGAGATCATGGAGATCATCGACCATCACCGCATCGGCTCCATCGAGACCTCGGGCCCCGTGCTCTTCCGCAACATGCCCGTGGGCTGCACCTCGACCATCATCTACGACATCTACCAGGAGAACGGCGTCGAGATTCCGGCCGACATCGCGGGTCTCATGCTCTCGGCCATCCTCTCCGACACCCTGGCGTTCCGCTCGCCCACCTGCACGCCCCGAGACAAGTACGTGGGCGAGCAGCTGGCCCGGATCTGCGGCGAGGACATCGACAGCTACGCAGACGCCATGTTCGACGCCGGCGCCGACCTCACCGGTCGCACCGCCGAGGAGGTCTTCAACTCGGACTTCAAGGTCTTCTCGCGTGGCAGCGTCCGCTTTGGCGTGGGCCAGGGCAGCTTCATGACCGAGAGCTCGCGCAAGGCCGCCGAGGCCCTCGTCGGCCCCTACCTCAAGGCCGCCGCAGCCGCCAACGAGATCCCGATGGTCTTCTACATGTTCACCGACGTGAAGACCCAGACCACCGAGATGCTCTACTGGGGCCAGGACACCGAGGAGATCGTCTCGCGCACCTTCGGCGCTACGCCCAAGGACGACATCGCGGTGCTGCCCGGCGTCGTCAGCCGCAAGAAGCAGGTCATCCCGCCTCTGATGGCAACGCTGCAGGAGATGGAGCAGGAATAGGCCTTCGTCGTGAGGCGCGGGTCAGGAGGTTGTCATGGCACAGGGGTCCAGCTTCTTCGCGCTGGTGTCGAGGATGAGATACATCGAGCGCTGGGCGCTCATGCGCAGCTCCCGTCCCGAGAACCTCTCCGAGCATTCCCTCGACGTGGCGATTATCGCGCATGCGCTCTGCACGCTCGCCAACGTCCGCCACGGGTGGCGTCTCGACGCCGAGAGGGCAGCGCTCGTCGCCCTGTTCCACGACGCGTCCGAAATCATCACCGGGGACATGCCGACGCCGGTCAAGTATGCCAACGGCACGCTGCGCGACGCCTACAAGGACGTCGAGGCGCAGGCGGAGCGCACGCTCCTGGACGAGCTTCCTGCGGATCTGCGTCCCACCTACGAGGACATATTCTTCCCCGCCGACGACGCGGATCCCAACGAGGGGCACCTGCGCCTCCTGGTGAAGGCAGCAGACAAGCTGTCGGCCCTCATCAAGTGCGTGGACGAGGCCCAGGCCGGCAACGCCGAGTTCAGGACCGCCGAGGCAGCGACCCGCACCAAGGTGGACGAGATGGCTGCCACGCTGCCGGAGGTCGCCGACTTCGTGCGCGAGTTCCTCCCCGACTACGGCTCCACGCTCGACCAGCTGCTGTAGGCGCCCCCTTGGGCCCTATAGCCAGGTGACGCTCACCTTGTCGACGAGTGAGTCAACCAGCTCGCGCGGGGCCGCCTGGGTACCGGACTGCATGACATTGGCGGCACCGGTCGCCATGGAGAGCCTGACCTTGTCCTCAAGGGGCAGGCCTTGCTGTTCGGCGTAGGCAAGGGCAGCCACGACGGAGTCTCCCGCGCCCACGGTCGAACCGACGGGAACCCTCACGGAGCCGCCTTTGACCACATGGTCGGCACTCACGAACAGGGCTCCCGCACCCCCCATGGAGACGACCACGTTGTCCAGGCCCCGCGAGACGAGCTCGCGGGCGGCATTCGCGACCTTCTCGTCCGTGTCGAGCGTGCGCCCCAGTATGCTGCCCAGCTCGATCTCGTTGGGCTTGATCAGGAAGGGGCAAGCCCTGATGCCCGCCACCAGCTTCTCGCCGTCCGCGTCCAGGAAGACCTTGGCGCCAGCCCCCCTGCAGGCCTCGACCCAGCCGAAGTAGGTGTCGTCGCTGGCCCCGCGCGCGACGCTGCCGGCGAGGACCACTATGTCGCCCGCGTCGAGCTCGGCGACCAGGCGGGCGAGCATCGCGTCGAGCATGTCATCGCTGACCTGGGGACCCGGCTCGTTGATGTCGGTGTGGGTGCCCCCCTCGGGGTCGATGACCTTGAGGTTGGTGCGCGTCTCGCCCTCCACCTCGAAGGCGCGGCACTCGATGCCCTGCTCGGCCAGGGTCTCCCTGATGTAGCGACCGGTGTTGCCACCCAGGACGGCCCAGGCGGTCGACGTGCCGCCCAGCTGACGGATGACCTTGGAGACGTTGATGCCCTTGCCGCCGGGATCCTGGCGCAGCTCGGTGATGCGCGTCACCGCATCGAGTTTGAAGTTGGGCGCCTGGGCGGTCTTGTCCAAGGCGGGATTCAGGGTGACGGTGTGGATCATGGGCTCTGCCCCCCTCGCTTGTGCCGGTATGCGGCGCCTGCGGACGACCCGGGCGCCTTCCCTGATTCTACCAGCGAGCGAGCGCGTTGCCACGCGAAGGGCTATCGTCTTTCCTGCGGCAGGGTCGCCTTACGGCGACCGCCCGTCCGCGGCGGCGCCGGCCGCCGCGAGAGAGAGCGCCACCGGAAGGGGCCCCATGCACGCACTGCACGCACGTCTTCCCAAGAACTTCGTCCTGGAGGAACGCCTCGAGCGCTACGCCGACGGCATCGAGGCCTCGCCCGCCTCGTATGCGGGGCGCTGGGCCGAGGCCTGCTTCCCCGTAGGCGAGGCGCAGGGCGCGGAGGGGGCCCATGGGACGCGGACGCGCTTCGACGAGGTTCGGCTCGACATGGGTTGCGGCAAAGGCGCCTTCACCGTGCAGGCTGCCGCCGCCGAGAGGAACGTGCTCTTCGTGGGCGTCGACTCCGAGCCCATCTGCATCGCCTACGCAGCCCAGAGGGCCGTGGAGTCTGGGCTGGACAACGTGGTCTTTGCGCCGGGCCTGGGCAAGGACGTGTGCAGGTTCTTCTCGGCGGGGGAGCTCTCCCGGATCTACCTCAACTTCCCCACCCCCTTCCCACGCAAGAAGGAGGCGACCCAGCGCCTGACCCACCTCGACCAGCTGATGCGCTACCGCACGGTGCTGGCGTCGGGCGGAAGCGTGATCCTGAAGACGGACAGCTATCCCCTGCGCGGCTTCTCGCGGACGCAGTTCGAGCTTGCCGGCTACGACCTGCTCTGGGAGTCCGACGACGCGCGCTCCGAGAGACCCGACGACCCCATGAGCTGGTACGAGGAGCGCCTGGGCCGCCAGGGGGCCACCGTCTTCGCCCTGGAGGCCACCCCCGGCCCAGCACCAAAACGCGTCGAGCAGACCGCGTCGCTCTCGCTCGTGGACTACCTGCCCCCGGAGCTTGACCAGATGGCATACGTCCCCCATGGCATGGAGGGGACGGTCACCAACCTGCGTAACCTTCGCAAGAAGGCACGGATGCGGAATAGGGGCGCACGTAATGGGTAGACCCGTAATGAGCGACAATGTTTACATAAGTTGACTTATACTGGTTGCCATGGCGGCAACCAGTGAAGGCATCCGAGAAAGGAACGCATCATGAGCAAGATCGCACGCGTGTATGGTCGCGAGGTCCTTGACTCCCGCGGCAACCCCACCGTCGAGGTCGAGGTCACCCTCGAAGACGGTTCCTTCGGCCGCGCCATCGTTCCCTCCGGTGCCTCGACCGGCGAGTTCGAGGCCGTCGAGCTTCGCGACGGTGACGGCGAGCGCTATCTCGGCAAGGGCGTCCTCGACGCCGTCGCCCACGTTAACGGCGAGATCAAGGATCTCCTCATCGGCCGCGAGGCGGGCGACCAGCGCGGTGCCGACCTGGCCATGATCGACCTCGACGGCACCCCCAACAAGGGTCGTCTGGGCGCCAACGCCATCCTCGGCGCGTCGCTCGCCATCGCCCGTGCCGCAGCCGCCTCCGCAGGCCAGCCGCTCTATGCTTATCTGGGCGGAGCCAACGCCCACACCCTGCCCGTCCCGATGATGAACGTCCTCAACGGCGGTGTGCACGCAGACAACAACGTCGACTTCCAGGAGTTCATGATCATGCCGGTCGGCGCGCCCGACTTCAAGACCGCCCTGCGCTGGTGCGCTCAGGTCTACCATACCCTCAAGGGAGTGCTGAAGTCCGCCGGCCTCTCAACCGGCGTAGGCGACGAGGGTGGCTTTGCACCGGACCTCAAGACCAACGCCGAGCCCTTCGAGTATCTGATGGACGCCGTGCAGAAGGCCGGCTTCGAGCCAGGCCGCGACTTCATGTTCGCGATGGACCCCGCCACCTCGGAGGTCTATAACAAGGAGACCGGCAAGTACGAACTCAAGGGCGAGGGCCGCGAGCTCACCAGCGACCAGATGGTGGACTACTGGGCAGAGCTCGTCGAAAAGTACCCCATCATCTCCATAGAGGATGGCCTGGACGAGGAGGACTGGGAAGGCTGGAAGAAGCTCACCGAGCGTCTGGGCAAGAAGGTCCAGCTCGTCGGCGACGACCTCTTCGTCACCAACACCGCCCGCCTGAAGAAGGGTATCGAGACCGGCGCGGCCAACGCCATCCTCATCAAGGTCAACCAGATCGGCACCCTGACCGAGACCCTCGATGCCATTGAGTGTGCCAAGCGTGCCGGCTACACGGCCGTCGTCAGCCACCGCTCCGGTGAGACCGAGGACACCACGATCGCAGACCTTGCCGTCGCGACCAACGCCGGTCAGATCAAGACCGGAGCCCCCGCCCGCACCGATCGTGTCGCCAAGTACAACCAGCTCCTGCGCATAGAGGATGCGCTGGGCGACTCCGCCGAGTACCTGGGGAAGGCCGCCTTCTACAATCTGGCGTAGCCTCGCCTGACGCAGCCTCGTCCACGTGCCGCAGGCCGTGGTCTGGTGGCTGGCGACTGGCGGCATTGTAGCCCGAGCTCAGGGCGCCCACGCTACGTTGTGTGGGTGCCCTGTTTTTGTCGAGGGGCTGTCGAAGTGAGTGTCTGTACATCAAAAGTGAGTGCAGTTCGCCAGAAGTGAGTACCAGTGCTCACTTCTGATAATCCTAACAATACGTGTACCTGCAGGTATGTCGAGAGACGCAAGTTCGCCAGACGCTACATCCCCACCGAAGGCCCAAAAAGTACTCACTTCTAGCGCCCGATCCCCACAGCACCTCCGGTCCGCCTCGCGCGCCCGATCCCCACAGCACCTCCGGTCCATGCACAGACCGACGCCCGTGCGACCGACGTCCTACCGTGCTTCCAGACCGCCGCCCCTCCCACCTGGGGCCCAGCGTGTCAAGGGAGAAACTGACGGCACCTCCGTCGAAAGGCCGTTTCGGCCAGTGGGCACGGTTTCCGCCAAGGGCAACTGGGTAGACTAAGACGGGTCGTCGCACAGCGCCACGCTCTTCGTCATCTCCGAAGGGAGAGTCATACCATGGGCAAGACAGGCAAGAGGGTCCTCACCGCCGCAGGTACGCTTGCCGGCATCGCCGCGATCGGTGCCGGCTTTTCGGCATGGTCCAGGATGCGCTTCGGACGCTCGGGCACTGCGACCGCAGCGGAGGGCCTCATCCGTGCAAGCGGTGCGAGGAAACCCTTCCTGGGCAGGGACCTTGGCCTCTTCGAGGATGCCGTCGAGCACCGCCGCGAGGAGAACGAGAGGGAGTACAGCCTCCCGAGCTGGCTCCGCCTCAAGTCCCTGGTCTTCGAGGAGACTTGCGACGGCATGAAGACCTTCCACCTGGGCACCACGGGCATGAACAGTCGTGCCATCCTCTACCTGCACGGTGGTTCCTACATAAGCCAGATCTCCGTGTGGCACTGGCTGTTTCTGGACAAGCTCTGCCAGGCGACGGGCGCCGAGGTCGTCGTCCCCATCTACCCACTTGCCCCGGCTCACGACTACGACGAGGCCTACTCCCTCCTGACAGACCTCTACGAGGCCCTCTGCAACCGCTATGGTGCGGACTCCATCACCCTTATGGGTGATTCCGCAGGCGGCGGCTTGGCCGCAGGCCTCGCGGAGTCGTTCGAGCACTACGACCTCCCACAGCCAGGACGGCTGGTGCTCATCTCGCCCGAGCTCGACATCACCATGCGCAACCCGGACATATCGGACTACTTCGATGTAGACCCCATGCTGGCACCCTGGGGACTGGCCCAGGCGGGTGACCTCTGGGCCGACGGCGACGACCCGTCGGGGTTCCGCCTCTCGCCCGTCAACGGAGACGTCACCCCCCTGCACAACGTCACCATCTATGTCGGCACACGGGAGATCTTCTACCCCGACTGCATCAAGTTCGACCAGAGGCTTGCCCAGGCCGGAGTCAGCCACAGTCTCGTGGTGGGCCAGAACCTCAACCACGTCTGGCCGCTCTATCCCATCCCCGAGGCACGTAGGGCGGTACGCGACATCGCCGGCATCGTACTGGGAACTCCCCAGCACGTCTAGTCGCCCAGAGGATGCCGGACGAGCCGTGTCCGGATGGGCTGTGTCCAGAAGCACCGCATCAGACGCGCCGTGTCCAGGCGCGCTCCAACGAGCGCGCACGCCATGGGCGCTCGCGTGGATATCCGCAGGAGGGGCTCCCCATGCCAAAGATCACGCCAGGCAACCGACTGTACCTCTACCGGCTCTTCTCACGTGAAATCGGCTGTGGGAGACAAGAGCTCATAGGTCGCTTCGGAGAGGTCCTGACAAGAGACGGCATACTGCCCGAGGACCTTGACTGCACCGATGTGACGCAGCTCCTGGGAGAGCTTCCCGATCTCATCAAGCTTAGGATCTTCAGGAAGGGCCGTGTCTACGCGACCCTCCTGCAGCGACCAGAGCTGGACGAGATACTGGCGCGCGACGCACAGGCAGCCGAGAAGGGCGCGGGTGCCGCGGGCGGGGCGAGGTCTTGGAGGCACAAGAAGGGCAAGGGGGATCCCAAGCCCACCAAACCGCATCACAGGCGATCGAAGGCCCAGCCCACCGACGAGCCCCTCACGGCAGGGGCGACGGCCACAACCGAGCGGGCAGCCAACGTCGACAAGAGGCCCATGCCGACAGACGAACCTGCCGCACCAACCGTGCCAGCCATCCAGGACGAGGCGACGGATGCGGCCACGACCGTGGAGACATCGCCCGGAGCGGCGGCGATCTCCCCGGCCACCTCCACCGAGCGCAGGCCCCCCATCAGCCTCACCATAACCTACGACCCCCACGAGGGTGCCGGCACCTCCCCGCAACCCGACCTGCCCAAACGCTTCTCGACAGACGTCCACTGCAGGGACGAGGCGCTGCGGACCCTGTATCAGCTTCTCCCCTACGGGACCGATGTGATGGGGGTCCTCGACGAGGACTGGACCCTCGCGCGCTCGACGGGGACTGCCGCGGGAACGCGTGGGCGCATCACCTTCCCGCTGCGCTACCGCGATGGCACCGGCCTACCCCTGACGGTCACGCTGCTGCGCCAGCCGAGGTCAGTCTCGGGCAAGCGATGGAGCCTGGACTGCATGGACGGGAACGCCGCCATGGGCCATGCGCATGAAGACCCGGAAGCGGAGGGGACGTCCCTTGCCGACCAGGGCGCCTGGAGCGACCTGGTGACGGGGAGGACGGTGACACCCGACGCGTCACCAGACCCCGTGCGCGAGCTGGCGAGCTTTGCCATCCTGGGAGCCTGGGAGGACTTCCTGGGCCCACTCGCCGCCATGGCAGAGCCCGAGTGCTGGGACTATCCGGCAGGGGGAGCTTCGGGAAATCAGGGGACGGACGAGGGAGACCCCTACGGGGTGCTGCGCGAATACGTCGCACTGACCTTCCACCGCATCATGGGGCAAGGCAAGCTCGCCGTCGCAGACGACGGATCGCTCGCGGCATTCGACACGGGCCTCGTGGATGCAGACGCGCAAAGCATCCTCGCCTGCCTTGTCCCCAGCGGAGACGCCGTCATCGCATGGCGCCTTGCCGGGGTCTGCGTCGCAGGGTCGGGCGACCTTGGCGTGCGCGCCCTGGCGCTGCTCGCATCCCCTCCCGCCCGTGCCAGCTACATCGAGGACCCCTCGGACGCCCTGCCTCCCGAGGAGGGACGCCCGATCACCCTTGACGCCGACGAGATCGTCGGGCACCAGTTGGGGCGCCTGCCTCGCGCGTTCCTGGACAGCCAAATCGGCGCCGATGCGTCTGACGGCACGCTCGCCGACCTCGAGCGAGCCGTCAGCGCCGACCCCGGGCGCTTCGACCGCATCGGCCGTGCGCTGGACGACGCCTGCGCACACTCCCTCAGGCGCGTGCGGGCAAGCTGGCGCGCCTGCACGCCAATCTACGACCCCACGGCTGACGCGACCAAGCTTCTGGTGCCGCTCTGCCTCGCTGACAAGCGGCATGCGGACCGTGCGCTCGTGCTGTCCCGCCAGGCGTCAGGGAGCTGCCTCGCTTCCGTCATCCTGACGCTGCCTCGCGCCCGTACGCTCGCGCGCGTCGTCTCCGGGGAGCTTCCCTCCTGGCTCGTCGGTGACGCTCGCTGAGAGGGGCCCACCACCCTGACCCAAGCCGCCACCCGAGCCAACCTTGAGGCCACCTGCACGGGAGCAGCCGACCCAGCGGCCGACCAACGGCCGCGCGTACAGCCGCCAACAAACCAACATGGCCGCAGGGCTGCGTGTTCATTCGGCAGCGCCTCGCGGTCGAGGTGGCGTGCCCCTCTCGGCTGCGACTAAACTGGGTAGGGTGTCAGTGCACGTCCGAAGCGCACAACCAGGGCATGCGCCCAAATGACCAGACCGAAGACCCACCCGCGACGACCGCTCGGAGGCCCCATGAGCAGGATCAAGATGAAGACGCCGCTTGTCGAGATGGACGGCGATGAGATGACCCGCATCATATGGCGGATGATCAAGGACGACCTGATCTGCCCGTTCGTCGACCTCAGGAGCGAGTACTTCGACCTGGGCCTCGAGATGCGTGACGAGACGGGTGACCAGGTGACCGTCGACTCCGCAGAGGCGACCAAGCGCTACGGCGTGGCCGTGAAGTGCGCCACCATCACCCCCAACGCAGCTCGCGTGGAGGAGTACGGCCTGCGCCAGATGTGGAAGAGCCCCAACGGCACCATCCGCGCCATGCTCGACGGCACCGTGTTCCGCGCCCCCATCGTGGTCAAGGGCGTCGAGCCCGTCGTACGCAGCTGGAAGAGGCCCATCACCATCGCGCGCCACGCATACGGCGACGTATACAAGAACGCCGAGATCCGCGTACCTGGCGCCGGCAGGGCCGAGCTGGTCTTCACGTCTGCGGACGGCAGCGAGACGCGAGAGCCCATCCACGAGTTCACGGGCGCGGGCGTGATCCAGGGCATACACAACCTGGACTCCTCCATCGAGAGCTTCGCTCGATCATGCTTCGAGTACGCGCTCTCCACCAGGCAGGACCTGTGGTTCGCCACCAAGGACACCATCAGCAAGACCTATGACCACCGTTTCAAGGACGTCTTCGCCGAACTCTACGACAAAGAGTACCGCGGCCGCTTCGAGGCGGCAGGCATCAAGTACTTCTACACCCTGATCGACGACGCCGTGGCCCGCGTGATGAAGGCGGAGGGCGGCTTCATCTGGGCCTGCAAGAACTACGACGGCGACGTGATGAGCGACATGCTCTCCTCGGCCTTCGGCAGCCTGGCCATGATGACCTCCGTGCTGGTGAGCCCCCATGGCTACTTCGAGTACGAGGCCGCCCACGGCACCGTGCAGCGCCACTACTACAAGCACCTACGGGGCGAGAGGACCTCGACGAACTCGGTCGCGACCATCTTCGCGTGGTCGGGGGCCCTCCGCAAGCGCGGCGAGCTGGACTCCCTACCCCATCTGGCCAACTTCGCCGACAGGTTGGAGGAGGCAACCGTCTCCACCATCGAGGGCGGGCAGATGACGGGCGACCTGGCACGCATCACGACCCTCGAGAACGTCACCACGCTCGACACCGAGGACTTCATCCACGCCGTCGCAGAGCGCCTGCGCGCGCTTCTGGCCTAGGAAAGCCGAGGGATTGCCGTGAGCGCCCCCACGAGCGCCTTCGACCTTGCCGCCGTCGACATGGATGGCACCCTGCTGCACGACGACAAGACCCTGGACTCCGCAGCGCCATCCGCCCTCGCCGAGGCCGTCGGCGCCGGTAGGACCGTCGCCCTGTGCACCGGGCGCTGCGTCAGCGAGATCAGGCCATACCTGCCCCAGCTCCCCATGGTGCGCTACGCCATCGCCGAAGTCGGCGCGCTCCTGTACGATCTGCGCGAAAAGCGCGTGGTCGCGCGGCACGCGCTGCCTCGCGAGGTCATCGACGCAGTCGTCTCGTTCGTGTGCAGCGAGGACGTCATGGTCCAGGGCGTAAGCGCGGGCCAGGCCTACGCCACGGCGTCGATGGTCCCCCGGATGGCCGCCTACAACATGGCGCCCTACATCCCCCTCTATGAGCAGACGGCGACGCTGGCCCCCCGCATGACGGACCTCCTCGAGGACCCTACCCGAACGTGGGAGAAGCTCAACCTGTTCCATCGCAGCACGCAGGCGCGCGAGCGCACCCGCGAGCGCCTGGGAGGCCTTCCTGCCGTCGAGAGCTACTCCGAGGTGACGTCCCTAGAGGTGACGCCTTTGGGTATCGACAAGGGCAGCGGCATCCGCGCCCTCTGCGAGCTGCTGGACATCGACGCGTCCCGTGCGCTTGCCATAGGCGACTCGGACAACGACCTGGCCGCCTTCCGCGACGCCGGCATGGGCGTTGCCGTCGCCAACGCCAGCGAGCGCGCCCTCGGCGCAGCCGACGCGCTCGTCTCGGCCCATGACAAGGGCGGGGTCGCCGAAGCCGTGCGACGCTACCTGATGTAGACACGCGAGACAAGGAAGCACATGCCCGAACGATCCCAGCGACCGCCCAAGCGTCCCTCACGGCCAACTGAGCGTCCTCCTCAGCTGGCCGAGAGCCCCACCCGCCTGCCCATTCCGAGTGGCACCACGCCCCGCGAGCTCATCGGGCGTCACGGCGCCGACATCCTCGCCTCGGACGGCATGGAGATAGAGCGGGGCTGCATGCAGCACGGCACCACGAGCGTCTTCGAGCACTCCCTCGCGGTGACCGCCCAGGCGACGCTCATCGCCCAAGCCCTGCGCATTCCCGTAGCCGAGCGCGAGCTGGTGCGCGGCTCGCTGCTGCACGACTACTTCCTGTACGATTGGCACGTAGGAGACCCCAGCCACCGTTTGCACGGCTTTCGGCATCCCGGCTTTGCCTGCGCCAACGCGGAGCGAGACTTTGGCATCAACGACATCGAGAGGGACATGATTCGCCATCACATGTTCCCCCTCACCCCCGTGCCACCCACCTGCCGCGAGGGCGCGATCCTCTGCATCGCCGACAAGGTCGTCGCCACGCGGGAGACCGTGTCGGGCATCGCCCTCCGACTTTTCCGCCCCGTCCGCACGCCGGGCAGGGATTAGGCATGCCGTCCCCCCTCGACCTACTCTTTACCTGGTGGATCTACTTCGTCGCCTACAGCGTCGGCGGCTGGGCCATGGAGTCGACGTACTGCTCGATAGGCGAGCGGCGCTTGGTCAACCGCGGGTTCCTCAACGGCCCCTACTGTCCCATCTACGGGGCGGGGGGCGTTGCGTGCGCACCGCTCTGTCCCTTGTTTTCGACGCCCTCGGCACGGGGTGCGCTTGCCGTGTTCCTGGTAGGAGGAGCCGTGAGCTGCCTGCTCGAGTTCGTGACCTCCGTCGCAATGGAGCGCGCCTACCACGCGCGGTGGTGGGACTACTCCGACAAACCCCTCAACCTGCAGGGGCGTGTCTGGGCGGGAGGCTTTGCCGAGTTTGGCCTCTGCTGTGTGCTCATCGTGTTCGTGGTGCAGCCCGTCCTCGGGGCCTGGGTCGCGTCACTGGGTCCTCGCAACCGCACGCTCATCACCCTCGTCACGCTCGCCGTGTTCCTAGCGGACTTCGTCGTCACCAACTTGGGTCTCACGTCATTCAGCTCCAAGATGGACGATCTGCGCACGGGCACGCTCGAGCGTCTGGGCGCACTGCGCGAGAGCCTTCCGGACGTCCAGGCACGCGCGGGACTCGAGAGGCTTCTGGGTGACGTCCGCGTCTGGGGCCGTCTGGGCGGTACCCGAACGCGCCTACACGAGCTGCGCGACGCCATGCCGTCCATGCCACCCGTCTCCTCGCTCTCCGAGCTGGCCGAGTCCTTCGCCGGCAGGCTCACCTCCCAGGAGCGTCGCATCATGCGCGCGTTCCCGACCCTGCGCCCGACCGGCTACCGCGAACTCCTGAACGACTTCCGCGACCGGATCCGCACGGAGCTTGGGAGGCGCTAGCAAAAAGGCGCTCGCCCGGACACGGCAGGAGGAGCCCATGCGAGCACGCCGAGCGTCCACAGGCATGATGCGGGGTACAGTAGGCATCGGATGGCTGTTGCAAGGGAGTGAGGACGTTGGCAGAGGGCAAAGACGGCACCAGCGAGAGCGCTGGCAGGAGCATGGGGATGGCAGCGCGCTCGCATGCGGGCATGGGCACAAGCGCGAACGCGTGTGCGGATATCGAAGGCACGGACCACGCCCCCTTCGAGATGCCGGACGAGGAGATCCTCTATGACCTGGCCGACCTATTCAAGATCTTCTCGGACACCACGCGCATAAAGATCCTGTTCGCCCTGCTTGAGCGCGACCTCTCCGTCAGCGACATCGCCGACGAGGTCTCCATGTCACAGAGCGCCGTCTCGCACCAGCTCCGCATCCTCAAGCAGGGTCGGCTGGTCAAGTTCCGCCGCGACGGGAAGCAGGCCATCTACTCTCTCTCGGACGACCATGTCCACACCATGCTGTCCCAGGGCATGAGCCACATCTGTGAGTAGGGTCCCTGCGGCTAGACCAGCTTGCCGTTGCAGTGGTCGCACATGTGCTGGATCATCTCGGCGACCCAACCGGTGTAGTCACGCCTGCGCGCCTTGAGGGAGCCCTCGACCAGCTCGTCAAACGACACCTTGACCTTGGCGTAGCGCGTGACCCTGACTGTGCCCTCGCGCGTGAGGCAACCTTCCTCGAGCTTGGAGGCACCCAGCCCCATCATGATGCGTGGGTTGTACATGACGTGTACCACCTGGTCGTCATCGCGATAGGCGATCACCTGCTTGGCCACGCCGATCTGGTTGGCCGCAAGGCAACCGACGTCTTCCAGGGAGTCCATCGTGTCGATAAGATCCCAGGCAACGACGGCATCCTCGGCCGTGGCACGCTCGCACCTCTGGGAGAGGACGGCCTCGTCCTTACAAAGCTCCTTGATCATGGGTCTTCCTTTCGCGCGGCCGCCATGTGCGACCACTGTCACGGTAGGGCGCCCCGCCAGTATAGACGAGAAGGGCGCAGCGCCTCGGCTCCGGCCCCGTCCATCCCAGCCCTACTTCGGTCCCGCTCCGATCTGGCCAAAGGCTCGTACGACAGCGCCGTGTGCGACGCCCCTGACCTGCGCGCTGCCGCCGACGCGCCGCCCCCCAAACGTCCAGAGCGTGCTGCCTCATGCATGAAGGCTCGGGTTTCTGAGGAGAACGAAGGCGCGGACGCCACGTCCGGACCCTACAGCATGACCTTGCGGAAGCTGTCGACGCCGTCGTCCGAGCGAACGCGCAACTGGTAGCGGTCAGCGCGGAATATGGTAAGGGCGACCTCATAGGGCATGCCGTTGGTCGCAAAGTTGGTGCGAACAAGGCGAAGGGCGGGAGATCCGGCACGCTGCCGCAGCAGCCGTGCCTCGCTGGAGTCGAGTGCGATGGCTTCGTAGCTTCCGTCCATAGAGCTTGGGTAGATCCCACCCTTCGCGGCCAAGGCCGACAGGATCGAGTGTTCGGCATCCCCGCGCGTGAGTTCCGGGCAGCACCTAACGGGGACATAGACCCTGTGATAGGCCAGCGGCTCGCCATCGGCCAGCCGCAGACGACGGATCTCCCACAGCCCCTCGCCCTCCTCCAGCTCGAGCCGTTCCGCAAGGGCGACGGTCGCCGGTGACTGGCCGAAGCTGAGGACCCTGGTCGACGGCTCCCGCCCCGAGGCCTCTGCCTCGGCCGTGAAGCTGTAGGCATAGCGGTCCCGTGCGGCCCCCAAGCCCAAGGGACGTGCCACAAAGGTCCCCCGTCCCCGCGTGCGGACGATGCGTCCCTCGTCGGCAAGCGCGTCGAGGCATCGACGCACCGTGGTACGCGAGAGGCCCAAGGCATCCGCCATGTTACGCTCGGGCGGCAGGGCGTCACCTTCACCCGCGACCCCCGAGGCCATGAGCTGCTGCAGCCTGTGCTTGAGCTGCCGCCAGAGCGGGACCTTCGACGAAGGGTCCAGGGGGTCGCGTGCGATCAGCACAAGTATGTCCATGCTCCCCTCATCTGCCGACGACGGAACGTCATGATCTCAGGCACTCCAGGCTGATCCCGGACGATCCGGGCAGGGACGCCCCGAAAGGTATCCCATTTGGTAGTAAAGGTATCATACCTAGATACCAATACGAGTGCCAACGCAGCCGGTGCGACCGCAGGCCTGTACGCTATAGCAGACAAAGGAAGCGGATACGACGGTGGCCTACCAAGCGAGGCGGCAAGGGGGTATCTCATGTTCGAACGGTCCCATCGGTGGAAGGCCGTCTTCAGCGACATCGACGGCACGCTCCTATGCTCCGACCACACCATGTCCCAAACGACACGAGAGACGCTCGAGGCCTGCATCCACGCGGGCATCCATGTCACGCTCGCATCCTCTCGCAGTCCCCAAGGCATCGAGACGGTTCGAGGCTCCTGCGGCCTCAGGACGGCAGTCATCGCCTTTGGCGGCGCACTCGCCTTCGACGAGCAGGGGGACAAGGTGCTCGAGCGCGGTCTCAGCGTGGCCCAGGCGACGGCTGTCGTGAGCTACCTGGAGCAGAGCCACCTTGACGCAAGCTGGAACGTCTTCACGCCCGCACGCTGGATCGTCGCCAGCCGACGAGACCCGCGCATCGCCCATGAGGAGGAGGTGGTCAAGGTGACGGCCCAGGAGGGGACAACGGCCGAGCTGGCAGACGACGCCTGCGTCGGCAAGGTCCTGCTCATGTGCGAGGCGGGCCAGTCGCAGCCCCTGGCAAGACAGCTCTCCGCTGCCTTCCCGCAGCTCTCGGTCTGCACGTCAAGCCCCATCCTCGTCGAGGTCAACGCCATGGGCGTCAGCAAGGCGGACGCCCTCAGGGCGCTCTGCGCCCACTGGGGCATAGGGACCGAGGACACGCTGGCCCTGGGCGATGGTGACAACGACCTCGAGATGCTCAGGGCGGCGGGCCTGGGCGTCGCCATGGGCAACGCGTCAGCAGAGGTCCGTCGGGCAGCAGGGTTCGTCACCGAGGACAACGACCACGATGGCGCCGCCCACGCCCTCCAAGCCCTCATGGCATAGGGAACGGCAACGCGAACGGGAGTGACGGTGGCAGAGGCAGCCCCATCGGCAGCCGTACGCCCGCATGCCAGGCGATCAGACCGACGGCCACAAGGACTCCCAGGGCGCAGAGGACATTGTCGAGCACGCCACCCGCCTTGCAGGCACCCAGGGACACGCCACGCCCCACAGGCCAGAACAGCCGCACGGGCCTCTTGTTGAGCAGGTCGAGCAGGACATGCGAGACGTAGCCCATGGCAAAGTAGGTCACAAGTGGCGGATAGGCCAGCCTTACGGCAGCCACCGCAACCACCAGGCCAAGCAGGGAGTGCGAGAAGCCCCGGTGCCCGGAGGCGCGACCGCAGGCAAGCACCGCGACGAGCAGGGCCATGCCGGCGAGCTGCTCCATCCCCAGGTGCCGCAGCGCATATGCGCAGACGCCCGCGTCGAGCGCCCGGTCGGCGACGAGGGACGCCGCCACGATGGCTGCCAGCGCGACCCACGCGCGACGGAGCTGCCGGCTGCCCTCACTCGAGCCGACGTCCGTGTCGCAGGCGAGGCCACCCAGCGCACCTCCGATGACGGCGGGCAGGCAGGCGACCGGACCACCCGAAAGCGGCACCAGCGCCAGCGAGGCTGCCACGCCTGCGGCTATGTGCGTCCTACCTACCATGAAGGGAGCGTCCCTCTCGACCAGGCGCCACGAGGCGCTATTCCACGTCTCCCTCCAGGAAGCCGCCGGTCTGGCGGTCCCAGAGCCCTGCGTACTCGCCGCCAGCTTCGACCAGGTCGTGGTGCGTCCCATCCTCGACGATACGACCGTCGGACAGCACGACGATGCGGTCGAGCGAGGCAACGGTCGACAGGCGGTGTGCCACCACGATGGAGGTGCGACCACGCATGAGGTTCTCGAGCGCGCCCTGCACCAGTGCCTCGGACTCGGAGTCGAGGGCCGAGGTCGCCTCGTCCAAGACCAGGATCGGTGCGTCCACCAGGATGGCACGGGCTATGGCAACGCGCTGGCGCTGGCCACCCGAGAGCTTGACGCCCCTCTCGCCCACCATGGTGTCGAAGCCCTGGGGAAGGCGGTCTATGAACTCGAGGGCGTTGGCCTCGGCTGCGGCCGCGCGGATCTCCTCCTCCGTGGCACCGGGCCTACCGTAGGAGATGTTCTCGCGGATGCTGCGATGGAACAGGAGCGCCTCCTGCGGCACGTAGGCCACCTGCCGACGCAGCGACTGCTGGGTGCAGCGGCTCACGTCCTGGCCGTCCACCAGCACGCGGCCCTCCTGGACGTCATCCAGGCGCAGCAGCAGCTTGGTGAGCGTGGTCTTGCCCGACCCCGAGCGTCCCACCAGGCCGACGCGCTGGCCGGCGGGGATGTGGAGGCTGAGGTCCTCGAAGACCTTGTCGTCCTTCTGCGCGTCGGCGTAGCGGAAGCCCAGGTGCTCGAAGTCGATGCGGCCCTCGCGCACCTCAAGCGGTCGCGCGCCCGCGTCGTCAGCCACGAGGGTGGGCTCGTCCAGGACGCGCGTCATCTCGGCGGCGTCGCCCAGGGAGCGGTTGATGCGCTGCATCATGGAGTTGAAGTAGTTGAAGCGCATGGTCAGGTTGTACGTGTAGGTGAACATCATGACCAGCGAGCCGGCGCTGATGCCAAACCAGGCGTTGCCGCCCGACACGAAGATCGAGGCCACGAGCATGATCACCGTGATCAGGAAGGACGTCGTGAAGCCGCGCCTCATGGTCGCGCGCATGTTTGCGTTCGCTGCGGTCATGGCCTTGCAGTCGGCATCCGTGAACAGGCTGCGCTCGTAGTCCTCGCGCCCATAGGTCTTGACGGCGAGGATGTTGGTGACGGCGTCGGACAGCACGCCCGAGAGCCTGTTCTGGGCTGCGGAGGCCTGGGCGGAGAGCGGGAGGATGCGCTTGTACATGCCATAGGCCAGCGCCACGTAGAGCACGAGCATGGCCATCAGGATCGCGACGAAGGTCGGTGCGATGGGAAGGAGCATGCCCACCGTCAGCACGATGGAGGCGAGCGTGGGATAGAGCGAGTAGGTCACAACGTCCACCAGGCCCGAGTAGCCCGACACGAAGCGCGAGGTCTGGCTGACGAGCGAGCCGCCGAAGCGGCTGTTGTGGAAGGTCATCGACTGGTTGGACAGCGTGTCGAAGCACAGGCGGCTCAGCTGGTAGTCACCGTTTATCTCCAACTTGTAGACCGAGTAGTCCTGAAGCTTGGAGAGCGTCTGCCCCAGGGCGTTCACCAGGAGCAACGCCACGACGTAGGGACCGAACACGGAAAAGACTTGGCCGGGTGCCACGGGAGCGGCCTGGACCCTGTCCACTATGAGGCCCATCACGTAGGTGTTGGCGAAGGTGAGCAGGGCGGTGTAGCCCACCGAGCTCACGATCGAGAGCGCGAACGCCCCCGGCTTCTGCCGAGTCACGCCCCAGAAGTAGTGGAGCGTCCTCCGTATGGTCGAACGGTCGTTGCGATCTGTCGTGCTGCGCAGTGCCATGCGTCTCTCCCTGACTTTGTGCCCTCCCCCGTTCCGTTCCCGACTTGGCAGAAAGCGTGCGGGAGGGACCTACTCCCCGCACCTCGCGTCCAGGTCCTCCCAGTCGGTGAGGCAGGCGTCGAGGCCCGCCGTAAGGGCGCCCCTGTCCATGTGGCGCCCGATGAAGCAGATCTTGGTCATGCGGTCGCCGCAGGAATCGTCCCAGTCGTCCAAAAGCTGTGGGTTGTCCCTCAGGATGCGCCGCTTCTCGGCCTCGGGCGCGGAGTCCACGAAGAGGCCGTTCTCCGTCAGGCGGACCTGCCTGCCCGCCTGCTCGAAGAGGTAGCACATGTCGGGGTCTCGGTCGGCCCAGACGCAGCCCTTCGAGCGGATGACGTCGCTGCCCCAGGTGCTGACGTAGTCCGAGAGCGCATTGGCGTCGAAGGGCCTGCGGCGCTTGTAGACGAAGGTCGTGATGTCATACTCCAGGACCTCGGGATCCTCGTGCTCCTCGGGGTGCTCCATGGCGTCGAGCCAAGCGGCCGAGCCGTAGGCGCGCTCGAAGTCGAAGCGACCGGTGTCCAGAAGCTCTGCCATGGGGACGTCACCCTTGGCGGCCTCCACGATCACGGCGTCCCTCTGCAGGCTGCGGGCCAGGGCGTGTAGCTCGGCGAGCTGTGGAGGGGTCACGAGGTCGCACTTGTTCAGGACGAGCGTGGAGCAGAACTCTATCTGCTGGATGAGGAGGGACTCGATGTCGTCCTCGCCGATGTCGTCCCTCAGCAGGTCCCGACCCCCATCGAACTCGTCGAACATGCGTTTGGCGTCGACCACGGCAACGATGTTGTCCAGGGCAAGCGGTGCCCTGCCACCGCTCTCGCCCTGGTCGCAGAACGAGCTGATGGTGTAGGCGATGGGGATGGGCTCGCAGATGCCCGAGGCCTCGATGACGATGTAGTCGAAGTGGCCGGACCGCGCGATGCCGGCCAGCTGGCGCGACAGGTCATCGGAGAGGGTGCAGCAGATGCAGCCGTTGGTCATGGGGATGAGGTCGTCGGTCTCGGAGAGGCCACCGTCCCGTATGAGGCTGGCGTCGACGTTCACCTCGCCGATGTCGTTGACGATGACGGCGGCGCGGATGCCCTCGTCGTTAGCGAGGATGTGATTGAGCAGGGTGGTCTTGCCAGCGCCCAGATAACCGGTGAGAAGAACGATCTTGACCGGCTTTTCGGCAGAATGGGACACGGGTCCTCCTTGGGTGAACGGGCTGGAGCCATCCGCGCTAGTTTATGCCCAAAACGATGCTGCCGATGCCTTCCGACGAGCCAACCACAGGGCCCCCACGCAGCGGGCTTCCCTTGGAGGCCTGGAGGGCGAGGCAGTAGTAGACTTGCAGCAGGTCCCAGCAACCAAAGCGAGGTGCCCATGAGCGAGATTGGCTTCGACATCACTCCCAAGAGCACGCTGACCGAGGGCGAGCGCGCGGCGCTGCGACAGCACTACCTCACTTACGTGAGGGCGGAGCGCGACGAGGGTCGCCAGCTCAGGGCTGATCTGGGGGAGATATACGCCATCATCGACAAGCTAGCCGACGGGCTCGACATGGCAGACCTCATCTCCCGCATGGGAGAGAGCTCCCACATCGTCATCTTCGCGACGGAGTCGTCCGTCCTCGCACTGCGCGAGTTCCAGCAGGCCATGCTCTCAGAGGGCAAGGTCGTCCGCTTGGTCTCCGAAAACAGCACCGAGGTCAACGGCATCCGTGCGCTTGGTCCCTCCGACCTCCTGATCGTGGTCACGACCTCCAACGGCTTCGCACGTCGGCAGCGCGAGCTCATCGGGCGCTCCGGCGCCCAGAAGGTCGTCCTCACCGCCAGTCGTGACGATGAGCTGCACGCCCTCTTCGGTGACGTCCTGCGCATCGGCGATGGGGCGGAGGAGGGCGGCGCGCTCCATCGGATATACGCCACCTTCGGCGTCACCTACTTCTTCGACCGCCTGTTCACGCAATACGCCCGCGCCTATGACCCCACGCTGAGGTAGCCTCCTGGCACCCCAGGCATAGGCATATTCGGCGGCCCGTGCCGCCGCTCGGCCTGAGCTACCATGGGGCCAAGGAAGTCGCATGGCATATCGCATTCTCATGGTCGAGGACTCCCCCCGCGGAGGCTGACAGGCTGCGCGCCCATCTGGCACGCTATGCGACCGAGAAGGGCACGTCCTTCTCGGTCGAGGTGCTGTCCACCGCCGTGGAGTTCATGAACTCGCAGCGCACGGCCGACCTCATCTTCATGGACATAGCGCTCCCCGGCATCAACGGGACGGAGGCAGCCGAGGAGCTGCGGACGTTGTCTACGTAGACATCTCCAAGCATGACCTCCACTACCACCTGCTCGGCGAGGACGAGCCCCTGCGCTTGCGGGGAACCCTGAGCAGGACTGCGGCCGAGCTGGGCGACAAGGGCTTCGTCAAGACGTCTGCCAGCCACATCGTCAACATGGCCCAGGTCGTGCACATACGCCAAGGGGCAGTCGTGATGGTGGACGGCTCGGAGATCTTCTTCAGCCGCTCCCAGCGCAAGCCCGCGCTCGAACGACTTGCCGGCTTCGTGGACAGGACTATCTAGGCGGCCACCGTGATGACACCCACCGAGGGCAGGAAGTTCTTATGAACCTGCTCGTCTCCATCAGCGAGCAGGACGCCGGCATGGCTCGCACGCTACACTGGGGCCGACAAGGGCGCGCTGCTACTGACGGATGATCGTGGGCTACCACGGGGGAGCGGCGCGAGCAAACGATATGCCGACCGTCTGGGCATGCGCGTCTCTCGCGGGCTGCCTCGCCCCTTTGTGGCAGGCCCCGCGCGAGTGCGCCGCACGAGAGAGGAAGGCCATGCAGGACCTGCTCGAGCTCCTCCGCACCAACCCCTATCCCGGCCGCGGCATTACTCCAGCTCTCGGACCTCCTTGATGTCAGCGCCGACCACCTCACGCGCGACGAGATGGAGCTGGTCGCCCAAAAGGGCATACCCGATATGGCTATAAATGAAGTGAATATCCCATCTCATCATCACACGGCGGATGGGCGACGGAGTTGCACTCTCCTATCGGTGGGTGCCGCGACCGAGGGTCGCGGTCGACTTCCAGAATGCAAGGCCGCTTGCGGCGAGCGCGCAGCCAAAGACGGCAAACGCGACCGAGGGCGTCGTGCTGGACGACACTGCACCAAACAGCACGTATGAGAGCGATGTAGTTCCGAAGGCCGCCAGGCTCATGACCGAGAGCGCGGTCGCAACCAGCCCGTCTCTGATGCGTGACAGATAGGTCGCCAAGAGCAGGGTCGAGGAGACGCCGCCGCCCAGCCCCGCCACAAGCGCAGCGAAGCGGGCGGCAGGCAAGCCAGACACCCCCGAGACGGCAAAGGCCACGCCACACACTGCGGTTGAGGAGCCAATCCAGGCAGACGTCCTTCTCGGCCGCGCGGCCGCAACGGCAAGCGCCGACACCGCCGCCCCGGCACCGTACAAGGAGAGCACGGAGCCCATCTGGGCGGCATCCCACCCCTTCTGCGCCGAAAGGAGCGCATAGCCCGTCCCCGTGATGCCCGCAGCGGCGAACTCGGCGACCAAGATAAGGGCAAGGCACCTCGCGATCACCGGGTCGCGCAGGATGCCACCGAGAGCCGCTCGGGTCGAAACCTGCGGCACAGGGCCGCCAACGGCCTCCTCACGGCGCGGTCCGACGGCGAGGGTCAGGCTGGACGCAAGGGCGATCAGGCACACGCACCACAGCAGCGTTCGTGGCTCGAGGACACGCACTGCCCATCCAGCAAGGGCCGGCGCAAGAACGGTGCCGGCTTTCTGCACGGCCGAGAAGAGTCCCTGGGTTCGCTCCAGCTCGTCCGGGGCGGCCACGTCGGCGACAATGCTTTGCGTTCCCGGCAGGTAGAGCGCCTCTATTGCCCCAAAGGCGACGGCCATGGCCGAAAGCGCCGCCACGGAGGGGCCCGAGGCGCCGCACAAGGCCGCGGCGACGGCGAGAACCGCCGCACGGACAAGCCCCGAGATGACAGAGGAGACTCGGTGACCAAGCCGATCAGCGAGCATCCCTCCCGGCAGGAGCAACAGAGCTCGAGGGAGCGCACCTAGGGACACGATTGCCCCGGTGGCGATGTCCGAGTCCGTCGCCACAAGGGCATACCAGGAGAGCGCCACATAGAAGACCTGGTCAGCAACCACTCCCATCCCGTAGGAAACGAGGAACGCCCCGCGAGGGCCATTCCCTCTCAACGAGGACTGAATCATCCCGTTCCCCACCAGCCCGAGAGCGATTCCATATCGAATAGATACGCTTGGCCAAGTAGAGCACAATTGCCGGTCAACAGATACTGCACGATGTTCCCGACCGAAATGGCGGCCGCGGCATAGCACACCCAAACCGTTGTGACCTTGCTCGCCTGTGCGGTATTCGAGTAGCACTCGTACCGTGCGGCATCCCGCCACTTAGTCTCCAGCCGTTCGTGGTACGCCTTGTAACGCATGCCGCCAGGCTGGGCAAAGACTGGACCGACACGAAACACGGGTGGACAATTGCTCATGCAAATGTAGGCAATGCCCCTCTTGTCCACAAGGTCATCAAGCCAATAGAGCAGTTCTGGCATAGGGGTATCTGCACCTACTACAACAAAGTCACTCTCTAACAAAAGCCTCGCATAGTTCTCGACGTCTATCCGCTCCTGCATAACGGTCACAGAGGTCTGTGGATTGATAAGGCCTATCCTCTTTGCCAGAGCAGAAACCTTGGGTACACCAATATCTTGCTCTGAATAGGCAATCTGGCGCCCCAAGTTGCCTAGCTCAACTACATCATCGTCAATTAGCAAGATTCGTCCAACGCCCGTGGCAGAGAGTAACTCGGCAACAGGTGCGCCGACTCCGCCACAGCCAACGACAGCTACGCTCCTTTTCCCAAGGTTTAACTGAAGAGTTTCAACGTTATCCGGAAAAGCACTCGATTGCTCGAAATAAGCCATCTGCCGACAAAAGCGCGTCCTTGCCTCATCGCTCAATCCCATCTCGCAGGATTCGTCAATCAGCAACCCTTCATCATCTAGGTAATTTACAAAGTCAGACAGCTCAACGTTGCCCAAAAGACCTTGCAAGTCAGCGTCATCTCCACCGTCTCCACGCCTCCTATCCGACAGGCAATCAAGAACCCGCAGCGCCTCACCGTACGGTGATGGGATTGAATATGAATGCTTTCCGAAGGTCGGAAATATCACAAGTCGCGTTTTATCACACGATTCAAAGTAATCAACGCCCGACCTCAATCGCTTCATTGCAGCCTCAGCAATCAACGATGCGAGGGGGGCAAGCCCCCCTCGCAACCCACTAGATGTTCTTGATGATCTCGGAAGCCTGAACCTTCTTCTCGTCCTTCTCGATAGTCATAGCGCACCCCCCTTCCGGCATAAAAAAAGAATCTTATTCGCTGACTCACCAAGACAAGGTGAGTAGTTCTCAATCAGTCCCTCGTCCCCAAGAGCATCAACGCGAACGAACTCAAACCCCACATGTTGAAGCTCTCTATATACCGTCTGAGGTTCGTAGTAATACTCTTTGAACTCCACCAAGGTCGGATACCATGAATTCTTACTGGCGCTTCTTCTGAGCGTGAAAACCCCCATGCTGAATTGATGTTCCTCGTCCCTCGCTGGCGAGGACGGATAAGAGAGAAACTTCACGGACTCATTTCCGCGAAACTGCACGGAACCCATGTACTCCAAAAAAGCCTTCTTGCAAACCAGGTCGAATTGAAAGAGACCGCCGCCCTTCAAGGCAAGATGGATGTTCTTGAAAATTGCCCGTAATCCGGAAAGGCTATCAATGCAATTGAAGACATCATCTATCGCCGTCACCAAATCAAAGTAGCTCTCAGCCGGATGCTCCTCTCTAGCATCAGCGACGGAATACCTTACCGAAGAGCATCGCATTTTTGCCTGTTCAATCATTGTGGGGCAGATATCCGTTGCCGTTGTCACATAGCCATCTTTGGCGAGCAGCTCCGCGAAGAGTCCAGTTCCCGTGCCAACGTCCCATGCCAACGGGCATGTTAACGGAAACGAGCACTGTGCTCGAATACCCTTTAGGATTGAATAGAGTTCTGAATAATTGTCATCAGCTTTGAAGGAATCATATACGGAAGAAAAAAGTTCGTAAGGATCAGCGCAGCCCACTTCCATTAGTATCGCACCTCTTTTATGCGAGATTTTTATTTAACATTTATTGTACAATACTTGTTGTTAAAAAGTCAACAATCTTAGGTTGCATAATTAAACAGACGCGGGATGCAGTGAAACGAAGACGTGGGGGCAGCATGAGAGAAGGCGTAGAACGAATCACGGACCTCAGTTCGCTGAGAGTACTCTCTAACCCCGACCGTATGAGAGTCCTCGCCCTCTTGCGCAACCAGGGAGAGCAGACGGTCGGTGAAATCTGCGAGGCCATAGGCCTCGCCCCCGGGAGCGCGAGCTATCACCTGCGACGCCTTGCCGAAGTGGGCCTGGCGGAGAAGCTAGACGAGAAGCACGCCGACAAGCGACAGAGCTGGTGGCAGGCGACGAGCGCAGCAACCCTGATTGACGGCGGGGCCAAGGACGACACCTCTCGCGATGTGCAGGTTGGCCTACGACAAGCGACGGCCCGCTCGTATGCAGAGGCATATTCACGCTACCTGAGCGCCTGTGCGGAGATTGGTGAGGAATGGATGCGCTGCGAGGTCGGTTTCGACTCCGTTCTGCGCATGACTCCCGAAGAGGCAAGGAGCATGGGCGACGAGCTCTCCGCAGTCGTCGACCGATGGTGCAAAAGATGCGCCAATCGCAGCGAGGCGGATGGTCGCAAGGTCCTCGTCACCATCCAGGGATATCCTTGGATTCCATAAAAGCTGACGAAGCATTCGATGACAACAGACCCAGCCAGTATCCCATCTTGCCGTCACCTAACAGATGGGGGGAGCTCGGCTGTGGAGGGACGGCACGGGCTGCGCCATTCCTTTGCGCGTGATTGTCGCCCCATCTTCGCCAGCACCTGCCAAGGTCCCGCCCATCACGTATCGCAAGAAGGGCGGGGTGTGTGCTTCCTGTATCGCAGGCGGCGGCAGGCTACCAGGACAGACGCGCACGCTACACTGGGGCCGACAAGGGCGCGCTGCTACTGACGGATGATCGTGGGCTACCACGGGGGAGCGGCGCGAGCAAACGATATGCCGACCGTCTGGGCATGCGCGTCTCTCGCGGGCTGCCTCGCCCCTTTGTGGCAGGCCCCGCGCGAGTGCGCCGCACGAGAGAGGAAGGCCATGCAGGACCTGCTCGAGCTCCTCCGCACCAACCCCTATCCCGGCCGCGGCATCGTGGTGGGCACCGACCGCAGCGGCAGGCCTGCGGTGTACTACTGGATCATGGGACGCAGCTCCAACAGCAGGAACCGCGTGTTCGTGGCCACCGAGGACGGCATCCGCACCGAGGCCCACGACCCATCCCGGCTCGAGGACCCAAGCCTCATCATCTACCACCCTGTGCGCGCCATGGGCGACGCCCTCGTGGTGACCAACGGCGACCAGACGGACACCATCGTCGAGCGGGGCAGCTTGCACGCCGGCTGCATGGAGCGTAGCTACGAGCCGGATTCGCCCAACTTTACGCCGCGCATCAGCGCCATCGTCCAGGCCGACGGCAGCTTCGAGCTCTCCCTCCTCAAGCGCCAGGGGGGCAACGACCCCGCAGCGAGCGACCGCTGCGTGCGGGAGTTCTTCGCCTACGAGGGAGCAGATGCGAGAACGGGCTACTTCATCAGCACCTACCAGGGAGACGGCAACCCGCTGCCGAGCTTTTCCGGCGAGCCCGTCGAGGTCGCACTGCCCGCAGCAGACAAGATCTGGGGCGCGCTCGACGCCGACAACAAGGTCTCCCTCTACGCCAACGTGGGCGGCAAGGTCAGGCTCTACAACAAGAACCTGGGCGACTAGGAGGTCACCGTGAACGAGCTCGAGCTCAAGTACGGCTGCAACCCCAACCAAAGGCCGTCGCGCATCTACATGAAGGACGGTTCCGACCTGCCCGTGACCGTGCTCTCGGGCACGCCGGGCTACATCAACTTCCTGGACGCCCTCAACTCCTGGCAGCTGGTGCGCGAGCTCAGGGGGGCAACGGGACTGCCCGCCGCAGCGAGCTTCAAGCACGTCTCGCCGGCCGGGGCCGCCGTGGGCCTGCCCCTCTCCGACGTCGACCGCCGGATCTGCTTCGTGGACGACGAGGGCGAGCTCTCCCCCATCGCGTGCGCCTACATCCGCGCCCGTGGTGCCGACCGCATGAGCTCCTACGGTGACTGGGCGGCCCTCTCGGACCCCTGCGACGCCCGTACGGCACGCTATCTCAAGCACGAGGTCTCCGACGGCATCATCGCCCCCGGCTATACCGATGAGGCCCTGGAGATCCTGCGTGCCAAGAAGGGCGGTCGCTACAACGTGGTCCAGATCGACCCCGACTACCGGTGCGCCCCCGTCGAGACGAAGGATGTCTTCGGCATCAGCTTCGAGCAGGGGCACAACTTCTTCAAGATCGACCGCGCACTGCTTGCCAATGTGGTCACTGCCAACAGGGAGATTCCCGAACCCGCCCAGCGCGACATGCTCGTGAGCCTCATAACGCTCAAGTACACGCAGTCGAACTCCGTATGCTACGTCAAGGATGGCCAGGCCATCGGCGTGGGCGCTGGCCAGCAGAGTCGCGTGCACTGCACCCGCCTTGCCGGCGACAAGGCCGACACCTGGTATCTGCGGCAGCATCCCAAGGTGCTGGGCCTGCGCTTCGTCGAGGGCATCCGCCGAGCCAACCGTGACAACGCCATCGACGTCTACATCGGCGACGAGCATGACGACGTGCTGCGCGACGGTGAATGGCAGAAGTGGTTCGCCGAGAGGCCCGAGGTTCTGACGCGCGAGGAGAAGGCCGCATGGCTTGCCACGCAGGCGGGCGTGACCCTGGGTTCTGACGCGTTCTTCCCGTTTGGCGACAACGTCGAGCGCGCCCACAAGAGCGGTGTGAGCTACATCGCAGAACCCGGCGGCTCCATCCGCGACGACAACGTCATCGCAACGGCCGACAAGTACGGCATGGCCATGTGCTTCACGGGGATGAGGCTGTTCCACCACTAGGGCGCAGGCGGCTACGTCAGGGGGCGGCAAGAGGGCGACAGGCATGCTGGGGGACGCCCGGAGTCACCAAGGGCCAGCGGGCGCTCCGGGGGCGGCCTGGGTGCGCCGGGGCCTGGCGGGACACATACATCTCGAGCGCGCGCCGAACGCAAGCGAGCTTCTCTTCGTTTCGGACGGACTCGGGCGGGCCGACGGACCGATGGGCGGGCATCGTTTCGGACGGACTCGGGTGGGCCGACGGACGGGCTTTTCACACTACCTACCCAGCCGTCCAAATTCGGAGTCCTCGTGGACGGGAGAGGAATTTCTGTGAGCGGGCTGCATGCTATCACTCACAATAGTTCCCCTGCCGTCCATTTTCATAGGCTGGGTGGATGACAGGGAAGCTATTGTGAGCCGCGCCACCACGGCCACTCACAAAAGCTCGCTACACGTCCACAGCCCTTCCGAGCTTGGATGGCAAGGGAACTATTGTGAATCAAAAAATTAATCTATTTGCGGCAGTCTGAATGAACGCCTTCGCAATCTGTATGACCATGTCGGATTCGGCCGTGCCATGCTCATCCATGTCGGATTCGGCCGCGGCCAATCCCCGATGAACACTGGCCATAGCGCCAACGCCACCACTAGGGCGCAAGGCTTGGGATGCCGCAGAGCACTCCGACGCGCCTGACTTCCTCAAGGCAAATGGGAGTCGAAGCGAAAGGACCAGCGCGTTTTCGGCAATCGGACCTGGCACCGACCTTACGGGCCCATGCGCCGCAAACCCTGACATGCCGCTTTCGGGCGAGCCCATAAGCTCGAGCACCTCGGGGACGAGATATATGGGGAACGGTCGAAAGACGCCCATGCCGAGCATGGAAGAATGCGTGGCAACCACTGGTTGCACGCTCCTCTCGGTGAAAGAAACCGTAGGTTGGTGGCTTGGGGCCCCTCGGCAACCGCACGATGGTAGCCAGATGCGAGATGCAGGCAACAAGATGGAGACGCTACGATCAAGGCCATCGAGAAGAGAAGGGACGTTACCATGAGCTTTCGTGACAACCTCCAGCACCTCCGCGCGACGCGGGGCATGACCCAGGAGCAGCTTGCCATGATGGTGGGCGTGAGCCGCCAGTCCGTCACCAAGTGGGAGTCGGAGCGTGCCTACCCCGAGATGGACAAGCTGCTCAAGATCTGCCAGGTCTTCGACTGCACGATCGATGACCTGGTGCAAGGGGACCTCACCACGCGTGCAGGCGAGCCGAAGCGTGCCATGCCGCAGGAGGCCGGCGACAGCATAGGCTACGAGGAGCACTGCCGCAGCCACGCACTGCGCCTGGCCGTGAGCGTAGGTCTGTTCGTGGGCGGAAGCGGCGCGGGCATGCTCGTGGGAGCGCTCATGCAGGCAATGGCGGCGTCGACAAACGACGAGGCAAGCAGCATCGCCATCGGCGTTGGGGTCCTTATCTTCGTGGCCGCAGGCCTAGCACTCCTCATCCCAACGACAACGGGCCACAACGCGTTCAGGCGCGAGCATCCCTACGTCATCGACTTCTACTCTGCCAAGGAACGCGGCAAGAACGAGAGGCTGCGCGCCAGGGAGCTTGCGGCGGGCATCAGCAACGTCCTATTGGGTGCGATTGTGGCGATGGTGCTGGGCGATTCATTTGACAACGGATCGTGGCAGGAATCGCTGGTCATGAGCCTGATGATGATCCTCATAGCCATAGGCGTGGGCGTCATCGTACACGCAGGCGCCCTATGGGATATGACCAACATCGAGAAGTACAACACCGAGGCGCTCTGCTCGCTCAGCCAGAAGGAGTTCGAGTCTGCCATGGAGGATCTGGACGAGGGCGAGCGCCGACGCATGGTGAGGGAGCGCCAGAAGAGCAAGGCAACCGGAACATCCTGCGCGCTCGTTATGCTTGGTGCAACCATCATCGCGCTGCCACTGCTCTTTGTGACCAAGGTCTACTGGTTCTGGGCACCCTGGCCCATTGGTGGCGTTGCCTGCGGCATCATCGGCACCTGGGTCAACAGGAAGGACTAGCTGTCGAGTGCCAATGGGTTGTTGACGCCGGCGATGCGGGACATGGGCAGCGCGCGTCCGCACCTAAAGTGCCAGGCGATGCACCTCGTACCTCCCAGGCATATCCTGATCCGAGGAGATGCCTGCTACGGCAGCGCGCGCTCCATGGGCACGACAGCGAAAGCCCCTTGCTCCGTGGGGATGCCGGCGACCGTGAACCCGCACCTCTCCCAAAAGCGACGGGACTGCTCGTTGCCCTCGACGTAGGCAAGGCGTACGCGGACGAAGCCCTCGCTGTGGAGGCGCTCGAGGAGCCGAGTGATGAGCCGACTGCCGAGACCCACCCCCTGCCTGGAGGCGTCGACCATGAAGAACCCGATGAACGCACATCTCTCGACAGGATAGCCGCGCACGAGGTCGAGCACGGCAATGAGCGCCCCCTCAACATCGAAGAAGCCGAGGCAGGACTTTCGATCCGGCGCGCATCCGGGCGGCAGCTCGCCCATCTCCGCGGCAAGCGACTCGATGGTCGGCCCCTCACCGAGATAGGCGTAATACTGCGGGTTCCCGAGGCAGAGTTTGAGCAACGCGGGGAGATCGCTGTCGCAAAGCTCTCTGACCAAAAGGTTGTGCCCCTTTCGCTTTGACAGTCTCAATGCTTCCTTCTCCTTCGCTCCATCAAGCAATCCCTTGCTGGGCGGGTCGGTGTTCGGCATCCGCGAGTGGCTCACACGTTAACACCTGCCGATCCCGCAGCTACATGCGGGCGGATGGCATTGAACCGACGGGTCACTCCCACCCAACCGTATGAAGGGGTGTGTAGATGGGGCCGTCGGGGCTGAGCGTGCTTCTGAAGAGCGTGACGCATGCGGCATCCGTCTCGGCCGGAAGAGAGGTGACCGACAAGGTTCCTTCGGACAGACAGGCGTGTCGTGCAAGGGTGACGTGCGGACTGAAGGGCTTCTCGTCGAAAGGGAGCCCTCGGACGCGCAAGCCGTCGCGCACGCGCCCGAAAAGCCCCACCAGCTCTGGTTCGGGGGCAAACCCCAGCCAGAGCGTTGCGTCTCGCGAACTGCCAAACTTGCCGAGGCCATTGGGGACGAGGCGCACGGGCGCCATCCCGATGCAGGCCTCGTCAAGCGCATCGGCAGCCAATGCCACCCCCATCTCGTCGATCACACCCAAGAAGGCCAGCGTCAGGTGATAGCCCTCGTGATCCACGAAGCGTCCCCCGCAGCCGCGGGAGAGGGTTCGTGACAGGTCCGCGATCTCGGCCTTGAGGCCATCGGGGAGTTCGAGGGCAACGAACATGCGCATGGCGCCTTCCTCCCTGGTAGCCTACTCTCCGTCGAGTCTGAGCTGGGGGCTGTCGGCCAGCTCGACCCCAGCGAATCGCGACACGGCCCGCGACGCCCCCGTCACACGGCCCGTCAGACGGGGGCGTCGCGCCACCACTTACAGAAAGTCGTATCGCCGCCTACATGAACAGCACGGCCACATGATAGACCACGAACGCTATCAGCAGCGCGAGCACGAAGTAGGTCAGGCCGATGATGGCCGTCCACTTGCCCGAGTGCGTCTCGGAATACGTCGTGGAGAGGGCCATGGCGCAGGGGACGTTGAAGGTCACCGCAAACATGTAGGCCAATGCCTCCGCCGGTGGGATGCCCGCCGCAAGGCCAGCGGTGCTGGCGGCACCGGTCGACTTGGCAGCGGACGCGGCCGCGTAGAGGCCCTGCGAGGCATCGGCCTGGCAGAGGGCGGAGAGCACACCCAGCGAGGCCTCCTTGGCGAACATCGACGCCAGGAAGGCGACGAAGGTCTTCCATCCCATGCCGAACACGCGCGTGACCGGCTCGATGGCATGCCCCATGGCATAGAGCATCGAGCCTTCGACCCCACCCGAGGGCGACCATGAGAGCACCCAGAACAGGGTGGACGAGACGATCACGATGGCGAGCGCACGTCTGAAGACCCCCACGCCGTGCCGTGCGGACGTGGAGAGAAGCGCAAGGAACTTGGGCCTGTGATAGGGAGGCAGCTCCATGACCAGGCCCGAGCGTTCGTCCTCGGGGTTGAGACGCCTGCCAAAGAGCCGCGATATCACGAACATGACCAGCGTCATTACGGCAAAGATGCCCAGGATGACAAGGGCCATGCCCCCAGGTCCAAAGAACACGATGGCGATGGTGGGGATGATCGCAAAGGTCGCCCCGCAGGGCACGGCCCAGCTGAGCATCGTGGCCAGGAGACGCTGGCCCCAGGAGTCCACCACGCGCGTACCCGTGACGCCCGCCATGGTGCAGCCGAGGCTCATCATGAACGGCATGATGACCTTGCCCTGCAGGCCGAGGGCGCTCATCCAGTCGTCAAAGGCATAGCTGATGCGCGCGACGACGCCCGTCTCCTCCAAGAGCCCAAAGACGAAGGTTGCGCCGAAGCAGAATCCCGCCATGGCAAGGGAGTACCCCACTGCGGTGACGAGGCCCTGCGAGACGTAGGCAGCCAGAAACTCGCTGGTGCCTACCTGCGACAACCCGTCATAGATGGGCATCTCGAGCGAGCCCACCACGCCCATCCCTGCCATCATGACGGGAGACGCGACCAGCATCGCAGCTATGAGCCCCAGGAGGATGATGCCCGTTGACACGAGCTTGCCCCAGCGGCGCGAGAGGAGCGCCCCGTCGAGCCTTGCCAGCCGATGCGTGGGGCCGTGATCCGCGACCTGCACGCCCTCGAGCATCCGGTCCACCCAGGCGAAGCGGGCCTCGGCGCAGGACACGGCCCCCGCCTCGCTCGCCGAGGCATCGCGCGCCGCGAGCCACATGGAGCCAAAGCCCCGAGCGCCGCCCGCGCCGGAGGAGGGCGCATTGCCAGGCGCACCTGCGTTACCCTCGAATGAGCGCACCCACTCGGGCGAGTGCCGGCGGTATAGGTCGCCCATGGACGACTCGTCGAGCAGCGACCGCCTTTGGGCGGCGCTGTCGATCGCATCCGTCAGTTGGTCGTACCCCTCCTTGCCATTTGCGACCAGTGGCACGACGGGGACCCCCAGACGGCTCTCCAGCAGGGGCACATCGATGCTCTTTCCCTGACTGCGGGCCACGTCCATCATGTTGAGCACGAGCACGCAGGGGACCTCGATACCAGCGACGTCGGCCAGCATGTAGAGGCTTCGCGAAAGCTGCGACGCATCGGCCATGACCACGATGACGTCTACCCCACCGGACTCTATGTAGTCCTGCGTGACGCGCTCCTCCTGCGACTGGGCGGACAGGCTGTAGCTTCCGGGAAGGTCGCAGACCTCGTAGCGCGTGCCATTGCGCGTAAAGCTGCCCGTCTTTTGCTCCACGGTCTTCCCTGGCCAGTTGCCCACATGCTGGTGCGATCCCGTCAGCCTGTTAAAGAGGGTGGACTTGCCCGAGTTCGGCTGCCCGAGCAGGGCAAGCGAGAGCGTTGACCCCGTCATGCGCTCACCTCCCCCACCTGGATGTCTCCGCACTCGTCCTTGCCAAGCGCCAGAAGCGTGTCCCGGTTGAAGGCAAGTAGGGGGCGATGCGGGTCGTTGCGGACGACTCGCACGACGCTGCCGGGAATGATGCCAACGGAGGCGAAACGGCAGACCTGCCGCATCCCACCACCTATCTTGATGACCCTCACGCTGTCACCGGCGCCTGCCTCTGCAAGCCTCATCGCCCCGCTCCCCTCGTCTGCATGGGCCCGATGGAAGCCGACTCGCCCATGGAGACTGCCCATCGGACAGGTCGCCGGAGTGGCGAGCGACGACCCCTCGGGTCCGCCGTCATGACACAGTGAGTTTACTACAGGTTACTTACTGCATTACCGCACGCCTGCGTAATGGGTGAACGCATCGTGAAGGGGTCATGGGCAAAGGGGTCATGGGCAAGGCCTTCAGAGACACTCATGCGCAGCATGCGTAATCCTGCATCAAAGGCCATAGCGCTCCCTCAAGTCAGACAGGAACCGCCCACCGTCCGCATAGTCACCCGCCCCATAGGACCGGTCCCCCTCCGTCACGATGCGAACGAGCCGAGCCTCGGCAACCTCCTCCTGAAGGGACATGTAGTCCTGGCTGCGCATCGCGACGAACTTGTCGTAGCCATTCTTCGTGACGGTTATCGGCTCAGGTGACTCATCGACCAGACGGGCGAAGGCTGCGGTGTTCTTGAGGTCACGGATGGGGACGGCTATAGGCATGGCGGCGCTCCTCTCTGTGGCCTTATAGCACCACAACGCACCTCGACTCTAGACGTTCCACTCCAGGGCTCGCGAGACATCGGGGTCCGCATAGGGTTCCCGCAGGATGTACCCGCGCAGATACGGCACGTTGAACATCACCTTTCCGCGCGCGGGGGCCAGTATGGTGCCCGAGCGGATAAGGCTCTCGCGCGCGCGGCTGAGCTGGCTCTGGCTGCGTCCGGCCGACTTGGCGACCTCGGACGTCGAGGCGATGTTGCCATCGCCCATGGCGTGTGTCATGCCCCTGAGGTAGTCCCGCTCGCTAGGCGCCAGCTCTTCGACAAGCGGCTTGAGCGCGCGGCGCTCATAGGTGCCCAACGCCATGGGGACGGCACGCCTCACGTCATCGGCAACGACGCGATGGCTGCTTGGCGGGTTGCGGCCATTGATGTCCGAGACGAGGTAGTACCCAAGGAGCTGCACGATGTAGGGGTGCCCCATGCTCGCGTCAACCAGGAGCCCCCTTGCCTCGCCATCCATCGAGATACCGTCGATGAGGCCAACGGACTCGTCAAACGCCTCCGCGACCTCGTCGTGGCTGAGCAGTCCCAGCTCCTCGTGAGAGCACCTCCTCATGTAGGTGCACCCCTCGTACTGAATCACGCGGTCGAAGGAGTAGGGCAGCCCGGCCACGACGAGCATGACGTCGTAGCCCTTGCGTGACGCCATCTGGAACGCGCCGCAGATCGCAGACATGTCCTCGAGGGAGACCTTCTGCACCTCATCGATGGTGACCAGGACGCCTTTCTTCTGCCCTGCGCATGCCTCGAGGAAGACCAGCCCCAAGTCCTGCACGCCAAGGTGCGTCGTCTTGCTGGACGACACACCGCTGAGCGAGACGCCGGCGCCCATGAGACTGACGCTCGCCGCGGGATTGATGCCACGAGTCAGCTCGTCATCACGCACCAGATGACGCATGAGCAGCTCGACGGTATGCTCGGCACCAAGGTCCACCACCTTGCGCCCGCTTGCCTGGGCTCGCATCGAGATCTGTTCGAGAAGGGCGGTCTTTCCGCACCCCCTGTTCCCCGTGACGAAGAGCACACGATCCTCGCTGCCCTGGTCAACCATCGCGGCGTCAAAGCGTGTGAGGACGGCCTTGCGACCGAAGAAGAAGTCCGGTCGGCCTCCGAAGATGGGCGTGAAGGGGTTCGAGAACATGCAGCTCCTCCCGGTCATAGACGTTCCCCTCTATTCTCCTCACATTGTATTCAATTTTCTCAAATTATGTTAATTATTAAAATATGCAATATCGTATAAACACAGCACAGGCCCCCATGTCATCCGCGAAGGAGCGTCCCGGCTCGATGTTTGCATCCACCCACGCCCGTCTCGCTGCCATAAGCCTGTTTTTTCGCGACGCTTGACTCCGAACCAAGGTTTGGGTTGACAATGTCACCAATCGCAGAAAAGGTCGCATGCAGTCGAGGGAGAGGCACGCCGCATCCATCGAGCTGTTCAGCAACCTCGTCTACGCCTATGCCATCTGGCACATGACCACGTTCCCGAGGCGTCTGCGGGAAAGGGTCGGCAGGCGCGGCGCGCACGTCACACGAAAGGGGCACCATCATGGCAGGCAAGCGCCACATCGACGACATCAGCGACTACGCCGACGAGATCGTCAAGGCCATTCCCAAGGGGGTCCTGCTCACCTCGAAGGCCGGCGAGAAGGTCAACTCCATGACCATCGCGTGGGGCACGCTGGGCACCAACTGGGGACGGCCCGTCTTTGTCGCCTACGTGCGCAAGCACCGCTCGACCGTCACGCTGCTGGACGAGAACCCCGAGTTCACCATCAACGTGCCTGCGATCGCGGATGCAGGCGCGGCCGCGGGTGCCAGCGGGGAGAACCGGGCCGCACGCACGCGCGAGGCTGCGCGCAAGGCCCTGGGCATCTGTGGAAGCATGCGTGGGGACGAGGTCGACAAGGTCGCACTGGCAGGCCTCACGCTCGTGGACTCCGATGTGGTGTCCGTTCCCGGCATCGCAGAGCTTCCGCTGACGCTGGAGTGCAAGGTCGTCTACCGCCAGGAACAGGAGCTTGCGCTCTACCCGCCCGAGATCCAGGCCAGCTACTACCCGCAGGACGTCGACGGTCGCGCGACCGGCTCGAACAAGGACGAGCACATCATGTACTTCGGCGAGATCGTAAACGCCTACCTCATCGAGGCATAGCGCGAAGCGCCGAGCCCGCATCGGGCACGCATCACGGCACGGAGCATGCATGGCAGAGCTGATCGATATCTACGACGAGCAACGCAGGCCCACGGGAGAGGTCGTCCCCCGCAAGGGCAGCTTCCTGCGCGAGGGACAGTTCATGCTCTATGTCCTCGCCCTCATCGAGGACGCCCATGGTCGCGTCCTGATCACACGGCGGACGCCGGACAAGGGGTGGGCGGCCGGGTGGTGGGAGGTCACCGGTGGTGGAGCTGTGGCGGGCGAGTCGTCTGCCCAGGCCGTCGCACGCGAGGTACGCGAGGAGGTTGGCCTCGACGTGGCCGCGCAGGCCCAGGCACGGCCCCCTGTCTACAGCTACCGCAACGTTGACCTTGCGCATGGGGACAACTACTTCGTGGACGTCTACCACTTCACGCTCGATCTCGCACCTGCCGACATCCGCCTGCGGACGAGCGAGGCCACGGACTTCAGGATTGCCACCTGGGACGAAATCGCCTCGCTCGACGAGGCGGGCATCTTTCTCCACTACGGGCGCCTGCGCGAAGCCCTCGCTGCCGAGAGGAACACGACGCCGTAACGCCCGTGACGCCTGCACGCCCGGCGCTGCACGCCTGGCTCTGGACGCCCGGTCACTGAACCACGCCCATGGCCGAGAGTGCCGGCAGTCACCATGCCTGCGGCCGTATCCCTGCAGCTGGCATGCCTATCGCCGGGACAGCTGTGGCTGGCGTGCCTGTGGCTGGGACAGCTGCTGACGCCGCATCTCGGCGACGCAGTGGGGGCAGAGCCCCGTGAAGACGAGCGAGTGAGTGCTGACCTGCCACGATGTGACCAACGAGGCACGCTCGTCCAAAGTGTCTTCGTATGCGCCGCCCCTCTCGAAGGGGACGTCTGCCACCCTGCCACAGCTGGAGCAGATGATATGGGGGTGAGCGTCAGCCCGAAGGTCGAAGCGCTCGCCTCCGGGGACCTTGATCGAGAGGATGTCACCGGCGTCTGCGAGGAGATGCAGGTTGCGATAGACGGTCGCGCGGCTCACATGACAGTCCTGCGCACGTACCACCTGGTAGACCTGATCAGCCGTAGGATGGTCGCACCGGGACCGCACGGCGTCCAGCACCAGCTGACGCTGTCGCGTGTTTCTCCTGTCTGCCATTCGTCGCCATCCCTTGCATCGTTGCCTGTCGCTTGCCTGTCGCAAGCCTGTCGCAAGCCAAGTTCCCCTGTGCTTACACTCTGTTACTAAGATTATCGCAATTATTGCTTGACAGCACTAGCATCGTCTACATAATAGTAATCGTTACTAATTAGCTCTCCAAGGGATCTCTCCGGAGGGGAAGCAGATGCCAGGGAAGCTAACCAGTGACATCAGGAAAGGGAATGGAGAGGGGTCCGGGTGGCATCCCCACCCGGACAAGAGGGAGGAAGTGCCATGAAGTTTGTCTGTCCCGTTTGTGGCTACGTCGAGGAGTTCGACGGCGACGAGCTGCCCGCCGACTACAAATGTCCCACCTGCGGATGCGCAGGCGAGCGCTTCACCAAGCAGGAGGGTGAGCTGAGCTGGGCCGCCGAGCACGTCGTGGGCGTGGGCAAGGCCGAGGGCGTCTCCGAGGACATCATCGAGGACCTGCGCGCCAACTTCAACGGCGAGTGCTCTGAGGTGGGCATGTACCTGGCCATGTCTCGTGTCGCCATGCGCGAGGGCTACCCCGAGGTAGGCATGTACTATCGTCAGGCCGCCTTCGAGGAGGCCGATCACGCATCCCGCTTTGCCGAACTTCTCGGCGAGGTCGTGACCGACTCCACCAAGAAGAACCTCGAGCTGCGCGTCGAGGCCGAAAACGGTGCCACCGCTGGCAAGTTCGACCTGGCCAAGCGCGCCAAGGCCGCAAACCTCGATGCCATCCACGACACCGTCCACGAGATGGCCCGCGACGAGGCCCGTCACGGCAAGGCCTTCGCTGGCCTGCTCAAGCGCTACTTTGGCTAGTCTAGGGGCAGAAGTCGGCACCAGTTAGCACCAGCGGCACGTCGGATCGGCACGCAAGCAAATGGCGCCAAGACCCTGGGCGCCCATCGGGACCTCTCCCGATGGGCGCCCTCGCCTGTCGAGCGGAGGGTTTCCCACCTGTCAGGGGGTTCGATTTCGCTCGTGGTCCCGCACCTGGGAGCCCGATGCAACATTTTTGGGGGTTATGTGTGGTTCGGACTGCACCGAACCCCCCCCTACGGGGAGCTTTTTGGGCACTTCGTGGCAGTCCGATGGTCGCAGGTCTTCCACCAAATAGAAAAGAAACGTATATGTGCTGGTCGGGGACCACATCAATTTCTTTTAAGTGCACGACGCATGCGGATGCCTTCCCGTGCCACGTCTCCAAAGCACACATACCTGTCGATTTTGTTACATCCAGGATTCTGTCACGCCCAGTCACGACGTCCCACGCGTTGGCGCGCCTTGGCCTCTTCTAGCGATATCGTGGGCACGTCCTCCGCAAGGTAGTCCCGAAGCTCGGAGATTCCCTCGCCCGTACTGTTGTCTACCAGGAAGATACGCTCGCAGCAGCAGTTCTGCAGCCATTGGCGCGCCATGGGCACGTTCGCATTGGGCGCGTTTATCTTAGTAATGATCCCGATCAGCGGACGGTTGAGAAACGCGTTGCAGTTTGGTGCGAAGACGCAGAACGGCTCGTTGGCGGCGACGAGGATCGCAACGACGTCCGACTCAAACGAGAAGCACACCAGCCCCACGCCCACCTGCTTGGACTCCGAGTACTCGCCCGGCGTGTCGATGGCGTCTCCGTCAGCGTAGGTGTACTGCGTCTTGTGGTAGTGCAGCTTCTCGCCGCGCAGGGCCTGGGTCAGGGAGGTCTTGCCAGCCTCGCTGCGACCCATCAGGAAAAGTCGCTTCATCTCCCCTCCTACCTGCGCGTCATCTGGCACACGTGGAATCCGAGCACGTTGCCGAAGTAGTCGAGAACCTCCTGCTCCGCACTCTCTACCTCCGCGATGCCGCCGGTCAGGATGAGGGACCCATTGAACCGGTCCATGAAGCCGATCTCGATGGAACCGCACTTGACCGCCATGTCGGCAGCCACGACCACGGCCTCCCACGGCGTGAACCGCATGAGGCCCAGGGCCTCGCCCGTGTGATCCTCGCCCTCGTGCACGCCGATGTCGAGTCCCAGCATCTCGCACACCCGGCGTCTCGAGACGCCCATCACGTGCGCGAGATCCACTTCGCGACCCGGGACGCGCACCCTCGTGATGCGCATCTCGCCATTCGCACCGCAGGGCAAATCCCCGCGAAAGACCTGTTCGAAGAGCTGCTCCCTCGTGACCCTCTCCACCACCATGCGCCCCTAGCGCTTCGTGACCTTGCAGCTGACGTATCCCAGCGTGTCACGGAAGAACTCCACCACCTGAGTGATGGCTGTCGTGACGTCCGCGATCTCCCCGCTGATGATCATGGTCCCGGTGAAGCGGTCTGCAAAGCCGAGGTACACGTCAGCGCTCTTGATGGCGATGTCCGACGCGATCACGGCGGACTCGGGAGGCGTGATGTTCATGATCCCAAGCGCGCTCGATCCGTAGTCCACCGAGGGATCGAGGCCGAGCTTGGTGTAGATGACCGGCTCGGGGCCACCGATCACGTGGGCAAGGGTGATCTCCTTGCCCGAGACGGTCTCTTGGACGACGCGTATCTGCTCTTGTCCGCTATCCACTCTCACAACCTCCGAACGGCCGGCGGCCTCACCCACACTGCCCTTTCTAGATGATTACGTCCTGTCAGTGTCAAGACCTCGCCCGACGGACGGCCATCCTTCATCGCCAGGGGCGCCATGGGCGCTCATGCGACGAGAGGGGCGGCCACCTTGGCCGTGCGCTTGCGTAACCCCGAGGCACGCCTGCGGGGACGGCGCGCCGACTAGCCGCTGTAGGCGTCGCGATAGAGGTTGACGAGGTCCTGCTTCGACACTGGACGCGGGTTGGTGGGGGTGCAGCGGTCATGGATCGCGGCCTCGGCCATCTCCCCCACGTGCTCCTCGAAGCTCCCTGCCTCGATGCTCCCGAGATCCGCAAGCCGCTCCTCGATGTCCAGCTCGTGGCGCAGGTCGATCACTCGCCGGAGGAGCTCATCGGCACCGTCCATGCCAAGCTCGTGCGCCAGCCTCTCGTAGGGGCCGCGATACTTTGCTTCGGCCATGTGGAAGCGCATGACATAGGGCAGGAGGACGGCGTTCAGGCGTCCGTGGGCAACGTGGAAGCGCCCACCCAGGGCATGGGCGAGGCTATGGTTTATACCCAGGCCGGCATTGGTGAAGGCAATGCCGGCAACGCAGGACGCCTCTGCCATGCGTCCGCGCGCCCTCATGGCGTCGCCGTCCCTGAAGACAACCGGCAGGTCCTCGAACACGATGCGCAGGGCCTTGACGGCGAGGGCATCGGTGAAGGTCGAGGCATTGTTGCTCACGTACGCCTCGAGCGCATGGGTGAGGACGTCCAGACCGGTATCGGCGGTGATCTTGGGTGGGACGGAACGCGTGAAGCTCGCGTCGAGCAGGGCGCCGTCGGGGACGAGGACGTCGTCGATCAGGGCGACCTTGGTGTTCCCGCGGGTGATGACCGCGAAGTTGGTGACCTCGGACCCCGTCCCTGCCGTGGTGGGGATGGCCAGGAAGTAGGGACGCTCCATGCCCCTCTCGCCCGCGAAGTACAGGATCGCCTTGGTGGCATCGATGCACGACCCCCCTCCGAACGCGATCACGAGGTCCGGCCTGGCGTCGCATATCATCTCGACGCCCGCGTCGACCAGCTCCTGGCTGGGGTCGGGCTTGATGTTGGAATACACGCTCACATGTGCCCGGGCGGGCAGGTGCTGCGTCATCTTGCTCACCATTCCGGACTCCTGAAGGAAGCCGTCAGTGATCACGAGGACGTTCGAGCAGGAAAGGGACTGCAGGTGCTCCACGGCCTGGGCTCCGAAGAAGAGCCTCGCCTTGAGACAGAACTCGCTCATCGTTACTCCGTTTCTGTTAGCAGCAGGATCTCGACCACGAAGAGATCGGGGTTATACGTCGTCCAGAAGTCCGAGACAAAGCGCTCTATGGCCGGCCCCACGACCTTGTAGCCGTTTTCGCGGGCAAAGCCGAGCAGGCGCTGGTAGGCATCACCCATGTTCTCGAAGGCTCCCACGTGGTAGGTGGAGAGGTACATGCCCTCGGGCTGGACCCAGTTGTTCTGGGGCTCTATGGGGCGGATGGGCTTCTGGAGCATCCTCATGTCGCACTCCCTGCCCCCCGAGGCAGAGAGCATGGCATCCTCGACCGTGTCGAAGCCCAGGATGACCGGTCCACAGATCGCGTTGTCGAGCCCCTGGACGTACGAGGCGAAGTCCAGGCTCACGATGGACTCGGCAAAGTTGCCCGAGAACCGCCCCCTGAGGCACAGCAGCTCGCGACTCGGCAGGTACCTGATACTCACGGTGGTGGGCCGCAGCCTCAGGACCATGTTCGCCTCGTCCACCAGCTCGACCCATTCCACGATCGACTCGCGCCTCTCCGCAAGCAGGCGGGCCTCCTTGTCGCATGAGGCCAGGTGCTTCGAGAGCAGCCTCTTCGCCTCCGTGAGGCTTGAGTGCTGCAGCATCGACGCTATCTCCTCGAGCGAGAAGCCCATCATCTTCAGGTAGTTTATGACGGGCATCTTGAGCATGGTCTGCAGGCTGTAGTAGCGGTAGCCGTTGTCGCCCACCACGTCCGGCTCCATGAGACCAAGCTCGTCATAATGCCTCAGCGTGCGCTGTGAGAGGCCACCCATCTTGCTGACCTCGCCAATCTGGTAGAGGTCACAGCGATCGTCTCGCTCCATCCCGCTCACGCCCCTTTCCCCATTGCCCCCAGAAGCCCAACCGCAAGCTCCCAGCTCGACTCGATCGGGTTCTCGTGCCCTAGCTGGTGAGCCAGTGCGTCACGCAGGGCGAATATCGAACCCAACGAATAGCCCTCGACCTCCGCAAGAAAATAGTCCATGGAGGACACCCGACCGGCAGAGGAGACGTCGGGCCTGGCATGCAGATGCGATTCCGGAAGGTCCCTCGCCGCATCCGCAAGCGCAGGCAGGAGGAGGTCGCGCAGCTGGGCAAGGGCAGCCCGCTTCACGGGCGATGCCTCCGGGATCCTTTGGGCGCAGCTCTCCCTGTAGGCGTCCGGATCCGTCACGGCCATCATGCGCGCGTACTTCTCCTCCACGAGGTTCCTGCCCTCGAGCTCCGCCCGCTCCAGCTCCGCCAGGACCCGTGGGATCATCTGGTGCGGGAAGGCCAGGTACTGCGCACAGCGATAGGCGAGGAAACGCCTGGGGTCGTCCTGGCATCCCGCGCGGCCGTCCATGCCCCTCACCATGCCGAACTGCTCCCACTCAAGCGACACGACGCGGCAGAGGTCCCTCTGCAGGGCGCCATCGAGCCCTCGGTCCCCCATCACCCGCACGACGGCGGGCCGGGAGAGGAGCCGCTCCGCATCCGCGCGTCGCTCGAGCCGGCGCCCGTAAGAGCTGCGGGCGGCGTTGTCGCATCTCTCACATGCCATTGGAATAAGCCCCCTCGTTCAGTGGCCTGTCGCGAAGGTAGTCGTTGGGGATGCCCTGCCACACCGACGTGGCCGCATCGAGCAGGAAGTCCGAGCCCCCCGTCGCCCAGCCGAGCGCGAGGACGCAGCGTAGGATGACGCCGGAGAGGAGCTCGACGTCGGCCTGCGAGACCTCTGCCACGGGAGCGGAGGCGATCCTGCGCACCAGCGCACAGATGGGTCCGCCCACGTGCGCGCGTTCGGACAGCGAGCGGAAGGACCACTTGTAGAACGGCATGTAGGTGCGCGCGAGCAGGTGCAGCGAGGCCATGGCCGCACACAGGAACTCCGTGCGGGCGCAGCCTGCGGCCACGAGGTCCTGGCGGCGCAGGCAACGTCCGAGGTTGTACTGGCCGGACTGCGCCATGACCGCCATGTTTGCAGCCAGCTTCTTGCGGATGACCTCCTCGGGATAGAACCCCTGGTAGACATGACGGATATGCGAGAAACGACCGCTCGGGTCCCTGAAGACCTCTCCGCCCGTGACGATGGCGAGGAGCTGCTCGGGGATCCTCAGCCACTCCGCGACCCCCTGCGGCTCCCGCTCCAGGCCTGTGAACGTCCGATAGAAGGACTCCGTCTCGAACACGCCCACGCGCTGGCCCGCAAGGGCGGTGTCCACGCGCCTCTCGCCCATGAACTCCCTCGGAAGGGATGCGTAGCGCCGCGAGAGTTCGTCACCCAGGCTCGCATAGAGGTCACGCGGAACCCAGACGCAGAACCCCGGCCCAAAGTCGTGGTCACGGGAGAGCTCGTCGTCGAAGCCCAGGCATTCCGATCCGGGACCGACGAGGCCGAAGGCAAGCTGGGACTCGACGGAGTACGGGAGCCCGGACACGAGCGCGGGACCGAACGTCCCGTAATATCGACTCGCAAGCTCCATGCCCTTCATCACACGTCTTGCTTTCCCCTATGCCGTGCCGCCCTCGGGGGGCGACCGGTCTTGAGCCCCCGCAAGGGGCCTCCCCTACTTGGCGGACGCGTCCAGCGCGTCCATTTGCCCCGCCCTCCGCTCGAGGAGCCTCACGTTCGGCGCATCCCCCAGCTTGTCCCGCAGGACCTCGGCGGCCTTGCGGTAGAGGGCGGCCGCAGCGGCGTAGCCACCCCTCAGGTAGGCGATGCGCGCGGCGGTGGAGAGCGCATGCGGTCGGTGGACGTCGCGGCCGGCGCCCAGCGTCTCGTACGTCTCAAGCGCCCCCGCGATGACCTCCTGTGCCTCCTCGAGCCTGCCCTCGTCCGTCAGGACCTGGGCGAGGTTGACGGCGTTGGTCGCCCGCCTCCCCTCGGAGTTCGGCACGCGCTCCAGAAGGTGCCTCGCCCTCCTGAGGTCGGCCCGTGCCTCGCGGAAGCGCCCTCGGGCCCGGTACGCGCTGCTCCGGTTGTTGCAGATCGCGCTCACCTCGTAGGGATGCCCCTCCCCCAGCAGTGCCTCGGCGCGGTCGAACGCGTCTATCGCAGCGACGTTGCGCCCTTGCGCAACGTAGACGTCCCCAAGGTTGACAAGCGCACGGGCCACCTCGGCGCCTTCGGCCGAGAGCTCGTCGAGCATGCGGAGGACCTCGACGTAGAGCTCCTCCGACTCGTGGAGGTCACCACGTAGCCTGAGGACGCTCCCCAGCTCGTTCGAGACCGAGGCCTCCGCACTCCTGTCCCCGGCAAGCCGGGCACGTCTCAGCGCCTCGCGAAGGAAGCCCTTGACGTCCGTGCCCGGCTCGCCGTAGAGGCGGTCGAGATCGCTATAGAAGGCCGAGAGGTCCAAGGCCCCACACGCCCTACTCTCCGCGGAACGCCGCGACGAGCTCGTCGACCATCCTCTTGAGCTCTGCTGCGTCAATGGTGTCGTCCGTCCTCTGTGTCGGCTCCTGTGTGGCCTTTCCACTGCAGGAATTGCAACCGACAGAGTAGCTGATGCCGCTCGTGCCGTGGCCCACAGGCGTCTCGATCCCGACTTCGGCCTCCTTGGTCGGGACGCCACAGGGAGACGTGGCGTGGTCACAACCCTGTGCGCGTGAAACGCAGCCGTACTCGGCGGCCAGCTCGGGATGCCACTTGGCAAAGGTCTCGTCCGCAGCGGCGACCTGGTCGGGCTCGACGGTGCCGTTCGCCACCCTCTTGATGTTGATCAGGTGCTGCGGCCCGACGTTCTCGGAGACCGAGCTGCCGCCCCAGGTCCCGCAGCCAAGCGTCAGCGCGACGTCGAGGCCGGTGGAGAGGCCCGTGCCGCCCTGGGTGCCGCCCGTGTTGATGAGGATGCGCGACGCGGGCTTGATGGAGAACTTGCGAACGATCTCCTTGTCCTCGGTATGGATGTTCATGGTATGGCCGATGCCGTTCTGCAGCAGCGCGATGGAGAGGTCGCAGGCCTCGTGCCAGTCCGAGACGACATAGAACCCAAGGACGGTCGTGAGCTTCTCGTACGAGAGGGGCCACCTGTCGCCAACGCCGTGCTGTTCGCCGATGAGGACCCTCGTGTCGGCGGGGACGACGATGCCCGCCGCCTTTGCGATGTCCGCAGCCGCATGACCCACGAAGTTGGGACTCATGGAGTGCCCGTTGCGGAACAGGATCCTGCAGACCTTGTCGCACTCCCCCTCGGACATGAAGTAGCCACCCTGCTTCCTGAACTCCGCGACGACCTCGTCGCGGTTGCAGGTCTCGCAGATGACGCTCTGCTCGGAAGCGCAGATGGTACCGTTGTCGAAGGTCTTGGACGCCATGATCTGGCGGACCGCATCATGCACGTTGGCGGTGCGCTCGATGTAGGAAGGGGAGTTGCCGGCGCCCACGCCAAGGGCGGGCTTGCCGGAACTATAGGCGGCCTTGACCATGCCGGGGCCACCGGTCGCGATGATCATCTTGACCTCGGGGGCGTGCATGAGCTCGTCCGTCGCGGCGATGGTGGCCATGCTCACGCCCTGGATCACGTTCTCGGGGGCGCCTGCGGCGACGGCCGCGTCGTTCATGAGCCTGATGGCGAGGTTGGTGCACTTGGCGGCCTTGGGATGCGGCGAGAAGACGATGGCGTTGCGCGCCTTGATGGCGATCATCGACTTGTAGAGGACCGTCGAGGTCGGATTGGTGGAGGGGACGATGCCCATCACCAGGCCAACCGGCTCCGCGATCGTGATGACCTGCCTCTTCTCGTCCACGTCGATGACGCCGATGGTCTTCTGGTCCTTGATCTGCTCGTAGAGCAGGCCGGACGCCATGTGGTTCTTGTAGATCTTGTCGTGGACGTTGCCGAAGGTCGTCTCCTCGACGGCCATCTCGGCAAGCTCCACCGCGTTCTTCTCCGCCACCTCGACCATCGCGCAAAGGATACGGTCGATCTGCTCGGCGCTGTAGTTCGCGATCTGGTTTGCCGCGACCTGGCCCTTGCGCGCCAGGTCGCGCGCCGCCTGGACGCTTTGGAGGTCGTAGTCGTATTCCTGCATGTTGCCTCTTTCCGATTAGCAGACGTATCGTGGTGGGACGTGTCGCTACTCGGCGTGGGGCAGGATGGACTCGACCATGCCGTCCGGGCGCGGGATCACGTGGACGCTCAGGAGCTCGCCCACGCGCTGCGCCGCCGCGGCGCCCGCGTCGGTCGCGGCCTTGACGGCCCCCACGTCGCCGCGGACGAAGACGGTGACCAGGCCGCCCCCGACGCGCTCCTTGCCGACGAGCCTGACGTTCGCCGCCTTGACCATGGCGTCCGCCGCCTCGACGGCACCGACCATGCCCTTGGTCTCGATCATTCCGAGCGCCTCGATGATGTTGGCCATTGGTGCTACCTCCTTGTTGTGGTGGGGCACGGCCTCCTTGGGCCGGGCCGCCTTCTGGGTCGTCTCGAGGCCCTCGGCCCCAGACGCTGGTTCGTTCTTGGTTGTGGGAGCATCCGCATCGCCAGGGGCCGGCTGCGCCACCTTGGCGGCTGCTGCCGACTGGTCCGTGCGGGACGCGGAGGTGCGGCTGCCGCTTCCCTGTTTCGCCGTTGACTTCGCAGGCTTCGCGGGGGCCTTGTCGACCTCGCGCCCTCCCTCATCCCCCGCGGGGCGGGGGGACGCCGCACGCCCGGCGTCCCCCTCCTGCCCGGGCTTCCTCGTCGTCATCTGACTAGGCCTCGGCCTGGGGCAGGATGGACTCGACCATGCCGTCCGGGCGCGGGATCACGTGGACGCTCAGGAGCTCGCCCACGCGCTGCGCCGCCGCGGCGCCCGCGTCGGTCGCGGCCTTGACGGCCCCCACGTCGCCGCGGACGAAGACGGTGACCAGGCCGCCCCCGACGCGCTCCTTGCCGACGAGCCTGACGTTCGCCGCCTTGACCATGGCGTCCGCCGCCTCGACGGCACCGACCATGCCCTTGGTCTCGATCATTCCGAGCGCCTCAGTCGTGCTTGCCATGCTGTTTCCTCCCTGGGTCAGTGGGCTTCCAAGCCCGTCTCATGGTTCCCTCTCGAAGTTTTGCCACTGGTGTCGCTACTCGGCGTGGGGCAGGATGGACTCGACCATGCCGTCCGGGCGCGGGATCACGTGGACGCTCAGGAGCTCGCCCACGCGCTGCGCCGCCGCGGCGCCCGCGTCGGTCGCGGCCTTGACGGCCCCCACGTCGCCGCGGACGAAGACGGTGACCAGGCCGCCCCCGACGCGCTCCTTGCCGACGAGCCTGACGTTCGCCGCCTTGACCATGGCGTCCGCCGCCTCGACGGCACCGACCATGCCCTTGGTCTCGATCATTCCGAGCGCCTCAGTCGTGCTTGCCATGCTGTTTCCTCCCTGGGTCTAGTTTTTGAGCCTGTATGCTCCGCCTACCGAACTACCCGAACCGTCGAACCGCACTTGACGTGGAACGCGTTCGCCTCTTCCGTGTCGATGTGACAGTCGAGGTTCCCGCCCTCGGTCACACGGACGATGACGTTGTCGAGCAGGCCCCCGCGCTCGCCGTCGATCTTGAGGGACACCACCTGGCCGTCATGGAAGCCACGCTCGGCCGCCTGCGCCGGGTTCATGTGGATGTGGCGCGCTGCCACGATGACGCCCTCGTCGAGGACCACGGAGCCCTCAGGACCGACCACGGTCACGCCCGGCGTCCCCTCGAGGTGCCCGGAGAGGCGGATCGCCTGGGGAACCCCCAGCTTGAACGTATCGCCCGCCAGGATCTCGACCTGCGTCTGGGGACGGACGGGACCAAGTACGCGCACCTTCTGGATGACCCCCTTGGGACCCGCAAGGGTCACGCACTCCTTGGCGGCGAACTGCCCGGGCTGGCTCAGGTCCTTGATCGGCGTGAGCTGGTGGCCAGTGCCAAAGAGCCGCTCGAGGTCCCCCTGGGACAGATGGATGTGACGCCCGGAGACCCCCACTGGGACAACGTCGGGATCAGCGGAGTGACCCTCCCTTCCGAACAGGCCCTCGATGTCATCCTTCGTCCATATGCCCCTCTCGAGGGCGGCGGTGATGACGCGCTCGAGCTCGTCGGCAGAGAGGACGGGCTCACCGCCCTCCTCCTCGTGTGGAAGCCCGGCCTCGTGGCAGGTCTCGGGAGAGCCGTGCGTCGGGCGGACCGCCGCCGGACCGCCCTGGATGCACACGCCGCGCTCCTTTGCGACGTCACGCGCCTGGGGAGTCACGATGGTGTTTCCGTCCACGTAGATGGACTCGTGCCTCTCCGCTGCGGAGACGACGTCCTGCGCGCTTACGAGTTTCTTCATCCCTTCCTCCTTTCTTCCTAGAGATTCACGTCTTCGTCGATGATTCCCACGATTACCGCATCGACGGGAACGTTCTTCTGGAACTCGTCCCGAACGAAGAGGTAGGCCGAGGCACCCGTGGTGACTATCACCCTGTCCCCGACCCCCGCGCTGATGGTGTCGACGCAGATGAGCTGCTTTCCCGCCTCGTCGCCCGCGATGACCTCGACGCGCATGAGTTTCATCCCGCTGAGCTCGTCGTACTTACGGGTGGCCCAGATGGAGCCGATGAGCCTACCGACAATCATGGGTTGCGTCCTTTCCGTCCCGGATCTTCCCCAGGCACTCCATGACTTCCGCGGTCTCCCCGGCAATGGCAAGCATCACCATGTTCTGGGGGCACGAGCCGCGGATGTCGGTCACCACCACGCCGGCGGTCTTCTCTGCGATGTCGCTTGCGACCACCATCTCGATCAGCTTGCCCTGGACGAGGCCGACTGCGGCGGGCCTAAAGTCCTCGCCCCAGCGCGCCCCGCTCCTCTGCCGGATGATCTGCATGGTTCCGGGCGCCGGAGCCTTGATGACCCTCACGTCAACCATCCTCGCGCCCCCTCGCCTTGAGCACGCACCCAAGCGCGATGCCCATGGGCGTGACGAACATGGGGTGGCTCGGCTTGTGAACGTCGATCCCGAGGTGCCTCTGGACCCTGTCCTCGATGCCCGTCAGCTCCGCGGTCCCTCCGACGAGAATCACCTCTGGCACGTCGTGGCTACGACACGCGCGCTGGATGATCGTCGTCACCTTATCTATGGTCGGCGAGACGATGGGCAGGACCTCCGCGTGATGTCCGGGGTCCCTCTTGTAGACTTCGGCCTCGTCGAAGCTCAGCCCCTTCGCCCCCGCAAGCACGAGCGAGAAGTGCGTCCCCCCGGTCGACTCGTCGACGCATTCCACGACCTTGCCATCCTTGAAGACGGAGATTCCCGTCGTGCCTCCGCCGATGTCGACCACGGCGCCGTCCGTGGTGCCGATGAGCAGGTTTGCCGCAGTGGGCTCGTCGAAGACCGCGGTGCACTCGAGTCCCGTGCTCTCCGCGACGTTGCGCACGACCCCACCGTCGAGCGCCTCGGTCTCGGGCGGGATGGCCACCGCACACTCCACGAGTTCGGCGCCCAGCTCCTTCTCGGCCTCCTCCTTGAGCGCCCGCGCGATGTCACAGGCACCCACGTAGTCCACGACCATGCCGTCCTTCACGACGCTCGCGAATCGGTACTTGCAGTCGACGGGGTTGCCGTCCTCGTCAAGCACGACGAGGACGATGAAGGCGGTGCCGAGGTCGAGCCCGCAGTAGAGCCGCTGTCCCTCTCGCACCGTCCTGGGATGGTCGACGCAGTCGAGCAGCTCCTCGAGCCTGCGATTTGCCCTCTCAAGGTCTACCATCCGCTACACCTCCCCTTCCGCACGGGCGATCGCCCCTTCGAGCAACGCGCACGCGCACGCCGCGTCGGCGAGCCAACACCGGACGACCCTGGCCTCCGTCGGGCCCATCCCCTCCTGAGCCCCTGCCCACGAACGTGCATACCGGCCTATCTGGGCATGGACGCACGCCATCTCGAAGAAGACGGGGTGGATGCCCGCGTCAAGGGCGGGGACCGGCGCTGGCCCGAGGGGACTTTCGCACTGCCCCGGCTCCTGTTCGCCATCGGCAAGGTCACCCGCGACGCATGCCTCCTGCCACTTGCGCCCGATTCCCTCGGCCTCGCGGGCGACCGTATTGTCGACCCCAAGCGTCCTGCGGGCGAGGAGCCGAAGCCGGGCGCCAAGGAGGTTAGCGTCGTACACGAGCGCATCCAGCCCCACGCCGTCCTCGCGATGCGTTGCCCCTGGGCCCTCGTGCGGCCGTACGCGCGAGCCCGCTCGCGACGCATCGGCCTCGAATCTCACCCTGAAGTCGATCAGGAACTGCCTGGCGCCCGGAGTGAGCCGTGCATCCTCAGGGAGCTCGTAGGAGCCAAACGCCTCCCGGGCATAGGCCTCGCGCAGCTCGTCCTCGGTAACGTAGTGCATGCCATCCTCCTCCCTATCCTTCCTTGCCCCCGAAGGGGGCGCTTCGGCTGGTACTGGCTAGTGCCTGACGAGATTGACCTTGAAGTCGGCACCCTTGATCCATCCCTCGATGCGGTTGAGTTCGCCGTCGTCCAGCGACGGGTCATCCTTGATCTCGTAGTCGAGGTCGAGCGACGCATACTTGCCGACGCCCAGCTTGTGGTACGGGAGCAGGTCAACCCCGTCGAAGTTCTTCTGGTAGCGGTAGGGCTTGAAGAACGCGATCACCGCGTCGATCTCCTCCTTGGAGTCGTTCACCCCCTTGAGCAGGGGCATGCGGACGCGGACGTTGTATCCGTTCTCAAGGAGCTCCCGCACGTTGGAGAGAATCTGCTCGTTGTTCACGCCCGTCCAGTACTTGTGCTTCACAGGGTCCATCTGCTTGATGTCAAACAGGAACAGGTCGACGTAGCGGGCGACCTTCATGATCGTCGGCGCACTCGCATAGCCGCAGGTCTCTATCGCGGTGTGGTAGCCGCGTGCCTTCGCGGCCATAAGGATGGACAGGGCCGCCTCCGGCTGGGCGAGCACCTCTCCCCCAGAGAGGGTGATGCCTCCGCCAGACATGCGGTAGAAGTCCGCGTCCTCGTCAAAGAAGGCAATGACGTCATCGATCGTACGGTCGTCCCCCATCACCTCCAGGGCGTGGTACATGCAGGCCTTCTCGCACTTGCGACACCCGATGCACGGGATGCTGCGGTCAACGACATGCCTGCCATCGATCATCTTGTGGACGTTGACGGGACACGCCGCCACGCAAGCCCCGCAGTCGACGCAGTTGGCACGCTTGAACATGACCTCATGCCCGCGCTGCTGGCTCTCGGGGTTCGAGCACCACTTGCAACGCAGGGGACATCCCTTGAGGAAGGCCATGGAGCGCACGCCGGGGCCGTCGTACATGTTGTACTTCTGAAGGTTGAAGATGCGTACCTTGCGTTCCACGCTGCTCTGCTCGTGGCTCATTGCAACCTCTCCCTTCCTGTGACCTGCCACGACGTGGCACCCCGATGGCCTTGTGAACCCTACCTAGAACTTCTCGAGCATCGTGCGGCTGATGATCTCGTCCTGGACGTCCTTGCAGAGCTCGTTGAAGAACGCCGAGTACCCTGCGACGCGGACGACGAGGTCGCGATGCCTCTCGGGATGCTCCTGGGCATCGATGAGCGTCTTGTTGTCGAGATAGTTGAACTGCATCTCGCCGTTGCCGAACATCGAGGCGGTGCGCAGGAGCGTGACGAGGCCGTTCTCGCCCTCGGGCGTGTCGAGCAGGCCGCTCATGAGCTTGAAGTTGTGGACCATGCCGATGTTCATGGAGTCGTTGGACAGCTTGGAGACCGACTTGATGATGGCGGTGGGACCTCGGAAGTCGGCGCCCTGGGTGGGGCTGATGCCATCGGAGAGCGGGGTCCAGGCCTTGCGCCCGTTCGCGCTTGCGCCGGTCATCTCGCCGAACGGAGTGTTGTTCGAGATCGAGAGGGTGCCGGTGGACATGTGCGAATACAGGGTCTTGAAGTCCAGGTGGATGTGCTCCGTGTAGTCGACGATGTCAGCAGCGATGCTGTCGGCGAAGTCGTCGTCGTTGCCGTACTTCGGGGCGTCGAGGCAGTCCTTCCGCAGCTGCTCGAAGCCCTCGAAATCGGCCTTCATCGCATCGAAGAGCTGGGTGAGCGTGTACTTGTGGTCCTCGAAGACGAGCTTCTTGATGGCAGCCATCGAGTCGGCATAGGTTGCCAGGCCAGTCCAGACGACGCCGGGGCCGTAGTTGTACATCGCGCCGCCAGCAGAGACGTCCTTGCCGCTCTCCATGCATCCCTCGAACATGATGGACATAAGGGGCTTGGGGGCGACGTCGCGGGCGACGCGCTGGGAGATGACGGTGGCGACGTCGGTCCACTTGGTCACGTAGTAGATGGTCTTCTTGACGGCCTCATCGAACTCCTCGTAGGTCTTGTACTGCGAGGGATCGCCCAGATCGGGAGTGACCTGCTTGCCGAACCACAGGGGGACGCCGTGGTTGAGCGTGAGCTCGATGCAGATCGGCCACTGGGTGTAGGAGGTCGAGGTCCACTGGTACAGGCGGCCGGACTTCTGCGGCTCGACGCAGCCCATCATGCAGTAGTCGCGGGAGTCCTCGACGCTCACGCCCTTGGCAAGCATCATCTTGATGTGCGAGTCGTCGAAGTGGCAGGCGGGGAAGCCCATGCCCGAGCGGACGATGTCCACGATCTTGCGCATGTACTTCTCGGGAGACTTGTTGTTGATGCGGCAGGCGACGGAGGGCTGGTAGACCTTGACGTGACGAACTGCATCCATGAGCAGGTAGGTGAGCTCGTTGGTCGCATCGTGGCCCTGACGGGTGACACCGCCGAGCGTCATGTTGACGAAGGGCTGGTACCCGGCGAAGAACTCGGACTGGCCACGTGAGGTGACCCACATCATCTCGCTCATCTTGATGAGCATGCAGCCTGCGATGTCGAAGGCCTGGTACGGCGTGATGCGACCGGCCTCGATGTCGGCCTTGTAGAAGGGGTACATGTACTGGTCGACGCGACCGATCGACATGCCCGTCTGGTTCTCCTCGACCGGGAGGAGGCTCTCGATGACGAAGACGGACTGCACGGCCTCCCAGAACGTGCGGGGCCTGTGGGCGGGGACGTACGCGAGGATCTTGGAGATCTGCTCGAGCTCGGCCTTGCGCCTGGCGTCGTGGCACTCCCCAGCGAGCTTGGCGGCGTAGTCGCTCATGCGCTTCGCGTAGATCATGACGCCCTCGGTGGTATCGAGCACGCTCTTGTAGAAGTAGATCCTATCGAGGTCGTCCGGGTTCGCGTAGTCGAGCTGGGCCAGGTGCTGCTTGGCCTCCTCCTGGATGTCGAGCATGCCCTTCCTCATGAGGATGACGTCGTAGCCGGGGTTGGAGTCGCCGCCGCCGCTCATGGCGTGGTAGGAGCAGTCGGAGACGAACGACTCGCCCGAGAGCGTCCAGACGCCTGCCTCGCGGTACTGGTCCTCGCAGACCTCGTCCTGGGACTTGCCCTCCCAGAACGGGAACAGCACGTCGCGGCAGTACTGCTTGTCCTCCTCGGAGATGTAGAAGGGATCCTGCGGGCGCTCGCCGATGGTGTCGAGCTCGTCGCGCAGCCAGCGCCAAGCGAGGTCGGGCGAGAACGCGCCGGCGCGGGGGGCGCCGCAGGGGGCGCCGACGACGAGCTCGTCGTCCTGGATGACCAGCGGCGCCGTCTCGCAGCAGCGACGGAACGCCTTCGCGCGCAGCTCGATCCGCGGCATGCCGGGGTTGGCCTTCATGATCTCGGTGACCGCACGGGCCCGGTACATGGTGATGCTCGGCACCTGCTTGAGGAAGTTCTCCTTCAGACGGACCTGACGGTCGGTCGGGCCTTCGGGGACGTCGTAGGGCTCGCTGCCAGCTCCGTGCGCGGGAGCCTCGCCAAGAGGGGCGTCGAGCTGGTTGGCCACCTTCTCGAACATCTGGCGGACAGTGGCGCGCTGCTCGTCGGACATGTCCTTGGTCGCCTCGGACAACTCCTTCGCAAACTCCTTGATATCCATTCTCACTCCTCTTCAGAATCGTTGCGCATTGCCTTGACTACACCGGAGAACCAACTCTCCGAACTCTCCGGTTCCTTGCCTGCTTCCGCGGATCCCATCAGACCCTCGTCATGCGGTCCTCCCGGGTCTGGGATGCGTATCCTCACCGTGACCGGCGTGTGATCGCACGAGCTCGCCCTCTCGAGAAGCTCGTGCGAGAGAGGCCCCGTCCCGACTCCCACCTGACGCCTGCGCACGAAGTCCCCATAGGTGACACCCAGCTCAGAGGTGGTGGCACAGTCCCAGCCGGTCACCGTCAGGGTCTTGGGGAGGTCGCTGTGGCAACCTATGCAGCCGAGTCCGGTGCTCACGTTCACGAGCACCCTTCCCACGGGCTTCTTGAGGATGAACTGCCGTATCACCTCGGGGTCCTTCGAGAAGATCGAGAGCGCGTTGCCGTGGCCGCTGTTCAGGATCAGCTCGATGCACTTCTCGCATGCCGTACGCCAGCTGTCCTCCACGTAATACGAGAGCACGGGGCCAAACTTGGCCTTCGAGAAGAAGCTGTACTCGCTCACGTAGGGCTTCTCGACCACGAGCACCTTGGTGCTCTCGGGCACCGTGATGTCCGCGCGCCTGGCAAGGTCGAAGGCGCTCTTCGCAATCAGCTCGCGGTAGGGGGTGCCATCCGGCATGAAGAGCGCGTCGACCAGTCGGTCCGCCTGCTCGTCGGAGAGGAAGTAGCACCCACGGCGGCGAAGCTCGGACTGGAAGTCCTCGTCCACGTCCCTCTCGACCACGATGCTCTGCTCCGCCCCGGGAAGCATGCCGTAGCAGAACGACTTGCCGCGAACGATTTCGTCCGCACAGGCCGCCAGGTCCGCCGAGGACTCTACGAACACGGGGTTGTTGCCGAGCGTGGCGTGGTACACGTCTCTGCCGGCGGCATCGAAGTCGTGGCCACCGGACTCCTCGCGGGAGTCGATCACCACGCGCACGCATGGCTGCGAGCAGACCCACTCCTCCCCCTCGGGACAGAAGATGCTGAGGAACCCCAGCGCCTCGCAGGGGTAGTGGCAGAACTCGGCCACCTCGAGCACGTCCGCCATGACCCTCTCGCACGTGGCATGGATGCGGGCGCTCGCGGAGAAGACGATCGGGCTCTTGGAATGCGCCGCCATGAAGAGCTGGCTCAGCATCGTGGGAACCGCAAGCCAGTCCGGGAGCAGCGACACGACGACCCCCTTGGGCAGGCAGACCTCCGCCGAGCCGTTGCGCGAGCGGATGATCCTCTGCACCGGGGTCTGGGCGCGAACGTCATCCAACAGGTCCGTGAGGACCCACCTGGTGAGCGTTGCCTCGTCCTCGGGCGAGCAGTAGTCGCTCTCGGCATAGGCCTCCTGCGCGTACTCCCCGACCATGGGAACAAGTCGCTCGCCCAGGTGGCAGAGGAAGTCATCGACCAGCGCCGCCGGCAGCCCCTCGAGGACCTCCACGGACTCGGCAGCATGCTCCAGAAGGATCCGTGCCTCCTGAATCGAGAGGAGGTCGTTATCGATGAGAGACATCGGATGCCTCCCTAGTAGGGCAGGAGCTTCTCGACGGTGTACTTCTCGGTGATCTTCTTGAGACTTGGGTGGGGCCTGGGAATGACGACCGAGCTGTACACCTCGGCCCCAAGCTCCTCGACTGCCTTGACGCCGGCCTTGACTGCGGCCTCGCATGCCGCGACGTCGCCCTGGACGAGGATCGAGATGTAGCCGGAGGCGGTGTTCTCGTAGCCGATCAGCTCGACGTCACCTGCCTTGCACATGGCGTCGCCCGCCTCAAGCACCCAGACGAGCCCAAAGGTCTCGATTGCGCCAAGCGCGTTCATACCCTCGCTTGCCATAGGACAACCTCCTAGTTGAAGTCGACGTCATGGACGGAGACGACGTCGCCGATGGGCGGAACCGGGCGCTTCATGACGTTCGAGGCCGTGAGCTTCCCGATGCTCGAGGCAGCCTCCCTGCCGGCCTTGACTGCGGCCTCGCATGCCGCGACGTCGCCCTTGACGACGATCGTGACCAAGGTGGAGCCAACGTTCTCGTAGCTGACGAGTTCCGTGTCACCAGCCTTGAGCATCGCGTCCGCCGCATAGATCGCCGGAACCATCCCGATCGTCTCGATGAGGCCGATGGCCTCCTCACCCCTATAGCGCATGGCCCGCCTCCTACTGGATGTACGAATTGATGGTGTCTCGCTGCTCGGGGGTGGCGCTGTAGAACACGCGCAGGTCCCCGTTGGAGTCAAGGTCGACTCGCGACTCTGCGATGAGACCGTTCTTCTCGGCCGTCATGAGCGCCTCCTGCATCTTGTCGCGCTTGAAGGCCGAGAACGAGGAGTAGTCGCCCTTGAGGGCCGTCATGACGTCATCCACGCAGGCCTCGCCTGCGGTGGTGAAGTACTTGAGCATTGCGTAGTTAAGCGGACGCATTCTCGGCCTCCTTCTTTCCGAAGAGCTCCTTGGGGTCAACCGCTATGACGAGGATGCCGACGATCATCACGATCGCGGCCACCCAGGCGATGGGCGCGAGCGCATAGCCGTCCACACCCATGACCAGGCCGACGATGATCCAGGTCACGAGCGGCGCAACGAAGGTGTAGGTGCCGTTGCAGGCCATGCCGAGGGCGGTGCCGCACATCGAGTTGCCGCGGTACCAGCTTGCGAAGGACTTGTAGGCAGAGAAGCCCGCGACGGCGAAGCAGACGATGGTGGGCAGGTCGGTGATCGCAGCGCCCACGTAGCCAAAGGTCTGCTGCAGGGAGACGCCACCCACGAGGGAGAGGACGGGCAGGACCACGAGGAGCTCCACGATGCCCGAGACGCACTGGCGGATGGTGATCCCGATCTGGGTGTCGATCATGCAGGAGGCGTAGCCGGCGATGCAGCCCTCCGCCCCCCAGCCGAGGGCCGCGACGAACGCGAGCACGAGACCCAGGACGATGTTGGAGGAGGAGTCCCCCGTGAGGCTCGCCGAGCCGATCATGAGGCCCGCAACCACGCAGATCGCGATACCGGCGATCTTGCGGGGACCGAGCTCCTGCTTGTAGAGGATGCGCGAGAGAATCGAACCGATGGCGGGATTGAGGGCCGCAATGGGAACGACGATGGTGCCTGCCTGGGAGAGCGCGATGATGTAGGCGACCGTCGCGATGGGGCCGCCGACGAGGGCGCTGAGGATGAGGATCACCCCCGGCTTGGTGTTGACGGTGCGACCGAAGTCGGCAAGCTTCCCCTGCTTGGCGGTGATGCCAAGGGCCCAGAGCGCACTGCAGGAGTCGTTGATGGCACTGGCGACCGTCGGGAGGATGAACACCGCCAGGAAGGCGGTGGGGCTGATGGCCTGGAGCCAGCCGAGCCATAGGGAGGAGCTCTCCCCTGCGGTGATGAAGGCCGTGTAGAAGCCATACATCAGGCTGGAGAACAGGGCGACCAGGATGCCCTTCTTGAAGAAGCTCGCGTCGAGCTCCCTCTTCTTCCGCCTCGCAACGCCAATCGCCGACGCTTCTTCCATTTCGTCACCCTCCACTCCGAACAGCATCTGTACACTGCGCACCACTGAGATGGAATGGTGAAAGGCTCTCGTTATGTGAGGGCAACAGGGCCGAGTGTCGGGCAGCGCCCGTTCTGGCGAACGGTAGGGTTCCGGTGCGCGAGCGTCGTTTTTCCGCCCCTTCGCTCGTCTTGTAGGTCACAATTTCTTTCAGGGATCGCAAAGAACGAGTATATAATTCAGTATATTGAATATGGTATTTCTCTAGGATATATAGAGGGAGTGCTTCGAGACAGCTGGACCGATCCGGTGGCCGTCTTCCCACCAACATCCCGACATCGGGGGAGGAGATGTGCCGTACCAACTTTTAACTTTGACAGCATTGCTTTGGGCACGACCCTGGAAAGCAGGGTGACCAAGCTCCCAAACCCCTTCCAGAGGCCTTTCTCGCATATGGCGCAAAGTCTGACGTTATGTTCATATTTTCTATTTTGATTATATATTATGCAAATCGTATCTCATAGATGCAGGTATTAGGCAGTCGTACCTGACCGCCTTGCCGGCAAGGGCGTACGCCGGCTTGACGCCACCCAGGCAGGGGCCCTTGAGCGGCCGCTTGACGACCACCTTGCGCGGACCGGCGGCAAGTGCGGCGCCTACCAGGCGTCCCTCCGCATCGCACGGCTCCTCCAGCCGCTGGATCATCCGGAGCTTCTTCTTGGCCGAGGCGCTCTTCTGCCGCGTGGGGAACATGGGGTCCAAGAACACGACGTCCGGTGGGGAAAGGGTCGGTCCGCCCGGCCCGCGCCCGACCGAGGGGCCCGTACACGCGAGCCCTTCCAGAACGGGAACGCTGTCCTCCTCGTGCAGCCTCATGCGACCTATCGCGCCCGCAAGGAGCGGGTCTTCTGCCGCCCGTTCGAGGGCGTCGCGCAACAGCGCGGCTATCACGGGATCGCGCTCGTAGAGGTCGACGCTGAAGCCCGCCGCAGCAAGCAGCAGGGAGTCCTCGCCCATGCCGGCGGTGGCGTCAATCGCCCATGGCACCCTGGAGCCGGCACCGATGCGCGAACTCGGCTCGGGCGTCTCCCCCCGCGAGGGGGCGACTTGCCTGTGCCCTCTTACGCGGGCGGCCCTCACCAGAAGCTCGTGGGAGAGCCCAGATGGCCTCAGCCGACGCGCCATGCGAGAGAAGTCACCCCTCAGCACCATGCCATCCCACTCCAGGGAGAGGCCCTCGGCACCGACGACGAGCAGGGTCGTCTCTGGTCCCAGCTCGTCCGGATCCAGACAGACCGGCACCCCGAGCCCACACGCCAGTGAGCTGGCACGTTGCCGGTCCGAAGCCCTCTTGGCAAGGACGGCGTCTACGCCCCTCTTTCCCATGGAAGCACCCCCGTCGGAAGAAAGCCGTCCTGATTATACGGGGGACGCATGGGGTCACGCCCCCCTGGGCTGCCCGCCCCCGCAGGCGGCGCACATGCGCCGACCCCTGCACGGCCAAACGGATAGAATCAGACGCAGCGTCACCAAAGCGCGGTGTTGCCAGTCACAGGGGGCCGGGAGGCACGCGAGTCGCGCGACACGTCGTCCGGGAGGAACGATGCCCATGACGTCCAGGGGAACTGCCCAGTCCAAGGGAACTCCATGCGCCCGGCACGACAAGGGTGCGGCCTGCATGGATAACATTCGCATGTTCGCGGGCCTGCCGGCCGAGGCGAAGCGTGAGCTTCTCGCAAGCGCACGCCACTCGTCGCACCCCCGGGGAAGCATACTGGTGCACGAGGGCGACCCCATCGAGTCCATCCTCATCGTCCGCTCGGGCAGGATAAAGACCTTCCGCACGGACTCGGACGGCGAGGAGTACGTCCTGGACGTCCTGCACGACGGGCAGGCGATCTGGCATGGCATGTTCATAGAGGACAACGTCTACCACTACTCCGTGGGCTGCCTCAGCAAGGTAGACCTATGCAGCATCCACCGGACCGACTTCGAGGCGCTGCTTGCCAGCCACCCCGACGTCGCCATGGGCATCATCCGCATGATCGGAACCGAGCTGGTCGATGCGGAGGAGAAGGTCATGATACTGGGCATCAGGGACCCGCGGCGTCGCCTGGCCGAGTACCTGCTGCATCGCGACGCACGCTGCATCGGCTCCGAGATCAACCTCAAGCTCGAGGACATCGCCAGCTCCGTCGGCCTCAGGCCCGAGACCGTCTCGCGCAACATCAGCGCCTTCGAGCACGAGGGCGTCGTCCGCCGTCTGGGGCGCGGCCGCCTGCAGGTGGTCGACCGCGTCGCCCTCAAGGAGATCTCGGAGCACCCGGAGTAGCCCCAGCGCCCGCGCTCGCAGGGAGCCATGGCCCGGTATGGCCCACGCGGTATGGCCCACGACGTCATCGCATGCGCCCTTTTGGTCCCGTCAATTTTCACGATTCCCTTTTTACTTGACTGTAATCAAGGAACGTCCCACGACCAGCAGGTAGATTTCCTCCTGTACTGCAGTTTCTCGCTGGCGAGGGGGCGTTGCAGATGCTGGGCAGAGTTCACTCGACAGAATCGTTTGGCTCGGCCGACGGCCCTGGCGTGCGCTTCCTCATCTTCCTGCAGGGCTGTCCCATGCGCTGCCGCTACTGCCACAACGTCGACACCTGGCCCCTGGACAAGGGCAGCGAGACGAGCGCGGACGACCTTCTCGACAAGGCGGAGCGCTACCGCGGCTACTGGGGCCCCCAGGGCGGCATCACCGTGAGCGGTGGCGAGGCGCTGCTGCAGGCCGAGTTCGTGCTGGAGCTCTTCACCAAGGCGCACGAGCGCCACGTCAACACCTGCCTGGACAGCTCGCTTGCCCCCTTCACCCGCACGTCGCCCTTCTTCGACACCTTTGTCCAGCTCATGGGGGTCACGGATCTCGTCCTGGCGGACATCAAGCACATCGACGCCCAGGAGCACCGATCCCTCACCGGCCATGGCAACGAGAACATCCTGGATTGCCTGCGCTACCTCTCGGAGGCCAGGGTCCCCGTCTGGATCAGGCACGTGCTCGTTCCCGGCATCACCGACAACGACGGGTACCTGCGCCGGACCCGAGGGTTCATAGAGACGCTCGACAACGTCGAGCGAATCGAGGTGCTGCCCTACCACAGCCTGGGCGCCTACAAGTGGGAGCAGCTGAACATCCCCTACACGCTGGGGGGAGTGCAACCCCCCAGCCACGAGAGAGTGATCAATGCGGAGCGCATCCTGCGAGGAGAGCAGGACGTTCCGCTCGACAACGAGGCCAAGGAGGCTTAGATGCAACTGCGTGAAGAGTGGGGCGGCTTTACTGGTGGCCACTGGGTGGATGACGTCAACGTCCGCGACTTCATCCAGAGGAACTACAGCGCCTACGACGGCGACGAGTCCTTCCTCGCCGGCCCAACCGACGCGACTGATCGGCTATGGGGCAAGGTCCAGCAGCTCCAGGCCGAAGAGCGCGCCAAGGGGGGCGTCCTCGACTGCGAGACCGAGGTCGTGAGCGGCCTGACCGCCTATGGTCCCGGCTACATCGACCCCGAACTCAAGGACCTCGAGAGGGTCGTGGGCCTCCAGACCGACAAGCCCCTCAAGCGTGCCTTCATGCCCTACGGTGGCATCAAGATGGCACAGCAGGCGGCCGAGAACTACGGCTACCACGTCGATGACAAGTACGACAAGATCTTCAACGAGTATCACAAGACCCACAACCAGGCCGTCTTCGACGCTTACACCCCCGAGATGCGCGCCGCCCGCCACTCCCACATCGTGACGGGCCTGCCCGACACCTACGGCCGCGGCCGCATCGTCGGCGACTACCGTCGCGTCGCGCTCTACGGCATCGACTTCCTGATCGCCAAGAAGCAGCAGGACCTTCTCGACTGCGGCGATGGCACCATGACCGATGACATCATCCGTCTGCGCGAGGAGATTGCAGAGCAGATCCGTGCGCTCCGTGGCATCAAGGACATGGCCCAGATCTACGGCTACGACATCTCCCGACCGGCCACCAACGCCCGCGAGGCCTTCCAGTGGCTCTACTTCGGCTACCTCGCGGCCATCAAGACCCAAAACGGTGCCGCCATGTCCGTAGGGCGCATCTCCACGTTCCTGGACATCTACATCGAGCGCGACCTTGCCGCCGGCATCCTCAGCGAGCAGGAGGCCCAGGAGCTCGTCGACCACATCGTCCTCAAGTTCCGCATGGTCAAGTTCGCCCGCATCCCCAGCTACAACGAGCTGTTCTCCGGAGACCCCGTCTGGGCGACCCTCGAGATGGCCGGCCTTGGCATGGACGGGCGTCACATGGTGACCAAGAACGACTTCCGATTCCTGCACACCCTCGAGAACATGGGACCGGCACCCGAACCCAACCTGACCGTCCTCTACTCCAATCGCCTGCCCGTGGCCTTCCGTCAGTACGCGGCCAAGGTCTCCATCAACACCTCGTCCGTCCAGTACGAGAACGACGACGTCATGCGACCCGTCTGGGGCGACGACTACAGCATCTGCTGCTGCGTCTCCGCAACGCAGACCGGCAAGGAGATGCAGTTCTTCGGGGCTCGTGCCAACCTCGCGAAGTGCCTGCTGTACTCGATGAACGGCGGCAAGGACGTCAAGTTCCGCGACAAGAAGACCGGCAAGAACATGCAGGTCGGCCCCGAGATCGCGCCCATCACCTCAGAGCTCTTGGACTATGGCGAGGTCATGCACAAGTTCGACCTCATGATGGACTGGCTGGCGGGCCTCTACGTCAACATCCTCAACCTCATCCAGTACATGCACGACAAGTACTACTACGAGGCCGCCGAGATGGCCCTGATCGACACCGACGTCCGCCGCACCTTCGCCACGGGCATCGCCGGCTTCTCCCACGTCGTCGACTCGCTCTCCGCAATCAAGTACGCCACGGTCAGGTGCGTGCGCGACGAGGACGGCATGATCGTGGACTTCGAGACCGAGGGCGACTTCCCGCGCTACGGCAACGATGACGACCGCGCCGACGACATCGCCGTGTGGCTGCTCAAGACCTTCATGGGCAAGATCAGGAAGCACCACACCTATCGCGACTCCGAGCCCACCACCTCGATCCTGACGATCACCTCCAACGTGGTCTATGGCAAGGCCACCGCTGCCACGCCCGACGGCCGCAAGGCGTACACCCCCTTCGCACCAGGTGCCAACCCCGCCTACGGGGCCGAGCAGAACGGCCTTCTCGCCAGCCTCAACTCCGTGGCCAAGCTCCCCTACGAGTATGCGCTCGACGGCATCTCCAACACCCAGACCATCAACCCCAGCGCCCTGGGCAACGACCTCGACCAGCGCAAGGCCAACCTGGTCAACGTCATGGACGGCTACTTTGCCGCCGGTGCCCACCACCTCAACGTCAACGTATTTGGCGTCGAGAAGCTCAAGGACGCCATGGAGCACCCCGAGAAGCCCGAGTACGCCAACTTCACCATCCGCGTCTCCGGCTATGCCGTGAAGTTCATCGACCTCACGCGCGAGCAGCAGCTCGACGTCATCGCCCGCACCTGCCACGACAGGATGTAAGCGAGCAGCCCGGCCGGCAGGCCCGCTGGTCGAGCTGCTGGTCCGGATGCTGGTGGGCCCGTTGGTCCACGCACGCGTTGGCCGACGTGTCGGTCAGGTCAGACCAATGGTTGGCATGTAGTTACAGGGCATGTAGCCGCAGGTCAACCAAGGAGAGGGGCCGGCCGAAACGGGGGTTGCAGCACGATTGCGCTGCAACCCCTCTTTGCGCGCTTATTTGCCCACGTGCCAGGGGATGCCGTCGTTGCGGCATGGGGGAGAAGGCACCATAGCGCCGCGTTGGAAGCTGGATGTAACAAAACTGACAGGTATGTGTAGTTCGGACACTCTTGCGATGGCCTCACGGAGACGAATGGGCCCCTACGAAGTTATAAGAGCGGTCTTTTCGTTGCATTTACAACAAAAAGAGTTGTTTTCTATTGCTGAGAGCGCCGCAAGCGTCGGTCAAACCACACATACCTGTCAGTTTTGTTACATCCAGTTTTTTGCTCGAGGGGCAGCGTGTCGCTCGAGACATGGTGTACCCAACAAAGCCCTCGCCAGCGTCCTTCGTCACCTCGCGGCACATCCCTTGGTGACCCGAACTTTCCCAAGATCCGGCTCTTCCACGCTTCTCTTCTGGTAAGCGACATGTCCTGACGCCGTCTTGAAGGCTACAGGGAGGTATGCAGCACCTCGGAGACGGGCCTACCCGCGCTCGTTGCCCACAAAAGTAGCCTGTGGAGGTGTCTCCCCCACAGCAGTCAAGGCCAGGCTCGGAGGCAGCCCCGTGTCACCGACGGCGTTCCATGGTGTGATCGCAGGCGTGGTCATGATGGTCGTAGCCATGGTCGTGATGATGAAAAGTCTCGGCTTCGTCGCGCCAGAGCGCGGGGACAAACACCTCGCGCAGGCCATTGCGATAGAGGTCACGCCCGATGAAGACGCAGCGGGCCCCCTCGGCCTCCTCGGCGCCCGTAACCGCCCAGGCCCGCTCCACCAGGTCGAAGCGGACCCACTGGCCTCCGCAGGACAGGGCGCCCTTCGCCCGGTCGAGCCGGCCGAACACGCCCGCCGAGAGCGCGTCCAAAATCCACAGCAGATGCCCTGGGGTGGGGAGACTCACATGGTCCAGCGCCATGGTCTCGAGCTCGTCCGACGCGTTCGCCCCGGCATCGCGGCTAAGGCCATCCTCCGCCACGCCATCCATAGCCGTACCGCCGCCGATGGCGCGCGCCAGGAGGGACGACCACCACTCGTCTGGCAGCTTGCGCCAGGCGCCGGTCACGAGCTCCGCGCCCGGATTGAGCTCCGCCGCAAGCCGCGCCACAGCCTCGGCTGCGCCTACGGCCCCGGCCTTCGAGGCCACGATGGTCGCAGCGCTTCTCGCCTGATCGTCAAAGACCTCGGGGGCGTTCCTGCGCTGCGCCTCCCAGGCGCCGGCGTCCACGATGGTGACGGGCGCCAGAAGCTCGATGCGCTCCCAGGCGACCTGTGCGAGGTTCTCCATGACGCGGCTGAGACGTGCCACGCCCGTGGGCTCCACGATGAGATACTCGGGATCGAGCATGTTGGAGATCGTGAGGACCGACGTGGCGAAGTCCTGCTTGCCAGAGCAGCAGATGCAGTTCTCGACGGACTCCCACACCTTGAGGTCGGAGCCCGAGCGCAGGCGCCGGGCGTCGACGTCCGCCTCGCCGTACTCGTTCTCGTATATGACGGCATCCTGGCCCGTCCTGCGGATGAGCTCCTGTATGAACGTCGTCTTGCCCGCGCCCAGAAACCCCGAGACGACAAGAACCTTCATGCTGCCCCCTACCGGATCGCGTATCCACAGCCCCTTGCGACCCGCCGGCCCCGATTGGCCTCGCGCAACACATGGACATCCAGAGGAGCCGCCGTCCAGAGACGGCGGCCCCGAGCAGTCGTGCATGCGCCAGACGGGGTGCGGAGCCAAACGGCATGCACCACCAACCAGTGCGCGATGCTAGTCGATGGCAACGACCGGTTTGATGAGGTCGGCGGGCTTGTCCCTCATGAGGAACAGCGCCTCCTCGATACGATCCCACCCGTGGAAGAGATGCGTGACCTCGGGATGCAGGTCGAGCTTGCCAGCCGTGACCAGGCTGGAGAGCTTCTCCATGCGCAGACGCCCTCCCGGCATGAGGCCGCCGCGGATGTCCTTGTGACCCATGCCGACGCCCCACTCGACACGCGGGATGTTGACGTAGTCACCCGAACCCAGGTAGTTGACGTTGCCGATCTTGCCGCCGGGCTTGAGGCACTTGACGGCGGGCTCGAAGGTCTCCACCCCGCCACCGGCCATGCAGACCCGGTCCACGCCCTTGCCACCGGTGAGCTCCATGACCTGCTCGTCGATGGGGCCGTCCTTGTAGGAGATGAAGTCCGTGGCACCGTAGCCCTTGGCCGCCTCGACGCAGACGGGACGGGTGCCGACGGCGATGATGCGCGAGGCGCCGCGCAGGGCCGCGCCGGCGACGCTCATGAGGCCCACGGGACCGATGCCCACGACGAGGACGGTGTCGCCGAACTGGACGTCAGCGAGCTCGACGGCATGGAATCCGGTGGGGACCATGTCGGACAGGATGCAGGCGTCGGCGGGATCCATGCCCTCGGGCATGTGCGCGAGGTTGCCGTCCGCGTCGTTGACATGGAAGAACTCGGAGAAGACGCCGTCCTTGAAGTTGGAGAACTTCCAGCCGGCCAACATTCCGCCGGAGTGCATGGAGTAGCCAGCCTGGGCCTCGAGGGAGTTCCAGTCGGGTGTGATGGCGGGGACGAGGACGCGGTCGCCGGGCTTGAAGTCCTTGACCTCGGAGCCGACCTCGACGACCTCGCCGGAGGCCTCGTGGCCGAGGATCATGTCGTGGCGATCACCGATTGCACCCTCCCACAGCGTGTGGACATCCGAGGTGCAGATGGCGACTGCGAGCGGCTTGACGATGGCATCGAGCGGACCACACTTGGGCACGTCCTTCTCGATCCAACCAGACTCGCCAATCTTGAGCATTGCATAGCCCTTCATGGGACAACACCCTCTCTCTGCTGCTTGCCTGCCTTACCGTCCCTGCACGACCATCCCACCCTCGTCCAGAGGCGGGGATGGTCAGGGAAAGTTTACCATCGGATACAGTTTCGAGACAGGGCGAGGCTTGGCGGGGTGCTAGCGCCTGACGCGAACGCCGACGGCAACGAGCACGCCTGCTGCCACAAGCAGCCCCAGGGCGGGAAGGGGATCGGTGCCATCGCCTGTCTGGGCAAGCCTGCCGGGAGCCGGGGGGCCCACGTAAGAGTTGGTGACCGTGATCGAGGTGTCCATGCGTGCGCCATCCGTCTTGACTGACGACGCGATGCGACTGGTGTAGGGGCCCATACCATCCATACGCTCCTTGACCGACCAGTCACCCTCGCCATCCCACGAGAAGGACCAACCATTGCCCTCATGAAGCTCGACGGTCCTGTAGAGCTGGCTCCCGTCATAGATGTCCACGATGACTGACTTGGGTCTGACGGACCCCGAGTCCCCAGACCAGACCTTCGTGACGTGGTTGGCAAACTCCTTTGCGGGTTCCTTGATGTACTTTGCCTGCACGATGCGGTCAAAGCTGAAGGTTCCCCCGTCCCAGCCGGGAGCCGCAACCAGGTGGGGCTCGAAGACATAGCTGACGCCACCCGAGGTCACGTTCTCGATGGTCACCAGATAGAGTCCCGGCTCGAGCTTCGTCAGTGCTGCCTTCCCGTCGCGGACGGTGGCAGTCGCCGAGCCGAAGCCATTTGGGTTGGCCGATACGTATCCCACGAGGGTCTGGGCAACGGACTGCAGCTCTGCGGCGGTCGTTCCCTCGCCAAGCGCCGAAAGGTCGATGCCCGTCTCCCCGGCAAGGCCGGAGAGCGCCGCGACGGCACTCCACGAGCTGTACGACGAGTCCATGTCCGCGACACGGTATGCCGTGACCGTCCGACCGTCCACAGGGCAGTTCTCCACCACTATGGAAGCCTCGGCCGCTGCGGCACGGGCGGGCATGCCCAACGTCAGCACGATCGCCATCGCGCACAGGACGGCGACGACGGCGTGGGCGACGTGACCGCCCGGCCCAACCTTGCGCCTGGAAGTGAACATGTTCTTACCTCCGACCCATCCTGCGTGCGTGTCGCGGTCCATCATGCGGCTTCCCTCTCTTGCGGCGGGCCAGGCCCGTGGTCACGAGGATCACGAGTCCCGCGCCCGCGAATGCTCCTACGAACGGCAGGCAGCCGATCGTACGTACGTCCCCATCGCTGGGCTCGGGGTCATTGGGGACCCTGTGGCCGCGCACCAGAAGCCGATGCGTGTTCACCCCATAGGGGGTACAGGTCACCAAGGTGCATAGGTCCTGTCTCCCCTCGATGCCGAGGGCGTCCAGATCATCAGGGGGAACCGTGAGGATCTGGTCGATCTCGTAGGTGAGGGTTCTGCCAAGGACGTGGAGGACGAAATGGTCTCCCTCGGCCAGCTGATCTATGTCCGTGAAGAGGCGTGCCGAAGGGAGTCCGCGATGACCCGAGATGACCGTATGTGTGCCCTCACCACCGACCGGCAACGAAGAACCCGGTATGTGCCCTATGGCGATCTGGAGCACCGTATCGTCAGTCCCGTGATAGATAGGCAGGCTGACGCTGATCTTGGGAATCGAGACATAGCCCATAATCCCCGTGCCGGTGACGTCCAGCATCCCCTCGTACACCTCCTTTTCTTCGCTGCTCAGGACAAAGCGCCCGTCGCTCGTATCCAAGCCCTGGTTGTATGCCACGGCGGCGTCCCAGATTGCCTGGTTCTCCTCGTCGGGGTTGCTCTCCACCTGACGTATGTAGCCCGCAATCGCCTGGGACTGATGAAAGGAGTTCCACCAGTCGCTGGCACTCGGATAAACCAGAAGTCCCATGCCAACCAAAAGAGCGAAGGCCAGCAGGATTGTGGAGAGATGCCTCTTCATCGGGTGCTTTACCTCATCGCTCCCCTCGGCTGATGCGCCGAGGGGAGCGCCGTTTCATACGTGACAAGAAGAGTTATCGGCCTGTGCTGAGGCTAGGCCTCCTCGTGACCCTTGCGACGGCTGATGTACAGGCCAACACCCGCGCCGACGACCAGCAGCGCACCAAGGCCGTAGAGAACGGTGGTGCCCATGCCGCCTGTGGAGGGAAGCGTGGAGCCGGACTTGTTGACCACGGTGGTGGTGATAGTGCCAGCGGTCGTGTCTACGCTCGCCTTCTGGGTGGCAGTGCCCAGATCGATCTCTCCCGTAGTGGTGACGCCATTGATGCTGACCAGCGTCTTGCCCGCGTCATCCTTGACGGAGGTGACGGTGAACTTGATCGGGTCGAGGGTGTTGTAGCCCTCAGGGGTCTTGGTCTCCGTGAGGGTGTACTCGCCGTCATCGAGACCAGTGAAGTTGAACTGGGTGCCCGCCTGTGCCGTGGTGACGGCGATGGTCTTGGTGGAGCCGTCCTTCATCGTCTTGGTCAGCGTGAACTCGGCGCCCGCCAGTGGCTGGCTGGCCTCGTTGGCCTTGTTCACAACCACCTTGTAGGTGAAGACGATAACGGTGTCGTCGGGCGTCCTGCCATGGTGCTGGTCGTTGTTGGAGTCGTTAGAGAACTCGATGTTGCTGGCGTTGACGTTGCCCGCAGAGCCGACGTTGGCACCGGTGAGCAGCTCGGAGGTGTACTCGACCGTGATGGTGGAGCCAGCCTGAGCGGCGGTCTGCTTGAGGTCGCTGAATACCACGTCGAAGCCCTCGGATGTGGTGGAGACCGTGTACTTGCTGGAGTCGACCTCGGTACCGTCAATCTTCACGACCACGTTCTGGGGATCGCCGAGCTGGGTCTTCACGTACTTGTCGTGGAACGCGAAGTAGTACGGTGCGGGATAGTCGGCGTAGTCGGAGGCCACGGTGCCGGTCAGCTTGAAGGGCACGGCGTCACCGATGTCGTAGTCGGCGGTGTTCTGCCAATCGGAGGTCACCCCGGTGGTGTCGTTGGTGTCCTTGACCTCCTTCTTGGAGGTCGTGGTGGTGTCCTTGGCGGTCACCTCGGTGTCTCCCACGACCTGCAGGATGTACTTGGAGTAGGTGTCGCTGGTCAGCGATGCAGAGGCATCCTTGATGAGGTAGTAGCCGTCGCCGACGACGTCGATCTTGCCGTTGGCGGAGGTGACCTTCGTCGAGGACAGGTGGGCCGCGACGACCTTGGCCAGGGCCTCGGCATCAACCGACTTGTCGATGATGCCGCTCATGGCTGCAGCCGCGGTCACGGCGTCGGTCGCGCTGGCGAACTTGGAGCCGATGATGGCGTCGGCCTTCAGCGCGGCGAGCAGGGCGTCGCCATCGACGCCGGAGCCCCAGGTGATGCCCTGAAGCTGCTTGCTGGCGCTGTCATATGTGCCCGTGAAGACCTGGTAGGCCTCGTAGGAGTGCGTATCGACCTGGCCCGAGGGCTCGCTTACCGTGATGGTGTGGGGAGTCGTCGTGTCGGCGAACGCTGCCGCGGGAACCAGTGCGACTGCCAGCAGGAAAACTGCAAGCAGGGCAAGTGCCCCCTTCAAAAGCCCGCTTTTTCTTACCATTGCCTTTCCTTTCTTGGTACGTCGTGCTTGTCCTGTACCGGCTTGACCACCTGTCCAGCAGTGACATCCTTGGGCGGCATCCTCGTCATGGGCCCATCGGCCGTATGCGTCCGCGCTCACATGCCCCTGCGAAGCCTCCTGAGCCCAAATGCCGCGCCTGCCAGCAACACGAGTGATGCCATACGAGAGAGGACCGTGCCCGTACCGCCCGTGTCGGGGAGGACGAAGCCGTTGCTGCCCTCTTCGTTCGCCACCTGCAAGGTAAAGCCGCTTATGTACTGGTCGTCCTCCGTCGGACTGTCGGTGACGGTGAATTTGATGGGCGTGGGATCGAGCTTGTAGCCGTCAGGAGATTGCGTCTCGACGAGGTAGTAGGTCTTGCCCTCCTCGATCGTCCATCCGACCGTGGTCTGACCGCCTTTGATGTCCACGATGCCCTGGCTGTTGGAGGTGAAGGTGACGTTGCTGCCGTCCTTGTCCCTCACTGGGTTGTTCCTGTCGATATCTCCGTTGGCGTCTGCGTTGTACAGCGCGAAGGTGGCACCCTCGAGCTTCTTGGTCAGATCGCCCTTGGCATACTTGAGCAGCTTGATCGAGGGGATGGAGGCGCTGCCGCTGCCGCTCGAGCTGAAGTTCCCCGTCTGGGTAGTCGTCTTGCTCTGGCCGGAAAGCGACGCCGTGTTGGAGTACTGGACGTTGCCCGTGCCGATGACCGTCGCGTTGTAGGTGAGCGTCACCGGAGTGGCATCGGGGAACGTGACCGTGAGCGTCTTGGTGGCGACGTCGTAATCGTAGGTCACGCCTTCGCTGGGAGTGGCCTTGATCGAGCTCACGTCGAGGACCTGGTTGGTCATCGTGTCCTTCAGGGTGAGCGTGTCACCGTCGGGGTTGATGTCCGTGCCCGCGGGGTTGAGCGTGATGGTATAGCTCGCCGTACGGTCGTTGCTGCTGGGGTTGGGCCACTTGGTCAGGTTCTTGCCCAGGAAGTCGTAGCTGTAGTCGATGCTCCTCTTGCCCTCGTTGCCATCCCAGTTGACCGTGTTGTCGATGGTGGTCTTGCCGTTGTTGTCCGTGGCCCTCTGCCTGAGCGCCTTCAGGGCGTCTGCATCCTTTACCGTCAGGTAGTAGACCAGCTTGTAGTGGCTGTAGTAGCTTCCACTACTGGTCTTGGGCAGCGAAGATACGTTGATGGTCATCCCCGTGCTCGTGGGCGTGGTGGTGAAGGTGACGTTGCCGTCATACTACCCGTATTGCGTGCCCCCATAGATATGGGCTGCGTCGTGTGCGTCGGACGCGTAGTACTCCAGGATGGAGGTATCGAAGCTGTCGGTGATCGTGAAGCTGTCGCTTGAGACCCCGGTGAGCACGACCTCGTACCTGTACACCGGCAGGTCGATGCCGCTGTCCCATTCGCCGACATGGCGCGTCCCCGATTGATCGCCGCCCTTCGTTATTCCATGGCTCAAGCCCGGGTTCACGCTGGCCGATGCGTCCTTGGACACGTCATTTGCCGTGACCCTGACGTTGTTGGTGTGCGTCTTCTGATAGTCCTGCGCCGTACCGTTGTTGACGGCGTCGATCCAGTCCTCGTTGAACCTTGTCTTGAGAGTGACCGTTATCGTGCGCTCGGAGCCCGTGCCAATGGCCCCCGGCTGCGTCTTCGCGGCGTCTTTGTAGAAGACGAACCTGACCTTGCCGGTCTCGCTGGCATCGACGCTGTACGACTCACCACTTGCCAGCCCGTCGACCTGAATGGAACCGTCAACCAGCGAGTCATAGACGGTCTGGCCGTTCAGGTAGGTGTTCGGCAGGATGTCGGTGGCTTCGAGCTTCGTGTAGCCGTCCTTTGGGACGGTGACGTGGAACTGCCACGTCACCTCGGTCCCAGAGACCTTGGTGGCCTTCTTCTTGACGTCAACGTTGAAGGCGGGATTGACCGTCGCCTGACCGTCCGTGCTTTTGTCGCCGTTGGGCGTGACTTCGGTCGCGTTGTTCTTGACCGTCTGAGACTGCAAGGTGTCCGTGATGTCGACGTCGGTGGTGTAGGAGACCTTGTACTCGTACTTGCCGTCGGTCGAGGGGACGTCGTACCTCCACGAGGTCGCGGAGGACAGGTCGCCCACACCGAGCTGCGCCCAGGTGAGGGTGCGCGTCTCCTTGAAGCTGCCGCTCTCGTCGTACACGTCGATCCTGATGCCCGCGCCCGAGTACCTCATGATGCCCTGGGACTCAGGGGCAATCTGGTCGCTGATGCTCTTGCCTGCCAGTGACACGCGACGTTCCTTGTTGGCGTCGATGTTCCATGTGACGCTGCGATACGTCCTGCCGTTGGAGGTCGTCGGCGAGGTCGCAGCCGTTCCGGTCTTGCTGATGGTCGAGATCGAGATCTGGTTGGCGAAATCCTTCGATTCCGTCTTGCCCGGAGTGTCGGGCGTCTCGACCGTAACCTTGTTCCCCGTCTGACCGGCGGTCCCGTTGTCCGTGATCTTGGAATAGTCGATGGTGGCGGTATAGGTGATGGTCGCCGTCTCACCATTCCTCATGATGGGAATCGTGATGTCGAAGCCGTTGCCCGACGTGCCGCCCGTATACGAGGAGCTGATGCCCGAGATGGCGAGCGAGTCGCTGTCGTAAGTGAGCGCCGTGCCCGAAATCGAATCCGTCACGTGGACGTTCTTGTTCACTCCCGTCGAATGCACCGTGACGGTGTAGTGGATCTTGCCGTCATCGCCCACGTAGCCCGACTTGGCTATGGACACATCATGGGAATCGTCGAGGTTGAACTTCTTGGTCACGTCGCCGCCGAAGTGAACGTCTCCGTTCGCATCCGTCACCGTGCCTTTTATGGAGATGTTGAACTTGGCGTTCGCCGCATCGACAAGCTTCTGGTAGGCAGTCGGATCGTCCGTCGGCCACGTGACCGTAAGCCTGCCGTCAGAGATGGCATAGGGCACGTTCATGGTCGTGGTGCCACCGCCATCGGTGATGGACATGGGGAACGTCCCGCTTTGCGCAGCAAAGTCGAAGCCGCTCGGCAGGTCGTACGTGAGGGATCCGTTGTCGAACTGCAGACCAGACGTCTCCTCAAACGAGAGTCCCAAAGTCAGCTCCGTGCCGGGCTTGACCGTAATGCTCCCGTCCTGGTTAAGCGTGCCACCCGTGACGTCGACCGCAGTTATGAAGTCCTTCAGATCTGTTGAACTACCTGCAGCCCACGCAACGGTGGCAACCGCGAGCATAGCGACGGTCAGGAGGACAGAGAGCGCCCCCCCCCGAAGGATTTCAAAACCAAGCTTCTTTTTATTACTGGTGACCCTCATCTGGATACCCTGCCGATTCCTCCGAACCCCATTGGCCATGGGGCAGACAAACGAACGCAAGTATGCCTATACGACCTGGTCTTCACCTCTGTGATCATCAATGGCCGCAGCCCATGCGAACCACGAGACTCTCCTTGTATGAGACATTATCTCTAATCTCAATAGATATGCAAGCCCCGACCGGCCTACACGTTACATATATTGGGGGAGGCGATGTACGCGAAAGCACCTATGGTAGCGTTATGTGGGACAAGCGGTGCCGCCGGCATCAGCGTCGCAAGGTCGCGGCCAGCTTCTTGGCGGAAAGCACCAGAAGGAGCAGGGCGACGGCCGCGAGAACGATGGTGCCGCCTGGCTTGAGACCAAGGTAGTACGAGACCACCAGGCCCGAGACGGTGGTGAGGACCCCGATGGAGCACGCAATGATGCAGGTCTGGCGCCAGCTGCGCGCGAGCTGAAGGGCACAGGCCACCGGAACCACCATCATGGACGACACGATGAGCGAGCCCACGGTGCGCGACGCGACGGCAACCACCAGCGCCACGACCATGACAAAGACGAAGTTCGCGGCGCCCACCGGCACCCCGACCACACGTGCGTGCCTCTCGTCGAAGGACATGAGGAAGAGCTCGCGACGCAGGGTGACGCACAGGGCAACGGAGACCACGCTGACCACCACAATGGAGAGGACCTCGCCCTCCGTCACGGTGAGGATGCTACCGAACATGAAGCTGTTGAAGCTCGAGGCGTTGGGGACGAAGCCCGAGAGCACGCCCGCCAGACCGATGCCCGTCGCCATGACCACGGCGACGGCAAGCTCGGACTGATCCTTGAACTTGCGCCGTATGCCCTCGATGCAGAGGGCGCCGCCCACGCAGGCCACGATGGCACCCGCCACGGGACTCGCCCCTGCCACGAGGCCCCCGGCCACGCCGGCGAGCGAGGTATGCGAGAGCGCGTCCCCGATCATCGAGAGGCGCTTGAGGACGATGGTGACGCCCACCAGGGGGACAGCGATGCCCAAAAGGGATCCCACCAGCAGTCCCCTCTGCATGAACACGTACTCCAGCATCCGCCTACTCCCCCCTCTTGCGCGCGAGCCCGTCCACGACCTCGACCACGCTGCAGTCAAGCTCTGGGAGCGCATCAAGGTCGTGGGTGACGAGCAGGATGGCAAGGCCGTGCGAGACATGTGCCTCGGCGACGAGGCTATAGAACGCGGAGCGGCTCACGCTGTCCAGGCCCGTGGTGGGTTCGTCCAAGATGAGCAGCCGTGGGTCATTCACGAGTGCGCATGCCAGGCGAACGCGCTGCAGCTGACCACCCGAGAGCTCGCGGATGAGCCGCCTGCCGAAGTCTGCCATGCCCACGCGACCCAGCATCTCGATGCTGCGCCGCCTGCGCGTGCGCCGCGACGCCAAGCCCACACGAGGCGACCGGCACTGGCTGGCATCGACCAGCTCGAACACGCTGGCCGGGAAGCGGGAGACCGCCTCGGACGGGAGCTGTGGAACATAGCCGACCCTCTTCCAGTCCCGGAAATGCAGCGGGTCTCGGCCAAAGAGGCGCACCCCGCCACGGGAGGGCCGAAGCTCCCCCACGACGAGACGCGCGATCGTGGACTTACCGGCACCGTTATCGCCCACGAGGGCGCAGATCTCACCCGCGCCCACCGTAAGGTCCGCACCTCTCAGCACCTCTTCGCCTCGATAGGAGAAGTGGACGCCCTCGAGCGTGACGGGAGGGACGCGGGATGGGGACACGTCGGATGCGGGCACGTCTGTGACAGACGTGCCGGACATGGGTGCGTGGGTTCCCTGAGAGGTGCCAACGGTCATTAGGAGAGTGCCTTCTTCAACGCATCGAGGTTGGAACGCATGACGGAGAGATAGTCCTCGCCTGCGGCAAGCTCCTCGTCGGAGAGCCCCTCGAGGGGGTTGAGCTCCTCGACGGACGCGCCGGAGGCGTCGGCGATGGCCTGGGCGACCTTAGGGCTCACCAGCTCCTCGCTGAAGATCGTCTTGACGTTGTTCGCCTGCACGAACTCGACGATCTTTGCCATCTGCTGGGCATCAGGCTCGCTGTCGGCCTCGATGCCCTCGATGGGCATCTGCGTGAGGCCATAGGCGTCGCAGAGGTAGCCAAAGGCCTCGTGCGAGACGACAATGGTCTTGTTGGGCAGGTCGGTAAGGCCGTTCGAGAACTCGGAGTCCAGGGTCTCGAGCTCCGCCGCCCACTTCTCGAAGTTGGCGTCGTAGGTCTCCTTGCCATCCGGGTCGGCCTTCACGAGGGCGTCACGGATGTTGCCAAGCTGGGTCTTGGCGTTGAGGGGGGCGAGCCACACGTGCGGGTCGGTGGCCGAGGCATCCTCGCCGTGGCCGTGATCGTGGTCATGGCCCTCGTGAGCGTGCTCCTCCGCCTCCTCGGCCTGGGCCTCCGCGGAAAGCTCCCGCAGCTTGACACCGTCACTGGCCTCGACGGTCACGAGCTTGTCGTTGGAGATGCCGTCGAGGACGTCGCTCACCCAATGCTCCATGCCTGCACCGCTGTAGACGAGCACGTCCGTCTCGGAGATCGCACGGATGTCGGACGTCGAGGGCTCCCAGTCATGGGGCTCGGTTCCCGCCGGCACGAGGCAGGTCACGTCCACGCGGTCCCCGCCCACCTTCTGGGCGAAGTCGTACATGGGATAGAAGCTTGCGGAGACCTTCAGCTTGGCGTCGCCGGAAGCATCTGACGAACCGCCCTTCATACCAGCGGCGGAACAGCCTGCCAGGATGGAGCCCGCGGCGAGAGCGGAAAGGCCCAGCATGCCGCGCCTGGTGCAGGAAAGGTTGATGTTGCCGAGAATGCTGGAGCGCATAGGTCCTCCTAAAGTGACGTGAATATGTCTGACGGGTCGTGATCGCCTGGTCGTCGGCCGGAGCAGGATGGCCTAGATGTCCAGACGTACCCCCAGCGCCACGGGCGAGAGCACCGCCAGCAAGGCACCCCGAACGGCAGCCGTACGCGTTGTGGCGGAGCGCACGGACATGGCGGCACGGCCTGCGGTAGAGCGAGACGCGGCGATACGGGCCGTTTCGGTGCAATCCGTTGCGACATGAAAGGGGGCCATCATCGGGCGACCCCCGTACGACATGCGGAGCAGCGGCCGTAGAGCACCGTACGCGCAAGGTCGACGTCGAAGTCGTGGTCGGAGCGCACGTGACGGGAGAACTCCTGAAAAGCGGCGCAATCGATGGATATGACACGCCCACAGTCCAGGCAGACGAGCCGACCGGCCTCCTCGTGGCCCGGCTCGACCAGGCGATAGCGCGACTCGCCCCCGTCCGGCATGGTCGCCTTGGAGACGAGGCCTTCGCCGACGAAGGCCTCGAGCGTGCGGTAGACCGTCGTGCGACCCACCTCGACGCCCTGCTCGCGCAACATGGCATAGATATCATCGACGCTGAGGTAGCGACTGGCATGATCCTGCAGGAAGGCCTGGACGGCCTTGCGCTGGCGCGTGTTGTAGCTCCCTCTTGCCACCACGTCGCTCCTTCCCATGCACATACCCGGCAGGACGGGACCGCCCGCCGAAACGAAATCGTCCCGAGATCACTCACCGCAACAAAAGCCACTCGCCAGGACGAGAATCTCCCATCAGAATGAAATTGAATTCAAATTTCGTTTTATCAGTATAGGGAGGGACCCACGGGTGTCAACCGACGGGCATCGGACGCCAGGCCCTCCACGGGCGGTCCATGGCGGGCACACGACGGCAAAGGCAGTACGCCTTTCCCGACCAGGCCTCCCACTGGTCGGTGGGCACCTACACCAACAAGGTCCAGATGGCGCTCAGGAGCGTCAGGATGGCGAGGCCACCTTGCATGAGGATGATACGGGGGTTGCTGGTCAGGCTTCCATAGAGCGCCACCAGGATGATGAAGCACATGAGCATGATGATGACGGGAAGGCTGGCAAACAGGTAGACGGACACCAGCACCATGACCGCCACAAGGCCATTGTAGATACCCTGGTTCTTGAAGAGCGTCCTGACGGAGTCACGGCCCAGCTCCTCGACGGGCATGCCAAAGACCTGCGCGGTCTTCTCGGATGTGGTTGCAAAGGCCTCAAGGTACATGATGTAGAGGAACTCCACGGCCACAAGCGTGGCCAGAACGATCGTCACAAGATCCATGCTGCTCTCCCCCTTCGGGAATCACGTGACGGATCCCCATCCAGATCGTCGATGACCCTCCCCTTGTACCCAGCGCGACCCCGTCGAAGCGCCACCTTGGCCCATGGCCTGAAATTTGTCGCAACCACCGATTGCCCATGGGAAATATGGGAACACTCCCCTCACAAGCGTGCGTATACGAAAAGGCGCCCTTCGCCCATCGGGGCGTAGGGCGTCGCGACGAGAAGGGATTGGTCCATGGACTTCAAGAAGGTAACCGTTGCGGGCGGTGGCGTGCTCGGCAGCCAGATCGCGTTCCAGAGCGCGTTTCGGGGCTTCGACGTCACCGTCTGGCTGAGAAGCGACGCCTCCATCGGACGAGCCAAGCCCAAGTTCGAGCGCTTGCGCACCATCTACCTGCAGACCCTTGAGGCCGCGAAGACCAACCCAGCGGCCTGGGCACGCGGCTTCGGGCCGGAGCGTCCCGACGACGCCGGCATCGACGCCCTCAAGGAGCAGGTCGAGCGCGCCTACGCCAGCCTCAAGCTCACCACCAGCTACGACGAGGCCGCAGACGCCGATCTGGTGATCGAGTCCATCGCCGAGGACCCGGCACAGAAGATCGCCTTCTACCAGGAGCTCGCCAAGCACCTCCCCGAGAGGACCGTCATCGCCACCAACTCCTCCACCATGCTTCCCAGCGCCTTCGCCGAGGCCACCGGCCGTCCCGAGAAGTACCTGGCCCTCCACTTCGCCAACGAGATCTGGCGCAACAACACCGGCGAGGTCATGGGCCACGCCGGCACCGGACAGGCGTACTACGACCAGGTCGTCGAGTTCGCCGAGGCCATCGGCATGGTGCCCCTGTGCCTGCACAAGGAGCAGCCGGGCTACATCCTCAACTCCATGCTCGTGCCCTTCCTGAACGCCGCCGAGGCACTCTGGGCAAACGGCGTCGCCGACCCCGAGACCATCGACAAGACCTGGCAGCTGGGCACAGGCGCACCTGCCGGTCCGTTCCGCATCCTCGACGTCGTCGGGCTGACCACCGCCTACAACATCGTAATCATGGACCCGCGCTCCAAGGACCCCGAGACCGTCCAGGGCAAGATCGCATCCAAGCTCAAGGCCAAGATCGACGCAGGCGAGACGGGCGTCAACGCCGGCAAGGGCTTCTTCGACTACCACAAGTAGCGCATGGCGTCACGCGTCGCACAGGGGCAACGGGTGCCATGAGCGTACCCATATGCCCCCGTGCAACGACGAGCGGCCATCCGGGCAGTCGCCCTACGGGATGGCCGCCTCTTTCTTCTCGCTTCTTTTGCCTTTTCTCGCTGTCGTAATGCCGCACGGCTCGAAAGGCATCCAGCGGGTATCAGGAACCTGTGCGATGGCTAGATTAGTGTGGCTCATAGCCTCGGGCGATTCTGAGGGGGTTGAGACGCCGGCCCCCAAGCATTCCCCCAGAGGCCGCCACGGCTTGGATACAAGGAGCGTTACATGGACGTCTCGGATTCCCTCTCGAACCTCTTCGTGGGTCTGGGCCTGCCGCTCTTTGGTACCACGGCAGGCGCGGCGATGGTCTTCCTCATGCGAGGCAATCTCAGCAGGACGGTCAGCCGCATCCTCACGGGCTTTGCCGCCGGCGTCATGGTCGCAGCATCCATCTGGTCGCTCATCATTCCTGCCATAGAGAGCAGCGGGGGCATGGGACGCATGGCCTGGGTCCCGGCGTTCGTGGGATTCTGGGTGGGGATCGCGTTCTTGCTGGTGCTCGACAGCGTCATCCCCCACCTGCACCTGGGCGCCTCCAAGGCGGAGGGGCCACGCAGCGGGCTTACCCGCAACTCCCTCATGGTACTGGCCGTCACGCTCCACAACATCCCCGAGGGGATGGCCGTGGGCGTGGCGTATGCGGGCCTCCTGGCGGGAAGCCGGGCTCTCACCGCAGCGGGTGCCTTCGCTCTCTCGCTGGGCATCGCAATCCAGAACTTCCCCGAGGGAGCCATCATCTCGATGCCGCTGCGCGCCGGGGGTGACAGCAAGTCGCGGGCGTTCCTAGGCGGCTTTGCGTCGGGCATCGTCGAGCCCATCGGGGCCGTCATCACCATCGCCGCTGCCAGCCAGGTGACGGCCGCCCTCCCCCACCTGCTGAGCTTCGCTGCCGGTGCCATGATGTACGTTGTCGTGGAGGAACTCATCCCCGAGATGAGCGAGGGGGAGCACTCCAACTGGGGCGTCATAGCCTTTGCGCTCGGCTTCACCGTGATGATGGCCCTTGACGTGGGTCTGGGCTAGGCGGGTCGTGATTCTGGGCCCAAGCGGACCCAGAATCACTGCATGTAACAAAATCGGCGGTTATGTGTGGTTTTCTCTCTACTTTTTGTCGCCACACACTCGAGACGGACCGACAGAGCATGCTACTCGTCCGAATCAAAACATATATACGCAGTTATATCTATATATCATTTTATGAAGAATCTGCCCATAGGGAAAGGCGTCCGGTTCAAGGCCTTGGAAACCACACATAACCGCCGATTTTGTTACACACGGGGTCCGTGATTACACCGGGAAAGACCCATGCTCACGCCGAACAGGACTGGCGGCCACATCGAATGGGACACATGATTGCGCAAGGACTGGACATATGGCAGAAGTGAGTGACGCGTGGCGTTCACCGTTGACGACCGTGCTTAGTGTATATATACTGTATCTATCATATATATACAATTATACAGGAAAGGTACGGCTGCCAAGCTGCACCATGGTAATGGCTGGGATGCCAGTCACAGGTCGCGGGAGAGGGGCGACGGGTGGACATCGTCATATCGAACACAAGCGAACGACCCATCTACGAGCAGATATCTTCCCAGGTGAAGGAAGCCATCCTCTCGGGCGACCTTGCCGCGGGCCAGCAGTTGCCTTCGATCAGGGCGCTTGCGGGAGACCTCCACGTGAGCGTCATCACCACCAAACGCGCCTACTCTGACCTCGAGTCCCTCGGCTTCATCGAGACGGTCCAGGGTCGGGGCAGCTTCGTCGCGCGCGGCAACCTCGAGCTGCTGCGCGAGGAGAGGCTTCGTGAGGTGGAGGGCCTGCTCGAACAGGCCCTGGCAGATGCGAGTGCGGCAGGGATCACCGTGACCGATCTGCACGAGATGCTCGACACGCTTGCCGAAGCCGATATGTAGCGACGCCTGCCCGTAAATCCGTCCACGGAGCGTAAGGAGCGACTCATGCCAGATCTGCTCAAGATACAGGGACTCACGAAGTCCTATGGGGACTTCTCCCTTCAAAAGATGGAGCTCAGCGTACCAGACGGTCACGTGGTCGGCCTTATCGGCAAAAACGGCGCGGGCAAGAGCACCACGATGAAGGCCGTTCTCGGCCTGATCTTCCCTGATGCCGGACACATCGAGCTGTTTGGGAGGGCCGACGACGACGGGCCCTGCGTGGAAGTCAAGCGACGCATCGGGGTCGTCCTGGACAGCTGTCCGTTTCCTGCGGAGATGACGGCTGCAGACGTCGGCAGGCTGGGGCGTCGCGCGTTTGGCAGCTGGCGACAGGGTCGCTTCGACACGTTGCTGAGAGACGCTGGCATCTCGGCGACGAAGAAGGTCAGGAGGCTCTCCCGCGGCATGGGGATGAGGCTGCAACTGGCATTCGCCCTCGCCCACGAACCTGACCTGCTGCTACTCGACGAAGCCACGTCCGGTCTGGACCCCCTGGCCCGCGACGAAGTGCTTGACCTCTTGCGCGACCACATGTCCCACGAGGGACGGGGCATCCTCATGTCCAGCCACATCACGACCGACCTGGAGAAGCTGGCCGACATTGTGGTATGCATCGACGGCGGGCGCAAGGTGTTCGAGAAGACCCTGGAAGACATCTGCGACACGTCTGGCATCGCCCGCTGCAAGTCGGAAGACGTCGAGAGGATCATGCGGGCCGGCCTGTTCGGGCAGGGAGTCTTGCGAATCCTCAGAAACGGATATAGCTCTGACGTGCTGGTGCCCGACCGCAAGCTATTGCACGACGCCCTTCCCACCGTCACTTGCGAACGCGCATCTCTCGACGAGTACATGTTACTCACCCTGAAGGGAGAGGCTCTATGAGGACCACGATCCAAGCGGAGCTGACGGCAACGGGACGCCTTCTCGCCCAGCTCTTGGCAGTCTCGACCCTGGTGAGCGTCTTTGTCTCCGTTGCGACCCAATCCGTCGCCACAGGAGGAGCGGTCCCGGCAATGACCCTCATGTCCTACGTCTTCTCGACGCTTGCCTACGATGAGGCGAACGGATGGCAGGGCTTTCGCCTCACCTTACCCATAAGCCGCCAGAACGTGGTGGTGGGACGCTACCTGGCATCGCTCGCCGTCGCCATCCTGTCAGCCCTACTCGGTGCCGCCGTCGCATGCGCTCTCTCTGCCGTCGCCTCCACGCTGGGAGCAGACTCGTACCTTGCCCCGCTCGTCCTCACGGAGGAGACCCACAAGACCATATGGGCCGTACCGGCACTCAGTGTCGCGGCGGTCCTTGTCATGGTGGACGTGATGTTCCCCCTGGGCATGAGGTCCGGACTCACCCGCGCGGTGCGCCTGGTCCCCGTGGTGCTATGCCTCTTGTTTGTGGGCGGTGGCACGCTCGTCGGCAACGACGGTCCGCTGTCCGCCGCCATGGCCGATATCGTCGCGATGATCGAAGGTGGCGGATCCGTCCTTCCGCTCGTTGTGGGAGTGGTCGTGATTGCGCTCGTGCTGCACCTCGTCAGCATGCTGATTACGGTGCAGCTGTATGCTCGTCGAGAGTTGTAGGCAAGCCGTCAGCAACAGGGCCGAACCCGCCAGGAGCGACGGGTCCGACGCTCACCGCGTCACCCTACAGCAGGCAGGGAAGCCAACGACTCCCCGCAGAAAGCTGCTAGACCTGCAACACGCCTACCTGGAACTTCTCGGAAACCGACGGCTTTCCGCGGGAAGCTGTCGGATGTGGCAACCGCCACAAGGCCTACCCCAATGATCGCACCGCCGAGAACGGCAAACGACTTCCACCCCCTTGTCCATATCCCAAGGGGTGACCGCAACCCCCAGACGTTGCTCCGTCTGCGCGAGCCTTCGAGAAGAAGTGCCTAACCCATCGGAGAGACATCTGCCAGCCAGAGGCTCGCGACGAGCACCCATATGGTGAGACACGCCACCGCGGCCAAGGCCCCAAGCCCAAGCACGATTGGTATCCAGGCAATGGCACCCAGGATCAGCAGCACGACGGTGACGGCAATGGTGGACTTGCTAACGCACATGCGGGAGATCGCCCTCCTCACCACGAGATGACCCACACACCGCAGCGACCGCATCGATGTTCCCCACAAAGCGCCCGAGCTCCTTCTCTCACCTACCTCTTGAGCAAGTAAAACGGTGCGCAACCTGAGAACGCTGGCTATTTTTTTCAAAAAGGTCCTTGACGACTATTACGGATGTCGTTATATTACGTTTAACGATATATCGGAGAAAGTAGTAGTGACGGCACGTACGGAGTAGGGAGAAACGCACGCTCGGAAAGGAGGTCGGCATGGGAGGTTCGGCAAACCAGGGAGCGCTAACGGAGACGGTCTTCTACATCCTGCTGAGGCTTCACCATCCAGCCCACGGATACGCCCTGATGAAGGACATAGGCGAGATGACCGACCATCGTGTGAGCCCTGGGGCCGGAACGCTGTACGGAGCGCTGGAGACCCTGCAGAAGAAGGGCTGGGTCACGCCGCTCGAAGGGCGGATGGACGGCAGGAAGAAGGAGTACGTCATCACCGACGAGGGACGGCGGGTCTTCGAGCGCGACGTCAAGAGACTGGAAGAGCTGCTGGAAAACGCACGCAAGCTGAAGGGGGAGTTGTCATGAAGACTAGGGTCAAGAAGGCCTTCCTCGACATCAACGAAGAGGAGAAGTGGCTGAACGAGCAGGGCGCACAGGGCATGATGCTACTCTCCTACAGCAACGGGACCTACGAGTTCGAGGACGTGTCCCCCGCGGCGTTCCAATACAAGGTCGACATCCCGCAATACTCCGAGAAGGAGAGGAGGCGCGATTACCTCGACTTCCTCGAGCAGACCGGCGCCTCCGTAGTCGCCGAGTACGCCGACAGGGTGTACCTGCGAAAGAAGGCGTCGGGCGAGCCCTTCGCGCTCTACACCGACCGACAGGACGTCGAGCGGCAGGCCAAGAAGAGGAGCTCCCACCTCTATGCGATCGGTTTCTCGCAGATCATGCTCGGCATCATGTTCCTGATGCAGGCGTTCCTCAGGCATGAGGGCCCCGTCTCGTTCTGGATCCCAGCCGTGTTTGGCTTCCTCTTCGTGGTGTCCGGGATCGTCTTCCTGGCCCTTGGGTTCAGGGCAGGGAGGAAGGCCACCAAGGGACAGGTTCCCAGCCGAGAGGAGCGGGACATCTGGGAGGCGTGAGAGACCTCTGGCAGGCAGGCCCCTCGGCCAAGCAGCACGTCGGCCCCATCCCAAGACGCCTTCGGGGTGGAGATCAGAAAACCTAAGGCTGTCAGTAGAGGTCGCATGGTCACGCCTATACCACTCGCCCATAGCAACGTCCAGACGTCCCCTTGGCCTTCTCGTCGCGTAAAGCCTCGTTGACCTTCTCGTTACGCAAAGCCCCATGATGTCCTTGGGGGTGTGACATGGACGAGTCGAGGCCAGCGGGAAGGCACTACAGCGTGGGGCAGTTGGCCCGGATGGCGGGCGTGAGTGCACGCACGCTCCGCCATTACGAGGACATGGGGCTCCTTGAGCCCACTCGAGCGGAGAACGGGTACCGCACCTATGGCCCCCGCGACGTCAGGCGCCTGTCGCAGATACTCGCGATGCGCGCCTGCAGCCTTCCCCTCACGACCATCCGTCGCCTGCTCAAGGACTCGCAGGCAAACCTGCGGGATACCCTCGAGTCGCACCTCAAGACCCTGCGCGCGCAGGAGAAGTCGCTGACGGACGCGATAGCCCGCACGGAAACAGCCATCGCGGCAATCGAAGGGATCGAGAACATGGACGACGAGAAGAGATTCGGGGCCATCAAGGCCCAAAGCCTAAAGGAGTTCGAGGGCACGTACGGAATCGAAGCGCGCGAGCGCTACGGTAACGCGGCCATCGATGCGACCAACGAGCGCATCATGTCGCTCACGCGCGACGAATGGGACGCGAAGGACCTGCTCGAGGAGGCCATCAAGGTGCAGCTGCGCCTTGCCATGGCGTCGGACGACCCCAAGGGGGATGAGGCCGCGGAGCTCGCTCGCATGCACGAGCGCTGGATACGCATCCACTGGGGCGAGGCCTACGACCGCGAGACGCACCTGGCGCTGGTGCGTGGATACCTGGATGACCCACGCTTCAGAGACTACTACGACGCCGCAGCCGGGGATGGCGGGACGGAGTTCCTCGTGAGGGCGTTGGAGGCCAACCTGTAGCGCAAGGCACGCGTAACCGGGGCGGGGCGATGGCCCATCACCCCGCCCCGACGGAATCGCCTGCGAGAAGAGGGGCGGTGGAGGCGGGAGGCACAGCATAGGCCAAGCGACCGAGCTGACGGAGCCTCACGCGCACCTTTGGCAGACAGGCCTAGCGCCAGCATGGTGGCCAGGGGATGCAGCGGTTGACGCACTTGCAGTACGCACGATACTCGCTGCCATGGAGGTCCAGGAGCCAACGTTCCTCGGTATGCCGCATGAGCGCCGTGAGGAGCGCCCAGAACAGGAGGGGCAGGACGAGCAGCCAGACGTTGCCCGCCATCACGATCGCTCCCGTACACGCCATGCCAAAGGCCACGTAGATCGGGTTTCGCACCCACGCGTAGATGCCCGTGGTCACCAGGCGGTTCTCGCGGATCCCTTCGTCTATGCCCGCACCGAGGACCGCCGCGAGCCATACCACGATTCCAAGCGCAATCAGCACGATGCCCAGAGCGACACGCAAAACGACCGGGACCGGCCAGCCCGTATGGGGGATGAGGCCAAGCTGGCTCAGTGCCACGCCCATTGCCGTCAACACAATGATGGCGGCAACGTAGAGGGGTCCGACGCCCGCATAGGGAAGGTGACTGGACTCGCCCCTCGCCATGACCTTCCCCCTTCAATCCCATCAGTGTTAACCTTATGTTACTGCATTAAGCATACGCCTCGCTGGGGAGAGCGTGCCCATGGACGTCCTCGTTGTCGGCATCGGTGTCATAGGGAGTTACCTGGCGCACGCGGCCTGCGATGCGGGAAACGCCGTCACCGTGGTCGCACGGGGACGGTGGGGTGACACCATCCGCGACAGGGGACTCGTAATCCACCACCATGTGCAGCACAAGACCACCATCGACCACCCATATGTGGTCGATGGCATCCCCCAGGGCGAGCGCTTCGATGTGGCCTTCTCCGTCATGCGGCAGGACCAGCAGATAGCCGCCCTCGACCAGCTCGAGGGCATCGATGCGGACCTGCTCGTGCTTGTCGGCAACAACCTGCGCGCCCAGGAGCTTGCCGACCGGCTCAGGTCGCACGGACATGCCAGGCGCGTGCTCTTTGGCTTCCAAAGCACCGCCGGCATCCGCAAGGCGGACCATGTCGAATGCGTACGATGGGGTGCCACGGGGCTCGACGTTGCACCGCTCCATGGCGAGCCCACGGCTTCCGACAAGAACCTTCTTGCCCGTGTGTTCACGGGCGGGTATCGACCCAACTGGACCCATGATTTCGAGGATTGGCTCCTCTATCACGCCGCTGCAGTGCTGCCAATGTGCTTTGTCTCCTACCTCTGCGGTTGCGACCTACGCGCGGCATCGCACGAGCTGCTCCGCCAAATGGTAGCCGCCCAGGGTGAGGGCTATGCGCTCCTCGCACGGCTCGGCCACCCCGTCGCACCCGAAGGCAACGAGGGGCTCCTCGACGGAGGGCTCAAGACCCGCATGTGGCTTGCCGTCGTATGGATCGTGGCTCGCACAAAGATAGGGACGCTCTGCGTGGACGACCACTGCAGGCATGCCCCGGACGAGATGCGTGACCTCGAGGTGGGATTCGAGCGGATACGAGGGCTCGCCCCAGACTTCCCCATGCCCGCTTGGGACGCTCTCCTCGCTCGGATGGGCAACTGGAATGAGGTCTGCAGGCGGTGGGGGACATGACGGCAAGCCAAACAGAAACCCCTACGGAAACGAGGTCGGAGACGCCATGAAGATGCACGAATACGCGCCTTCTAGCAGCAGCGAGGCTCCCACGGCGCTGCTCATCCATCCCATGCTCTCCTCGGCGGAGGGCATGCGACTCATCGTAGCCGATAGGATGGGCAACAACCTCCACTATCTGATTCCCGACCTCTCCTCCCATGGAGAGGCAACCTCCACGGAATATCGTTCGGCCGCCATGGAGGCCAACCAGATCCGCGATTGGCTCATTGGGCACGGGCAGACGCACCTCTCCCTCGGCTTTGGCGCCTCACTTGGCGGCATCGTCCTCCTCGAGCTCCTCAAGTACCCGGACCTCACATTCGACCGCCTCTTCTTTGAGGGCACGAGCATGTTCGTCGGGGCACGCGCGAAGGAAGCCGTGGTGAGACGAATGTTCCTGAGCAAGCACAGAAGGGCAGCCGCCAACCCCCAGCTCGCCATCCGCAAGATGGGCGAGCTCTATGGCCCCCAGGCGGCACGACCCATGGCCGAGAGCCTCATCGCCATGAGCGAGCTGAGCATTCGCAACATCGTGCATGACTGTGGCAACGTGGAACCACCCGCCCTCTCGCCTGACGTCCAACGCCGGTGCACCTTCGCATATGGCGAGAGGGACTTCGACCTCAGCCGTGCTCGGAAGGTGATCCCCCGGCTATACCCCAACGCGACCCTCAGGGTATGGACCGGCTTCGGACACTGCGAGCGGATAATGGGCGATCCGGATGCCTACGCCGCCATGCTCCGCAAGGGCCTCCCAGCCCAACAGACGACCCAGGATCAGGCAGGTTAGCTGTTCTCGACCACAAGACCAAACGTCTGCCAGTCCATCCAGGTCCTGACAGTCCTGAGCCTCGAAGTATTTTGGGATACCATTACCTCACATCCGCCGTCCCAAGACCGAATGGCGCTCATTGAGAAGCGTCGGCGAAGGGAGCTGCCGTGAGACTGTTAGCCAACGAGAGCATTGCGGGGCTCGGAATCAAAAGCATTGTGGTCGGGACGGCAAGAAACGTGGACCCGAAGGCCCCCCTGCCCGATGCGTTCCTGAAGAAGCAGAGGGAGATGGAGGACTGGGCGCTGGGCTGCGACATGAGCGAGGTCCTCGACCACCCGGTAGTCCAGGGCTACAGGGATCTGCTGCAGAGCGTGGGGCGCAGCGCCAAGAGAAACCCGCCCACCGTCCCCGCGCTCATACGCAACATCCAGCATCGCGGTTCCATCCCGCACATCAACAGCATCATCGACATCTACAACGTGGAGTCGCTGCGCTCTCTGCTGGCGATAGGCGGGCACGACCTCGACAAGGTTCACGAGCGGATAGAGTTCACCGTCAGCAAGGAGGAGGGCGTCTTCCTCCCGATTCTCTCCACGGAGAAGCACGTGGCCAAGACGGACTACGTCTACCGTGACGCAGAGGGGATCATGGCCTGGCTCGACGTCCGCGACGGCGAGCGCTACAAGTTCGACGACGAGACGGGGAACGCGATCTTCATCATCCAAGGCAACGCCAACACGTCCGTCGGGTATCGCCTGGAGGCGCTCGGACGGATCCGAGACGACCTGGTGACATGCATGCCGGACGTGGAGTTCGAGACATACGTCGTTCACGCCGGAGAAGGGCTGGAACTGCGGGAATGAGCCTGGCAGGCTGCGCTAGATCGTCGTGGTGCCCGATCCTGGGCTTGGGGCCTCGGCCCCCAGGCGTCCGCAGAACGCCTGGGGGCCACATGCTGGCTGCCCCTCGGTTTGCCGCCTACTTCTCGAACGGGAAGCGATACGGAAGTCCCAGCTCGTCTCGCACCTGGACGAACTCCCTCTGCACCGCCTCACCGACAGGCACGCCCCTGTCCTTGCGGTCCAGCCACGCAAGGTATTCCTTCTCGCCTGCCGTAAAGATACGCTCGTAACCGGGAGCCCTGTTCGAGGCACGCAGCTCACGGCAGATGTCGCCCGCGATCTTGCGGAAGGTCTCCCGCCCGCAGAACGCGTCCGGGTCCACCACGAAGAAGAAGTGCCCGAGGTGGTACATCTGCGACGAGCCGTCGGGCGCCACGCCCGTGAGCGCCTTCATGAACTGGCCGCCCGCAAGCGCGGCCGAGAGGATCTCGACCGTCGCGGCGTAGCCATAGCCCTTGTAGCCGCACATCTCGTCACCGGGACCGCCGCCCAGAGGCGCGAGCGCCGCCGTGCCATCCACCAGCATTCCCAAGATCTGCTGGGAGTCCGTGACGGTGGAGCCGTCCTCGGCCACGACCATGCCTGCCGGCGTGGGCCTTCCCTCTCGTGCATAGTACTCGATCTTGCCACGCTGCACGATGGATGTGGCACAGTCGATGCAGAACGGGAACTCCTCGTCGGTGGGGAGCGCGAACGTGAGCGGGTTGGTGCCCATCATGTTCTCCACGCCGAAGGTCGGGGCTATCGAGGGACGTGCGTTGGTGCCCGTGAGCCCGATCATTCCCTCCTTGCTCGCCATCGTCGCCCAGTAGCCCGCGATGCCATAGTGCGTGGAGTTGCGGATGGCACCGCCCGCCATGCCGCTGTCCTTGGCCTTCCCGATGAGCATCTCCATCACGCGGTGCGAGGCGACCATGCCCATGCCGTCGTGTGCGTCCGCCACCACGGTGGTGGGGGTCTCCCTCACGACCTCGAGGTTGGTCTTGGGCAGGAGCGTGCCGCGCTTGATGCGGTCGATGTAGATGGGCTTGAAGCGGTTGCAGCCATGGCTCTCGATGCCGCGACGGTCGCTCTCGAGCAACACGTCCGCACAGATGGCAGCATCCCTTTCGGGCACGCCATACCCCTTGAACGCATCGGTGAGGAACGAGTTCATGAGCTCCCACGAAACGTACGGCCTCGTCTCCATCGGACACTCCCCCTTGGAACCGGCCCTTCTCCCCCGTCCTGACCTTACTCCCCCGATTATCGCCGCACGGACGATGGAACGGCTAGCCCCCATGCGGGAGCGGAGGGTAACCGTAGGCGAGCGACCCCGCGGGTGCGCAACTGGGCATCGACGCTAGGCGACGCGCCTTCTGGTCTCGATGACACCATAGAGGTACAGCGCCGGCAGGATGATGCCTGCCACGGCGTTTGCGATGGAGCCCGCGTCACCGGTGCCGATGGCGGTGGTGATGCCGTAGATGCCAAAGACCACGCTGATGACGCCCAGCACAAGGGCCAGTGTGTTCCTGTCGTTGCGCTTGGAGGCCCTGAAGCCCACCACGCCCACGAAGAGGTTGAGGAGACCGCCAAGGAAGGCCACGATGCCCACGATGGCCGCAATGCCGGTTGCAATGTTGACGTCTGCGTCAGCGGCAACCATGTAGACGCCCATCATCATGAACAGGCCCGAGACGAGGGTGATGACGGCGTAGACGATCAAGATGATCGATGCCACGCGAAGGATGCTGCTGCCAGCGGGTTTGTTGGTGCTGTTCCGATCCATTGAAGCTCCCTTGGTCTGTGTCCCCGGGCTCAAGGCGTCGAGCCCCCATCTGGCATGACATGCTAAGGGGCGGCACCGCTCGCTGCGTCATGCCGAAGTATGAGTCGCTGCAAACGCGAGGCTCCGCAAACGGATGCGGCCCCAGCGAAAGCCAGGGGCCGCATGAGTGGCGGAGAAGGCCGTCACCCGCTTCGGCGCCTTGTGAGGAGCAGAGCGCACAAAAGGGACGTCACACCGGCTGCGCCAAGGAGGGCGAGGGAGGTTGGGCTCGGCATAGCGTCGCCCGTGTTGGGCGTGCCAGACGCCCCAGCAGAAGGCTGCCTCGAAGCGGATTCGCTGCCACCTCCCGTTCCATCCCTCTCTTGCTTTGCGTCGTCCTGCGAGGCGTCCTGCCCCTCGCCTCCTGCGTCATCGGGATCCGGCTTGGCATCAGGTATGGTGACGATCTCCGAGTGGTTGGCTCTCCTGAAGATGGAGAGCAGTCCCGGGAGGATTCTCGCGGAGCCCTTTTCCTCGAAGCTGCTGCTCGTGGAGTTCACGATCGTGTGCGTGACGTCCAAGGTGACCACCTGCGAGTAGACCACCACGTCGGACACGTAGACGTCGCAGCGCCACATCGAGCCATCATCCTCTGCCGAAACGGAGGGGATGGTGAGCGTGGAGGTGTAGGACGTGCCTGCCGGCGCGAGCGTCGGGCCTTCCTCGAAGCTGTCTTCGGACAAGGCAGTCTCCCTATCCCTCCTGTAGGTGACGTCTAGCCCCTTGCCCACGAAGGTCCATTCCTGACCGTCCTTGCCGGTGTTGTTGTAGGGGCTCAGGCGATACCAATGGAAGGTGGGCTCAACCGATTCATATCCGTCCGTGTTGTTGGGGTCGGTACTGGGCTGCTGGTAGAGGGCCGTTTCCTGAAGCTTGAGCTCCCCGCCTACGGCAACGGTGGCCTTGCGCGAGGATGCGTCCGCCGCGCCAACGACGTTCGCGCCGTCAAGCTCGAAGGTATGCCCGGACGGAAGCACCTTGGCGCTTACGGTGGGCGACTTCACGCCCTCCTCCGTCGCGCTTTGCTCATCGGTGCCCGAGGCGGGCACGACGTAGAACTGGTACGTCGTGTTGGCGACAAGGCCTTCCCACGTATAGCTTGTGGCTCCCTGGTCCACGAGGTGCATGGTGCCGCCCGTGCCGTCCTGGGCGACCATGACGACTCCATACTGGTATGGGCTGTCATCCTTGAGCGTGGGGTTCCAGGAGAGCGTCACGGAGTGGTCGGTGGTGCCCGTCACGGCAAGCCCGCTTACGGCACCCACCCCGTCCGTGGTCACGTTGCTCACCGCATAGCCCACGATCCAGTACTGGTTGTCCGAGGGCTTCGTCCCGTCATCCGGCATCTTCTCGTCGCTCTTGCATACCCGGAGCTGCCAATCGAAGGAACGCCCCTCCGCCTTTTCGGGAACGTTGTCCACGAGGCCCTCGAAATCGAAGCCCGTGGCATTGGACGTTATGTGCGACCCTCCCGCCGAGGCGTCGAAGCACACGCCCGCAAGGCCCTCGTTACCCAGGAAGCCCACGCCCCAGCCGCTCTCGTACGCCAGAGCAACGCCACCACCGATCGACGAGCTTTTCTCCTCCTCGACCGAGATCTTCTGCGAGACGGTGCTGCCCGAGCTGTTCGTGACGGTTGTCGTCGTGTTGCTGCTAAACGCTGTCGTGCTGCCAGGCAGCACCGTGAGCGCGTCGAGGGTATAGCTTGAGGGGTCTCCCGTGACGTTGCCCAGGATTCCCTTCTCGGTCTGCGTTCTTGTCAGTCTCGGCATGCCGAGCTTCTTGCAGGATGCATCCCAGATCTCCTCGCCCACCATGGCGATCGTGGGCTTCAGGTACACGGACGACACCGTATCGTGCCAGTCGTCGTCCACCGACGGGTCTCTGTACTCGTAGTGGTAGTAGATCAAGGGGACGGTGTAGACCACTGCCTTGTTGCCCTCGCCGGCGTGCGCCTCGAAGGTGGCGCCGTATGAGAGCGTGCTCGCGCTCTCGTGGTCGTAGCTGACCGTGGCCTGCAGCTCGCCGCGCATCTTCGCTGCGAAGAGGAAGTTGGCCGTGCCCTCCATGAAGCCGCCCGCGGCACCCTCCACCGATACGCCCGTGCCAGTGGTGCTGCTGCTGTCCTGGCCAAAGTTGGTTCCCCCGTAGTTGAGGTAGCCGTAGGCGTCCTGGAGGTCCTGGAAGTAGGGGGAGTCCTCGATTACGGCAAGGAGCTGCGGAGCCGTATAGAACTTGTCCATGGCCTTGAAGCGCACCTGTACACCCTTGTGGTCAACGTTGGGAAGGCACAGGCTCACCCAGGTGCCGTAGGTGTCGTTCACGCGGACGCCCTCGCAGATGACGCCCTCCTCGCCGGTCTGGTATCCCGTGAACTTGCTCTTGGAGAACTGCGCCGTGAAGTGCGAGATGTCCATCCAGTAGTAGTCGTCGTCGTCACCTGGGTCGTCGTCCCTGCGCACACCGGTGACCGCAAGGAAGCTCTCCTTGTAGTTGCTGTCGCCCGTGACGGCACCCACGCGCACGTCTCCGATCCAGACCTGGTCCTTGCCCTTTTTGTGTCCCCTCTGGTTTGCTTGGGCGGACGTGAGGCTCATGCTGCCAATGGGCTCGGTGGAGGCGGCAGAGGGAGAGAAGAGCATGAAGTCGTACACGTCCCCGCCCAGAAGCACGGCGTCGTTCTCGATGCCCCCGCTGGAGATCTGGTCAAGGCCCTGCAGGCGGGCGCAGGCAACGGCAAAGGGAGCCAGCGTGGGGAAGTAGCGCTCATCATCGCCAAGATGCTCCATGGCGGAGTCCATGATGCGCTTTGCGTCCCGGCCAAGGGCGCGACGCCTGCTGTCCGCATCGTAGCCCCTGACCACGTACCTGCCGGAAGGCTGGTCGAAGTACACGAACGCATAGCTGAAGTTGTGGTAGCTTCCCGTCGAGGCGCCGTCGCAGTCCCAGCCCGCAATCACGAAGGCGTCGGCGGTCGTGCCATTGCCCGTCGCAAAGGTCCCAAAGGCACAGCCCGCAGAGACCATGGCGGCGCTGCCATCTGGCGTGGAGAGGGGGATGTAGGGGACACCCACCTCCTCGTCCAGGGCGGGTACTCCTGTGAGCGTGCCGTTCTCGGAATCCCAGGTGTAGATGTGGCAGCGCGCCACGTCGCTCGGCTTCTGGTGGTTCGACGGCGCGGAGGTGGTGACGGCAAGCTCGTCTCCGCCCGCACGGTCCAAGTTGCCTGTGACCATCGTCACTACAGGGGCATGCCAGCTGCAGTCTCCATGGCCGGCACCTGACGGGGTGACGTAGTGGGACGCCTGGCCGCAGTCCACCCACACCTCGCTATGGACCCACTCGCCGCCCTGAAGGTCCCACATGTCTATGCAGGCCTGCCGCACGCCGTCGACATCGTGATGAATGCCAACATAGGCGAAGATCTCGTCCACCCCATCGTTGTCGACATCTCCCGCCTGGACCTCGAACATCGCATCGTTCTCCTGCAGATAGCCGTTGTCGAGGTAGGTGAACGAGCGATAGGCGTCCTTGAGGCGGGGGAACTTGGCGACGACCTCGTCTATGGCCGCCGAGTCGATGGAGGGGGAGAGGCTTGCCACCTCACTGCGCCTGCCCGAGGCGTCGAGCTCGTAGAGCTTGACGGCAAAGCCGCCCGCTATCTTGACGCCCCCTTCCGTCGTCATCGAAGCATTGTCCCCATAGACGCGCAGCTCAGCGATGTGGTCCTTGTAACCGCTTCCCTGGTCGTATGCGACGCTGGTGGCATAGATGCCGTCAAAGCCATTGTTGGTGGCATCCTTGAGGACGTCGTTCGTGTTGTCGCTCAGCGGGGACGTCTTAATGCCGCCGTAGTAGGTGTCCGGCTTCTTGTTGGAGAGCTTATAGAAGGGGTATGCACCGTGCATGCCTCCGTATTTGTCGTACACGTTCGTAAAGGTCTTGGGATCTGCCGGCACGACCTTGGGCGAGAAGGGCGATACGGGCTTCACTTCCTTGGTGTAGAACTGTCTCATGGTGTTGAGCTTGCTGCGCAGCGTGTAGTTGTTGGCGTTTGCCCCGTTGGCCGCCACGTAGACGCCGCTATGGGAGAAGAGCGTGGTGGTTGCGCCCTCAGACGACGCATCGTAGGGAGCCATGCCAACCGCGTTGTCGGGCACCGAGTCGTCTATCGCGAGGCCCAGGGCCGCGTAGTCCTCCTTCGTGAGCTGGTTGTCCGGAGAGTACGTGGTGACTGCCCAGGCGGTGCCGGGGATAGCCGCCAGCGCAAGTGCGAGTGCCGCACCAACGAGGGTCGCTCGCCAGCGCGGCCCAGGCGTATGACCTTTCATGACCGCTCCAATCCAAGGGGTTCCGACGAAAGAGTTCCTCTCCTTGGCGATTCTCTCCCGGCCCACCCCCACTGGCGTCATCCCGAAGTATGAGCGGTATCCTGCCGTGACAAGACGCACGCCAGGCAAGGGCGCCCCCCACGACCCGCATGGGCCGAGAAGAACCCGGGCACTACCGCTCGACGTCGCCCTCGTCAAAGCGGTCGCCGCACTCGGGGCAGAACTTGGGTGGACGCGTCTGGTCCTCGGGCACCCAGCCGCACTTGTCGCAGCGATAGCGGGGCTTGGGCTTGGGCGTGCCGCACTCGGGGCAGAACTTGCCCCGGTTGGCTGTCCCGCAGGTAGGGCAGGCCCAGGTGCCGCCGGCAGCTGCCTCTGGAGGCTCTGGCGCAGGCTCGGTCGGCGGGACGGAGGCATCGGCCGTTGGGACAGCGGCCGCGTGCGCCATGGCGGAGTCCGCCTCAAGCGCTGCGGCACCAGCCGGCTCCGCGCCGGGCTGCGATGCGCCGGGATAGCCGTCGGGGGCTCCAGGGCAGCCTCCACCCAGCGTGCCCCAACCGCCCTGCGGGTGGCCGCCCGGACGCCCATCGGGGTATCCGCCCTGTCCGCCCATCTGGAAGAGGTCCTGGGCGTTCACGCCGCCTGCCATCTGGGCCATGTTCATGCCGGCAAGGCCCACGAAGGCACCGGCAGCGTTTCCGGCGGCAGCGCGCATGGCGTCGCCCTGCGCAGAGGCGAGGTTCGCCGCCGCCATGCGGGGGTCTCGCATGACCGCCGTGCGCTGGAGCTCCTTGATGGCCTTCTCGTCTTCCGGGTCTGCTGCCATGGCGTTCACGCCAAAGGCCACGATCTGGATGCCGCGGACCTCGCGCCACTTCTTGGAGAGGATGTCCGAGAGCGCGGCCGAGACCTCCTCGGTGTGCGCCGGGATGGCAGAATAGCGCACGCCCATCGCGGAGATGCGCGCGAAGGCTGGCTGTAGGGCCGTGAGAAGCTCGCTTCGGAGCTGGGGGGCAATCATGTTGCGCGTGAAGGGCTCCTCCACGTTGCCGCAGACGTTCTTGTAGAAGAGCAGGGGATCTGCGACCTTGAAGGAGAACTCGCCGTTGCAGCGCACGGAGACGTCCATGTCGAGGCCTATGTTGTTGTCGACCACGCGGAAGGGCACGGGCGTGGGGGTGCCATAGCGATTGCCCATGACCTCTTTGGTGTTGAAGTAATAGACGCGCTGGTCAAGTCCGGTGTCTCCGCCAAACGTGAAGCGCCTGCCAATGTTTTTGAACGTGTCGAGAAGCCCTGCGCCAAGGCCTCCCGTGAAGACGGAGGGCGCCGCCTTTGAGTCGTAGGTGTACTCGCCCGGCTCGGCGCAGAAGTCCACGACCTTGCCCTGCTCGACGATGACCATGCACTGGCCGGAGTTCACGACCACGATCGATCCGTTGGAGATGATGCTGTCGTCGCCCTTGGTGTTGGTGCTGCGTGCACCCGTACGCTTCTGGCCCCTGACGCACAGGACATCGGCGTCAAGGGCCTCGCAGTAGATCATCTCTTTCCACTGGTCGGCGAGGTTGCCGGTGAGGGCCCCAAGTGCCGCCTTGATGAGTGCCATGTGATACCTCTCCCTTCCTGCCGGCGTCCGTGCTAATCCTGGAGGTCGCGCATCACGCGGGCGACGATCCTGGCCTCGTCGGTGGACATGATGAAGGGGTGTCCACCAATGATGAGCTTGCCGCCGTCGCGCTCGATGCGGCAGTCATCGAAGTCGTCCCAGTCGAGGAAGGCGGAATCGCCGTCCTCGTCAACCATGTAGAGGCCAGATACGGTAACGGCGAAGCCCACCTTGCAGCTGCCAAAGATCGTCGTGTCGACCACGCAGTAGACCTCCTCGGCATCGTCGTCATCGATGTCAAAGCGCCTCACTGCGGCGTCGATCTTGGAGCGGTTGCTGTCCAGACGGTCGCCAAAGTAGGCGTCGGAGAGGTCGGACTCGTCGTCTACGTACTCGTCGTAGGCGTTCTGGAAGAAGGACTCGAAGTCGAAGGCGTCGTCAGTGTCGTCAGCGCCGTCCTCGAAGTCAGCCGTGGCGGCGCCCGCAGTCTCGCCATCCCTGAGCCTGAAGACGCTGTCGCAGCTGGCGCAGCGGCCAAAGGCGCCGTTGTCAAAGGGGATGACGTCGCCCATGCAGTTGGGGCACCTCATCGAGATCGCTTCCATGGGACATCCTTTCACGCGCTGGAACGGGGCTGTTTGGTACGTTGCGCAGATTCTAGGAAGACCCCGCAATGGCAACCTCATTCCAAGGTATGAGACCGCCTGCCAGCGGATAGACACCCACGGCAAAAGGAGGCTCATACTTTGGCATGAGGACATTCGCCGAACAAGCCCGCACACTGCGCTCAATCGGGGCGGCACCGTGTGCGCCTAAAGATCTCGCACGAACAGGAGTCCCAACATGGCATTTGGATTCAAGCTCAAGACCGTTAGGACCAGCCAGAGCTTCGCGAACGAGAAGGAGCTGTTCGACCGCATCAAGGACGAGAAGTTCACCGCAGGCAAGCCCGAGCTCGTGAAGAACGGCTTTGCGGACGTAATCGTGTTCCCGCCGCTCGACCGCCAGAACCAGGTGTGGGTGATGGTTCAGGGCAAGAACAAGATCTTGATCCAGAAGAACCAGATGGTGGGCGTCGGCGACCAGCTCGTCAATGCCGCCTTCGATACCGTGACCGGCGGGCTCTTCTCCTTTGGCTCCGTCCTTGGCGGCAACGTCAAGAAGATCGAGAAGCTCGTCGAGGCCACGGCCTCCGAGCTAGAGGCACTTAACCTGTAGAAGCGCCCCTTCCGGGTGCCCCCGCTTGGGGGCGCCCACAGGGCGCTTTGCGTCTGCGCTCAGTCGTCTTTACGACTACCATGATAGCTATCCGTGGCCGGGCGTCTCATGCGTCTTGGGAGATTCGGAGGGTCCAGATGGCGTCACCAACACTGCCGGTCACCGCGTCGCATGCCCTCCAGGAACGGTGAGCGCCCATGCTGAACAAGATTCCCCTAGAGCTTGACGAGTACCTCTGGGCGCAATGGAGCTGCACCCGCCTCGCGTTCATCTGCGCCCCCCTCGGCTTTGGCAAGACCGAGTTTGCCCACCGCGTGCTCCAAGGCCTTGACGTGCTGGAGGTCAACGCCGAGACGACCGACGTCGGCGTTGCCGTCACCGTCGAGACGGCACGGGGGCATGACGCCGTCCTCGTGGACAACATCCACGATGCCGTCTCCGTCTCCCAGGGCGCGGCGCTCGCGTCCGTGGTCGCGCAATGCGGCGACACGCGCTTCGTCTTCATCTCTCGCGCGCCCATGCCCGGATGGCTTACGCCCTTCTTCGCCAAGGGTGACCTGCTCATCGTCACGAACGATGACCTCTACTTCACCGACACGGACATAGCGCGCCTCCTGGTGGCCAACGGCCTTGCTCCCACACCCCGGCTGGTCGAGCGCATCGCCGCCGTCACGTCCCGTTATCCCCTGGCGGTCTCGCTCGCCCTCGCGCACATCCTGCACGGCGAGGACGCGTGGGAGGAGGACCTCACCGACGAGGCCATGCGCTACTTCGAGTCCGAGTTCAACCGACGCTTCGACCCAAAGGTCCAGGGGCTCATGCTGCTCATACCGCTCTTCGACAGGATTGACGAGTCCCTTCTCACAAGCGTGCTCGGCGAAGCCGACGGCGAGATGCTCCTCGACGCGCTCCAACACACCACATGCTTTGTCACGCGCGACAGCCAAGGCTGGAACGTGAACCCAGGCATGCGCGCCTTCTGTCAGTGGGAGCTCATGCGCCGTTACGAGGATGCCGCACGCTCGCCCATGGTCGAGCGTGCCGTAGACTACTACGTAGCCCAGGGCAACTACATAAACGCGCTCGATCTGTGCTCGCGCGCCAAGAACGGTGCGCGCATGCTTGCGATCCTAGACGAGCACGCACGGCTTAACCCCGGCAGCGGAACCTATTGCGAGCTCGAGCACTACTACCACGACCTTCCCGAAGGCATGATATGCGCCTCTCCCAGGCTCATGCGCACCATGAGCTTGCTCGACTCAATGCTCATGGACGCCGTTGGGTCGGAGCGCTGGTACACCGAGCTTAAGGACTACGCAAGCGCACCGGAGCGCACGCGAGACGAAAGGCATGTTGCCAACGCCAACCTCGCCTATCTCGACCTGGCGCTCCCCCATCGTCGCCTGATAAGCCTCACGGATGCCGTGGGGGCCCTCGCGAAGGTGAACGCCAGCGACGACCCAGAACTCACGCCCTCCATGACGAGCGCCATGCCCAGCATCATCAACGGCGGACGCGATCTCAGCCCTTGGGTCCCCACAGACGAGAAGACCTGCGTCCTCATCGGCAAGCTCGTCGAGCGCGCCTTGGGGAGGCTCGCCGTGGGCTGCATCGAGGTCGCCCTCTGCGAGAGCAAGTTCGAAAAGGGCGAGGACGTTACCCCCTACGTTGCGCGGGTGAACGCCGTCCTCCCCAAGATCAGGCGCAACGGTGACCCCTCCATCGAGTTTGCTGCCATTGGCATCCAGTGCAGGAACCTCATGTACTGCGGGGATGCGCGTCAGGCGCTGGCGCTTCTCGACCTCCACAGGCGCCACTTCGCCCAGAGCGAGATTCCCGAGCGCAAAAGGATCGTTGCGAACCTCGATGCGCTGCGCTGCCACGCCTGGCTGCGCCTGGGGCAGACCGAGCGCGCTCATGCGTGGCTCGAGGAGAGCGCACCGGACTTCTCCAAGCCGCTCGACTTCCTGAACCGCTACATCTACAAGACCGTAAGCCAGGTGTACATCTCGGAATCGCGCTACGACGAGGCGCTTCGGCTCATGTCCACGCTCAGCGAGTACGTGAAGTCCCGCGACAGGGTCATCGACTGCATCCACTACGACGTGCTCGCGGCCATTGCCGCATGGCGCAGCGGCAAGGACGACTGGAGACGATGGATTGCCGATGCGCTTGACCAGGCAAAGCGCTATGGGTACGTGCGCACCATCACGCTGTACGGCGCAGCCGTGCTGCCGCTGCTCACTGAGGCCCGAAGGCACGCCAAGGAGATGGGCGTGGACGAAGACCAGCTGGCGCGTCTTGTGAGGGGTGCCCGCGCCCAGGCGTCGCACTACCCCAACTTCATGTCGTCGCCCTCGGGACCGGCAGAGCCCCTCACCAAGACGGAGGGCCAGGTGCTGCGTCTCATCTGCCAGGACAAGAGCAACGCTGAGATCGGCGAGCTTCTGGGCATCAAGCTGCCTACGGTGAAGACCCATGTGAGCCACATCCTCACCAAGCTCGGCGTGAGCAGGCGCGCCCAGGCTGCCAGTGAAGCCCGCCGTCTCCACCTGGTGTGACAATGCGAGATGGGGGCAGCCCTGAGGGCCCGCTACCCTGGTGTGCCCCTCGCTTCTCGGCTCGGCCCCTAATACTTTGGGATGATGTACGGGCACCAGCGGTCCCATAGGATTCCTTTCAGCAGCACGACAGCTCCACAGGAAACCATGGCACGCAGAGAGGAACCACCATGCTCAACAGGAACCGCATCGTCACCGTCGGCCTCGCCCTCGTCCTCCTCGCCTCCCCTGTCGCCCTCACGGCCTGTGGCGGCTCCGGCGCCGACGAGGACTCCGACGCCGTCGCCACCGAGTCGACCTCCACCGAGCAGAGGACCGACGACACCACCACGAGCCAGAATTCGACCACCTCCGACAACTCGACGAGCGGCAGCTCCGGCAAGACCTACTCCATCGCCACCTCAGAGATCACCGAGGCCTACATGGGCGTCGCCGAAAGCGGCGAGACCGTCTACTACGTGGGCAACGGCGACGGGTCCAAGACAGGCATCTTCTTCCTCAACGCCGAGAAGATGGCCCACGTGAGCTTCATGGGCGCAGCAACCGCGACCGACCAGAACGGCGAGAGGCTCATCACCATCACCGACGAGCTCTCCGGCAACTCCATCACCTTTGGCGTGACCGTCAACGATGACGGCACCATCACCATCGACATGGGCAGCGAGCTCGGCAAGGCCATCCTCGCCAAGTGCGAGGTCTCCGAGGCCGTCGACGCCATCAAGACCATCCAGGGCAACACCAGCCAGGTGGGCTAGCGCATCCCTTCTCGGTGCCGCTCCCCCTGGCCCCAGCTCTCCCGTTCCTTCCATCTCTCCTTGGGGACCACCCACCCCCGACCCCCGGCCAACCGCGACTCGGCCGGGGGTCGCCTCATGCAGATGCCGTGTGGGGTCACCCGATGACCAGGCACGCGGCAAGCATCGTGGGGGGATTTGGGACGCAGGGCAGGATGGGAGCAAACCCTGCGCGCGTGGGCGCTATCATGGCGCACGTGGCTTGCTGGATCCATTGGAAGGAGGTCGCATGCGCATAGCTCTCATAACCGGGGCCTCGAGCGGGCTGGGCCGCGAGTACGCACGCTGGGCGGACGCCCATGGCAGCTTCGACCAGATCTGGGCCATCGCGCGCCGAGAGGAGCGGCTCCACGCGCTTGCCAAGGAGCTCTCGACCCCCGTGCGCGCGCTACCCCTGGACCTCACGGAGGGGTCTGCGGCAACGACGCTCCAGGCGATTCTCGACGAGGAGGCGTGCGACGACCCCTCCCTCGAGGTGGGGCTCCTTGTGAACGCGGCAGGCTTTGGCAAGTTTGGCACGTATGCGGACATGACGCTTGCCGAGGCCGACTCCATGGTCGACCTCAACTGCCGTGCGCTGGTGGACGTGACGCAGGTAGCGCTTGCGCACATGCGAGACGGCGGGCGCATCGTCCAGGTTGCGTCCAGCGCCTCGTTCCAGCCGCTTCCGGGGCTCAACGTGTACGCGGCAAGCAAGGCGTTCGTGAGAAGCTACACGCGAGCGCTCCGCTTTGAGCTGCGGGGGCGGGGCATCCACGTGACCGCCGTGTGCCCGCTTTGGGTGAAGACCGAGTTCATCGACGTCGCGCGCCGGACGGCCAACGGCCAGACCGTGCGCCACCCCTTCCCCATGCTGGGAGCACGTCGTGTGGTGCGCTGGTCGATGCTCGTGAACGCCGCAAACTACCCCGTTGCCACCTGCTGCGTCACCGGCCTTCTCATGCGGATCGCCGGCAAGGTCATTCCCGCTCCGCTCATCATGTGGGTCTGGGAGGGTGTCCGGAGGATTTGAGGGACGGCCCCCTAGGGCGGCGTCAGGCCGAGGGTGTGACCGGGTCTGGCAGCTCGCAGACGTCCTCAAAGTGCGTTATGCCCAAGTACGGTGCAAGGCGAGCGTCTGACATGAGGGCGCGAGCGGCCGCGCTGGCATCCCAGTAGTGCATGGGGAAGAGCGCGCGGGCGCCAACCACGTCCATAAGGGCGGCAATGCCAGCGGCCGGGTCCTCAAGGCGTGGGTCGAGCGGGACAAAGGCAAGGTCAACGGGGCCAGGGACGATGCGCGAGAGCTCCGTGCGGAAGAACTTCTCGGACGCCGCGTTCTGCTCGGCCGGGCGTGCCCACTGCCACGAGTTGAGGTCGCCCGAGAAGAAGGCCGAGGTGCCACAGGCACGGACGAGAAATGCCACACCCTCGTCGTTGGACTCCAGGGTCTCGACGGAGAGCGGGACGGTAGCGCCGGCAGCGTCGGGCAGGCTGCCCATGCCATCGAGCTGCAGCTCGTAGGACTCGTGCGGCTCGACGGCGGTCACGCGGGCATCGGCCGGGGCGTCTGCCGCAACGTCCTCGTCCAGCACGTAGCGCACGTTGGGGAACTGCTCGCGCAGCGACCAGATGCAGCGTCCGTAGTGGTCGGAGTGCTCGTGCGAGACGAGCGTGACGAGCGGCAGGTCGTAGCGGAGCCTGGGGAGCTCGCCTGTGTACCAGTCGAAGAGCAGTGTGCAGCAGGCGAGCTCGACGGCAAAGCCACTGTGGTAGATATGAGTAATGCGCATGGCGGGTCCTTTCTTGCGGGCGACTTGGCGTCGCGGTGGTGGACGCGGGCGTCACCCCCTACCAGCTGCCGCAGGCGGTGACGCGCCTCGTTGCCACACGCGACCCCCTCATGGTCGATCTTGCCCCATGCCTTCAGGCCCTCGTTACCAAGCGTTTACACAACGAGCCTTGCGGCGAGGGCGGCAGCGGACGTATAGTCCTCCACAACACAAGTGTAGACCGTCACACGACAAATCATTCGAGAGGAGCGCCAGAGATGAACCGCATCGTCACAGCCAACGCAGGCACGTCCATGAACTGGTGGTGGCGCGATTCGCAAGCGGTCGGTCGATCGTGAGTCTCTCGCGCCATATCTTCGCGAGGTAAAGAGGCTCCCGGTTTGGCCGGGAGCCTCTTCTTTGTGCTCGTGCGCCCCATCCCAAGCAGGCAGTGCGCATCCCATCACATACGGCACAGTGAGCCAGACGAAAGGAACCAGACCATGTCCGAGAACACCAGCTCCCAGCAGGCCCGCACCGTCACCTCCCCCGACCGCGGCAAGCTCGACGTCCGCGCCCTCGTCCTCCTCGCCGTCCTCCTCGCGGCCGGGTTCATCCTCAACTTCACGGTAGGCAAGGCCATCTCGAGCATCTCCGGTGGCATGATCAGCCCCGAGTTCATCATCTCGGCCTTCTGCCTCACCATTCTGGTCATCCGTCCCAACGTCACCCAGGCCCTGGTCATTGGCCTCATCTCTGCGGCAGTGATCCAGATCACCACCACATCGCCCTTCGTCGACTTCGCGGCCGAGGGCGCAGCCGCGATGCTCATGGCCCTCATCGTGAGCGCCGGCATGCGCGGCAGCGCCGAGAAGTTCGTCCCCGCGCTTGGGACCCTTGTCACCACGGTGGTCTCCGGCGTCATCTTCATGATCATCAAGATCGCGATGATCGGAGCCGCCCAGGAACTCGCTGCGGCCATGCTCCCTGTGATCCTTGCCACCGGCGTCTTCAATGCCATCCTCGTCCAGGCACTCTACGCCCCCGTCCGCAAGGCTCTCAAGAGATAGTCCGCCCTCCTCGACTGTCCCGTTCGGCCTGTCCCGTCCGGTCACCGTCCCGTCGGATCGGGCAGGCCCTCGGCATCGCCGACCCCACCAAGGAACCAAGGAGATGGTCCGCCGTGGTCAACGTCATCGACTACGTCCCCGGAGACACGCTTCTGCACCGGCTGAACCCCGTGACCAAGCTGGGCATCGCCGCGGCCATCATCGTCGCGACGTTCTTGGCGGACACCTACCCCATGCTCGTGGGGCTTCTCGCCCTCACGTTCGCGCTGGGCGCCTACTCCCGCTCCATGGGCAAGCTCGTCTCGCTGCTCAAGCTGGTGGTCCCGCTCGCCGTGGTGATGCTGCTGCTGCAGACCGTCTTCGTGCGCGGCGGTGGGACGGTCTTCGCGTGGGCGACCACGGAGGGGTTCGTCACGGGAGGCAAGGCCTGCCTGCGCCTCCTGGGTGTGGCTCTGCCGCTCATCCTCATGCTGGGCGTGACGAGGCTGAACGATCTCGCGAACGCGTGCGTGGAGGTGCTGCACGTCCCCTACCGCTACGCGTTCACGTTCACCACGGCACTGCGCTTCGTGCCCGTGTTCGGCCAGGAGATGAACGCGATCGTGGAGGCGCAGACGGCACGCGGGGTCGAGTACGACACCAAGAACCCCATCGGCAAGCTCAGGCTGATGCTGCCGCTGTGCGTGCCCCTGTTGGTGGGCTCCGTGGGGAAGACGGACGCCACGGCACTCGCAGCCGAGCAGCGAGGCTTCTACCTGCGCACGCGCGAGAGCAGCTTCAAGCGCTACCCCATGGCGGCGCGAGACGCCGCCGCGCTTGCGCTCTGCGTGGCGCTGGTGGCGGCGGGAGTGCTACTGTAGCCACCCTGCCATAACGCCGAAGGGAGACGCGCCATGCCCATACGAGACAGGCTCTTCGAGCTGCGGGATCCCAAGTACGCCGCCTTCCAGGCGAAGCTGACCCCGAACGTGCCGACCGAGAGGTTCATCGGCGTCCGCGTGCCCGATGCGCGAAGGCTTGCCAAGTCGCTTTCCGATGGTTTGGAGGCGACCGAGTTCCTGACCAGGCTGCCGCACGACTACTACGACGAGGACGTCCTTCATGCCCTGCTGGTCTCCGAGATGAGGGACTACGAGACCTGCATTGCCGCAGTGGACTTGTTCCTTCCCCACGTGGACAACTGGGCCGTCTGCGATGTCATGTCCCCGAAGGCATTCAAGGGGCACAAGGCGGACCTTCTCGACAAGATACGGGGCTGGTCCTCCTCGAGGGAGACCTACACCTGTCGCTTTGGCCTGGAGATGCTGATGACGCACTTCCTGGACGACAACTTCGAGGCCGATCTCCTGGAGGTTCCCGCATCCGTCCACTCGGAGGAGTACTACGTCAACATGATGATCGCCTGGTTCTTCGCGACGGCGCTCGCGAAGCAGTGGGACGCGACTGTCCCCTACCTGCAGCGTGGCAGCCTCGCACCCTGGGTCCACAACAAGACGATCCAGAAGGCGCGCGAAAGCCGTAGGGTCACCGACGAGCAGAAGGCCTACCTCAAGACGCTGAAGCGCTGACGCAGGCATGTCGTCTCATGACATGCAAAAGGTGCGGCTGGCATCCTGCCAGCCGCACCCGACTTGGGTCTGTGCGAGGGCGCCGCGAGACGCCGCACGCTAATGTGCGCGACACCGCAGCGCTGCACCGACAAGCAGAGTGCCAACAGCTGCGACTCCCACGGCGACGGGAGCAACGGGAAGAGCGGGATCTCCGGTCTGCGGCAGAGCACGGCGCACCTTCGCCTTTGGCGTAGCTGCCGGTGCCTTCGGCTGCGACGGAGGTCCCGGCTGCGGCACCGGCTTCTTGACGTAGTCGGCATAGACCGTCATGTCACCGTTGACCACGGTCGAGCCGTCGAACGCATCGCCCGTGCCGTCCTGCGCGGTGTTCCAACCTTTGAAGACGCATCCGTCCTTGGAGGGGTTCGCGGGCATGGATTCGTCCGTCAGGGCATCGCCGTCGATCGTCTTGCCTCGCTCGGCCTTGACGGAGGCGTAGGTATCGCCATCGTTCACGAAGGTCACGGTGCAGGTTCCGGGAGCATCCACCCTGAAGCTGTAGGTCATGAGATTGGGCTTGTCGGCCGGAGCGGCCACGTCGCGCCCGGCATCGTTCTGCTTCGCGGCGAAGAGCATGGGGATGCGGGCGTACCAATGCTTGTTATCGTATTGCGCGGACGTATCCTTGTTGATGATCGCATCGTTGCTCGAGGAGCTCACGACCTCGTGCGCGCCGTACGCGTAGGCGACCACCGTGCTGTCCTGATTGCGCGCCACCTGGTCGGTCACCTTGAGGCCATCGATGCTCAGGGTCGCGGACCGCACGCCCTGGATGCGTGCGTATAGGTCCTTCAGGGGCTCGTATTCCCCGTGAGGCTTGAGGCGCGCCTTCACCACGAGCCTCTTGCCGCCCTTCTCTTTCGAGACGCTCAAATCGAAACCGTCGATGCCCGTAAGCTTGTAGGTGGTCGAATCGGTGGCCTCGAGGCCCTCGGGCAGGTCGAGCACGAAGGCAAACGCGCCGTCCGAGCTCGCAAGGCCGTTCTCGGGCAGGTCGTTGAGCATCGTGTAATATGCCGGGAACTCCGAGTTGATGACCGCCAGAAGCGCGGTGTTGCGCACCCGCTTGAACACGTCGAGGTCGAGCTGAAGGTCGAGGTTCACGGTATCGCCCACCTCGTGCTTCACGACGGCGGTGCTCGATTCCCCACGCTCTTGGATGTCGCCGCGGACGTTGTAGTCCGTTGAATCGACGGTCAGCACGTCCGTCTCGTAGTTGAAGTCATAGGGATTCCACTGCTTGCCGCCCTGCCAGTGGTTGAGCGCCGGATCGCTCGGCTCCGCATGGGGGAGGTCCATCGAATAGACCGCCCAGTATTGCGTTACAAGCTCCCTAAGCTCATCTTCCGCCGTCTTGTCCGCGATGATGCCCGCGTCGGGGAAGCCGGGTACGTAATACTCATGCGCAACGTCATCCGACCACTTGAGCCTGCTGTTCTGGAAGTAGTCGACAAGGTAGGTGGGCATGACGCGATGCAGTCCGGACTCATCGGTATACCAGCAGAGCTCCGACCAGTAGTTACCCTCGACCTGGGCCTTGTACTCATCTGGAATGGGCTCCTCGGCCTGCGCCGGCACAGCGGCAATCGACGAGAGCGCAAGTACGAGCGCGGCGACGGCGCTTGCGAGTGCGCGGGTGCCCAGCCGTGCGCCGTGCGACGCACGACAATCATGTGAACTGCACCTTGAGCGTTGTGGCATGAGACCCCTCCCCGTCTTTTACCAAAGCAGTTTTTCATTTTATTTTAAGTTCACGGGAAAGACAACGGCGCGCACAAGGGGGGTCAACCATGCGCGCAGGGCAGGCCCGTACAGCTCTCCCCTCCCTCGCCACTTCGCAATCCGCCAACCCTCGATGCGCGACCGGGTTTCGACGAAATTCCGGTAGGGGCCGTCGTGCGAGACGAGCTCCGCATGCGTGCCGCGCTCCGCGACGCAGCCGTTTTGCCGGCCTGGTTGAAGGTCTCGATGGCCCCGATGCCCCCGGCGACGCCTACGATCGCGAAGGCCGGCGACGCGGCGAGCTTCACGCGCCGTCCCTTCGTGGACGACGCGAGCTGGGCTCGCCAAAGGTATCTGGGCAGCCGCAACTCGAACGAATTGTAAGTCGAGTTGCGGTCGAGAAGCATTGACGGTAGCCGCGAGGTCCGTAGGCGTCGGCGCTCGGGTTCCGGGAAACGGGCACGCCGTGCAATCGGCATCCTATGAGAGCAGAGTCTCGTCCAGCAGGAAGTCGTATATCCCCATGCTGATCACCCCGGATTCGTTAATCCAGGGTGGCATGGTGGTCTCGCTGATGACCGCCATGCGGAAGAAATCACGCACGGCCAGAAGCGGGCGCAGCTCGGCGACAGCCTTCTCGGGGCTTTCCATCGAGAGGGCCGACTGAACGTAGATCTGGTCCGGCGCCCTCGTGGCGACGAAGTCTATCTCCGCCCTCTTCCGGCGGGCCTTCCCGTCACCGTCCTTCTCGGAGACGCCGACGTCGACCGCCTAGCCACGCGTCACGAGCTCGTTGTAGATGACGTTCTCCATGAGGTGCGTCTCCTCCTGCTGCCTAAAGCCCAGCCCTACGTTGCAACAGCTACTCTTTCCGCAGCCGCTCCCTGTAGCTTTCGCCCCATTGCCTCAGGGCGTCAAGCACGGGCGCGAGCGTCTGACCAAGTTCGGTGAGGGAATACTCCACGCGCGGTGGCACCTCCGCAAAGACCTCCCGATGAACGAGGCCCGATCCTTCCATCGCGCGGAGGTTCGAGGTGAGGACCTTCTGCGAGATCCTGCCGATGGAGCGTTGTAGCTCCTTGAAGCGCATGGTGCCGTTCACGGTGAGGTCGCGCAGGATCAGGACTTGCCACTTGCTCCCGATGAGGGTGAGGGTGGTTTCCACCGGGCATGCTGGCAGGTCCTCGAGTCTTGTTCCCATGAGGCATCCAAATCATGAATCGCAGTTGAACACATTAGTTTCCGTAAGGTACCTACTGCACTTCGTAGTGCCTACTTTCCTAAAAACATCAGTCAGCTTATCGTATGTCCCGTCAACACACAAGTGCCGGAATCCACCACAGCGGTGGAGGAAACCGCAGCATCCAAGGGGTCTGGGATTGTCGAGGCCAACTGCGGGGCCACGTCTGCCTGCACGCGACGGCATCTCGCTCCCCTAAGGAGGACCCTATGACAGAAAAGACGCCTTCAAGGAACGTCACCCGACTCGTCGAGGCCATCGCGAGCGCCGATGCGGTCGTAGTGGGAGCGGGAGCGGGGATGTCGACCGCCGCAGGCCTCACGTACTCCGGCGAGCGCTTCGAGCGACTCTTCCCTGATTTCATCGAAAGGTACGGTTTCGCCGACATGTACTCGGCGGGCTTCTATCCCTACCCCACACCCGAGGAGCACTGGGCGTACTGGAGCCGCTACGTCTGGTGCAACCGCTACGAGGCCGCACCCAAGGACACATACGGCAAGCTCCTGCGCCTGCTCGGGGGCAAGGACCTCTTCGTGCTCACCACCAACGTCGACCACCAGTTCCAGCTCGCCGGCATCCCCAAGGAGCGCCTGTTCTACACGCAGGGCGACTTTGGCCTCTGGCAGTGCAGCGTGCCCTGCCACGACAAGACCTATGACAACTTCGGGACGGTCAGGCGCATGGTCGTCGAACAGCAGGGCATGAGGGTACCGAGCGAACTCGTGCCCCACTGCCCCGTGTGCGGCAGGCCCATGGCCATGAACCTGCGCGCCGACTCCACGTTCGTGGAAGATACCGGCTGGCATGCCGCCGCCACACGATACCGGGAGTTCCTGCACGCCCACGAACGGGGCAGGGTGGTCTATCTCGAGCTCGGTGTGGGGATGAACACGCCTGTCATCGTCAAATACCCGTTCTGGAGGCGTACGTACGCAAACCCGGATGCGACGTACGTCTGCGCAAACTACGGGGAGACGTACGCCCCTGATGAAATCCGCGGCCGCTCTATACTGCTAGACGCGGACATCGATGCCACATTGAGCGCAGCCCTTGAGGCACAACGCGGCAAGGAGGTTTGACATGGAGCGGGAACACAAGCGCCATCTGCTGAAAGAGCTGGTCTTCGGCCTGTACGCCGAGGGTGGCACCGAACCTGCCTCCGCCAGGAGAAGGGTCACGAGCCTGCAGACGTCCGAGGAGCTCTGGAACGAGTTTCGCGCGCTGGTGAACACCAGGCCTCCCATTCCCGCCGGGGACGGGTGGCTTGCCCTGCAGGACGAGCTGCTCGAAGGGCTGATATCCGAGACAGGCATAGCCTCGATCGATGACGCCAGGACGAGCTCCGTCGATCCTCGCATGCGGCTGTGGCGCGGCGACATCACCACGCTTGCCGCCGATGCCATCGTCAACGCTGCCAACAGCCAGATGCTCGGCTGCTGGATCCCGGGCCACCACTGCATCGACAACGCCATCCACACCTTCGCGGGCGTGCAGCTGCGCCTGGAGTGCGCACGCATCATGGCAGAGCAGGGCCATGAGGAGCCCACCGGCCAGGCGAAGCTCACGGGCGCCTACAACCTACCGGCCGCACGCGTCATCCACACCGTCGGTCCCATCGCGAACGGCCACCCTAGCGATCTGCAGCGCAGGCAGCTCGCCTCGTGCTATCGCAGCTGCCTCGACCTTGCCGCCGGGCATGGCCTGAGGTCCATCGCCCTCTGCTGCATCAGCACCGGCGAGTTCGCCTTCCCGCAGCAAGGGGCCGCCGAGATCGCCGTGCAAACCGTGCAAGCATGGCTCGACAGGCATGGTGCCGAAATGGCCGTCGTCTTCAACGTATTCACCGACGTGGACGAGACCGCCTATCGAAAGCTGCTTACATAGACAAGGACGAGGGAGCCAGCTGGCGATGGATGGCTGGAGCACGATCGTTACGCCCGGAGTGGGAGCTTGCCCTACGAAGACCAGCCATGGTTCCCTTTGGTTACCCTGCCAGGTTGGCCACGAGCACGACGAAGGCCACGGTGAGGACGACAGCTCCCACGACAATCGCCCAGGCACTCGGTCGTGCGAGGTTCAGGGTCCAGCCGACGCCGAAGCGCTTGGGCAGGAAGACGCTCGCGTCCCCTGGGTTGAAGTAGAGCACGCCGAGCTTCCAGTGCTCGTCGTCATCTGCCAGGAGCCCGTCGTCGTCCCGCATCCTCCCGAACACGCGCGAGCCCGCCTGGCCATAGACGACCGAGAGCACCACGCCACCTATGACAAGGGGGACGCAGAGCATCATGATGACAAGCCCCGCCTGCCCAAGCCCGATGAGCCCCGCCGATGAGAGCAGGAACAGGAGTCCGGAGCCCCCACTCAGGAGCACCCCCGTGACAAGCAGGAGCGCGCTCTGCGCGCGGGCGAAGAGCCCGTATGCCAGGGCGGACGTGGCGGGCGCGCCAGGGTCGGCCGGACGCTTCGAACGCAGGATCGTCCAGTGGGCAAAGACGAGGCACGCCGCCATGAACGCCTCGAAGGCGATGGGAAACCCGATGGCGCTGCCGAGCGTCTTCGGCACGTAGCGACTGACGTTCCCCGCGAAGTCGGCATGCATCGGCAACTGCTCGGGCATGCCGGGATAGAGCACGAGCCCCAGGCAGGCCGTCCCCAGGATGACAGGGACGTAGACGAGATCCCATGCGAGGGGAATCGCACCCGGCAAATCCTTCTCGGCGACGCTGGCGACCGCCTGATGGCTCCTCACCCCCCAGCCCTCGGAGAGCTTGAGCGCGCTCACCTTGCAACGGTTACGCAGCATGAGCACGAACGACATGACCACAGGGACGAACAGGGCGGCACACATGAGCACCGTACCGATCACATCCTGGCCAGAGACCATCAGCACACCGGCCGCCAGGGAAGCGACGGTCGCCGCCGCCGCCAGGGCGAGCATCACCATGGCATAGCGCCTCTTGAGGGCGACGAGGCGTGGGTCCCTCTGGGCGGAGGCGGGCACCGTCACGGCAAAGCACTCGTTGCGGCGCATGAGATACGGGGTGAAGGCGAGCAGGAGGCCGACGACGAGCGTCAGCAACGCCAGCATGCCAATAGTGGCGACAGCGATCACGATCATGCCTCCTCAGGCGAAGACTCTGTGGCAAACTCTGCGAACACGCGACTGGCCTGGGTGCGCGCGGCCTCCAGGAACGTCTCCTCGGCCCCGCCCTGGGCACGGTGCTCCAAGGCAAGCTGGCGGAGACCTGTCGCGAGCCGCTCCGAGTTTGCCGCCATGCGTTCGGGCGTCGCGGTCTGTCCGAAGTCCGCCACGACCGCCCCTGAGCGGCCGCGCATGAGGAGGTACCCCTCGTCCCTCAGCACGGCATACGCCTTGTTCACGGTATGGAGGTTCACGCCGAGGTCGCCCGCGAGCGTACGCACGCTGGGGAGCCGATCGGCGACAGAGAGCTCCCCCCGTGCGATGGCCGCCACGATCTGGTCGCGGATCTGCTGGTAGACGGGTGTCTGGTCCGTCTGGTCAATGCGGAGGATCACCGCTGGCCCCCTACGTGTTAGGTCCCACCTGCCCTGGCATGACTATACCGCTCGCGCCCGCCCCTCACCGGTCCTGGAGCGGGATGTGCACCGCGGCCCTCGCGACAAGCGCGGACGCCGTGAGGACCACCAGTGCGACGGCCACGCCCGCCGCAGTGCCTACACCACCTGTGAGCGACGTCGCCGCAAACCCGGCGAACGTCGCAAGGAAGCCCACGCCGACGCAGATGCCAACGCTCGCCGAGCGCTTGACCGGCTCGTATTCGCTCGTCCAGTCGTAGTTGGGACGCCGCGCGTCCAGGAGGGCGCCCAGGCACGAGGACAGGGCCCCCATCGCCAGCGGGGCGATGACGCACAGGATGGCATCGAGCGGTGTCCTCGCGACCCCCACGGCGGCAATCGCCCCGGCAATCACGGAAACAGGTCCCGTGACGAGCAGGCTCAGTGCCAGCTTGGCACCGACTATCGTGGAGGAGGGCACCGGCGCGGTCTGCGCGATCCAACGTGCGCTCCCCTCGAGCGAGGTCGATGCGGCGGTGAGCGACGTCATCGCCATGCAGAACGCCAGAGCCCAGGAGAGCACCTCCGCCATCAGGGTGGCGACCGTGTCTCGGCCCGCCCCCGGAATGTTCATCGCAGACGCGATGGCATCGGGTCCGACCGCGGTCGTCGCGATGGCGATGACAAGGGCGAGAATGGGACCGGGTGCGGTGTTCATGAGGTATATCGGAGTCCCAAGCCACAGCCTGAACTCCTTGCGGACCAGCGCGACCAGGGGGCCTCGGGGGGCGCCCGCCCTCGTGGGCGCACTCCCCGCCTTACGCAGGCCCCCGGCACAGAGCAAGGAGTTCATGGGTACCAGAAAGCGCGAAAGCACCGCGACCACGGCAACGCCGGACGCCGTCGAGACGCCCACGTACAGCGCGAGCGCGGGCATGCTCCCCCCTATCGCGTCCGCCGCCCATGCGGAGGGTGGCCACAACGCCGACACGGCCCCTCTCATCTGCCCGCCCATCACGGCAAGGGCATCGAGGCCCCCTTGGCCGGACGTGCCCGCGCCTCCCGTGACGAGCATGACCCCCACCACGATGGCGACCATGGCAAGCACACCGACGATGCCGAGCGCACGGTCGGCAAAGGGCGTGCGCGACGCCGCCCAGGCCACACAGAACGAGACGACGAGGGCGAGCGCCATGGGGACTGCCGGAGCCAATAGCAGGGCCAGGACGGAGACGACGAGGCCTGCAGGTGTGACGCCAACCGCAAGCAGGTACGCAGACACGAGCGGCGCACCCAGGACGAGAGAGCACGCAAGGCCCATGCTGTAGAGCGGGGCGACACGCGAGACGACCACGGCCCACAGGGGCGTGGGCATAGAGACGACAAGGTCGAAGTCCCTGAACCTGAACAGGAGCCCGTTCGCCTTGACGAACGTGGAGAACACGCAACCCACACCTACCGTCGTAACGGCGAGGCAGGGCAGCGCCCCCGCAGCACCAATCAAGACGAGCGTCTGCCCGACCATCCACATGTATACCACGGTATACACGACGAGCAGGCCGATGCCCACGGCGGCGAGCACGAGCCTCCTCCGTGCCTTGGGATCGCGCTCGTTCATCAGACGGCCCACACCGAACGCACCGAGCGCCTGGACCCTGAGCAGAGGCGCGAAGCTAGCCATTGCGCGCCTCCCTCGCGAGCTCGAGGAACACCTGCTCGAGGCTCTCGTCCCCACGGACCTCATCGGTCGTTCCCAAACGGATGATATTGCCCTGGCGAATGATCGCGATCGTGTCGCAGAGCCTCTCCACGGTGTCGAGCACGTGGCTCGAGAGGAAGATGGCGCTGCCGCGCGACGTGAGTTCGTACATCATGGCGCGCAGCTCGTATGCCGCCTCGGGGTCGAGCCCGACGAAGGGCTCGTCGAGCACGAGCAGCCGTGGCTTGTGAAGGAAGGCTCCAATCAAAACGAGCTTCTGCCTCATGCCGTGCGAATACGCGGAGACCATCTCGCCAAGCCTGTCTTCCATCCCCAAGTGCTTGGCGAAGCCGTCTATGCGCCGTACCCGCTCATCGGAACCAACGCAGAACAGGTCCGCCACGTAGTCGAGGTATTGCATGCCTGTGAGAAAGCCATAGACGTCCGGGTTGTCGGGCACGTAGGCGCACACCCGCTTGCAGGCGACGGGATCCGTGCGGACCGATTTCCCGCAGATCCGGATGTCGCCCTCATCGAAGGAGAGGGCACCCACGATGGAGCGGATGAGCGTCGTCTTGCCCGCACCGTTGTGCCCCACAAAGCCGAAGATGCTCCCCGGGAGGACCGAGAGCGCTACATCTTCCACGACCCTCTTTTTCCCGTAGCTCTTGGAGTAGCCCTCGACGGCGAGAATCGGGCTGATCGACTGGCGCATGCCGCCTGCGACCATTGCATGGCCTCCTCTGGAGTTGTCCCCGCCGGACGGCCTGATTCTATCATATCTGTACTAGTATAGATAGAACAAAAACCTAGAAGTCAACCTCAAGCTGGGTACGGCACACCTTGCCATCCTTGCCCCTGACGCCCGTGGGCACAACTCCGACATCGACACCAAAGCCTCGACCCCTCAACTCGTTGTAGATGACGTTCTCCATGATATGGAAGCCCTCCATCTGTCGGAAGTTCATGCGCGCGTTGCGCAGCCCCAGGTCCGAGAAGTAGAGTTTGAATGGGGTGCCGATATACCTCCGGCCCTTCAGGTCGTAGCGCTTCGCACGGCTCACAAGAAACGCGTCCTCTAAATGCGATAGGTAGCGATCAACGGTCTCGGGGGCAATCGTCGTGTTCTTTTCGCTCCTGAAAGTCGCCGAAATCTTGGAGGGGTTCACGAGCGACCCGATTGCCGAGGACAGTTCTATAAGCTCCTCAAGGTTTCCCGTGTCGCGAATGCCATTGCGCTCGACAATATCGCGAATGTAGAGCACGTCATAGAGAGAGGACAGATAATCGGCCTTCTCTTGGGTCATCTTCTTGGAAAGCACCGCAGGAAGCCCGCCATACGTGGCATATTCGGCGTAGCCGTCGTGTTTGTCGCCACCATATGCACTCATGAATTCCGAGAAGCTCAATGGTGCCATCGCTATCTCCTGGCCACGTCCCCTAAACTCGGTCACCACGTCCTTGGACAGCAGCCGCGCGTTGCTACCCGTCACGTACACGTCAACGTCAGGCATGGCAATGAGGTCCATAAGAACCTCAGGGAAGCTGTCGAGCAGCTGCACCTCATCCAGAAGCACGTAACGTTTCCCGCTTGTCTTACCGAGCTCCCCCGTCACATGGGAATAGAAGGTCTCGGTGTCTCGATATCTTCTGTTGCTGAACCGATCGAACGCCATCTCGATGATGTTGGTCTTGGGGATACCCCGCTTGAGCAGGTAATCCTTGAACAGGTTGAATACCAGAAACGACTTGCCGCAGCGCCTGATGCCCGTAACGACCTTGACCTGATCCGACCCCATTCCAGAGATGAGCTTCTGCATGTAGCTGGGACGACTTATGATCATGACAACCTCATCTGAAATTTATGAACACTGTTGCGGAAATTTCAGATTGAAGCCGAAGATTCCCTGCATGTCCACGGCGCACGTAGGCACGGTCTAGTGTACTGGCAGGTGTCCGAGGTCGATGCCGATGTGGCCGATGCCAAGGATGACGGCAGAGATGACCGCCACCGGTGATTGGCACCAGACGCCCAGGAGGCCAAACGCGGCCACAGGCAGAGACGCCAGGGGCACGGGAATGGGGCCGAGGGACGCGTACATACCGGCGAGCTTCTCCCCTCCCCTGAAGTAGCGGACCCAGGCAAGCTCGTACAGGAGCATGACTGCGTCCGAGATCTGCGCCATGGCCGTAGGCACGATGCGCACCTCGTGCTCATGCATCGAGGATGCTCATTCCTCATTTGGGAGAATGCGGCCGAGGCTTCGGTTCCCTCATCCTCCCCGGCTTCGCGCAGAACCCCCAGAAGCACCCCGCGGAGCTGCTCGTCGGTCATCGCGCCCGCATCGACCGACCGTCGGACCTCTGGTAGCGCGACCCTGAAGGGGATGCTACCCGTGAGCGACACCTGTCGCAGGAACTGCGGGGCCTGTCGTTCGAATGACAGGCCCCGCAGAACTCGATGGCTATCGAGCAGCCATGAGGACGTCCTCGACGTCCTCGACGTGCAGCTCCATGAATGCGCCAGCATGGTCGCCGTCAAGACGGCACTGCCCCAAAACGACGTCGAGAGGAGCGGCGTTTCGAGAAAAACGGCTACTTCTTGACTTTTCCTTGGTTGGCAACGGCGTTGATCTTTGCCTCGATGGTGGCCGGATCGCCGATGTAGTGCTTGTCGACAACGTTCCAGTCCTTATCAAAGGTGTAGGAGCACGGGATGCCGGTCGGGATGTTGACCTCAAGGATCTCTTCCGGAGTGAGGTGCTCGAACTGCATGACGAGGGCGCGGAGGCTGTTGCCGTGGGCCGCAATGAGAACGCGCTTGCCGGCTTCCATCTGAGGCTTGATCTCGGACTCGAAGTAGGGCCATGCGCGAGCGATGGTGTCTTTCAGGCACTCGGTGTAGGGCAGGTCCCCCTTGGGAACATCGCGGAACATCTCCTGCACGTGAGGGTCACGCTCGTCGCCGGGTTCGAGGGCTGGCGGCTGGACGTCAAAGGAGCGACGCCAGATCTTGACCTGGGCTTCGCCATGCTCCGCCGCTGCGTCAGCCTTGTTGAGGCCCTGAAGAGCGCCGTAGTGACGCTCGTTCAGACGCCAGGTCTTGTGAACGGGCAGCCAGTTGCGATCGAGCTCATCGAGCACATGGTTGAGCGTGTGGATCGCACGCTTCAGGAGGGACGTGTAGCACACGTCGAAATCGTAGCCGGCCTCATGGAGGGCCTTGCCGCCGGCAATTGCCTCCTCGTGGCCGGTCTCGGTGAGGTCAACGTCGGTCCAGCCGGTGAAGAGGTTGAGCTTGTTCCATTCGGACTCGCCGTGACGCACGATAACAAGGTGCATGTACTTGTCTTCTGCCATGAGGGTATCCCTTCTCTAGGAGTCCGCGCGACACCGCGTCGCCTCGCCGCCCACCGAACTATGTGTGGGTGGCTCTCTACATATTAGTATGTGGCCACACTCTCTGCCAGTTGCTTCAACCGGAGCAGGAGTCATGGGAGAGGTTGCCGATGCCAGGTATGGACGGGCTCACTTTATCTAACTAAAAGTTTACCTAGACTAACTTATGGGATAAGATGGTAGGGAATGAAGATGGATATCGGACAGAAAGGTCCTGGCATGCCTATGATCTCCAAGCACACGTCCCCGATCACCTCCGGTCGATCTGGCCTTACCCCGCCTGCCCTCTACACGCGCCGCAGTGCCCTCGGTCTGTTCGCAGGGGCTGCACTCGTCGGGCTCGGTGCCTGCTCGAAAATGGGAGCGAAGACGGGCTCCATGGATGAGGGGGCCTCCTCCGATGCGGACTCGAAGCCGTTTGTTCTGACCACCTTCACCGTCACCCGCGATATCGCGGCAAATGTGGCCGGCGATTTCCTCGACGTCCGTTCCATCACCAAGGCCGGTGCCGAGATCCATGATTACGAGCCGACTCCCGAGGACATCAAGCAGGCCGAGGGGGCAGCGCTCATCCTGAACAACGGCCTGGGGCTTGAACGCTGGTTCGAGCGCTTCGCCACCGATTCGCATGCCGAGCGCGTCGATCTGAGCAAAGGGGTCGATCCCATCTCCATCTCAGAGGGCGACTTCGCTGGGGAGGCGAACCCGCATGCGTGGATGTCCCCGAAAAACGGGCAGATCTACGTCGACAACATGGTTGCCGCATTCAGCAGGCTCGACCCAGACCACGCCTCCGACTACGAGAGCAACGGCAAGTCCTACAAGGAGAGTCTCGAGAAGATTTCCTCCGAGCTCATCCAGCGCCTCGATGAGCTTCCCACGGACCAGCGTACGCTTGTGACCTGCGAGGGGGCTTTTTCCTATCTCTGCCGTGACGCAAACCTGGACGAGATCTACCTGTGGCCCGTCAACTCCGCGGAAGAGGGGACGCCACAGCAGATCGCGAAGGTGGTGCAGGCGGTCAGAGACAAGAGCATCCCGGCCGTCTTTTGCGAGTCGACTGTCAGCCCCAAGGCGATGCGGCAGGTAGCCGACGAGACTGGCGCCTCTTTGAGAGCGGATGCCGAGCACATGCTCTACGTCGACTCGCTTTCCGATGGGGACGGCCCAGTACCCACCTATCTCGAGCTGCTCTCTCACGATGCCAAGGTCATCGTCGAGGGCCTGACGGGAAAGGAGTCGAAATGAGCGTCAGCGACGTCGCATGCCCTGATATCTCCGCCGGCCTCTCGGTAAGTGGCCTCTCGGCGTGGTACGGAAGCTCCCAGGTGCTCCACGACGTGTCCTTCACCCTTTCGCGCGGAGATCTGTGCGCGCTTGTCGGCGTCAACGGAGCGGGGAAGTCGACCCTGTTCAAGGCCATCATGGGCATGGTGCACTCCCAGGGCATCTGCTCGTTTGCGGGCGAGGGCCTGCCTGTTGCGCGCAAGGCGGGACTCGTGGGCTACGTTCCCCAGTCGGAGGACATCGACGTGATGTTCCCGCTGCGCGTCCGCGACGTCGTCATGATGGGACGCTATTGCCACCTTGGCTTCACGCGCCGCCCCTCGAAGCATGATCGGGACACCGTAGAGGACGCGCTCGGGCGTGTAGGGCTCTCCGATCTCGCCGACCGTCCCCTCTCCCAGCTTTCTGGTGGACAGCGCAAACGGGTGTTCGTCGCACGGGGCATCGCCCAGCAGGCCAGGCTCATGCTGCTCGACGAACCGTTCGCCGGCGTGGACAAGCGCTCGGAGGGCATCATCTGCGACCTACTCGCCAGCTTGGCCTCCGAGGGCGCGATCATCCTGGTCGCCATCCACGACCTGCGCATGGCACGCGAGTTCTTCGATCGCTGCCTGGCGATTGACGGCACCATCATCGCGCAGGGATCCGCAAAGGAGGTCCTCGGCGACCGCAACCTGCTTGAATCCTTCGGCCTATCGGAGGCCGGCATCGGCACCGCGGCACACATGGTTCCAATAGAGACGGGAGCTGCGTGATGGGCGGTATCGAGTTCGAGATACTCCAGTACGCGTTCATGCAGCGTGCGCTGGCCACCGGCGTCGTCACGGCACTCGTGTGCGGGGTCATTAGCTGTTGGATAACGCATATGGGCTGGTCGCTCATGGGCGATGCCATCTCGCACGCCATACTCCCCGGCGTCGTCCTAGCGCACATCGTGGGCATTCCATACGTGGTCGGGGCGCTTGCGTTCGCGCTTGTCACCGTAGCGTTAGTGGGGCAGGTGAAGAAAAGCCGTGTCATCAAACCCGATACTGCCATCGGCATCGTGTTCACCGCATTCTTTGCGCTGGGAACCGTGCTCATCTCCAAGGTGCCTAGCCAGATCAATCTCTCCCACATCCTGTTCGGCAACCTTCTGGGCGTGACGGTGGCTGATATGCAGCAGGTGCTCTTCGTCGGGATGCCGATCCTTGCCATACTCCTGCTGAAGCGGCGCGACCTGACGCTTATCGCGTTCGATTCGTCGCATGCCCAGGCGATGGGCATTCCCGTGCGCTTCCTTTCGGGGCTCCTCCTCGTGGCGCTTGCCCTGGCCATCATCATCTCGCTGCAGGCCGTCGGTGTCATCCTCTCGGTGTCGCTGCTGATCGTGCCCGGCGCGACCGCCCGTCTGATAAGCGACGACATGAAGCACATGCTCTGGATATCGCCGCTGGTGGCAATGATCAGCGTATTGGCGGGCATCGTCTTGAGCTACCTTTTCGATGCGTCATCCGGCGGGATGATCGGCCTGGTGCTCGGGGTTGCGTTCGGCATCGTCTACCTGTTCGGGCCACATGGAGCGGCATGGCAGGCTCAGGGTGGTACCGGGCTATCGCAAAAGGGGGCACGCTCCTCATCCACCCCCGCCCACGACAGCTCGACAGGCTGAGGCGCACGGGTTGCGATGCCCGCCTGTACGAGCCAAGTGATGCCCGAACATTACATGGGCATTTGCCATGACGAGCAGAAATCAGGAAAATACCGACAAGCTCATCACAGTTGAAGCTGCCGATCAAGATGTTCCATACAGGGAAAGGAGAAGAACGTGTGGGAAACCATCGAAGCGGCTTACATCTATGCATTTCCCCTGGTGCTGATGGACGCGACACGCGCTTCCGCAACGAATACGGAGGGAGCCGTACCCGGCAAAGCGCCCGTGAATCAGTTCATGCACGGTGCAGCGCTGGCCAACGCGCAGTTCAAAAATGTAGTAAGCCCCAATGTGGATACCGTCTATTCACAGGTGTGGTACGACCTGAGCGAAGAGCCAATCGTCTATGTGCTTCCGGAAACAGACCGCTTCTGCAAGGTGCAGGTGCTTGACGCATGGACGAACACCGCTGCCGTCCTTGATCGGGCCGGAACCTATGCCATCACGCTCTCTACCTGGAGCGGCGACCTACCGGATGATGTGACCCGCATCGACGTCCCCACCGCCATGGCATGGTCCATCACCAGGACGGTGCTTTCCGGCGAGGCGGACCTCCCGAACGTGCATGCCGTTCAGGCGAAGATGCTCCTCAGGCCGCTTTCCGCCTACCTGGGAGGAGGGGCATATCGGCCCCCGAAGGGGAGCTATCGGGAAGAGAACGACTACGTTCCCATAGACAAGGTCCTTTCTCTGGATCCCGTCACGTTCTTCAAAAAGGCGAATGCGCTGATGGAGAAGAATCCGCCGTTCGCCACCGACGCGGAAATGCTGGAAAAGCTCGCAGCAGTCCATGTGGGTCCCGGTATGGAATTCGACGCATCTGTTCTGACCGGAGACATTCAGGCAAGCTGGCGGAAGATGTTGAAGGGCCTCCGGCCGAAGCTCGCGGCAGAGGGCATGAGGTTTTCGAACCAGCTGGGGCAGTGGAGTTATTTCGGCGCGCCGATCGGAGATTTCGGTACGGAATACGCCTACCGTGCGCTGGTGGCGATCGCGGGGCTTGGGGCAAATACCGTGGAGGTCGCGCTGTATCCCAGGACGGAGAAGGATGCTGACGGGAACGTCCTGACAGGAGAGAAGTCCTATATGCTCCACTTCGAAGGCTATCCTCAGGTCCTTGACGGCGGCTTCTGGTCGATCACCGCATACGGCGACGATGATTTCCTGATCGACAATCCAATCGACCGCTACTGCATCAATGACCGTTCCGGCCTGAGGGTGAGTGCCGATGGCTCTGTGGATGTGATCCTTTCGAAGGACGCGCCGGCGGATGCGACGAACTGGCTCCCGATCGGCGACGGCGGCTTCCATCTGTATATGCGCATCTATACGCCGGATATGGATGCGATCAAGACCTGGACCGCGCCGGTCATCACGGCGATCGACTAAACGGAAGGCTATTTTCGTAAGAAGGCAGATGTGTAAGCAGCGACTTTGACCGCCAGGTCGAGCGCCCCCGCGCTTCGGTACCTCATGCGCTCCTTTCCTCTCCAAGGGCTCCCGAGTCCTCCAGCAGGCCCTGGTGGCTCCTATGATGCATGTGAGAGAATTCTTTTTTTCAGCCTCTTTCACATCCCCCGTGCGCAGAACCCGTCTTCCGCCACGCGCTCCCGTCGCATCATCGCGATGGTCAACCCCGGCTTCCACCCCCACGCTCTGCGACGAGCTCGCCATAGCGCGCGATCTTGGCATCCAGACGACCGAGGATCTCCTGCCAGGGCGCCATGGGCCCGGGCGGGCTGGAGCGGGGCCGCGATCGACGGGTCCGTGGGGCCGCCCCAGGCGGTGCTCACGGCATCACGGGGTGCCCGTCGTACCAGGTAATCTGCGGGTGCTTGACGTAGCCCGGGTCCCCGGCGTCCCCCGTGCCGTCCCAGGTCTCGGAGCCGTCCCTGTAGACCACGTCCGGCCACATCAGCTCGAGGATGCGGTCGACGGACGGGGGCTCGGGGTCGCGGCCCCGGACCTCGTTCTGCGTCGAGTCGAGGATGTAGAGTTGCGCGGAGTACGGGTCGTAGCCCTCCAGCCCCGCGTACACGTACATGCGCTGGCCGAGCCCCCATATCCCCTCGAGGCACTCGTGGATCGTACCCGCCCATTCGCCCTCCGTGCCGTCCGCGGGCATCATGAGCGTCACGTCCACGCGCGGGTGGGTGAAGCCGTTGTTCACGTAGGCGTCCAGCTCGTCGGGCCGCCAGTCGCGGTCGCCCACGTAGGGCTCCGCCATCTGCACGCTGTAGCCCGCGAGGCCGGAGAGCCCCCGCACGACCTCCAGGAACGGCCCCTCCATCTGGTCCTTGAAGAGGTATTGGGTGTAGTCGTCCTCGAGGACGTCCAACAGCCTGCCGGTCTCCCGGTCCGTCGAGACGTCGCAGCCGAAGACCTTCCCCGGATCGGAGTCCGGCCTGGCGCAGAGCTCGTAGGTCAGGTCCGTGTCGTCGGGCATGTAAGATGTTATTTCCGTCCCCTCCGCCTGCGAGAACCCCTCCCCGTAGCGCTCACCGAGCGCCTGGAGCGCGTAGGCGAGCGCGTCCTCCCCGCTCGATATCGTGACGTCGGGCACCTCTTCCTCCCTCCCTCTCAGCAGGCCGCAGCCCGCGAGGCCGAGGGCTCCCCCGGCGAGCGCCAGGGACGCGGCGAGCAGGCCCCTCCTCGTCATCATCGGCAACCTCACTTCGACCAGGTGACGGTGAGCCCGTCGCCATCTTCCTCAACGCTAATGCCGTCCCCCGCGAGGGCGTTTCTCACCGCATCCCGCAGGCCTTCGTCTTCAAAGTTTAAAGTTGCTGCAACAGACAAATCACCCTTCTTGTAGCCGGGCTTCGGCCTACCGTCATGACGCCTCGGAACAATCTTGCTATTTCGACGAGGATGTCAACGATGTCCTTCGCCCATATCCCGGGAATCGCCGTGCTTCCCACGTGGCTGATCACCTTCACGGGGCACTCGGACAGAACATGCCGCAGCCGGGCCTCCATCTCGTCGTAGCGCGAGTCCCATGCGTCCTTATGCTCGACGAGGAATGTGGGAAACAGCTCCCAGAGCTCCTCCAGCGTCATCTTGGACAGCTCTTTTTCCATGCCTCGACCTTTCTCTCTCCGTCGAGGGAAGTCGCACTGTGCTTTCGAGTACAACGTTGGGCCCCCCTCTCGTCTCTCGAAGCGTCGCCTCCATCGGAGATTCACCGTCGCCACCGCCGGCGATTATTCAGCCCTCGGCGATTTCGGCAAGGATCCTGGTTATCGCCTGGATGTCGGCGCCGTCGAGACGACCGATGCGCCCTGCGGTACCCAGGTAGTCAGCAGGAATCTGGGCGATCCTGTCCGCTCTAGCGATGGAGGGCTTCTCGAGCCCTGCAGCCTGCCATCCGCTGATGAAATGGTCGTGCTCCAGATGCAGCCTGTTCGTGGCGGACGTGACCATCATGACGATGGAGCCGTCCTCCGCAACGTCCACGACGATCACTGGCCTGTACTTGTAGCCCTTGCCCTCGGAGAAATCGAACCGTGCGTGCCATATCTCCCAAGGCCGGGGAACTCCGCTACTCGTCATCGTCGTCCCACTCGGCTGGCAGGACGGCGATGCCGTCAGGGTTCAGCTCAGCATGGTACGCCTTGGCGGAAAGCGCCTCGTAGGACGGCTTCTCGACACGGAGATCGAACGGCAGGCCACCCACTTCGATGGACTTGATGAGGAACATGTTTATGGCATCGGAAAGGCTCAGGCCCCAGCGTGAGTAGACGTTCATAGCGTCTTTCTTCACCTGATCGGTCGTCCTGGTCTTTATCTCCGCCTTGCGCGGCATGGTCGCTGTCGTCATGATTTCCTCCTAAATTAATATACCCATAATGTACCCATAGTGGGTACTTTTATCAAGTGCTGTACCTTTATAAAATATTGTGCAAAACTCAAGGGCCCGCGGGTTCCGATAAAAATTGGATACGAAGCGGCGTTTCAAGGCTGCTCCGGGGAAGGGTGATGGAGATCGAACCCATTGCCCGCGATATCACCTCTACCCCCCCTGCGATTCGTACGGAACGGCTCGGGACAGCGGAGGCCGACGCGCGTACAGTCCTTATCGAGGAGGTGGGAGATGGACATCATGGAGGACTTCAACCGGACGGTGGACCACATAGATGCGAGCTTGGGCGAGAGCGCGGATGATAGGGAGATACGTCGCCTATCGGGATACTCCCGCGCGATGTTCAGCAGGGTCCTCTCCATCTTTACGGGGATGACGCTGTCGGAGTACATCTGCGGACGCAGGCTGGCGGAAGCCGCATTCGACCTGCGCTCGTCCGGCAAGCGGGTCATCGACGTGGCACTGCGCCACGGCTTCGGTTCGCCGGACTCGTTCGCTGCGGCATCCAAGGAGTTCCATGGCCGCACCCCCTCCGAGGTGAGGGACGGGAGGCCCTTTCGGGCCATGTCCAAACTGCGGCTGGCGCTCAGCGTCAGGGGAGGAGAAGAGATGAAGGTCAGCATCCAGAGAAAGCCCACCTTCACGGTGGCGGGTCTCATACGGGAGGCCATCGAGAGCTCGGAGTGCCCGGAGACAAATCAACTACCTGGTGTGCACCGGACTTCGAGGCATATGGCCCCGGAGACATGCATGCAGACGGCTACGAGATGGAGCTGTGGGCGCCCATCGAGAGAACATAGGGGCTGGAGCATGAGGCGAGCCACGCCTCTGACGCAACCTGTCGCCACGGCCTCGCGATCGCTCCGCGTCAAACCTTCCCCTCCCCCAGCCTATTCATATAAATTGGGGATGGCCTACACAGCAAGCAGCGCTCTCCTGCCAGAGCGCTATAAATCCGAAGGGATGGAGCGTAGTCACAATCGACGGGTCCGTGGGGCCGCCCCAGGCGGTGCTCACGGCATCACGGGGTGCCCGTCGTACCAGGTAATCTGCGGGTGCTTGACGTAGCCCGGGTCCCCCGGCGTCCCCCGTGCCGTCCCAGGTCTCGGAGCCGTCCCTGTAGACCACGTCCGGCCACATCAGCTCGAGGATGCGGTCGACGGACGGGGGCTCGGGGTCGCGGCCCCGGACCTCGTTCTGCGTCGAGTCGAGGATGTAGAGTTGCGCGGAGTACGGGTCGTAGCCCTCCAGCCCCGCGTACACGTACATGCGCTGGCCGAGCCCCCATATCCCCTCGAGGCACTCGTGGATCGTACCCGCCCATTCGCCCTCCGTGCCGTCCGCGGGCATCATGAGCGTCACGTCCACGCGCGGGTGGGTGAAGCCGTTGTTCACGTAGGCGTCCAGCTCGTCGGGCCGCCAGTCGCGGTCGCCCACGTAGGGCTCCGCCATCTGCACGCTGTAGCCCGCGAGGCCGGAGAGCCCCCGCACGACCTCCAGGAACGGCCCCTCCATCTGGCCCTTGAAGAGGTACTGGGTGTAGTCCTCCATGAGGGCGTACGCCAGCTTCCCAGTTTCCTTCTCGGTCGAGACCCCGCAGCCGAAGACCTTCCCCGGATCGGAGTCCGGCCTGGCACAGAGCTCGTACATGAGCCTCCCCGTGTAGTCCGGCTCGTAGGAGGTCACCTCCGTCCCCTCCGCCTGCGAGAACCCCTCCCCGTAGCGCTCACCGAGCGCCTGGAGCGCGTAGGCGAGCGCGTCCTCCCCGCTCGATACCGTGACGTCGGGCACCTCTTCCTCCCTCCTGAGCAGGCCGCAGCCCGCGAGGCCGAGGGCTCCCCCGGCGAGCGCCAGGGACGCGGCGAGCAGGCCCCTCCTCGTCATCATCGGCAACCTCACTTCGACCAGGTGACAACAAGCTTGTCACCTTTCTCTGTAACATTAACGCCATCTTCCATGAGAGCATTCATTGCTGCCTCTTGCAGACCCTCGTCCTCGAAGACTAGTGACGCTTCTACCGAGGTATCTTGCTTCTTATAACCAGGCTTTATGCTACCATCATCATATCTTGGAACAATCTTGCTATCGAAAGTCCAGTTCCCCTTTCCAGCCTCTCGATCAACATGATCTGCTCCACCTGTGTTCACCGTGATATGGATGTTCGGCACATCGCTCCCCTCCGCCGACTCATACGTCGTGAAGATGCTCTTGGTCTGCCGCGCGCTGAGTACGTCCAGGTTGTCCCTGATCTCCTGCGACGTCATGGCCAGGTACTCGTCACTGGGGGACGTCGGGGCATCACGCGTGTAGACGGCGACCTCCCCGCCATAGGCAACGCCCGCGCCGTACGTGCCGTCCCAGGTCTGGATGCGATACTCCTTGCCGCCATAGGCGAACGTCGTGATGTCGGTGTCGAGGTCCATTCCCAGAAACGGCCCAAAGAACTCGATCCAGTCCCCGAAGCCGCTCTTGTGCTGGATGCTCGTCCGCATGTCCTTGCCATAGAAGATGCCGTCGTCGGTCGTAAACGCAAGGTATTGGGTCAGCGGGTTCTCATCGTTGCCATCAACCATATTTGAGAAGTCCTCGATGTGCGAGATGATGTCCTGCACGCTAAACTGTCCAGCCAAAGCGCCTATTGCGCTCTGCATGGCAGAGCTCTCCCTCGACAGCATCTGCGGACCATCCTTTATGGCCAGGTAGAGCAGGACATAGCGCTCGTCGGCGGTGAGACGCCCGATCTCCGCGGGCGCGCCATCCCCAAGGAGGCTCTGCCTGACGATGTCTAGAAGCTCACCGAGGCGTGCTTCCATGCCAGGGCGCACGCCCGTGATGTTGCCGTCATCGTCCAGCGTGAAGTAGCGTTCGAGCACCGCACGGTTATGACGACGCTGCCACCCCTCATCGAGCTGAGGCACCCACGACAGGTCGAGCCCCGATATGTCAAACGCACCCGTCACAGGGTCGCGGCCCACGGACGCCAGGGCGTCCTGCTGGCGTTGGAGGGAGCCTGCGTATGCCGAGCTCGCGGCATAGATGCTGCCGTCACCCAGGTACTCCAGCGCAAGGTCGAGGCGTCTCTGCAGCTCGTCGGCCTGGCCCATGACCATGTCCGCAAACCCCCTGAGCCCGTCGGCGAGTAGCGGCACGGCGGCCGGTAGGCTATCCGCCTGCCCGTACAGGGTGTTCGCCCAGAACCTTCGCTGGGCCACCGAATCCGCAAGCGCATCGGTGTCGACCACGGGACCAAGCGGCAGGAGCTTCTCGCCCACCTGCCCCATGTCAGCGTATACGTCCTTCACGAAGGCAAGCAGGAAGTCGTCCTGCAGGACTATGGCGGGCATCCTCACCTGAGTTAGGTAGTCACGCATGCTCCGGTAGGCGGCAGACTCGCCTGCGGAGGTGTCGTCTATGACCTCCTGCAGGGCCGACGTCTGAAGGCTCGCCTCATCACAGGCACCGTTTGCCGCCAGTGAGTTGTTTCTCAGGTCAATCATGAGAGCGCCCACGTTTGACCTCATCGCCACTCACCGCTTTCCTCATCCGCCTTGCGCACGGCGCGCATGTAGGACTCCTCCTCCGCATCCATGCGACTTCTGACTGAGCGCAGCTCATGCTCCAAGCTCTCCTGCGTCTCTTCCTCTGCATGGCCAAGACGCTGGAATCCCTGCAAAATCTCATCGGACATCTGCCGAATCAGCGTGTTGCCCTCCGGAAACGCGGCAGCGTCTGCCGCCTCTATCGCGCCCGCAGCCATGCGCTGTCGCATTGCGCCGGCGGCGTGCCGTCGGAGTCCTCCGCACAACTCGAGAACTTGGCGTCACCGTACGAGCCAACGCTGGTCTCCAAGCCCACTGCGTCGGCAAGGGTCTGCGCAACGTTCGAGACTATCGAACCCACATCGGCCATGGCCTCTCCCCGGCATCGGATGTGCGCGACGCACGCCGTTCAATCAATTGAGCTGTAGCGCTTAGAAGTCAGGTTAGCATATCGGACGACCCGTCGAACAGAGAGTCCGCCGGGTCGAAGCCCAGCTTCCTGCAGAGGACCATGACCCTCTTCTGGATCGGCACGGTCCGTCAGCTCCCGTCGGACATCCCGGAGGCCTCGACCCTCCTAACGCCTCGAAGAGCGCGCTGTTCTCGAGATGGGCGACACTCTCCCTCGGGGTGATCGCGTGCGACCGTCGCGGGCCAGCGCGTCGTCGCTGCGGGATCGGCCGGCTCCCTCCTGTGAGCCAGGCTGACCATCGAGGAGCTCGGGCTGTGCTCCCGAGAGGAAAGCTAGGCCACGGAACGGAGCCCGAAACAGGACGCAGGCCCTAGGGTTGCACGGCAAGGGGCTTCGTCCACTCGAGGGAGTAGCGCCAGTAAAGACGCCTCCTGACAAGTGCGCCGGGGAGTCGCTCGCCCGCAACGGCGCGAATCTCGTCCAGGGACTCACAGGGCCGGGCAACCCTCATCCCCCGGTAGGTACCCTCGCGGTGGAGCCATCCGGACACCCTCGCGGAGACGACCATGAGAGCGGAGAGCAGCCAGTCTGCAATGGTCTTGTTCGCTGACAGTCCGACGACGAGCAGCCTGCCGCCGGGCCGCAGCAGCTCCGCCATCCGAACGAGCGCCGTCTCGAGCGGCATGTGGTGCAGGCACGCGACGCAGGTTATGGTATCGAATTCCTCCGGGGCAAAATCCTGGGCAGCCATGAAATCGCCGCAGATGACGGTGCCGCTGCCTGCGACCCTGCCGGCGGCCGTCCGCGCGGTGGCGGGGTCCGCCTCCACCCCCACGACGTGCCTGCAGACTCCGGCCAGAAGCTCCAGGAGCGCCCCATCCCCGCAACCCACGTCGAGGGCAACTCCGCCCCTCAGTGCGGCGTCCGAGACCAGCTCGGAGTAGTACGCGGAGTTGTGGTTCCAGCGGCAGCCGGCACTCGCCGTCCGCCTCGATGATATGTGCGCTCGCCCGCCCATGCCTCCTCGATCCCGCCGGGCCATGACTGCCACGAGACGGATATGCAGATAGTTTCGTCAGCCGAGCGTAGCTAGGCCCCCTATCGTCAAGTGCATTTCCCTTTGTCGATATGCCTTGCGTCCCCTAGGCTCTGCCGAGTCGCGGCCTTCGCAGTTTCGAAAAGGCATGCAGCGAGGCTCCTGGGAGGCGATTGGGCTACTTCAGCCCCGCCGACTATCTGCAAAGTGTGGGGATCAAATTGATCGAGTTCCCAGGCATGCCGGCATCCGAGCCTTTCGAACTTAAACCTGCCTTTACATTGTAAAATCATTCTCTGACAGAGATGCCTTTTTGGGGGTAGATTTCATGCAGCTCATCAAGATGGGCAGAGCAGTGGTTTTCGCGGCACTGCTGAGTCTTTTCATGGTGGCCGTCTCGCCGAACATGGCGTTGGCGTCAGACGTTACGATCGATTTCGACGATACCGATAAGGACTACACCGCGGACAATCCGTCTGACGTGTATTACGTCAAGGGCGAAAGCCACGACCACAACCTGACGGTAAAGGGCGGTACCGAGGACGACCCGATCGTAGTGCACCTGCAGAACCTACTGCTTGACATGTCGGACGAAGACAAGTCCGCCGTCAACGTCGAGAGCGGCTCGTACGCGAAGATCATGCTGGACGATGGCTGCACCGCCACGCTTAAGGGCGGTGCCAAACATGGCTTTGCGATTGATGACTACGGCCGCGCGGCATTGCGCACGGCGGGGTCTCACGTGACCATCACAGGTCCGGGAACGCTGAATGCCCATGGTCGCGACGATTCGAAGAGCGGGACGTCCGGTTCCGATGGCGGTGCGGGCATCGGCGGCTCGCATAACGAGGGCTGCGGCACGCTTGCGATTTCCGACGTCGATGGCGCTCCGACCATTAACGCTCACGGGTCGGGCCAAGCCGCGGCCATCGGCACGGGCGACGACTACAAGTCCGGCAATGACGACGCCCATTGGGACGAAAACGACTGCATCGCCATAACGGGTGGCACCGTGGACGCGGACGTTCCTGAAAAAGACGGCGCCGCCATCGGCACCGGCCGCGACTCCGACCTTGGCTCTATCAAGATCACGGGTGCCCCCATTGTGACGGCCAAGACCACGCATGAGGACGCAGCGGCTATCGGCGCCGCGTACAAGGGTTCGGTAGGTTCGATCGAGATAGACATCACAGGCGGCTCGATCACCGCCACGGCCGAGGGCGACGACTCTGCGGGCATCGGCACCTCGGACGGCTCGCCCAAGGATGATGGGCGCGTCGGTTCCATTTCCATCACGACATCCGGCACGGCCAGCGTGACGGCTCGTGCGCACGAAGAGGCAGCCGGCATCGGCTTGACCGTCGGCGCAGAGCTCGGAACCATTACCGTTTCCGCCAAGGGCGAAAGCACCATCTCCGCATATGGCGGAGAGTCCGGCGCGGGCATCGGCGGCGCTGCGGGCAATTATCCAACGGGCAAGAGCCCCATCAAGATCTCGACCGCAGATTCGGCCACCATCAACGCACAAGGTGGAGAAAACGGCGCGGGCATCGGTTCGGGCAATGGCGAATCGGGCGAAATCGAGATCGCCATGGACGGCGGCACCATCAACGCAAAGGGCACGAACGACGGTGCAGGCATCGGATCGGGCAACGACGAGTCCGGAGCGATCTCCATCTCCGGAACGGGCACGATAAACGCCGAAGGTGACGACTATGCGTCCGGCATCGGGTCTGCCGATGCGGAATCCGCCGGTGCGATTACCATAGAAGGCGCTGCCGGCGGCCGCAAGCTGATCGTAAACGCAACGTCCTACAGAAACAGCGGCAACGACCATCCGGATTGCTGCGCGGCAATCGGCGGTGGCAGCGGAGATGTCGGTGACATCACCCTGAAAAACGCAACCATCACAGCTACGCCATCCACGCATGCGGCAGCAATCGGAACCGCCGAACATGGCGATATCGGCACGATCACGATCGATAACTGCGACATCAAGACTCAAGAGCGCGACAAGGACGGATATGCCATAACCAACGGCAAGGGTCGGCAAGTGGGTATCGGCGCCACCGGACAAAGGAGCGATGTCGGATCCATTGTCATTTCCGACACGGATTACGTGGGAACCTGCATCGGCGTGGGCTACCATGGCGACGTGCGGACCATCACCATTACGGACAGCAACATCACGGCCACCCCCGTCCAGCCCGTTTTGGCTAAAAACGACGAGGGCGAAGCCGCAACCGGCATCGGTGCCGGCCTTGAAGGTAGCGCCGGCAGCATCAGCATTACCGGTTCCACCGTTGTGGCGAACGGCATCAGCGGAGGTCCGGGCATTGGCAACGGCGGTGCGCTCAATGAGGCGGCCACCGATATCACGGCCATACACAATGGCAGCACAGGCTCCATTGTCATCGACGATTCAACGGTGACGGCCACCGGTTCCGTTGGCGGCGAAAGCAAGGTGCAGGCACCGCCCCCTAATGAAGGCATCTGGGTTTACTACATTGCCGCGTCTCCCGGCATCGGGTGCGGCGGGAATTCGCATGTGGACAAGATCGCTATCAAGGGCAGCACCGTCACATCGACTGCAGGCAGCGACAAATACAAGGGCGCCGCAGGCATCGGCGCGGGTTCGTTTGCGAACTGCGGGCCTATAGAGATTTCCGATTCCACGGTTGTCGCAACGGGCAAGCATACGGGCGCGGGCATCGGCTCGGGCGGCATCGATACTCGTATGCTTGAGGTGTATGACGTTAGCGAGGGCATCGCCAACATCATCAAGACGGCTGGAATCAAGACGAGCACCATCTCGATCGCCGATTCCAACGTGACGGCTCATGGCGGAAGCTATGGCGGCGCAGGCATCGGCGGCGCCCGCAACGGCTCGGTCGACGGAGACATCACGATCGCGGACAGCGTGGTCGACGCCAAGGGCGGAGGGGATGGCGCCGGCATCGGCGCGAGTCGCCGAGAGACCGCTGTCACGGGTTCCCTCTACATGGATCATACGATTGCCATTTCGGGTGCAAGCCAAGTGACGGCAACGGGCGGCGATCGCAGTGCGGGCATCGGCGGATCCTTCGGCGCGGCGGTCAGAGCGATAGACATCTCCCTCGCCACGATCCAGGACCCGGAAGTTCCCAGCAACCATGGGTTCACCAATTTCGTTAAGGCAACGGGCGGCAAAGGTGCCGCCGGCATCGGTTCGGGCGCAGCGACCGAGGGGGCTGTACAGCCCGGCTCCGAAGGCGTGTCGGTTGCCGTTTCAGGTGGATACGTATACGCCAAGGGTGGTGGGAGCGGAGCCGGTGCTGCGGGAGCAGGCCCCGGCATCGGCGTGGGCGCCGCACGTTCGGGTAAGTCGCATAGCGACAGGATCAACGGATTCACGGTGATCGGCGGCTATGTCGAAGCAGTTGCAGGCGGCTCCGGCGCTGACGATATCGGTTGCGGCGTCGGTACTGAAAACAAGGGTACCGGTGTCTGGAACGTAACGGGTGGCACCATTCTTGCCGATACATGGAACGTCGATACGCCGATCATCGATGGCGGAAGCATCAGCGCTCAGCTGACGGGCGCCAAGAACTCCGCTGACGAACGCGTGTATCAAACCACGCTGAAGGCGATCGCACCCAACGTACCCGTTGATCCGGATGGCATCGCGACCGTTGCGCGTTACGGAACGAACGATATGTACTCGCACTTCGACAGTTCGCGCGTATGGCCGTATCTGCCTGCATCCGACGTAGGTGCGCAACACGTCACCCTGTACTACTCGCGCTTCGGTGACGGCATCCCGGAAAGCGAGTACTTCTGGGGCACCACCAAGACGGACGGCTCCGGCTGGCTGAAGACGGGCGGCACGGCCGAGTTCATTCCGCCTTCGAAGAAGATCACCGTGGGCAATCCCTTCACGCTCAGCCTCGACGATGCATCGCTGGGCGATACGGGCTGGACGTTCACGTCCACGGGCGCCGCAAGCGTTGCGGGTGCGGCATCGACCGCATCTCCTGGCGCGAGCGTCGATATGACCGCTACGGCGGCAGGTCCGTATACGGTTACCGCCGAGAGCACGACCGCTGATCAGGATGATGAGCGTTATTGGAACCATAAGGCAACCTATACCGGCAACGTAGAGGCCATCGATACGTTCATCAGCTTCATGAATTCGCCCTCGAAAACGTATGACGGACAGCCGGCGGCACATCCTGAGGTCTATACGAACAGTCCTGGTGATGTGAGTTTGAGATATAAAGGGCACACGGCATCCGGCAAGACGTACAACGCGGTCGTGCCTCCGACCGAAGCGGGAGACTACACCGTGACGGCAAAGGTGGCTGCGTCAGGCTGCTATTCCGAAGCGAGCATAAGTGAGGACTTCGTGATTTCGCCTGCGCCGACCGCTGTCGTCTTGACGGCGCACGAGTCCGGCGCCGCCTCCGCCGTGACAGCCACGGTTTCAGGGCTGCATGAGGCTGCCGGCAGCGTGACGTTTACCGTCGAGGGTTCGAGCGAAACGCGCGTGGTCGATGTCGCGGCGGGGCCCGACAATACGTATACGGCTCAATTCACAGTCGAGAACGTGCCTGCGGGAACGTACAAGATAAGCGCTACGTTCGCTTCTCCCAATTACGTGACGTCTCAGACCGAGCGCACCTTTGACAAGGAGAAGAGCGTTCGCACGTTAGACGTGGATTCACCGTACGGCAAGACGTATGGCGATGCCGACTTCAAGCTTTCCGCCCAGGCCGTCCCCGCTACCGATCATGACGTTTGGACGTACGAGGTCGTCGATGATGGAAAGGAGGCGGTCGTTGCCGTCGACGACGAGGGCAACGTTTCGATCAAGCATGCCGGCCACGCCCTTGTGAAGGTCACGCTGACGGACGGCACGGACGGTCTGTATGAACCGGCCGAGGCGATCGTCGAGATCAGCGTTGCCAAAAAGGCGATCACCGTTGCGTCTCAGCTGATGGATGAAGCGGGAAGCACGCCTCAGGCAAGCGTCGTGTACGGTTCCATCCCGACTGACCCTTCCCGCTACGTGCTTTCAATCGGTAACGCCACGGACGCTGAAGCTGCTCGCATACGCGACGCACTTGCAGCGCAGCCTTTGGATGCGGCGACGCCTGCGGGCACGGCTGTCGTCAAGATCGCCAGGCGCACGGCCGGCGCAGGCGGCGGAGGTGGCACAAGCGCAACGTATGACCTGGCGGACTACCGGCTTACGCTGACGCAGGCCCACGTGCAGGTTGCCAAGCGCAGCGTCGTGATTTCGGCAGCCGACGCGACGGGCGTATACGGCGGGGTGGAACCCGCATATTCGCTCACGTATGACGCCGGCTTGCCCGCCAACCGGCAAGCGGATGCGGGAATGGCTTCGTTTGATACCGTGACCAGCATGTTCACCACCGCTCCCGCGGTTTCGGGCCCGGATGGGTTCGCGGATCTTGATGCAGGCACGTACGAGGGCAAAATTGCGGCTGCCGGCGGCGAATCCGCCAACTACAACGTGACGTTCGCCCCTGGTACGCTGACGGTCACGCCGGCTTCGCTTCGCGATGCATCGCGCGTGTCCGTGGGCCAGGTCGACCCGGTGGTCTACGACGGCCGCGCACATACCGTCGCCAAATCCGACATCCAGGTAACTGATACGAAAGCGGGCGCAAGCTCCGCTTCGCCCTTATCCGAATCCGACTACGACGTGGCGGTTGCGGGAGATGCGACGAATGCCGGCACCGCTCTCGCGGTGGTGACGGGCACAGGCAACTATACGGGGTCCGTGGTGCGCAGGCTCGAGATCCTGCCGGCGGAGCTTGCCATCAAGACGCCCAGTGCGACCAAGCTGTACGACGGGTCTGCGCTCACTGCCGAAGGCAGCATGAGCGGCCTTGTGGCGGGCGAGACGGCTACGTTCAAGACTACAGGCACCCAGACCGAGGCGGGATCGTCTCCCAACAGCTACGAGCTGACGTGGGACGGCACCGCCAACCGCATGAATTACCGCGCGAACGTGGATGTGGGCACGCTCACGGTCTTGGGGAACGACATCTCGGGCTTCAGCGTAAGCGCCCCGGATGACGTGACGTATGACGGCCGGTCGCACAAGCAGACCATGACCGTGACGGGCGAGGACGGCCGTAAGCTTGTTGCAGGCACCGACTACACGCTTTCCTACGACGGCGACACCACCAACGCAGGCAGCGTGACGGTGACGGCTACGGGCGCGGGTGCGTATACGGGCGAGGTTTCTGCGACGTACGAGATCAAGCCGGCTCGTTTGCTGATCGAGACCACCTCGGCAGCCAAAGCGTACGACGGAAGTCCGCTGGTGGGCTCGGCGTCCATGGACGGCCTGATAGGCTCCGAGACCGCGACCCTTACGGCCACGGGCACCCTGACCGATCCGGGCTCGACTCCTGATACCTATACGTTGACGTGGGACGGGACCGCCAAAGAGCAGAACTACCGCATACGCGACAAGGTCGGCACGCTGACGGTTGAGGCATCCGACGCACTTGCGGTCACGGCCGGCAACTACTCGGCCGTCTATGACGGCCAGACCCACGCGGCCGAATGCACCGCCAACGTGGACGGCGCCACGTTCGAGTACAGCGTGGATGGCGGAGCCACGTGGAGCACTACCACTCCCTCCATCAAAGACGTCGGCGAGGTGGACTATACCGTTCGCGCCTCCGCATTCGGCTACAACGCCAAGACCGCCGAGGGCAAGCTTGTCGTGACGGCGCCTGACGAACCCGTGACTGTGGTGGTGGCCGCCGACAACCTGGTCAAGCCTGTCGGCGCGAAAGACCCGGAGTTCACCGCTCAGGTAGTCGGCACGCTGGGTTCCGATACCGTTGAATACGAATTCTCCCGTGAGGAAGGCGAGGTCGAGGGCGTCTATCGGATCACCGTCACAGGCGATAGCGTTCAGGGCGTCTACAACGTGGTCTACGTGCCTGGGACGTTGACCATCACGAATGATGCTCTGCCGATGCGCACCATCACCTTCGACCTTGGTGGCGGCACGCTTAACGGCAGCGAAGGTCCGATTGTTTGGCGGGTGCGCGAAGGCCAAGTGATCAAGCTGCCTGAAGCCCCCGTTCGCGACGGTTACAGGTTTGTCGAATGGCACGGTTCCAGCTACCAGCCAGGAGATGAATACCAGGTTGAAGGCGACCATACGTTCACAGCGGCGTGGCACGCCCAGGCCCCTGCGGCTGCAGTCGATCAGGTTGCACGGCGTATAGCGGATACAGGTGATGCGACTCCGGTTACGGCCATAGCGCTTGTTGCAGTCGCTGCACTCGTAATCATCGTTGTTGCTCGCCGTTGCTCGCCGCGAGAATAAATAGTGACAGACTTGCTGTGGCTGACCGATTCTAGACACGCTTTTAATGGAGCTGACAGCGCTGGCGCTACAGTCGGTTTACGGGTCGAGAGGGATGGGGTGTTCGAGTCGATGTGACCGTATCCGGTGGTCGTGCGCACCCAGCATGCACCGATGATTTCTCCGTCGACTTCGGCCACAAGCGCGCGGTCGCCTGGCAGGGCTCCAAGCTCTTCGAAAGCCGCTCGGCACTTGGGGTCGTCGTGGATGATGCCGCGCGGGATTTCTCCCTCAAAACCCTCGGGGATGGATATCGCCTCATAGGGGAAGTCTTCGAGCAACGCGCATTCGCATTGCGCGATGCGCCTGATGCGATAGTCCATATGCCAATTCCTGCCTGTCCATAACGGCACGCAATCCATTCCCTATTCCCCAACAACCCAGATGCCCGATCTGGGACTTCCTTGTCTTGAGAGAACGCCTTCTTCTTTCAGTTCGGCAACAATGCGCTCGGCGCTTCGCTTCGAACATCCGAGGTTCTCCGCAAGCTGGGAGATGTTTCCGCCGCCATGCTCCCTGAAGAAGTCGAGCACCCTTGCCCGTGTCAGCTCCCTCTCGTTTGCAGGCTTGGAGAACGGCAGGATCGAATCCCTGATCACCTCCAGCATGAACTCGACGAATCGTTCGCTCGACCCGATGGCGTCGGATTTCGCCAAAGCCTCGTAATAGCCCGCCTGCCGCCGCCTGATCGTGCTTTCTATGGGAAGCCATGCGAGCGCAGGTCTCCATTTCGACAGGAGCAGCGTGTGCCATAGCCTTCCCGTCCTTCCATTTCCGTCGGAGAAGGGGTGGCAGAACTCGAACTCGAAGTGAAAGACACAGGAGGCAAGCAAAGGGTGCATGCTCGTCTCTTCCAGCCAACCGAAGATATCGGCCATCACTTCGGGGACGTAGGCCGCAGGAGTGCCTGCGTGGATAAGAGCGTCGCCGTCGAACACGCCGACATTGCCTCCGCGGAAACGGCCCGCCTCGGAAACCAGGCCGTCCATCATGGTGCGGTGCGCTCTCAGCAGGTCGTCGATGGAGTGCGGATTCAGTTCGGGGATGAGGTCGTAGGCGCGTTTGGCGTTCTCGACCTCTAGGATGTCGTGGATGTCGCCGAGGACGCGCTTCCCGTCGATGATCGCGGTCACGGTCTTCTCATCGAGCTTGTTTCCCTCGATCATGAGGGAGGAGCGGATCGTCTTGATCCTGAGCTCTCGGTGCAGGGTGGGGCTTTTCGCCAGGGGCGCTTGCGGGGAGAGCATGCCCACGAGCTCTGCGATCTCCATGCAGAGCGTATCTATTGCGTCGTTGCGTTCGAATGGCGGTTCGTATGGCATACCCCGTCCTTTCATTACCGCCATTATTATACCGACAATGGCGGTAATCAGGCGTTCGTCCGATCTTGCATCCATGCAGCATGCGCCGTCGTTGGCAGCAATTTGACAGCAATAGTTAGTCTAGGATAACCTTAGACCGACATTCGTTCTGCTCTTTAATGTACAGCTATCCGCATCGAGCGAAGGATCGGAAGGGTTACGCGTGAAGAGGAACAGCAAGAAACCGGCCGAACGGCGCAAGGAGCTTGTGGACGCGGCCGCACATCTCTTCGCGGAGAAGGGCTATGAGAACGCGTCGGTCCGCGACATCTTGGATGCCGTCGGGGGCGCGCCGGGCATGTTCTACTACTACTTCAAGTCGAAGCAGGATATCTACGTCGCCGTCATGGAGGATTTCATCTCCGAGCGCATGAGCCGCAAGTGCGAGATCATGGAGGACGACGAGCGGTCGTTCGACGAGAGAATCTCCGTGCTGCGCAGCCTTGTCGAGGATGATGTCGACGAGTATGTCAGGTCATTCGACCCTGAGCCGGGGGAATCGGTTCCCGATGCCTCGTACAAGCTTTGGGACATGGTCCAGATGCTCGATCGCATGGCAGGCCCTTACGCCAAGCTCATGCTCGAGGGCGTGCGAACCGAAAAGATAAAGAACCGTCTCGGCGTGAACGAGGAGAGCGCCGAGGCGTGTGCGCTGTTCGTGCTCTATGGGCTTTGGGGCGTCATGTATAACGGGCGCTTCGCTCCGGAGTGCGGGCAGCATTCCCCCGAAGAGGCCTTCGAGATAGCGCAGGAGCTGTTTCATTGACGGAGGTGAGCGGAAAGCAGACGTCGCGAGCGGCGAGTGAGGCCGATCATTCCACGGCGGGAGCATCCGAGAGGACGCTCCCGCCGGTGCGTTTAACGGGAAATCGGAACGAATTCGTTCTGGACGGTAGGAAGGAGCTTACGAGTGACGCGTATACGCGGTGCAACGATGACGGATTCCACAGGCCAATCGACTGCAGCATCTTGATTTGACAGCCTAGAGAAAGGAAATCGACATGGATTCTCAGAAGAAGCACAGCTCATCGAGGGGAGCTATATCGGCCGGCGTGTTCATTGCCCTCTACCTGGCGGTCTACGTCATCATCGGCGTCGCATGCATGCCGGTTCCGATCCTGTTCCTGCTCATGCCGGAGCTCGTCGCGCTGGTCGCGGCGCCCGTCTACCATACGATGCTCTCCAAGTCGCCTTCGGGCACGCCCATCTTCATCGCCGCCATCCTGCCGAGCCTCATTCTCATCGCCTCGGGCCACATCCCCATCGCACCCCTCGTCTCGGTTCCCGTCGGCATCGCGGCCGTGCTCATCGCCCGCAAGGGGCAGTACAAGAGCTTCAGATGGAACGCTGCAAGCCATGCCGTCTTTTCGTGGAACCTGCTTGGCGGCTTCGTGCCCATCTGGTTCATGCGCGACTACTTCTTCCAGGATACGTTCGAGCGTGGTATGAGCGCTGACTTCTGCGATACTCTCTATGCGCTCACTCCCGATTGGATGTTTCTTGCGATGATGCTTGCCATCGTCGTCTTCTCGCTGGCAGGGTCGCTGATCGCGCGCAAGCTGCTGGCGGGCAGGCTCGAGAGCGCCGGGATCCTGTGAGCGTTCTTGACAGGATTTACGGCAAGCGGCGCGAGCATCAAGGGCTCAGGTTCGACCCGCGAACGAAGCTGGCCCTGCTCGTGCTGCTCGACATAGCCGTGTTCCTCGGGCGATCGCTGCCGTACGAATGCGCGGTCTTTCTCATATGCGCCCTGCTCGTGGCCGTCGGCGGCATGGCCGGCGTCTCGTTTCGCTCCTGCGTGGCATTCGCCCTGCTCGTGGCCTTGCAGCACGTGATCGGGCCCGTGATGGGCCAGAGCTTGGCGCTGTCCCTTGCGCAGTTTCTAGCGGTGGCGGTTCGCAAAGTCCTGCCGTGCGTCCTTGTCGCGTATTGGGTCGTGGAGACGACCGGTGTCGGCGAATTCTCGGCGGCGCTGTGGAAGAGCAGGGTGCCGCGGAACGCCATCGTCACGACATCGGTGATATTCCGCTGCTTTCCGACGATCGGCGAGGAGTGGCGTGCGATACGGTCGGCCATGAAGATGAGGGGTATCGGGACGGGGCCGTCCGCCTGGATCGTTCATCCCGTCCGTACGTTGGTCTGCCTCTATGTGCCGCTCTTCGCCTCGGTGGCGACGATAAGCGACGAGCTTGCGGCTGCGGCCCTGTGCCGCGGCCTGGACGACCCGGGACCGCACACCAGCCTGTCCGAGATAGGCTTTCATGCCCAGGACCGGATCGTCCTTGCGCTCGTGGCCGCAGGCGTGCTGGTCGTGACGGCATTCGCCCTCGCCGGAAAGGGGTTTTGAGTCCGATGGAGGAGTCTGCGGTCTCGTTAGCCGATGTCACGTTCTCGTATAGAGGCGCCGGCGTCCCGAGCCTCTCGTCTCTGTCGCTCGATGTGGCAGCAGGCGAATGCGTTCTTCTGTGCGGCAAGAGCGGCTGTGGAAAATCCACCGTCCTTCGCCTGCTGAACGGCATGATTCCCGAGTTCTACGATGGCGAGGCGAGCGGGAAGGTGGAAGTCGCCGGCATGGACCCCGCATCGTGCCCGCAGTACGAGATCGCCCGCAGCGTGGGAACCGTTTTCCAGAACCCGCGCACGCAGTTCTATACCCTTAATACCACGAGCGAGGTGGCCTTCGGTTGCGAGAATCAAGGACTGGAGCGCGCAGAGATTGTTCGAAGAGTCGGCAACGCGGCAGAAGAACTGGGAATAGAAAGCCTCATGAATCGCAGCATCTTCCAGCTCTCGGGCGGTGAGAAGCAGCGTCTTGCCGTCGCGAGCGTCTATGCCTCGGACCCTGATGTGTTCCTTCTGGACGAGCCGTCGGCGAACCTCGACTTTCCTGCGATTCGTGAGTTGCAGCGCATCCTGAGCCTGCTGAAGGCGAAGGGAAAGACGATCCTCGTTGCCGAGCATCGCACCTGGTACCTCGAAGGCATCGCCGATCGTGCGGTCTACCTTGACGGCGGGAGGGTCGCCGGCAGCTACGCCATGGAGGAGCTTGCCGGCCTTACCCGCGAGCAGCGCCTTGAGACGGGCATACGACCTGTGAGGCTGGATGCGTTCGACATCCCGAGGACAAGCGCGCCGACAGAGCCCCCGTGTTCCTGCGAGATTCATCTTCGCGATCTCGCGTTCTCGTACTCCCGGCGCTCTGAGTGCTCCCTTTCCGTCGGCGACGCACGGTTCGGCGCGGGCCACATCGAGATGATCGTGGGAGACAACGGGGCGGGAAAGTCGACCCTCGCCTCGGTGATATGCGGACTTGCCAAGGAGAGGCGCGGAACCATAGCGATTGGCGGTGCGTCGACCAAAGCGAGAAAGCGGCTGCCGATCAGCTACGAGGTGATGCAGGAAGTCAACCATCAGCTGTTCTGCGACAGCGTCGAGGACGAGGTCGTCCTCGGGGCGGCTCGGCCCGATGCTTCCGCTCTGGAGTCGGTGCTTGACCGGATGGATCTTCGGGATGTGAGGGACCGCCATCCTCTGACGTTGTCGGGCGGGCAGAAGCAGCGCTGCGCCATAGCAGCCGCCGTGTTCTGCGGAAAGAGGGTGATCGCGTTCGATGAGCCGACGAGCGGGCTTGATTACGCCCACATGGCGCAGACGGCGGAGTTGCTGAGGGAACTGGCCGGCACCGGGATATTCGTTCTCGTCGTGACGCACGACTACGAACTTGCGCGGATCATCGGAGACCGGGTGACCGAGATGAGAGGGGGCGGGGTCGCCGGCCAATACGATCTCGACGAGGAAGGCGTCTTGCGCCTGCGCACGTTCTTCGGGATCGGGTCGCCGTTTTCTTGCCGACGCGAGGGCGGCATCTAGCTACCCGTTGCTCGATGCCGCCCACATGCGGGCGTACTTGCCGCCGAGCACCATGAGCTCGTCGTGGCATCCCAGCTCAGCGACTCGTCCGCCGTCGATGACGGCGATCTGGTCGGCCGTGCGCACAATGGGCAGCGTGTGAGCCACCATCACCACGGTCTTGCGGTGGGCGAGCAAGTTTGCGACGGCCTCGCGCACGGCGAGCTCGTTTTCTATGTCGAGGTTCGATGTGGCCTCGTCCAAAAGCACGATGGGCGCATCGCGCAGGATGGCGCGGGCAATCGAAAGCCGCTGGCGCTCGCCGCCGGAGAGCTTGCCGCCCCTCTCGCCTATCCGCGTGTCGTAGCCTTGCGGCAGCGCTTGCACGAACGCGTCGGCGTTTGCCAGGCGGCACGCCTCGTGCACGTCCTCGTCGCTTGCAGAGGGGCGGGCGTAGCGCACGTTGTCCATCACCGAGTCGTCGAAGAGGAAGACGTCCTGGTCGACGAGCGCCACGTTGCGCAGCACGCTCTCGGGCGCAAAGCCGCTCGCATCCACGCCCCCGAAGCTCACTGTCCCGCTCTGGGGTCGGTACAGCTGGGCTACCAGGTTGAGCACCGTTGACTTGCCGCAGCCCGAATCGCCCACAAGCGCCGTCAGCCTTCCTTCGGGGATGGTCAGATCAAAGTCCTCGAGCACGGCCGGGCCATCCCCATAGGAGAACCCCACGTGCGCAAGCTCGATGCCCGTACCTTGCATAGGCATGTCGTCGAAACTGCCAGTCTCCTCAGGCTCTTCAAGCACGGACGCGATGTTGCGTCTGGCGATCTCGAGGTTGCGGTAGGCGGTCAGGTCGATGAACAGGGCGCTTCCGAGCTTGAGGGTGAACAGGGGCAACATGGCGATGAGCAAAAAAGATTCGACGGGCAGCGTCCCTGCCGTCCATGCGCTATAGCACATCCACACGAGGAGGGGCTGGGCAAGGCCCGCGAAGATGGACCATACGGCCCCGACCGGGATGATCGCTCGTTCGTATACGTAGCTCACGTGCGAGAACGCACGCATGCTCTCCACGATGGAGCGGTTGTGCACGCCCGCGACCCCGTAGGCGCGCAAGGTCTGCATGCCATCGACGTGTTCCATGATGGCGCTCGAACTGCTCGCGCGCACCTCGTCCTTGCGGGGTCCGAAGGCCCTGACTTGGCGCCACGAGAGCGCGACAGCGGGGACGAGCGATAGGAACGAGCATGCGATCACGATGCCAGCCGGCGCATAGAGCCAGAATGTGAACGCGCAGACCGTCGTCGCCAGCACCGCCCCTCTCACGATGTCACCCGTGCGGTGGGTGAGAATCTGCTCGTAATCGTTCACGTTGACTGTGAGCGCCTGCAGGTATTGCCCGCTCGAGCGCTTCGCGAAATGCGACAACGGGATGTGCTTGATGGCGTCGCCCAAGGCGATGCGCAGGTCGTGACTCACGTGGGCGCCGCCCACCTGCCCGCGTACGTATCCAAAGCGGTAGATTGCAAGACGCGCGGCGAAGACGACGACGAGCATCCCGGTGATCTGCAGAAGGGCAGCGAGCTCGACGGCGCCTGCGAACACCTGGTGCATCACCATCCAGATGAGCACGAAGTTCGCACCGCCGAGCAGGCCCTCTGCGATTGTGCAGATGCACGAGAGGTAGAAATCCCGGTTCTTCGCGAACGGGTTGCGTGCAGCATCCCGAGCCTTATCGGACATGGCGCCCCTCCTTTTCGCCGATGCGGTAGCTCATGGAGCGCGAGCGCGTCCAGGCGGCCCATGCGCTGCGGTAATAGGAGCTTGTCTCGAGCACGGCGTCGTGCGGACCCATGCAGGTGATGCGCCCGTCTTCCATCACGGCGACGGCGTCGCAGCCGTCAACCACGTCGAGTCGATGCGCCACGACGAGCACCGTCTTGCCTTCGCACAGGTTGTCGATCGCCCGGTCGATGAGCACCTGGTTTTCCGGGTCGGCGGCGCTTGTGGCTTCATCGAGGATCAGGATGGGGGCGTCTTTCAAGATGGCGCGGGCGATAGCGATGCGCTGGCGCTCTCCGCCGGAAAGGCGACCTCCCAACGTGCCCATGCGCGTGTCGTAGCCTTGCGGCAGCGCCTGGATGAAGTCGTCGGCCTGCGCGCGCCGCGCGGCCGCACGCACCTCGTCGAGCGTGGCATCCGATCCCATACGGATGTTTTCCAGGATGGTTCCGCTGGCAAGGAAGGTCTTCTGGAACACCGCCGACACGTGGGCCAGCAGGTCGTCGTAGTCGATGCGTCGCACGTCGATACCGCCGATGGAGACGCTGCCCGACGTCACGTCGTAGAAACGCCCTATCAGCTGGATGAGGGTCGACTTGCCCGAGCCGGACGCGCCCACGATGGCGATCCGCTCGCCCACCGCCACGTCGAGCGAGACATCGTGCAGCACCTCGGGCGCGTCATCGGCATAGGAGAACGACACTCCGTCGAGGCGGATGGAGGCGTCGTCAGGAAACGGAACGCCTCCGCCGAACACAGGGATATCCAAAAGCTCCTGAACGCGCTCGGCGCTGGCGGAGACTTGGGAGAGCTTGTTGGCGAAGCTCTGCAGGAGCCTTATCTCGGTGAGGTAGAGCGATCCGACGAACGCGAACAGAAGATAGGTGGAGACATCGATGGCGCCGTTCGTCAACATGAACGCCCCTGCCGGCACCATGATGAGCAACCCGGCTTCGATGATGATGACGTAGGAGGCGAATCCCGGGCCGGTCTTACGCGATATCTCGCACCACACGGCGTTTTCCTCGTCCACCGCCTTCCTGAAACGCCCGAATGAACGCGTGCCCATGTCGAGCGCCCTGACGGTGCGCATGCCGCTCACGTATTCCGCCATGACGGAGTTCATGTCCTCGAGCGACTTCGTCGCACGGCCCATGATCGAGCTCATGACCTTGAAAAGCGACACGAGCACCGCCAGCGCCGCAATGGCGGGGATGAGCGTGGCCAAGGCGAGCGGCACGTTCGCGAAGAGCAGGAAGGCGAAGGTCGCGACGGGCCCTGCGCCGTACATCAAGGCCTCGGGCAGGTTGTGCGCGAGCAGGAGCTCGAGGTTCTCCACGTCGTCGGAGAGCACCGTCTTGATCTTGCCCGTGCTGCGCTCGTCCATCTCGCCGAGCGGGGCCTTCGAGAGACGTTCGAGGATGCGGCAGCGCACGTCGAAGAGCGTCCCATAGGCGCCCTTGTGCGAAAGCGTGCCCGCGAAGGCGAAGAGGACGAAGCGCAGGGCTATTCCCACGGCGAGAATGGCGACGTCTACCGCTATCGCGTCGGCCGTGGCCGTGCCTCCGTAGACGGCGCTCATGACATCGAACACGGCGAGATAGGGCACTGCGACCAAGAGGCCCGACAGCGTGGCGCACACAACCGAGGCGACCAGGTACCTCCGGTGCCGCCCCGCCCACGCGAACACGAGGGCGACGGGGTCTGCCCCCCTCCTGATTTCCACGAAGATCCTCCTTACCGGGAAACGACCGAACCCATCAGAGCTTTCACGGCATCGAACTGCTCGGCGGTCGCGAGCGGAGCGCGTAGCGCGCCGTCTTCCACACACAGCACCCGGTCGCAGGCGCACGCGACGAGCTCCAGGTCGTGCGTTACCACCAGGAGCGCACGGCTCTGATCCGCGAGCCGTCTGAGCAGCCGGGCTATACGTCGCATGCCGTCGAGGTCGAGGCCACTCGTGGGCTCGTCGAACACGAGCACGCGCTTTCCTGCGGCGACGCACGCCGCGACGGCCAGACGCTGCTTCTGCCCGCCCGAGAGGGTGGCCGGGTGCCGATCGCCCAAGGCGACGAGGTCGAGCTCGGACAGGACGCGCGCAACGTCCACGCTCTCGGCCTTGCGCCGAGGCAGGCCGAAGGTCACCTCTTCGGTCGCGCTCTCGGCGAACAGCTGGTAGTTGACATCCTGGAACACCATCGACGAGACGCGCACGCGTTCCCTGCGCGCGGCGGTCGTGCCATTGAGCAGGATCTCTCCCCGCGTCCGACGCTCGAACCCGCACAATACCCGGCACAGCGTGGTCTTGCCCGCTCCGTTGCGGCCGACCAGCGCCGCGATTTCGCCCGCGCGCAGCTCCAGTGCCGCGCCGCGCAGGACGGGGGCCGCACCATAGGAGACCGAGAGAGCCCGCGTCGCGAGCAGCGCGTCGCCCGCGCGAGGGGAATCCGTGTTCACGGAAGGGTTCGCGCGCGGGGCTATCTCGCCTGTGCTGCGGGCGCGCAGCCCCATCCGTTCGACCTCCCGGGCGTCGAGCGACGCGAACTCCGCCGCTTCCATGACGCGCCCCACGCTCCCTTTCTCCAGGTACACGTACCTGTCGGCGATGTTGGCGAGCCAGGAGAGCCGGTGTTCGGCAACGAGAATCGCGCAGCCTCTTTCCTTGGCGTGTCCCACGAATGCCGTCATGGCGTCTATCGAGGTCAGATCGAGATTGCTCGTGGGCTCGTCCAGCAGTAGGTTCGCGGGATGTTGGGCCCAGATGCTCGCGTAGGCGATCTTCTGGCGTTCGCCGCCCGAAAGCTCGAAGATGCTGCGGTCTGCCAGCGTGGAAAGGCCAAGCTCCTCGAAGGTCTCGCTCACGCGGGGGCGGATCTTCCCTTCGGGCCACCCCGCGCTCTCCAGCCCAAACGCAACTTCGCCCGTGGTCTCCACGTTGAAGAACTGGGTGTGTGGGTTCTGGAAGAGCGAGCCCGTCCGCTGCGCTATCTCCCAGGTGGCAAGGTCGTCCACGTCGGTGCCGTCGAGCATGACGTGGCCGGTCTTCTCTCCTGGAAAGAAGCGAGGCACGAGGCCGTTTGCGAGTCTGAGCAGGGTCGACTTGCCGCAGCCCGACCGTCCGCAGAGCACGACGACTTCGCCGGGAGCAACGGACAGCGACACGTCCCTGACCCCCGCGTTATCGGCCGCGGGGGACGTGCCGTAGGAGAAGGAGACATGCCTGAAGGAGATCATGCGCCCGCCCTGATCACGAGCATGCTCGCAACGACGGCGAGGGATGCCGCGAACGTCAGGAGATCCGCGCGCCGCAGCTCTATATGCAGATAGCAGGTGCGCGCCACGGGGTTTTCAATGCCACGTGCCACGGCGGCCATGGAAAGCTCGTCGGCGGCGCGGCTCGCGCTCATGAGCAGGGGGACGTAGATGCAGTCGATGGTGCGCATCGGCGCCTGGATGAACCCCAGCGGGCTTGGCGATATGCCGCGCATGCGCATGGCGTCTTTGATGAACCCCCAGTCTTCGCGCACGGTCGGCACGTAGCGAAGGGCGACGGCCAGAGGAATCGTCACCGCACGGGGCACTCTCATCCGCGTCAGCGCGCTCATGAATTCGTCTATGTGCGTGGTCTTCACCGTGGCGTACGCCATGAGCCCGCAGGCGAACACCTTGCGCATCAGGAGAAGAAACGAGGAGAACATGGTGCGCAGGCCCACGTCATCCAAGTATGGGACGAACTGCGCGAGCGTTATGAACAGCGCATATAGAACGAGCATGGCCGCAGAGACCCGGAGCTGCCCCAACATGCTTCCAAAGGCGAAGGCAAATCCCATGAGCGCGAAGTCGCAAAGCATATTCGGTGCCAGCGCCACCGCGACGGCCATGGCGGCGATTGACGCGAGCTTGGCGCGTGGATCGAGGCGCACGCCCCTCCCCGGCGTCCCATCTCTTCTCAGGGATGCTCCAGGAATCTTCCGCGTTTTGGGCATACGCGTGCGCCTAGGCTGTGATTCCGGCTTTTTCAAACTGGCGGTGCAGCAGGCGCATACCCAGAAGCCCGCTTATGATGGCGCAGGCCACGGTGGCAAGCACCATCGCAGGCAGCATCCAGTCGGTCGCCGTGGACATCATCGTGTCCATATAGGCTTGCTCGGCTCCTTTGCCCACCAGGTATGAAGCATAGCCCGTCGGGTTGGCCCAGAGCATAAGATAGGATCCCATGGGGGAAAGCGAGTAGACGACGAACGCCGTGAAGTTGAGCGCCTTGCTCCTGAACCGGCCGATGCCGGCTATGATATCGGCAGCTATGCCCAGGACGACGCAGGCCACCGCCCAGCCCCAGTACATGCCCGTCGCAAAAAGGAGCAGCCCCTCGACGACGCCCACGACGATGAGCGGCCCGTGCTTGGGCACCTTGGCAATGAGCAGAAGGTAGATCGGTCCGGTGAGCAAGGCCACCGCAGCCGGCATCCAGAATGTGAGCACGGGGTTGGGGGCGAAGAACGCGCCGCCCACCATCATGAACACCAGGTAGAGCGCCGTGAATATGCCCACCGTGACAAGGTCCCGTGCCGCAAGCCTTCCCGTGCCCTTCCCCGCTGTTTCTTGCTGGCCCATCTCTGTCCTTTCAAAAAATATTAGCTTTGGCTATCTTTATCTTGCGAGTATATGTTTGAGCATGGTCTATCGGGTATTTAGGCTGATTTTCCGTCTGATCGACGTGAAGTCCTGTCTCAACGCCACATGACGAAGGGACGGAAAATGGAGAAGGCGTTTCAGGAGAAGATGTTGGGAGATACCGGCTTCTCGCCCGTGCCGTCGCCCGATGGCTTCGAAGAGCTGTGGAGATCGTACCGGTCTGGGCAGGGCGCATGTCGAGGATGGTTTCATTTCCTGTCGCCTCAAGAAGCCGATTGGAGCATCAGCATCCACGACTTCGTCATGGACGACGACTTCGTCATGAGTTCCGAGACCTCTGACTATCTCACGATCACATGCTTCAAGTCGATTTCAGGAGAGGAGTTCAACCCCTACCGCAAGCTCAGGCCGAACAGCCTCTGGGGCCAGAGCTTCAAGGGAGAGCCATGGAAGGGCATTGCGCATGCCGGCATACCCGTTCAAAGCATCTCAATCGAGGTGTCGCATGAGTTTTCCAGGCGGTTCCTCGAAAAAGAGTATCCCGGCGGGTTCGCGAGCGTCGAGGAAGCGTTCGTCTCGCTCGGAAACGATGGGGAGCATCTGGAATTGAAGGCTCTCCTCGCCAAGCTATGGCCTGTGCCCGGTGGTCAGAGCCACAGCGCGCTGTACTACGAGGGTAAGGTCCTCGAGGCGATGGGGCTTATCGTGGAAGGCACGAGGCAGCCGCGCGCAAGCACCCGCAAGCCCGTCAGCTCATCTGACTGGGCGAGGATCCAGGATGTCGTGCGCTATATCGACGACCACTGCTCGTCTGTCCTGCGCATTGCCGACCTGTCGGCCATAGCCTGCATGAGCCCCACCAAATTCAAGGAGACGTTCAAGAAGGCGAATGGCAAGACTGTGACGGGCTATGTCCAGGAACGGAGGATGTCGCAGGCCGAACTTCTGCTCAGACAGCCTGATCTCACCATCGAGCAGATCGCGCGCTCTGTAGGTTACACGTGCACAAGCCGTTTCTCGGAGCTGTTCAGGCGTGAGGTCGGTATGCTCCCCAGCGAGTATCGCAAAACGCTCCGGCCCTGAGGGCTCACAAGAGGCCCTGGAGTTTTTGAAACTTGCTTAAGCTCGGCATCCGTCTCATCCGGGCCCTTAAGTCTTAGCCTACCTGTGCTTGCATCGATCTGACCTGTGAAAGCGCCTGCGGTTCCTTCAAGGGTAACGGTGATCTTGCCGTCACCGTCAACAGTCCAAGTAAATGGTTTCCGTACACCGAAGCGAATGAACGAACCGGTGCCGTCTTCAGCGAAATTAAAGGCATATATTGCCTGGAACTATTCGCTGATCTTAGAGTATCCTGCCTCGGTCATAGTGCCTTGCTTGGGATCATAAATATCATATGCCTCCCAAACGCCTACGACTTGTTCGGCTGAACTGTTGCTCTCAGCGGTGGTTTCCTTGTTTTCCGAGGAACATGCGGTGAGTGCTGCTGTTACGGAAATCACCAGAGTAGGTGCGCACGCCAACAGCATTTGACGCCGTTTCGTAAGACATCCTTTCAGGGGTTACAGTGTCAAAGCAAAGAAAGCTTTTCAACAGTCAATATGATATAAAAATCTAACAAATGGGATGCGGACGGAAACTTGGACCGCGAAGGTCCGGGGAGGTCGGAGAGGTTAAGATGACTTGGTGTCCAATTTACCCTTCCCACTCCAGGGACCGCGCCCCCCTAATGCGCTTTTTCGAGTCACGATGACGGGTAAAGAGGTCTTGAAGAAACCCATTTACGGCCCTGCAAGCTTCATTTAAGAGTAGCGCAAACTGACTGACGAGGGGTCTATCGATGCAGTACAAATGCAAGGTGACGGTCCTGAAGACCAAGGTGTTTCCCGACTTGCAGGAGAAGTACCTGGCGAATCCGCAAAGCGGCCCATGCCCCTGCTTCGAAGCGGGGCAGGTCTTCACCTTCGAGCGGACGCCGGAGAACGATAGCTTCTACCGTCTGGGAAAAGGGACGCTCGCAGGCGGTGGGGACTTTCCGTGCGGCGAGGCATGGGATGCGATCAGCCGCTACGTCTACACCGCGCTCCAAGGTGGGTCTATCATGCATCGCTGGACAAACGACGAGCGCATGATGATCGCCTGCTGCAACGACGGCACGAGGCCGGTGATATTCAAGATCGAGAGGATCGACGTTCCGGAGACCCCTGAAGAAGAGTCATGGCTCGCTTCCCAGGATTTCGCCAATCGAGCAGACGAGGCCTACACGGGTTGATGCGGCGATTCTCGCGAGGGGGCCTTCTCGTTAATGTCGAATCGAACGCTCCCTTGATCAAGGTCTTCATATCCCATACCTTCCATCCAATCGCTTCCCTCTTCCACATCGACGGCCTCCTCGCCGTCCGTCCTGAACGACTTCTGCAGCCTCAGATCCAGCTTGAGAGGGCATTCGCATCGGACGGCCACCGTCTCGGTTCCTCCATCCTTGATTTCCGCTGACTCAAGGTAGTCGGCGAGTAGGGATGGGGGTTGGAGGAATTGCCGGAGAGCCCCCTCAGGCTCAAACTGGGCATCTCCAGAATCCGCATCCTTCCTGCTAGAGACTCGCTCACGCCCTTCATGAGGTGGTATGTTTGCGAACCGGTGAGGACGATGCGGTCCCTTTCCTCCGATTGGTCAACGACCCATTTCACCGGGGAGAAGAGCTCCGGTGCGCGCTGCACCTCGTCGATGATGGGCGGGAGGGTCTTGTACATAAGATGGCCTCCCGGCAACGGGAGGCCATTGCCCATCGGTATCCAGTACTGTCAAATATGGGAATTGAATTCCCATATTCCGCTACTCCCACTCAATGGTTGCATGGCCCGTTTCCATGTAGCAAGCATATCATCTGACCTGCAGTTATTGTCACTCTACTATCGCGAAAACCATGTAGTCACTTGCGAAGAGTGGTTTCGCCCGGCAGAAGAGTTGCAGCACGGATTGTCTCCGCCATGAACGACTACGTGACATGTGAGGCAAACTGAGATTTACAAATTATTATTTAACCAGCTTTGAAGCTCATCAAAACTGTAGTCTCCCTTTAAGGCTATCCCTTCTTTTATGATTGAATTTCTACATTCTTTTTTATAGTCCTCAATCATCCTCCCAAAACCTCCACCACCATGAGTGCAAAATGGAATTATTGTTCTTCCGCTCAAATCAACCGTCTTCAAAAATGTCAAAACAGGTGGCGCAAAAGTTTTGAGCCAGTTCGGTGAGCCTATAAAAATTACTTCTGCACCCTCAACTGGTTCCACCCCTTCTGCAAGCGGCGGGCAATACCCTTTTTCAATTTCTTCTCTCGCTTCTTTTACAGCTGTATTGTATGAAAATGAATAAGGTTTTTGTGGTTTCAGTTCTCTCAATTCTCCGTCTGTAATCAACGCAATATCTTCAGCTAATCTTCTTGTTATTCCTGAATATGAATAATATACAACTAATGCCTTCAACACTATTTACTCCCATAAATTTGAATTTTGTCATTGTTGGTAGAATCGAAAGCCAGTCTAAACCAGACGAAGCGATCAAGCGAATCGATATGTCCATGCTTCATGGCCAGCAACCGTTAATGTCGACATGCTTCGACAAGGCAAATATGACACGTTCATTATATCGCTCGAAGGCGAAGTGAAAGAACAAAGCCCTCCCAGTTCTGGAACGCCATGTTAATTATTTTGGCCAAAGGTGGCTTACAGTAGGCTCGCCGCGATCTAGCGCCTCGCGCCGCAAGCTCGCAAAATCGAAATGTGCTTGAATGAGAAATGGCAGCCCCGAGACGAGACTGCCGAATCGAATAGATGCTAAAAGATGCGACTAGTTGCTAAGCTAAAGGAATATAGTAAACGGTTTACTCCCACTCGATGGTTACATCAGCCATTTCCGTGTAGTCAGCACATCGTCTGACCTGCGGTTATTGTCGCTCTGCTGTCGCGAAAACCGTGCAGTCACTTGGGGAGAGTATTTTTGCTCGACCGAAGAGTGACAGCCCTGACCTGCGAAAACGCAGTTAGATTGCGTGCAACTGGCTATATGGGCTGAAACGGCGCCGACAGGGTGGGGCGCTCCCCGACCCAAGAGTGACGATTTCCGACTGAAGAGCGACGCCTCTGGGCTGGGGAATGCAATTTGGCGACATCGAAGTGACTACACCAATTGTTCAAGCTATATCACGGTTCGAATAAATCCTATTTTGTTGTTGCCGCAATACGTTTCGACGGCTGCAAAAGCGCAAATATCGGCTTTCCCTCAAATATAAATTTAAGGCCGAAGATGTTTGGTGGAGCTATTGATGCGAGGAAATCGTGAGCCTCAGATTGGTGCGACTCGCTTGCTGCAAAAGAAATTGAACCAACTGGCCCGCCTCCTTGAGCCATAGCCTCCTTTGAAATCATCAGCTTGCCGATTTCATCGATGCAAAACACCAGAAACCCGTCTTTACTGCTGTAAATCGCCTCGTAACAGCTTGCGTGCTTCTGGCTAATATCGAACGATATTACGGTCGCAGAGCTCTCAGGATGCTGCAGTCTGAGCATCACTGCAGGAGTCGCCTTGCGCGCACCTGGGATGTCTTCGGGATTAGCTCCTGCGGGAATTTCGGTCCCTATTGGAAAGACATACGCTGAACCCGCGGCAATCTGCTCTTGGTCGTTTTTATCCGCTTCGGCATAAGACGCGGGTTCGGTCCAGGCAGAATCCGGCACTTGAAGCAGACTCCTTTCCGAGAGCGAGCGAACAAGGTTGAGCAAATTTACGATTACACTGGCAAATTCGCAGGAGTACGAGGAAGCTGCCCTATAGCGATCAGAGTAGCTAAGCTTTTGCGCCTCTGCCTTTTCTCCCTTCGGGTCGGCGTGCACTGCATCCGTGTAAATCCAGGCCTCTGCAAGTAGCGCGTCAGAGAGCAGGCTAGTCAGGAGCTCACCGTCTCTCCCTATAAGCTGGACCCCGTAGCGTTCGCTGTCTTTTTTCTCGTAACGATGGGAGAACCAGCTCTTCGTGGTTTCCAAAACCTCGGCTTCGTTTTCCGAGAGTGCTTCGCCGGGCGCTTGAGCGCAAATGGCATCGAGTATCTTTGGCAGATATATCGGCTCGCTCCTTACGATGAAGGGACGCAGCCTCGTCGCAAGTGATTCTATAGCCTTCTCATCGGTGCATACGTGATGCTGAGTACTCGCGCTGCCAGTCTCGGTTACGCTAAACGTCATCCTGGGAGTGGCGTAGCGCTCGATATCCCCATTTTTGACTAGCGAATGATCCTCGACTCTCCGCGCGCGTACAACGAAGCGCCCAAGGATCTCCTCGCTTGTGAGACTGCTCGTTTTGTTCGTAGTCTTAGCCAAGACAATCCCTTCTTTTATTCGTCGAATCTAATTTTATCTCGTCGGTAGATAGCTGAATATCCGCTCATCCACAACCTAGCGAGCCTTAGCGTGGCCTAACGCCCCGCGTGTCTTTGCGCACGCGCCTCCCAACAGGTATCTCTCTGCTTGTCACGTCGAAAAGACGCGACTCCTTGGGCCTCGTTGCGACCCGAGGGCAAAGGATGCGAGACGAGAGGACGGTTCGCCATCCCACGAAAGGCGGCGTCCCCCAGATGCCGCGCGGCGCGTTCCCGGCACCCCATGCAATATCGGATGATGATGCGGAAGGCCGCGAGGATGCCGGGGCAGAGAAACTAAAGATCTGCCGCCTCCTCGACATCCGAAGCAAGCGACCTGGCGAATGGCCTCATGGATGTGCCGCAGGTCACGGAGCGCTTTATGCCACTACGCTTTCAACCCAATCGACGAGCGCATCGTAGCCTACCGACCCATCCGCAACACCTAGCATGACCTTGAGGAAGGCTGCGTGGTCAGGCCTGAAGCCAATGCCAGACATCCTGAGGTATGTGCCGAGCAGGGCGGCGCCTGTTCTCTTGTTGCCATCGAGAAACGGGGGTCGGATATGATGCCGAAGGCGCATCTGCACGCCCTGTCGATAGCGCTTGGGTACAGGTTTGCTCCACCGAAGGTTTGGAGCGGTTGCGCTAACGCCGAGTCGAGGAGCCCCTCGTCGCGTAAGCCATCAAGCCCGCCAAACCGCTCGATTGCAGACGCGTGGATAGCCAGGACATCTTCTTTGGAGAAGGCTAGGACGCTCACTTGGCAAGCTCTTCGAACACATCTGCGTACTCGTCCATAAAGTCGACTGCCACGTCCGTGGCGTTGCTATTCTCCCGAGCCGGTTGGATTACGACCCAGGGCTTGTTGTTCTTCAAGATGGTGACTGACTTGCCCGTCCTGTTCACCTCTGCCGTCACACGAGAGAAATTATTCTTGGCCTCTGAGAGCCCCATCGTCAATGCCGTCATTTCTGACCTCCTATATTGTTAGCCAGAATTATAGATAGTATTCGAGTCAGTATCAATTGAAGATGCAGATAGCAGAGACCTGTAAGCAAAGTCCGCGGACTCGCACTGGAAGATAGTTGAATGGCTTTTTAAGGGGGTACTTTTTTAGAAAATCGTAAAAAGTACCCCCTTAACAGATGATTTTTGGACAAAAAATCTATTCCCACTCGATCGCTATATAGCCGACGGATTGGTTGAGATGGGTTTCCTCCACTCGCCTATCGTGAAAACAGTGTGGTCACCCTGTAGTCGGCGGTGGCTACATGCTCCGTAGTCACCTGGGGAGAATGTTTTCGCCCGAACTAAGAGTGGCATGCTTGATCTGCTCAAACGCATTTTATTGCGTGCAACTGACTGCATGGGTGGAAACGGCACCGGCGGGATGGGGCGCATGCCGACCGAAGAGTGACGGGTATTGAGTGAAGAGTGACGGCCCTGAACTGGGGGGCGCTAATTTGCGCGTCCGGGGTAACTACATAGACAATATTGAACACATATGACAGCTCTCTTAAAATGCCTGGACACCGACCAAAGTAAGTGTCCAGGCATGATAAACGACAGGTCCATAGAACGATTTTGATTAAGTTACTCTGCTGATTCCTCGTCGCTCTCGCTTCGCTTTTGCTTAATGAAATCTCTCATCATACAAATCGATTCATGCAACTGTTCGAGTGTATATCTTTCGTTCTCCTTGTTTTCAGGATGATGAATCTGATGGCGGATGTATTCCGTTAAAGGTATTTCCATAGGCATTACTGAACCCTTCCAAACTTTCTTGTAAGGGACCAGCTGTTTGTTGCTCTTATATTCCCCCAACCATTCGTTTTCTTCGATGGCTCCATACAGCTCATCATGATATTCCTCGGTCGATTCGTTGAAGGCAATGAAGTTAACCTCATTTAGTGATGGATACCTCAGCTGCCCAGGTAGCACCTTGGAAATTTTCCTATCACCAGGATTGTTGCCCTTCGCAATCAGCCTGAGGTTTTCAAACTCCAAGTGTTTGACTATGTAAGGGCTGTGGGTCGTTAGTATGACTTGCACGCCATCAATTTTTGACAGCTCTTGGAGTGCCTCTATTAGTTTCTTCTGATTTTCGGTGTGCTGGGCCGTTTCTGGTTCTTCAATCGCGTAAATCACTCCGTTCGTCTCAGATTCGGCAAGCCTTCTCTCCGCCTCAGCGCGGAAGAAGCTCAGCAGGATTAAACGCTTAGTGCCACTGCCACGCTTGTTTATCGGAATGTCTCCATCCCCAGTGATAGAGACATTTTTGAAGACATCCGCCCATTTCAAGCTCTCCGTTGCGGGTATTACCGGATCAAGGCTACTCGCGACTTCAGGATCAACTTCCTTCAGCTTGTCTACGGTACGATTAGCTACCTCTTGCAGCTTTTCTCGGACTTTTTGCGCCACTTCGTCAAGCTCCTCTTTCAAGGCTAGGTCGTTCAGGACTTCTTTGACCGACTCCTTAAGCGGATCTTGCACCTCGCTATCGCTATCGCTGTTTTCGCGATCAGCTTGGAATAGGGAATAAACGGGCATATAAGTTGAAAGCTTGCTCCAAATTGCTTTCGCATCTTCTTTTGAGATATCGATTTCGATTTCCTGCAGTTTGAGGTCGTCTGAGAAGTGACTCCAAAGGGCAGCCCTCATTGAGACATTGCTCTTTGTGTCCACCTCTTCCTCGAGCTTGTATTGCTTTACTAGCTTCTTTAGATCGGCATTTTTCTTTAGAAGCAAGTCGCAGCACCCGGAATTCGTAGGGTGCAATGCCTTTATGTAGACCTTTGGGGCACCAGTCCCCTTGTACTTTTTGACAATCTCAAGCTTGTCTTCGCCATTGAGCAGATACGAATCCTTTAAGTTTGTTTTTGCTGTCGTATCAATAACAATCTCGTCTGGAAGATCTGCAAATACGACAGCAATGGAAGCCTCCTGGTCGCCGCCCTTTTGGTTTTCGACGTTAATATCTGATTTGTCGAACTTCACTGCGCCCTTACCGTCGTTGAAGAAAATATCAAGCGCCTCCAGAACAGATGATTTGCCAATATCGTTTTTCCCTACGAAAACAGTGAGGTCATCCATTGCAACTTCGGTTTCGCTTGCATATCCGCGAAAATTCGTTATCTCGACGCTTCTAATCTTCATAGCAAGCCCTTTCTTGAATGCGCCTATACAGCTCCTCGGCACTTAGCGTGCTCAGGCTTAAATCCTCATCAAAAATTTCGCGACTCCTTAATGCAATCTCGCAAGCTTCATCCCGCTTAAGACCGACTTCCAGCAGCAGGTATCTCTCTTGATTTCGGTTCGGCTTTCCCTCGGTCTTTTCATACCCTAGGCAATCGATGGCTTCTTCCTCATTAAGATCCCAATGCACACGAAGCGCGTTAACAATCTTGGCGAGATAGGCATTCCTCGTAAACCCTATTGCTCGCGTCCAAGACCTCATCGTTCAGCCGATCGTGGACCGCATCTTGTACAGTGTCCAGCAAAAAAATCTCCAACGTGGGAAACGGCATTATGAACACCACCTTGAGGTGGAACTTGTGAATGCTGCTTTGCGAGCATAGATTTCCTCTGCATATAGACGCCCCCATTGTTTGTCAGTATTCACATTCAAAATTTTACCGCCGCTCATATATCGCAACATGGAGATGGCGCCGAGCGGCAGTTTCATAGACTCGTTCTTTTCACCGATCCACAACCTAGCGAGCCTTAGCGTGGCCTAACGCCCCGCGTGTCTTTGCGTACGCGCCTCCCAACAGGCATCTCTCTGCTTGTCCGTCCAGGGGACGCGACCCCTTGGGCCTACTTGCGACCTAAGTGCACCAGATGCAAGACGAGAGGACGGTAAGCCACTCCATGAAAGGCGACATCCTCCAGATGCCACGCGAAGCGTTCCCGGTTCATCAGGGAATATCGGATAATGATGCGGAAGGACGCGAGAATGCCGGGGCGGGGATGCGGGGACCTACCGCCTCCTCGACATCCGAAGCGAACGACCTGCCCGACGGCCTATGAACGTGCCGCAGGTCGCGGGCTACCCGCGCGCGTCAAAGACGTCGGCCTACAGGCCCACCGAGCGACAGAAGATCCCCACCATAAGAATTGGAAGACTACTGAAAAGCGATACTGTTATTGGCCAATCAATCACGCCTGTTCTGGCCGATGTAATCATCAATGTCATTTACGGTCAAACGAAGCAAATCCCCCTCTGCAATCCCTCGCTTCAGCCCCATGTCTTTTCTGAGTTGTATAAGGACCTTTTCCATTCCGAACAACAAGTCGTTGGGGTCATTATGACCCCTAGAAGAGGCAACCCGCCAATTCCCCCAAGCCTTAATCGCTTTGGAAGAGCCCCAAAGAGTCAACTCTTTCGTAAACTGGTTGAATAGATTGATCAGCTCTTCTTGAGTGAATTCCTTGCCCGTTTTGGTCTGGGACTGAAAGTCGTAGAACATCGAAATGAGCTGCATGTATGGCTTTTCACGATGCATACGCAAATACTCGTTGCGTTTCATGATATTGCTCGCAACGTTACCAGAAACGTACGTAATCACGGATACCGTTGCGGTTATTAGCGCGACTACAATTGCAGAGTCCAGAGTCGAAAGAGATGCAAAGAAGGCCGCGACTCCAGGGCCAGCAAGATTAATCAGGACTGCAGTTCCACATGCAGCGATAAGCACAATCACAAGCAGGGCCAGTAGCCCTTTAATTATCGGCCATAACTGAGGATTCCTGTTTCTCTCTTCATTAAGATAGTCTATCTGGCCACTCCCGCTCATATTGCCGCTCCTAGTATCTTCCTCGCGGTCTCGCAGCACTGCGCCAACTCTATGCCAGATGCGTAGGGGTTCTTCTTCATGTATTTGCCCCAGAGCGCAAGCATCGTCTGGTCGGCTGAGACTTCGTCGAGGACTACCTGCCAACGCTTCATCCGCTCGGCGCTGCCGCGTTTAGCGCACGTGGCCTCGAGCGCTTCGTACAATGTCGAGATAACGCAACTGTCACCCTTGGTTCGCCATAGCAGGTGTATGTCGTAAAAGTCGCGCGGGCGGGTGTTGGTCACGCCTCGCGAAACGACGGTCTCGAGCTTCTCGGCGAGCACCGTCTCGAGCGGGTAGGACATCAGCCGAACGTTTCCCTCGTCGAACAGGAGCGGGTAGTTGTAGGCGATGGGGCCCGGGATTATGCTGTCGCCCGTGGTGACATCAATCATGAGTGGTACCGACATCGGTGGATATATCGCCTTGAGATGTATGCGTATGCCCGGGTAGTCGTCGGCCTCCCTGATGTCCTCGGTGCGGTCGAACTCGAAGCTCCAGTCATCATCCACGCTCACGGCGGCCACCTCGCGAAAAACCTTCTCGGCAGATTCATGCGTCAGCGTGAAGCCGGTGATGGTTGTGTCGAGGTCCATCGTCGTCCTGGATGCCACCCCCACGAGAGAGGAGATGAGCATGCCGCCCTTGATGACGACGTTGCTGCGCCATTTGGATTTCGAGAGGCGCTCGAGGAATCTCTCGAAAAGGTAGTTTTGCATCATGGACTGCGCGGAAATGCCTACATTCTTCGCTCGGGCGTTGATGCGCGCTTTGAGCTGCATCGCGTTCTTTGTCCTCACAGCAGCACCTCCAGGTAGTTCCGGATCTTTGCCTCAACGCCGAGAGCACGCGCGTACTCGACGAGCTTCATGGGGTCACAGATCTTGCTTCGCACGTAGGATTTCATCGCTGGGGTGACCAATTGGGCATCAGGAGTGCCCTGGCCGCGCACAAGATCGCAGAGCGTCCTCTCGACGTCATAGGCTCTGACCGCGTTACCGTACTCAGTCTTTACATCGCAGAGCCCCAGATCGAGGACATCATCGGCGCAGGTGCGGCATATGATTCCAGCTGCCCTGGCTGCGGTTGCGTTGTAGCTCCTGGGGAAGGTCATCGTCGGCGCGAATGGTGCACGGTCCGTCATGCCGTGGAGGAAGAGCGCCGTGTCGTCTGAGAAGACGCCGCGGGAGAAGCGGCGCTGGGTGATGTAGAGGGGGTCCTCCCATACATCAGGAAGCGCGTAGAGGCCGCGATCCACCCGAACGAGCTTGCCAGCGCTCACGGCATCTGTAAGCTTGCGTCGGGGGATACCGGCGTCTGTTGCCTGCGCAGAGGTAACGTAGCCGTTGCAGCTTGTGGCTATGTCCAACAGAGTGTCCGTCTTTTCTCCTCTCACATGTGTACTAACGCGCTTAATATTATCTAATATTAAGCATGAATGTACAACTGGTGGGTAAGAGTAGTAAGTCACACTCAAATCGCTGTATGAAGATTATTTCCGCAGGTTAACACCCATGAAATAAGCCCCGAAATCCGAAGGTCTCGGGGCTTATTCGCGTCTGTCACTCCCCAAAAGTCCCGGTGGCTTCGTCCAATACAGGGCACTGGTTGCTAGCCACCGCTACCAGGCGTACAGGATGAGACCAGATGAAATGGGCTATTTCCCTACTCCCACTCTTTCACGTTCGTTTGCCGTTGTGCCATTCCAGTCAACTCCAGTTGGGTCGTCAGCTTTAGGTGTCTTGCCGTCAAATCCCGTCGCGTGGCTTCGCGTGGGCGTTTGGGACAAATCCTGGGACAAATCCGCAAACCATTTCGAAACCGCGAGCCCGCAGTTTCGTTTTTGTCCAGGGACAAAAACGGGCAGGTTTTGAGGTTCAGAACAGCCTGAAATGGATGCCAAAATGGCTGATTTTCTTCATCGGCACCTGTTTAACTAAGTGAATCGTAGCCAGCGGCTTTATTGTCTTGTATTTCCGCAGGTCAGATGGGATGCGTAAGAGCGATAACTGAAAGAATCGTAGCAGGCGGCTTCTTTTTCGACCTTATGCACGACCTCAAAGCGCTTTAGAAACCGAGCGAAAGAACCGAGCTAGGAGGCCTTATTGCCGCTTTATTTCAAGCTGCCCGCAAATCAGTTGGCAACTGAAAAAGAGGGGCCGCTTTCGCAGTCCCTCTCAAGATCGACTTAGCCCTAAAGCCAACCTATTCGGCATCCTTGAACTGGACCTCGTACTTCACTCCTTGCAGATCGCCAATCTTTGTGACGTATTGGCTCAGAAGTGTTTTCGCCCTTTCGCGGGCGCCGTTCATCAGCGTCGAATTGGCCTCGGCACTCTCCTTCATCTCTTTTTGCGCTTCTTCCAGCGCGATAGACTGGTCGACCGTCGTAATGGGGGTCAGCAGCCCGGTGTCGCTGTGGATATCGGAGAAGGTGCTCTCGTCGGCCTGTGGCTGGCCGATGACCTGCGCGTTGGGAACCGTGATGGTGACGACGTTGTTCGCATCCGGCCCGTCGATTCGAACCTTGGAGACATCGACGCCCAGCTGGACCGTTCCGTCGTACTCGAACCAAGCCTTCTTGTATCCCACGTTTATCCCGAATAGCATGTTTGTGCCGTCGTTGTAGACTTCAGCGACGTTGTGGAACGTGCACTCGACAGTGGCGAGCTCCGCGATCTCGGTATAGCCCGAGAAATCGGGCGTTTCGCTGCTTTTGGCGCAACCGGAAAGCGCGGAGAGCGACAGCGCTGCTGCGAGGGCGAGGCAGGCAAGCCATGGTTTACGCATTGAGATCGGCCCCCTCGTTGTACTCGGCGATCGGCTTGAATTCGAGCTGGTATTCATCGCCGAGAAGCGGCAGGGTCAGCGCTTTGACGGTGTCCTTCAGGCTCGCTTCCGCCTGCTCCTTTATCTCTTCCTTGTCGACGTCGTTCGCGGCGTCTTCGCGGCAAAGCGCGATGACGTCCTTCATGTCCGCTGTTGCGCTCTCGGGGAGGTAGCCGAACTTGCTGTTGTCGAGCTGGGGGTCGCCAATCTGCGCCTCGGGGAGATACGCGGTGACGACTTTATCCTCCTCGTTGATCCCAAACTGGATGTCGCTCAGCGTGTAGGATGCGCGGATGTGAGCCTCGTATTTAACGCGATAGTCCACGCGATCCTGCCAGAGGAACTTACCGTGCTTCTCGGCGATGCCGTGGTACGTGTAGTCGATCGTGGAGAGGCTGTCGATGTCGACGGCCGATTTGAGGTCCGATGTCGCGAGGTACTGCGTCTCGTGGTTGTCTGTCATCCAAGGGAGGGCGAAGCCGAAGAAGCCGATGGCGATCACTGCGGCTACGGCAAACACGGCGAGCTTGGCTTTGAGTGAGAGCTTTCCGAAAAAGCCGAAGACGCTCTTTCCTCGCCCTTTTTCCTTCTGAGCCGCCTCTTCTAGAGATTGCCCTTGACGCTCATCGTGCTCGGAGGCGGATCTGTGACGAACGCCCTCTTCGTGTTTGTCCTGTTCCAAAACAAGCCTCGTTCATGCTGTTGGGTGGTTTGACTGCTGATGGTATTTTATCAGCAGCTGTTTTATTCGTTTCTATCATGTTTGGCAGGAGACATAAATGAAGCCTTTGCACGTAGTTTTGGCAGCCGTTGTAGCCTTGATAGCTCTTGTTCTGATCGCCAGCAGTATCGGCGTCATCCATATCAGACTTTAGCCCGTTATCGAATCCAACGCGACGTTCCCGCTCTTTGACTAATTGAATACGAGCGCTGCCGTTGCGTGTCGCACCACGCCGAGGGGTTGATTCGTACGCGACTTGGACGAATCAACCCCTCGGTTCACGATTTTGGAACGACTCAATTGATTTGCAAAACAGCAGGTCCGTTTCGCGCGCAGCAGCAGATTGCCTGTGGAGCATGAGCGGCAATACGCTATTAGCCCTATTCCGAATACCCGTAAGACAGCCCCAGTTGCTCAATGGAAGCGCTTCTTCAGAGATCGCTGAGTTATAAAAGACTGCACATCCGGTTCGCCTTACGAATAGGCGACCTTGTTGACTCCGACGAGTCCTCGTTCAAAGAAGGCGACGTTTGCGGTGTGCAGGCTCGCCGTTTTCACAGAGGGTGTAGAGAACCGCGGCGCCGTAGAAACGCCGGCCATCTTTATGTTCGCCGTTTTGATGTTTGCCCCTTTGATGCCGAGCATCGAGAGCAGGTGCTTGGGAACCTCGTAGTCTTGCTCGACGAGGCCAAAGAACGTGACGCCGGAATCGACGCACACCTTCATGACGCAAGACGAGACGGGCTTGAACGCCATGCTTCCCGCCGCTCCGCCGACGAAGGACCCGATGAGCACAGGGAAAGTTGCCCCGCCTGTCAGGGCGGTCGCGACAGCGGCTCCGCCGAGCATCATGACGGTTGAGAACACAGATTGGCCCATGTTGTTCGCCATCTCGACGGGCTCGATCTGCCCCGACGCCACGAGATAGGAGTTTCGGCACGTCTCCATGGTTAGCACGACGAGTGACGCGATGACGTTCGCGCCCCTCGATCCCATTGCGGCGGCCTTTACCGTCTCGCCGAAGGTGCCCTTTGCTGCGGCGGCCGTGATTGCCGCGGTCGCCGATCCGGACACGAACCCGTTGGCGGCGCCGGCGCATGCCGCCGTCCCGATGGACTTCAAGTGCTCGTCGTCGATTTCTCCTTCTGCAATCAGGTAATCGATGGCACGGTAGATCTCGGGGGCAACGCTCAGAGCAGCGCTCAGGGCAGCGGCTGTGCCGCCAGCCTTGAGCGATTGCTTCACTATGTCGCTCGCAGCGATTAGCTGGGACGTGGTCATGCCGTCGTCCGCAGGGTCGAGCTTCTTCTTGCTCGAGACGTCGGCCGCCTTTCGGCGCATCTCCTCGTTCGTGGCGGGCCTGCCCTCGACGCCCTCAGGGGTCTTGATTCGGTCCGTCAGATTGTCGCGCACCTTCGTCCACCGCCGCACCTCTTCGTCCAAGCCGCGGCCTTTCGCGCACTCGATGCGCATCAGCGTGTACTGCTTGGCTGCTTCAAGCTTGTCCGACGGGATCAGGCCCCCCATGTCGCCGTAGAGCAAGTCGTCTGGGGTCTTGCCCGCGAAGCCCTTCTCAACGGCCCACTCGTCAAAAGAAAGATCCGCATATCTTTTCGGCCTGCCATTGTACGAATCGCGAAGCGTCGTCGCGAGCTTGCGCGCGATATTCTTCGGGTCGGTCAGGAACTTGAGCTGGTACTGGTCAGCGCCCCAGGCCACATCCGCAGACCCGAGGTCGTGCGAGTCGAGCCTGATACCCTTGGCGTCGACCCTCTTAACGGCAGCGTCGACGTTCGCCGTCCCAAAGGCCCATTCCTCTGCTAGGAATCCCTTGAGGGAGTCCTGCGCCGCCTTGCTGTTTTTGTAGTGGTCGTAGGAGTCCATCGCGGAGTACAGCTCCTCGATGGCGGCCTCCACGCTGTTCACCCAGCTCGTGGCATCCATCCCGGCGGGCACGGCAGCGGCATGGCGCGCGGAGAACTCGAACCCCTTGTCGAAATCGTTCATCACTAAGCCTCGACGAAGCCCTTGAGCTTCTCGTAGTAGAAGCGTTTCACAGCGTACTGGTAGCGTTGTTCGCGGATCTCGCCCGCCTTCTGATGGAGGACGACGGCCTGGTTGATGCCGTTCGCGCCATCGGCGGCAGCCCTCCCGATAGTCTTGCCTACCATCTTGGCAAAACCAAGCACGGGATTGGAATCATTGCTTTCTTCGGGTTCCGCCGCCTCCTCTTCGGGGCGCAGGGCTGCGAGAAGGTCATCGAACTCCATGCCGTGCTCTCTTGCCCTTTCGAGAAACTTCCAATAGTCCTCCTTGGAAGGCGGCTCGGTATTCACCGTGATGCAGGCGTGGTTCCCGCTCACGCCGATGTAGACGCCTTCCTCGTCGATGGCTTCGGGGTTGTCAAGCCGAATCGCGTCGATGTAGTCTCCGGCGCCTTCCGGCCAGCCGATGAAGACGACCTTCTGGCTCGACGAGATGGCGGTCTGAGCGAACTGGTCCTCGTTGAAGATGGAGGCATCGACGCTGCCGTCGACGGGGCCGGTCGGACCAGCCTCTGTGTCATCGTTCTTTCCAATCATGTTGTAGAGAAGCTTGGAGAACTTGCCGGTGTTTCCGGCCTCGACAATAAGAACCGATTCGGCGGTGTTGAACATCATGGGCAACCTATCTAGAGGAAATTAATGGTTGAGGCGATTATAACCCCGAGGTAAACAGCTGTATTTGGCCGCCACCCTATTATCGGAAGGGTCGGCAAAGGCTGCGCTCGTCCCACACTAAGGGCGTGGGGCTTCTAATGTCAGACCACTGTCGGATCTTTTCACTCCTGAATAGCACGCAAGCTCCTAAAAGAAAATAATCGCAGGTGAAAGGGAGTAAAACGGCAAAGAAAAAAGCCTCCGTCCCAACTCGGGAACGGAGGCTAGGAAATCGTTTTTACTCACTGCCGTCGCTGGCGGCTTTGCCATGACTCTCGTACGAAACGAAACTCGGCGGCACAGTGCGGTACTCAAAAATACAGGTCAGAACCCTATCAGCCTACTCCCACTCGATCGTCGCCGGTGGCTTGGGCGTCACGTCGTACACCACGCGGTTCACGCCATCCACCTCGCCCACGATGCGGCTGCTGATCTTGCCCAGCACCTCGTACGGCAGCTTTGCCCAGTCTGCGGTCATCGCGTCGCTCGACTCCACGGCACGCACGATGACCGGACGCGCATAGGTGCGCTCGTCTCCCATCACACCCACAGAGCGGATGTCGGGCAGCACGGCGAAGTACTGCCAGCAGCTGTGCTCGCTGTTGCGGTCTCCCGTCTCCTCGAAGAGGCGCCCGTTGTAGGCGTCGAGCTCCTCCCGAACGACGGCGTCCGCCTCGCGCAGCATGTCGAGCTTCTCGGACGTGACCTCGCCAATGATGCGAATGGCGAGGCCGGGGCCGGGGAAGGGCTGGCGCCAGACCATCTTGGCGGGAAGGCCCAAGGCAATGCCCAGCGCGCGGACCTCGTCCTTGAAGAAGTGATCCAGCGGCTCGATGAGGTCGAAGCGCACCCCCTCGGGGAACGGAATCAGGTTGTGGTGGCTCTTGATGGTCGAGGCCTTGCCGCCCGTCTTGCGCGCGCCGCTCTCGATGATGTCGGGATAGATGGTGCCCTGCGCGAGCATCTCCACATCACCGATCTTCTGGGCCTCCTCGAAGAAGACCTTCCAGAACTCGCCTCCGATGAGGCGCCGCTTCTGCTCGGGGTCGCTTACGCCGGCAAGCAGCCGCAGGTAGCGCTCCTCGGCATGCACGTGCACCAGTGGCACGTTGAACTGTTCGCGGAAGACCTCCTCCACCATCTCGGGCTCACCCTTGCGCAGAAGGCCATGGTTCACAAAGACGCAGGTCAGCTGATCGCCGATAGCACGGTGTACAAGTGCCGCCACCACAGAGGAGTCCACTCCGCCGGAAAGGGCCAAGATGACCTTGCGTCCGCCCACCTGCTCGCGAATCTCCGCGACCTTCTCATCGATGATGTTGTCCATGGTCCAACTGCGCCCCAGGCCGCAGATGCCAAAGAGGAAGTTCTCGAGCATGGCCTGGCCGCAGGCGGTGTGACGCACCTCGGGGTGGAACTGCGTGGCATAGAAGCGACGCGACGCGTCCTCCATGGAGGCGATGGGACAGGTCTCGGTGGTCGAGGTGACCGAGAAGCCCGCAGGCACGTCGCTGACGGCATCGCGATGGCTCATCCACACGGTCTGGCTGCCGGGCGTGCCAGCGAGGATGCGGCTCTCCCCGCAGCGGCAGAGCTCAGCGGGACCGTACTCGCCCTTCTCGGTATGGCCGACCTTGCCGCCCAGCTTGACGGCCATGATCTGCTGCCCGTAGCAGAAGCCCAGGATAGGAACGCCCAGCTCGAAAATGCGCCCGTCCATGTCCGGCGCATCGTCGGCATACACGGAGGCGGGGCCACCCGATAGGATGATTGCGGCGGGTGCCATGGCGGCCAGCTCGTCCGCAGAGATGTCGCAGGGGACCATCTCCGAGTAGACGTTGAGATCGCGCACACGACGTGCGATGAGTTGGCCATACTGGGCGCCAAAGTCGAAGACAGCGACGAACTGCTGGGGCCGGGAAGTCTGCATGGGGTCCTCCACGTCATGGGATTGGTTCAAAGCCTGTCTGGGCCGACCCGACGTCAGAGGCGCCGGGCCAAGGGTCTCACGCTGCCATGATGCCACGCTTCGGCAGTGCCTTGGGACCGTATCGCAGATTAACAGACATTGCGTGCCCCTCGATGCATCCGCCCTCGATGCACTCACATGCGCCCGTGCCACTTCTCGCACTTTCACGCGCTCCCCACCTTCAGACGCGGCGCCCTTTTGTGAACTTCATGCGAGAACGGGGCCTTGCGGCTACTATTTATGAGTTAGGAGGCTGCCACCACCTGCTGTGCCAGCTACGGCCACGTCGATGGGATCCAGCTTTGGCGCGTAAACACATGAGCGGGGAGGACCTCGCCTCGGATGCGGAGAGGCTCTCTCGTGCACGGGCTGCTAAGCATTACGCGCAGGCCAACCTGAAGCGCAGGCACAGGCGGCGGCGCATCGTCGGCGCCATCGTTGGTGTCTTCGCGGCTCTCCTCCTCGGCGCAGGCGGGGCGGCCTGGGCCTACATCAACAACATCAACCAACGCCTGGGCAGCAACATAGACCCAAAGCTCAGGCAGACACTTGAGTCCGCCACCGCGCAGGATCCTGGCGATCCCTTCTACATGCTGCTCCTAGGCATAGACAAAGACGAGGGCCGCGCGGAGGGCAGCGAGTACGGTTCGTCCGACAGCGCATACCGCTCGGACTCCATCATGCTGGTGCGCGTCGACCCCAAGAACAAGAAGGCCACGCTCGTCTCGATTCACCGAGACACCCTCGTCGACCTGGGAGAGCATGGCAAGCAGAAGATCAACGCCGCCTACTCCATCGGTGGCGCTGCCTACGCGACCGAGGTCATATCCCAGTTCGCGGGCGTCCCCATCTCACATTACGCCGAGGTCGACATGGACGGCATGGCCGCCGTGGTCAACGCCGTGGGAGGCGTCACGGTCGACCTGCCCGTTCCGGTCAGGGACCCCGGCTACACCGGCCTAGACCTGCCCGCCGGCGAGCAGACGCTCGACGGCCAGACGGCAGCCCTCCTCTGCCGTGCGCGCCACGCCTACGACAGCTATGGTGACGGGGACGTGTACCGCGCCGCCAACCAGCGCAGCGTCATCGCCGCCGTGGTAAAGAAGGTCCTGGGCAGCGACCTGGCGACCATGACCGCCACCGTCTCGGCCATGGCCGACATGGTCAACACCGACATGAACGTCAGCTCGATCCTCTCGCTGGCGACGCAGTTCAGCGGCATGGACGCCGACACCGACATCTTGACCGGCATGGCGCCCACCACCTCGCGCTACCAGAACGACACCTGGTACGAGCTCTGTGACACCAATGCCTGGAGGGCCATGATGGAGCGTGTCGACCAGGGTCTCTCCCCCTACGAGGACGCCAGCTCCGACCTATCCAGTGGCGTCTCCGCCCAGTCCGCCGACCAGACCTCGACCGAGAAGGCCCCGACGTCCGATTCGTCGGCGTCACCTACCGGCGAAGCCGCGGACGGCGACAAGGCCGTCCTCAAGGGGACGGTCACGGTCGTGAACGCCTCGACCACGGATGGCGTCGCCGGCGACGCCGCAACGAGACTCTCGGGGGTCGGATTCACGGCAAGCGCGCAAAGCGCGGGCGTGGTGTCCGAGACCACGCACGTGTACTACAACGGAGACGGCAAGGCCGCCGCACGTGGCGTCGTCCAGACCCTCGGTCTGGGCGTAACGGCAGAGCCCAACGACGGCACCCAGCCTACCGGCACCGACGTGGTCGTGGTTCTGGGCACGGACACAAACTAGCCTGACGCAGCCGAACGGGGGGCGAGGCCATCTGACCCCCTCCGTCCGGCTGCCGCAAGGAGGCATCTTGGCACTGCACAGAAAGCACGAGTCCATGACGCGCGAGGAGCAGCGCGCGCGTTCGGCCGCACGGCATGGCCTCGATCGCGGGGCACCGTCTGCCAGTGACCTCTCGCGCGGCAACGCCCTCGCGTACTATGGCAGCCGCAGGCGTCGCCCCAGGCTGTCTCGTGGCCTGCGCGCCGCACTCATCACCGTTGCCAGCGTCTTTTTGGTCTCTGGCATCGCACTGGCGGCCTATGTCGCGCACATCAACGCCAAGATAAACGGCAACGTCAGCTCGGACCTCCTCTCCGTCCTGACCGATGCGCAGGACAACGAACCCTTCTACGCGCTGCTCCTGGGCATAGACAAGGACGAGGAGCGCGCCCAGGGCAGCGAGTACGGATCGGACAGCAGCGCCTACCGCACCGACACCATCATCCTTGCGCGCGTCGACCCCAAGAACAAGAAGGTCACTCTCGTCTCGATACCACGCGACACCTACGTCGACATGGAGGAGCATGGCAGGGGCAAGATCAACTCCGCCTACTCCTTCGGGGGGGCCGCCTACGCGACCAAGGTCGTCTCCAAGCTCGCAGGCGTCCCCATCTCGCACTACGCCGAGGTCGACATGGACGGCTTCGCCCAGGTGGTCGATGCCGTGGGTGGGGTCACGATCGACCTGCCCGTACCGGTCAGGGACCCCGAATACACGGGTCTTGACCTGCCGGCCGGCGAGCAGACGCTCGACGGCCAGACGGCCGCGCTGCTGGGACGCACGCGCCACGCCTACGACAGCTACGGTGGAGGCGACTTCTACCGCGCCGCCAACCAGCGCATGCTCATAGGGGCCGTGGTCAAGAAGGTCCTGGCGTCCGACCCCATCACCATGGCCGGCACCGTCTCGACCATGGCGGGCCACGTCACCACGGACATGGACGTGAGCACGATGCTCTCCATAGCGTCCAAGTTCGTGGGCATCAACGTCGACGAGGACATCTACTCCGGGCAGATGCCGACCGAGTCCAAGTACGTCAACGCCACCTGGTACGAGATCTGCGACACCGCCGCATGGAAGTCCGTCATGGAGCGCGTCGACCAGGGCCTGCCGCCCTACGCGGACGCGAGCCAGGACTCCACGGCGGGCATCGCGGGTTCCGTCGGCGTGAGCGCAGGAGGCGACGGGAGCTCGGATGCCACCTCCTCCGCAACCGAGGTCGCAGCCGACTACTCGGGCACCGTCATGGTCTACAACGCCTCGGGCGTTGCGGGCATTGCGGGCAGTGCCGCCGACAAACTCACGCAGAGGGGCTACTCCGCCCAGGCCGACAACGCGTCGTCCAGGACGGACACGTCGAAGGTCATCTACAACGGGGGCGCCGCCGACAAGGCCCAGGGCGTCATCGAGACGCTGGGCCTCTCGGTCTCGGCACGTCAGAACGACGGCTCGTACGAGAAGGACGCTGACGTCATCGTCGTCTTGGGCACCGACCGCGCACGTTAGCGTCGACCGTCGGCCGTACGGGCCCCCGCGCGCGGGGGCCCGTACGCAACGACGTGCTAGACGTTGAAGCGGAAGACCATTACGTCGCCGTCCTGCACCACGTAATCCTTGCCCTCCATGCGCAGGCGTCCCGCCTCCTTGGCACCCTGCTCCCCACCGAGGGACACATAGTCGTCGTAACCGATGGTCTCGGCCTTGATGAAGCCGCGCTCGAAGTCGGAGTGGATGACGCCGGCCGCCTCGGGCGCCTTCGCTCCGATGCGGACGGTCCAGGCACGGACCTCCTTCGGACCGGCCGTGAAGAAGCTCTGCAGTCCCAGCAGGCGATAGGCCGCCTGCGCAAGCGTCTCGAGCCCCGAGCGCTCGAGACCCAGTGACTCCAGGTACTCGCTTGCCTCCTCGGGCTCCAGCTCCGAGAGTTCCGCCTCGACCTTGGCGCAGATGGGGATGGCGGGCGTACCGTCGATCTGCGGCCTGTCACCCAGCTGGTCCTCGTCGCAGTTGGCGACGTAGAGGATGGGCTTCATCGTGAGCAGGAAGAGGTCGTGGGCGGCAGCACGCTCGTCGTCGGTCATGTCGAGCGTGGCGGCACGGTTGCCCTCATCGAGCCAGGACTGGAGGCGCCTGGCTATCTGGAGCCTGGGAAGGTTGTCCTTGTCACGCTTGGCCTCCTTCTCGAGCTTGGGTATGGAACGCTCGAGGGATCCGAGGTCCGCGAGGATGAGCTCGGTGATGATGGTGTCGGCGTCTGACGCAGGGTCGACACGGCCATCGACGTGGACGACGTCGGGATCCTTGAAGTAGCGGACGACCTCGCAGATGGCATCGCAGTTGCGGATGTTGGCCAGGAACTGGTTGCCCAGTCCCTCCCCTGCGTTGGCTCCCTTGACCAGGCCGGCGATGTCCACGAACTCGACCGTCGCCGGAACGACCTTGGCCGGGTTCGCCATCTCGGCGAGCCGCTGCAGGCGCTCGTCCGGTACGTCGACGACGCCTACGTTGGGATCGATCGTGGCGAAGGGGTAGTTGGCCGCCAGGCCGCCCTTCTTGGTGAGTGCGGTAAAGAGCGTCGACTTGCCGACGTTGGGCAGGCCTACGATACCAATCGAAAGTGACACGTCCTCATCTCCGTCCGTCGTCGTGTTAGCCGACTGTCGGCACCTACTCGTCGGCCAGGCGCTCGAGCGCATCGAGCCCGTGCTCGAGCCGGCGCCTACCCCTCTCTCTGGCAAGCGCCACCTGGGCGCGCTGCCGCTCGGCAGCCTTCCTCCTGCGCTCCGCCTCCTCGTCGCGGATGACGAGGTCCTGCGGGTCGCAGGGCTCCATGGCGAGCGCATGCTCGGGGCACACGGTGGCGCAGGCGCCGCAGTTCACGCAGTAGGCGGGCTCCACCGAGAAGTGTCCGCGCTCGTCCAGGTCACAGGCATGCGGGGGACAGGCCGTGACGCAGGCGCCGCACATCGTGCAGAGCGTGGGGTCACAGACCGGCACCCTGAGCTCGAGGTCCCTCGAGAGGCCCGGATGATGCTGGATGGCGGTGAGCATCATCTTGCGCTTCTGGGTGAGGATGCGCCTGCGGTTTCCCGAGGTCTTGCCGCCCACGGTCCGCTCGAGGGAGCGCTGCATCTCGTAGATCTGGTTGGAGTGCTGCTGTATGCGCCGTGCCACGGCCTGGATGCCGCCCAGGGCGGGGTTCGCGGTCGCGGCGAGCGACTGCCCCGCACGCACCATCTGCCCCATGAACTGGCTGCGCTTGTAGGCGCGCGACTGCTCGTGGTTGAGGTCCCCCTCCTCCACCTCAAGGCCCACCGAAGCGCCCGTCAACTCCTCGGCCCTGGCGATCTGGGTGGCGTAGGCCTCCTCGCCCGTCGTGGTCCTACAACGGTCGCATATGCCCAGGGGCAGGTAGACGTCCACGTTATCGTACTCCGCGAGCAGGGAGAACCACAATTCCGATGGCACGGCCCCCACGCAGGGCAACACGATCTCGTTGTCCTTGGGAAGACGTCCCAGGGCGCGGGTGCAGGTGAGGTAGCAGCGCTCGTGGATCTGGGCGGCCCGAGCGACCTTGTCGTAGAGCGCCTTGGCCATGATCCTCTGGACGGGCAGCGCCTCGGTGGGGCAGACCATGGTGCAGAGGCCGCACTTGCGGCAGCCATCCGCAACCCTCACCGACGACTCGCCTATCTCGATGGCGTCGACAGGGCAGACGTCTAGGCAGCGGCGGCACACGTCGCGCCGCTTGGATGCGACGTCCAGGCAGAACACGGAGTTCGCACGAGGGCGCTCCTTGTAGTCTGCCGGGTTGAAGGTCTTGACCCCGCTGGGGTCGGCCGCAAGCCCGCGGGCGAGGTCGCCCAGCGGATTGGAGACCTTCCGCCAATCGCGCTGGATGTCGATGAGGTCATCGAGCATGTCGCGCTTGTCCGCCATACTTCCCTCTCCCCATGGGGCCTACGTGCGTGAGGTTGCAGTGTATCATCCTACCATCCACCGCCGAAGGAAGGGGCGAGGGGGCACGCCACCCGCGGCAGGCCCCTCCCACGCGAACCTCGTACCTCACGCGTCCGTGCGCTCCACACCCTCGCACGACACGCGCGCATGAAAGAGCGGCGGAGCCGCAGGAGGCTCGTCTCGGATGTCAAGCGCGTCGCGGAAGACGCGCTCCCCCTCGTCGAGCAGGCCCTCGTCCGCCGCGAAGAGCGTGGCGAGAAGATCGCCTTCGACCAGGCTGTCACCCGTCTTCTTCGCCAGGACGATGCCGGCAGAGTGGTCTATGGCGTCCTCCTTGCGGGCACGACCCGCGCCCAAGGCGACTGACGCCATGCCGCAGCGCTCCGTGTCCATCGAGAAGAGGTGTCCGTCCCGCGTGGCGCGCAGCTCGCGCGACAGCCGCGGCTCCACGAGCCTGGAGGCGCAGTCGTCCAGCACCGAGGCGTCTCCCCCCTGGGCAGCGACCATCTCCTTGAGCTTCGCGAGGCCCTCCCCGTTGGCGATCTGTCCACGGGCCAGAAGGCGGCATGCGTCCAGCTCGCCCCTCCCCGCCAAGAACAGGAGGTTGCCCGCCAGCTCCACGCAGACGTCCGTGAGGTCCCTCGGACCCTCTCCCCTGAGGGTGGCCACCGCCTCGCTCACCTCGAGGGCGTTCCCGATGCAGTTGCCCAGGGGCCGGCCCATGTCGGTGATGAGGGCGACGGTGGTGCGCCCCACGTGCTCTCCGATGGAGACCATGGACTTGGCAAGCGCGATGGCGTCATCTACGGTCTTCATGAAGGCGCCGCTGCCGCACTTCACGTCAAGCAGGATCTTGTCGGATCCTGCGGCGATCTTCTTGCTCATGATGCTCGAGGCGATGAGCGGCAGGCTGTCCACGGTCGCCGTGACGTCGCGCAGCGCGTAGAGCTTCTTGTCTGCGGGCACGAGGTTGCCCGTCTGTCCGACGATGGCGACGCCCACCGTCCTCACGATCTCCTCGAAGCGCGCACCATCTATGTCACAGGAGAGCCCGGGGATGGACTCCAGCTTGTCGAGGGTGCCACCCGTGTGGCCCAGGCCACGTCCGCTCATCTTCGCCATGCGCACGCCGAGCGAGGCCACGATGGGAGCGACCGCCAGCGAGGTCTTGTCACCCACGCCACCCGTGGAGTGCTTGTCCACCTTGACGCCGTCTATGCCCGACAGGTCCACGACGTCGCCCGAGCGCACCATGTCCATGGTGAGGCTGGCCGTCTCGCGCTCCGTCATGCCCTGGTAGTAGATGGCCATGCACAGGGCCGAGGCCTGATAGTCGGGAATCTCGCCGGAGGAGTAGCCGTCGACGAAGAACCTGATCTCCTCGTCGCTCAGCTCCCCCCCATTGCGCTTGTGCTCGATGACGTCGTACATCCTCACTGTGCATCAGCCTCCCCGTTGTCATCCGCACGCCTGAGGTCCTCGGGCCCAAAGCCCATCGGCAGCAGCTCCTTGAGGAGATAGCCCCGCATGTCCTGTGGCGAACGTGCAAGCACGACCCTGAAGCTCCCGGGATCGCAGAACTCGCGCAAGACCTGGCGGCACACCCCGCAGGGGGCGCACCAGTCGCTGATGGGCCTGCCCTCGGCCCCGCCCACGACGGCGATGGCCACGAAGCCTCGCACCCCCTCGCTCACCGCCTTGAAGATGGCCGTGCGCTCCGCGCAGTTACCTGGCGAGTAGGCCGCGTTCTCGATGTTGCAGCCATGCCACACGCGCCCGTCCGCGTCCAGCAGCGCGGCGCCGACGGAGAAGTGCGAGTAGGGCACGTACGCGCCCTCGCGGGCAACGATAGCCTCTCGCACGAGCTCGCTGTCTTCCATCCCCCATCGCTCCTTCCGGAAAGAATGAGTCAGGAGGGGCCCACAGGGCATGGCGCGCTGGCGGGCCCCTCCTGGTAGCATACGTGCCTTGCCTTAGCGCCCGCCCTTGATGTAGGGGACGCCGTCCGCCTTGGGGGCCTCGGAGCGGCCCACGAACAGCACCAGCACGACGATGGTCATGACGTAGGGGAACATGGCCACGATCTGGCTGGGGATGGGGGTCGCTCCACCGCCGAGGATGACCGCGAGGGCCTGCGCAAGACCAAAGAGCAGGCAGGCGCCATAGGCACCCTGCGGCTTCCACTTGCCGAAGATGACCGCGGCGAGCGCGATGAAGCCCTGGCCGCTGATGGCCGTCTGGGTGAACTGGGAGATGATGGCCAGCGTCACCGACGCGCCACCGAACCCTGCCAGAAGCCCCGAGACGAGCACGCAGACGTAGCGGGTGCGTCCCACGTCGATGCCAAGGGTGTCGGCAGCCGCCGGGTGCTCGCCCACGGCACGGACGCGCAGTCCCCACTTGGTCTTGTACAGCACGAACCAGACGACCAGTGCCGCCACGAGCGCGAGCATGACCGTGACGTCCACGTTGAGGTTGGAGAACTCCGTGCCCGCAAAGGCCCCCTCGCCAAAGAGCTTGGGAAGCGTGGTGACGGGAGGGGTCATGGCCGCGTTGTCGAAGAGCCTGCGGCAGACGAACAGCGACACACCAGGCGCAAGCAGGTTGATGGCCACGCCCGAGACGGTCTGGTCCGCATTGAACGTCACCGAGGCGATGGCGTGCAGCAGCGCGATGAGCGTGCCCGCGATGCCGGCAGCCAAAAAGCCAAGCCAGGGGTTGCCCGTGAAGTAGCTGGTGGAGGCTGCGGCTATGGCACCAACCGACATCATGCCCTCGATGCCGATGTTGGTGACGCCCGAGCGCTCCGAGACTACGCCTCCCAGGGCACCGAACACGAGAGGCGTCGAGTACATGAGCGTGATCCCCACGAGGAGAAGCAGATTACTGAGCATGTGCGGCCTCCTTCTCCCTCTTCTCGAGCCGTGCGGCGAGCATGGGGATGACTCCTCCGAGAGCCATGAAGAACACGATGGTCCCGATCATGATGTTGATGATGTCAGACGGTGCCCCCATGACCTGCTGGACTGTCTGGCCACCGTAGATGAGGCCGCTGAAGAGCAGGCTCGCCGGGATGCAGCCGATGGGCGAGCATCCCGCGATGAAGGCGACGGAGAGCCCGTTGAAGCCGGCGTTCTCGAAGGCGGCGAGGATGGACAGGCTGTGCGGGGCGGTGCCCGTGATCGTCAGCGCACCCGCAAGGCCGCAGAGGGCACCCGAGATGAGCATGCACAGGACGATGTTCTTCTCGACGCTGATGCCCGCGAAGCGGGCGGCTTCCCGGTTGAGGCCCACGGCGCGCATCTCATAGCCGCTCTTGGTGCGCGAGAGCAGGACGGCGACGAGGACCGCCGCCACGATGGCCACCAGGATGCCCACGTTGACGTCCGTCTTGACAAGCACGTCGTAAAGCCAGGGCACGTCCTTGAGCGTGTCCATGCCCGCCTCGGAGAGCTTCCAGTTGGGTAGGACCATGGTATAGCTCGAGGGGTTCACGGGATAGCTCGCCGTCGAGTCCGGCTGGTGGAACGCGCTCGTGTTGACCACGAAGTTGCAGAGGTAGAGGGCAATCCAGTTCATCATGATGCTCGTGATGACCTCGTGGATGCCGAAGCGCGCCTTGAGCCACCCGACGAAGGCCCCTCCCGCCGCGCCCCCGAGCATGCCCGCGAGGACCACGAGGGGAACCTGGATGGGGGCCGGGAGGTTGAGGGTGGTGCCCGCCATCACGGCGCAGATGGTGCCGATGATGTACTGCCCCTCGGCGCCGATGTTGAACAGGCCCACCTTGAACGCGAAGGCGACGGCGATGCCCGTGAGCAAAAGCGGCGTGGCCTTGATGACCACGTTGGAGATGTACTTGGGCTTGCCGAGCATCCCGTTGAACAGGGCCGCGAACGAGGCCAGGGGGTCATAGCCCGCAGCCGCGAGGACGATGGACGCGACGACGAAGCCGACGAGGATGGCGACCAACGAGGAGGTGATGGGCTTCCTCATGATCCTGATGAGCGTCTTCACTTGCTACCGCCTCCCGCCATCAGGAGGCCAAGCTCCTCCTCGCCCACGCTTCCCTGCTCGAAGCTGCCTACGATCTTCCCGCCGTAGATGACGTCGATGGTGTCCGAGACACTCATCACCTCGTCCAGCTCGAGCGAGATGAGAAGGACGGCCTTCCCCTTGTCGCGCTCGCGCACGAGCGTCTTGTGCACGAACTCTATGGCACCCACGTCCAGGCCACGTGTGGGCTGGACGGCAACGAGCAGTTCCGGGCTCCCGGAGACCTCGCGTGCGATGACGGCCTTCTGCTGGTTTCCTCCCGAGAGGCCCTTGGCGACGCTATCCTCGCAGCCCGACGGTCGAATGTCGAACTCCTCGATCAGCTCGCGGGTGAACGAGCGCATCTTGTCATAGTCGAGCATGAGCCCCTTGCCGAAGCGCTCCTCGCCATGGCGCTCGAGCACCATGTTCTCGGCCACGGTCATGGGCAGCACCATGCCGAAGCGGTGGCGGTCCGAGTGGACCGTGGCGACACCGTGGTCGAGGACGTAGCGGGGGCTCGTGTTCTGCAGCTCGGTCCCCTGCACGCTGATCGTTCCCGACTCGACCTTGACGAGACAGGTGATGGCGTCGACGAGTTCCTTCTGGCCGTTGCCGTCGACTCCCGCTATGCCCACGATCTCCCCGGCGCGCACGTCGAGGGAGAGGCCCGTCACCTGCTCTATGCCGCGCTCGTCCTTCACATGGAGGTCTCGGATGGACAGCACGGTCTCGCCCGGCGTGGCCGGGGCCTTCTCGACCGTGAGGTTGACGCGGCGCCCGACCATCTTGGCGGCAAGCTCGGCCTCGTCGACGTCGGCGACATCGACGGTGCCCATGTACTGTCCCCTGCGGATGATCGTGCACACGTCCGCCGAGGACATGATCTCCTTGAGCTTGTGGGTGATGATGATGATCGTCTTGCCCTTGCTCACGAGGTCACGCATGATCCTGATGAGCTGCTCGATCTCCTGGGGCGTCAAGACCGCCGTCGGCTCGTCGAGGATCAGGGTGTCGGCACCGCGGTAGAGGGCCTTGAGGATCTCCACGCGCTGCTGCATGCCGACCGTGATGTCCTCGATCTTGGCGTCGGGGTCGATGTCGAAGCCGTACTCGTCGACGATCTTGGCGACGTCCTCGCGGGCGCGCCTCATGTCAAGCGTCCCTGCAGGACCGCACACCTCGTCGCCGAGGATGATGTTCTCGGTGACGGTGAAGTTCTCCACGAGCATGAAGTGCTGGTGGACCATGCCGATACCGCGCTTGATGGCATCGCTGGGCCCGCCTATCTCCACGCGCTCGCCGCCAAGGTAGACCTCACCGGAATCTGCCTGATAGAGACCATACAGCACGTTCATGAGCGTCGACTTGCCCGCACCGTTCTCGCCGAGGATGGCGTGGACCGTCTGCCTGCGTACGTCGAGGTCAACCCCATCGAGAGCCGTGAACGTGCCGAACGTCTTGGTGATGCCGTGCATCTGCACGGCATACTCGGAGCATGCCTCCATGCATTACCTCCTTCGCCCTCCTGGGGCCCTGCAGCGGGGGAGCACCCGAAACGGGCGCTCCCCCTCACAAGGCAACGGTTGGGAATCGATTCGATGCGCCTCTAGAGCGCAGCGACGTACGTGGCGTAGTCGGCTTCGCTCGCGGGAGGAACGATGGAGCCGCCCCTGATCTTGTCGCCGAGCTCGATGGCGGCCTTGTAGACATCCTCACCCATGAGCTTGTGGTCCTCGGGGATGCCGACCGCCTCCTCGGACATGCCCAGGCTCATGTTGTCGCCACCGGAGACCTCCTTGGCCTCGATCTTCTGCGAGACCTCGATGACGGCCTTGTCGACGCGCTTGAGGGCGGAGGTCAGGACGTTGTCGGGGGCGAGGTAGGCCTGGTCCTTGTCGACGCCGATGGCGTACTTGTTGGCCTCCTTGGCTGCCTCGATGACACCCGTGCCCACGCCACCGGCAGCATGGAAGACCACGTCGCAGCCATCGGAGAACATCTTCGAGGCGATGGCCTTGCCCTTCGCGGAGTCGGTGAAGCTGTCGGCGTACTGGGCCGAGACCGTCACCTCGGTGCCCTTCTCCTTGGCACCATAGGCAACGCCGGCCTTGTAGCCCCACTCGAACTGGTCGATGATCGAGCTGGAGACGCCACCGACAAAGCCGACCTGACCGGTCTTGGTGGTGCAGGCGGCAATGTAGCCGACCATGAACGAGGGCTCCTGCGCACGGAAGCAGACGCCCACGAGGTTGGAGGGCGGGTTCTCGTAGGCGTTGTCGATGACGGCGAACTGCACGTCGGGGTTGGACTTGGCGCTGTTCTCGACGGCGTCTGCCATGGCAAAGCCAACGCCCCAGACGAGGTTGGCGTTGTCGTCCACGGCCTTGTCGAGGTTGGTGGCGTAGTCGGACTCCTGCTTGGACTCGAGGTAGCTGATGTCCCAGCCGCGCTCGTCCTTGAGCTTCTGCAGGCCCTCCCAGGCGAGCTGGTTGAACGACTGGTCGTTGACGCCGCCCGTGTCCGTGACCATCTGGATCTTGTAGCTGGCCTCGGAGGCCTTGTCGGTGGCACCGGTGTCGGTGCCGCCACTGGTGCCGCCACAGCCACCAAGGCCCAGGGTGACGGCGAGCGCGGCCGTCCCCCTCATGAACTGCCTGCGCGAGAGGTTCATGTTCATGCTCTTCTCCTTCTCCTATCTCCTCGCGCGGACCCTCGTCCGCGCGACACCCACTGCCCGCGGGGTCTACCCGCAGGCCTATCCACTAACACCATACGTCACGAGGCCCTACTTTTCTGCCTCGGGAACGGCGAGCGAGAGCGCCACCTCCATCATCTGCGTGAAGCTGGTCTGTCGCTCGGAGGCGGGAAGTGCCTCGCCCGTGAACACGAGGTCCGAGATGGAGAGCATCGCCAGCGCACGCTTGTGCGCATGGGCGGCGTTCATGTAGAGGGCTGCGGCCTCCATCTCGAGCGCAAGCACTCCCATGGCCGCCCAGCGCGCGGCACCCGTCTCATCTGCCGAGTAGAACGCGTCTTCTGAGAGCACGTTGCCCACACGCACGGGCACGCCCAGGCGCTCGGCCGACTCCACGGCACGACGGAGCAGGCCGAAGTCCGCAATGGGGGCGAAGGTCCCCGGCAGGGCGAACTGGCGCGCGTAGTTGGAGTCGGTGCAAGCCCCTTGGGCAATGACGAGGTCGCGCAGCCTGAGCCCGTCACCGATGCCACCAGCGCTACCGATGCGGACGATGGCGTCCACGCCGTAGAAGTTGTAGAGCTCGTACGAGTAGATCCCGATGGAGGGCATGCCCATGCCGCTGCCCATGACGGAGACGGGGTTTCCCTGGTAGGTGCCCGTGAAGCCAAGCATGTTGCGGACCCCGTTGAAGCAGGTCACATCCTCGAGGTAGCCCTCGGCGATGTAACGGGCGCGCAGGGGGTCGCCTGGCATGAGGACGAGCGGGGCGATCTGCCCCTCGAGGGCGTCGTTGTGGGGCGTGGGAACGCTAGCCATCGTCACGTACCTCCAGAATCTCGCTGACATGAGAGACGCCGACGCCAAGGGGGCTCGCGTCCAGATAGTCGAGGATGGTCGCCGAGACGTCCGCGAAGGTCGGACGTGTGCCAAGGTCCGCCCCTGCCCTTACGCGCGGCCCAGCGATGACCCAGGGCACGTACTCGCGCGAGTGGTCGGTCGAGGGCGTCACAGGGTCGCAGCCGTGATCGGCGACGATCATGAAGAGGTCGTCCTCGCGCAGCTTGGAGAGGATGGCGGGGACGTGCGCGTCGAAGTAGGCGAGCGCCTTGGCGTAGCCGTCGACGTCGTTGCGGTGACCGTAGATCATGTCCGTGTCCACCAGGTTCGTGAAGCACAGGCCCTCGAAGTCGCGGTCGAGCAGCTCGATGGTGCGCTCGATGCCCTCGGGGTTGCCCGTGGTAGGGATGGACTCCTTGATACCCCGATGGGCGAAGATGTCGAAGATCTTGCCCACGGAGATGACGTCTGCGCCCTCCTCGGTCAGCCGGTCGAGCATGGTCGTGCCCGTCGGCTCCAGCGAGAAGTCGTGACGACGGGGCGTGCGCACGTAGCTGCCGCTCTCTCCGACGAAGGGGCGAGCTATGACGCGGGCGACTCCGTGGGCGCCCGTCAGTATCCCGCGGGCAATGCGGCAGTACTCGTAGAGCTTCTCGCAGGGGACGACGTCCTCGTGCGCGGCGATCTGGAACACGCTGTCGGCTGAGGTGTAGACGATGAGGGCGCCCCGCTCCACCATCTCGTCCCCGAAGTCACGGATGACGTCAGTGCCCGAGTAGGGCCTGTTGCAGAGAACCTTGCGACCGCACTGGCGCTCGAACTCCTCTATGACCTCTGCAGGGAAGCCGTCGGGGTAGGTGGGGAAGAGCTTGGGCGAGATGACGCCTGCCATCTCCCAGTGCCCGACCGTGGTGTCCTTGCCCTTGGACGCCTCGCGCAGGCGCGCGAAGGCGCCCTGGGGAGCGCTCGTGGGCGAGAGGTGCACGTCATAGACGGAGTCCAGCGCACCCTCTATGTTAAACAACCCCAGGTCGCGCATATTGTCCATCGAGAAGTGCGGACTTGTCGCGCAGGCGCACAGGGTATTGCTGCCCTCGTCACCGTACTCCGCCGCATCGGGCGCCTCGCCGATGCCAAAGCTGTCGAGCACGACCAGGAACGCACGTCTGCCCATCCCCCACCTCCCAAACTCCTGCGCCCCCACGCGCACCCATCTCCCGGCGCGTCATGGGGGCAGCCACGAAACACGTACGAAATAACAGAGAAGACGATAGGACAGTTTGTCGTCTCGCAGGCCAGACTTCGGTCGATCGCAAGCAGACGGGGCCCATCGCGTCGTAAGCGGTTGTATTCGAGAGGCAGCTTATGTTCGCTCTGTGGACAAAGGCGCCGTGAGGGCCGAAATCGCCCCGGCCGACGGAAGTCCCTTGACAGAGGACTCGTCTCGATTCACTATTTTAAACAGGTGCTTATATATATAATCATATGCTTAAATTACGCAGCAGGAGCGGAGGGCACATGGACTCCCTGACAGAGCGAGAGCGGCAGATCCTCTCCTGGATAGAGGAGAACCCTGCCGTTACACAGTCCGAACTCGCCGGGCGGGCAGGCATCTCGCGCTCGTCCGTGGCCGTGCACGTCTCGAGCCTCATGCGCAAGGGAGCCATACTGGGGAGGCGCTACGTGGTGCGCAAGGCCCCCTACGTGACGGTCGTGGGCGGAGCCAACCTCGACATCGGCGGACGTCCCTTCCAGGAGCTCCGTCAACGCGATTCAAATCCAGGCAGCGTTACCACCTCACCCGGTGGGGCGGGCAGGAACATCGCCCACAACCTCGCGCTCCTGGGGCAGGACGTACGTCTCGTCTCCGCCTTCGGCACCGACGAGCGCGCGGCCCTGCTGACGGGAGCCTGTCGCAGCGCCGGCATAGACATCTCATCCTCCCTCACCGTAAGCGGCGGTACCACCTCCACCTACCTCTTCGTGGCGGACCGCAGGGGGGACATGAGCGTCGCCGTTGCCGACATGCGCATCTTCGACGAGCTCACGCCCGCCTTCCTCGAGCGCCACCTCGATGCCCTCGACCGCGCGGACGTCTGCGTCATCGACGCCAACCTGCCCGTGGCATCCATCCGCTACCTCTCCGAGCACGTGCGGGCGCCCCTCTTCTGCGATCCCGTCTCCACGGCAAAGGCCGAGAAGCTCGGGGGTGTCCTCGGGAGGCTCCACACGCTCAAGCCCAACCGTCTTGAGGCGGAGGTGCTCACGGGCGTGCACATCAGCGACCGCACGTCACTCGATAGAGCAGTGGACAGGCTTCTCGGGACGGGGCTCGAACGCGTCTTCGTCTCACTCGGAAGCGAGGGCGTCCTCTGTGCCGACCACACGCATCGTACCCTGCTCCCCCCCCTCGAGACCAGGGTGGCGAACACGACGGGGGCCGGGGACGCGATGATGGCGGCCATCACCTGGAGCTGGCTCTGCGGGCACTCCCTCGAGGAAGGCGGCCGCGCAGGAATCGCGGCGGCGGCCATCTGCGTGGAAAGCCCCGACACCATCAGCGCCTCCATGAGCGAGGACGCGCTCCTCGCCCGCATGGAGACCTGCACGACGGAGTGACGCGACGGTCGCGACCGCAGCCGCGACGGCCCGCTCGACATAGCACGAAGGAACGCGTGCCCCCTGCGGGGCAAGAAGGAAGGAGAGGTACCGTGAAGAACCTCAAGGATTACCTGGTCGTCTCGCCTGAGGTCCAGGAGGCGCTTGACAACAACAGGCCCGTCGTCGCCCTCGAGTCCACCATCATCTCCCATGGCATGCCCTACCCCAGAAACGTCGAGACCGCCCTCAACGTCGAGAGGATCATCCGCGACCACGGCGCCGTCCCCGCCACCATCGCCATCATCGGCGGCAAGCTCGTCGCCGGCTGCTCCGCCGAGCAGATCGAGCGCCTGGGCAAGAAGGGCCTCGAGGTGACCAAGGCGAGCCGCAGGGACCTCCCGGTGCTCATCGAGCGTGCGGCAGACGGCGCCTCCACCGTCGCCGCGACCATGATCATCGCCAGCCTGGCGGGCATCTCCGTGTTCGCCACGGGCGGCATCGGCGGAGTCCATCGCGGGGCCGAGACCACCATGGACGTCTCCGCCGACCTCGAGGAGCTCGCGCAGACGCCGGTCATGGTCATCTGCGCAGGTGCCAAGTCCATCCTCGACCTCGGTCTCACCCGCGAGTACCTCGAGACCAAGGGCGTCACCGTCCTGGGCTACCAGACCGACGTGCTCCCCGCGTTCTACACCCGCGAGAGCGCCTTCGGGGTCGACTACCGCGTTGACACCGCCTCCGAACTCGCCGGCATCTTCAATGCCAAGGAGGCCGTCGGCCTCAGGGGCGGTCTGCTCGTCACCAACCCCATCCCCGAGCAGTACTCCATGGATGCGGACGCGATCAACCAGACCATCGATGAGGCCGTCGCCGAGGCGGGCGCCCTGGGCGTGCGCGGCAAGGATATAACGCCCTACCTCCTCGACAAGATCCAGAAGATGACCGGCGGCGCCAGCCTCGAGGCCAACATCCAGCTGGTGTACAACAACGTCGCGCTGGGTGCCGAGGTCGCCAAGGAGCTCTGCGCACGCAGGGCGTAGCGTCCGAGGGACGTGGCAGGCGGGGGGCGCATCCCATCAGGGGTGCGCCCTTTCCCCTTGACGCCCCGTAGCGAAGGGCACCACAAAGGCAGCTGGCAAGGCAGCTGGCGATTTTCTCGCAAAAGTGGACAAATGTCCTCGTCTTGCCTTGGCTCGCTCCCATAAGATGGGGCTGACAGCTTGTTGCCTCAAAGCAGGGGAGGGCGACCGGAGCGAACGACGAAGGGAAGGCGCGATGAGCGGATTCATGGACATCATCACGGCGAGAAACCTCACCTACAAGCAGAAGGTGCTGCACCTGGCGCAGGCCGCTGAGAACAGCGAACATCCCCTCAAGACGACGAAGGAGTTCGACCGGCTGTTCGCCGCACATGCCATCGATGACATGTGCGAGGGCAACGCTCCCTACCGACCCCGCTACATCGCCCCCGACTACCAGCTCTTTGCCGAGCAGGGCAGCGACTTCTTGCGTCTGGACGCGCCCAAGGACCTCGACGACCTCCTCTGGGGCCTGGCCATGCTCTACGACAACGTCCCCTCCGTCACGAGCAGACCGGTCTACGTGGGCCAGCTCGATCGCGTCATCGAGCCCTTCATCGCGAACCTCGACGATGAGTCGGTCATGGACAGGCTCGCCCGCTTCCTCGACTACGTCGACCGCACCGTCGCCAGCGGCTACTGCCATGCCAACATCGGCCCGGAGTACACCCGCGCCGGAGAGCTGCTCCTCAGGGTCGAGCAGAGGCTGCAGAACGCCGTGCCCAACTTCACCCTCAAGTACGACCCTGCCATAACGCCCGACGGCTACGCCCGCCTCGCCCTCGAGACCACGATGCTCTGCTCGAACCCCGCCTTCGCCAACGACCGCATCCACCGAGAGACCTATCCTGACGACTACACGGTCGTGAGCTGCTACAACGTACTGCCCCTGCGCGGCGGGGCCTACTGCCTCGACCGCATCCTGCTGCCACATCTGGCAGAGCTCGCCACGGGCGTGGACGACTTCATGGACAACCTGATTCCCGAGGCCACAGGCGCGCTGCTCGAGTTCATGAACGAGCGCGTGCGCTTCATCGTAGAACGCTCCCACTTCTTCGAAAGCTCCTTCCTCGTGAGGGAGGGCCTGATCGAGCGCGAGCGCTTCTGTGGCATGTTTGGCGTCGCCGGCATGAGCGAATGCGTGGAGCGGCTCCTCTCCCCTGGCGGCAACCACGTCTATGGCACCGACCCCGAGGCCAATGCCCTCGCGGAGCGCATCATGGAGAGGATCTGCTCCCAGGTGGCCGGCTTCGACGCTGTCTACTCCGAGGTGGCCGGCGGCCACTTCCTCATGCATGCGCAGGCGGGCTTCTCTGACCAGAAGGGCGTCACGCCCGGCGTGCGCATCCGCGTGGGCGAGGAGCCAGAGAGCCTCTTCGACCACATCCGCATGCAGGCGCGCATGCACCGCTTCTTCAACACGGGCGTCTCGGATATCTTCCCCATCGAGCCGACGGCCAAGGGCAACCCCGACGCCCTGCTCGATGTGGTGAAGGGAGCCTTTGCCCTGGATGACAAGTACCTCTCGTTCTACTCGTCTGACAGCGACCTCGTGCGCATCACCGGCTTCCTGGCCAAGCGCTCCGAGATGGAGCGCTTCCAGGGCGGCGGCGCCGTGCTGCAGGACACCGCCCACGACGGCCTGGGCAACTACACCGCCAACCACCTCGCGGACCGCAAGGTCAGCCTCGGGTGATGCCAGCTGACGACGCTGCCGCCCCCAGATTGGGAAGGCGGGCATCCGAGCGCACATCCGAGCGCGTGATGGTGAACAAGGTCATCCCCTTCAGCCTGGTGGATGGCCCGGGTTCGCGCTGCTCCGTCTTCCTACAGGGGTGCAACATCCGTTGTGCCTACTGCCACAACCCCGAGACCCAGGCGACATGCATCAACTGCACGGACTGCGTTGCCGGCTGCCCGTCGGGCGCACTCTCGCTGCGCGAGGGGCGCGTGGTGTGGGACGAGGCCACGTGCATTGGCTGCGACCAGTGCATCCACGTCTGCGGCCACAGGGCCTCCCCCAAGGTGCGCCTCCTGGACGCCGGGGAGGTCTTTGGCATCGTGCGCGGCTACGTGCCCTTCATCCGCGGCGTGACCACCTCGGGCGGCGAGTGCATGCTGCACCCTCGCTTCCTGAAGGGGCTCTTTGAGCGCTGCCGGGGCATCGGGCTGGAAACGCTCATCGACACCAACGGCACCATCGACTTCGAGGGACACGAGGACCTCCTTGCCGTGGCCAATGGCGTCATGCTCGACGTGAAGGCCTGGGACGACGGGCTCTTTCGTCGCCTGACGGGCTCGGGCAACGCCACCGTCCTGAAGAACCTTGCGTTCTTGGGCGAGCGGGACAAACTCGAGGAGATACGCGTCGTCGTGGTGGACGGCTGGAACGACCCCGAGGACGCCATCGACGGCATCGCGGATACCTTGGGCGAGCTGGTCGGCAGGCAGCGCCTGAAGCTCATCCGGTTTCGGCGCTTTGGCGTCATCGGCGAGCTCTCCTCGATGGCCTCGCCCAGCGACGAGCGCATGGCGCAGCTGGAGCGCCGCGCGCGCGATGTCGGCTTTGGGGAGGTGGTCACCACCTAGGGGTGGCGGTCGTTACCTGGAGCTAGGGCGACCGATGGCGCCTAAGCCTGTAGGCCAAGCGACACTGCCACGCCGGACCCACCAGAAGTGTGTACCCGTGCTGTGGAAGTGTGTGCCTGTGCTGTGGAAGTGTGTGCCTGCGCCCACCTCTGCTTTTTTCGGCAGCCACTGTACCTGCGATGATGTCGAGGGGCACATGTCGATCGGGCTTTGTACTCCTCTCCAAAGGACGAAAAAGTACTCACTTCTGGCGAAGCGGTGCACACTTCTGGGGGCCGAGAGACGACGCCAAGCCGCGAAGGTCGATGCCAAGAGGGGCGGCACCAAGGGACGCGAGAAGGGACGCGAGTGAGACCTGCGAGCTCCTCCTTTGTCGGTCTCCTTGGAGCACCCAGGCTGCCTCGATGGACGCGGACCGGCAGAGACAGACGCCCTGACCCTCGCATGAGGGACAGGGCGTCTTGGCATGTCACTCGGCTGTGAGAGCAAGCAGCTCGGTAAGAGCGGATGGCTTAGTACATGCCGCCGCCCTGGCCGCCGGCAGCAGCCGCACGGGAGATGGCATCCTCGATCGAGGTGTCCTTGGGCTCGTCAGAGACGGTGGCCTCGGTGATGAGGATCAGGCCCGAGACGGAGGCCGCATTCTGCAGCGTGGTGCGGGTGACCTTGACGGGGTCGAGAACGCCCATCTCGATCATGTCGCCCCACTCGCCGTTTGCGGAGTCGAGGCCCTCGCCCTCGGGCAGGCCCTTGATCTTCTCGACCACGACGGAGCCCTCGAAGCCGGCGTTCTGGGCGATGGTCCTCACAGGCGCGGAGAGGGCCTTGCGGATGATCTCGACGCCGATGCGCTCGTCGTTGTCGGCGCAGTCGACGTCGTCCAGGGCCTTGGTGGCCTGCAGGAAGGCGACGCCGCCGCCGGCGACGATACCCTCCTCGACGGCCGCGCGGGTGGCCTGCAGGGCATCCTCGATGCGGTGCTTGACCTCCTTGAGCTCGACCTCGGTGGCGGCGCCGACCTTGATGACCGCAACGCCGCCGGCCAGCTTGGCCTTGCGCTCCTGAAGCTTCTCGCGGTCGAAGTCGGAGTCGGTGTTCTCGATCTCCGAGTTGATCTGGCCCAGACGCTCCTCGATGGCCTCCTTGGAGCCGGCACCATCGACGATGGTGGTCTCGTCCTTGGTGACCTTGACCGACTTGGCGCGACCGAGCATCTCGGCGGTAACGTCGGTGAGCTCGACGCCGAGCTCCTTCATGGCAGGCTGGCCACCGGTGAGGATGGCGATGTCCTCGAGCATGCGCTTGCGACGGTCACCATAGCCGGGGGCCTTGACGGCACAGACGTTGAGGGTGCCGCGCAGCTTGTTGAGGATCAGGGTCGCGAGGGCCTCGCCGTCGACGTCCTCGGCGATGAGAAGCAGCGGGGAGCCACTCTTCTGGATGGCCTCGAGGACCGGCAGGATGTCCTGGATGTTGGAGATCTTCTGGTCGGTCATCAGGATGTAGGGGTTCTGGAGCTCGGCCGTCATGTTCTCGTTGTTGGTGGCGAAGTACGGGGAGATGTAGCCCTTGTCGAACTGCATGCCCTCGACGGTGTCGATGTCGATGCCGAAGGTCTGGGAGTCCTCGACGGTGATGACGCCGTCCTTGCCCACGACCTCCATGGCCTCGGAGATCTTGGCCCCGATCGCGGGATCGCCGGCGGAGATGGTGCCGACGGAGGCAATCTGCTCGGAGGTGGAGACGTCGCGGGCGGCCTTCTTCATCTCGTCGACGGCAGCGGTGACGGCCTTGTCGACACCACGACGGATGGCGATGGGGTTGGCGCCGGCGGCGACGTTGCGCAGGCCCTCGTTGACGATGACCTGGGCGAGCAGGGTCGCGGTGGTGGTGCCGTCACCCACGGTGTCGTTGGTCTTGGTGGCGACCTCCTTCACCAGCTGGGCACCCATGTTCTCGATCGGGTCCTTGAGCTCGATCTCCTTGGCGACGGAGACGCCGTCGTTGGTGATCGTGGGGGCGCCGAAGGAGCGCTCGATCGCGACGTAGCGGCCCTTGGGGCCCATGGTGGTGGTGACGGCGTCAGCCAGCGTGTTCACGCCCTTGGCGAGCTTGGCGCGGGCGTCGGTGCCGAAAGCAATGTCCTTGGCCATTGTGCGTAACCTCCAAAGAAGTGGTTGGTGTCAGAGTGCGAAGACGATCCTGCTACTCAGTAACGATCGCGTAGATGTCATCGGCGCGCAGGAGCAGGAAGTCCTCGCCGTCGACCTTGATCTCGTTGCCGCCGAACTTGCCGTAGTAGACCTGGTCGCCCACCTTGACGTCCGGGACGATGCGCTCGCCCTTGTCGTTGAGCTTGCCGGCACCAACAGCGATGACCTCGCCACGCTGCGGCTTCTCCTGAGCGCCAGAGGAGATGTAGAGGCCGCTGGCGGTCTTCTCCTCCTTGGGAGCAGGCTTGACGAGGACGCGGTCGCCCAAAGGCTTAAGAGTCATATCGAGGTACCTCCCTCTCGTGCGCCGACGGGGCGCAAGACTTGCGCTGGTGGCCCCACCGGGCCCCGAGCGTTTCCAACGTTGGAGATGATACCCAGCGCGCAAGCCTTATACCACCCTGAGAGAAAAAATCTTCGTGATGACACTTAGATTTTGTACTGCCCGCGTGCTCATGCGAGAGCAGGGTCCTGTGGCTGGGCCTTGTCGTCTTGCTACTTCCCCAGTCCGGCAAGCTCACGCAGCCAGGAATTGGCGCAGGCGTCGCTCGGCATGCGCAGGTCCCCGCGTGGGCTCACCGCCACCGAGCCTACCTTAGGGCCGTCGGGCAGGCAGCTGCGCTTGAACTGCTGCGAGAAGAACCTGCGGTAGAACGTGCGCAGCCACTTGAGGATCGTAGCGTCATCGTAGCCAGCAGCCGTCCCCTCCCCCAGCGCGTAGCGTGCGAGACGGTACACCTTACGCGGAGCAAAGCCTCGACGCAGGACCTGGTAGAGGAAGAAGTCGTGCAACTCGTATGGGCCGACAAGGTCCTCGGTGCGCTGGGAGATGGTGCCGTGCGCCGTCGCCGGCAGAAGCTCGGGCGAGACGGGCGTGTCGAGAACATCCAGCAGCACGCGCGAGAGGCCGTCGGAGGCGGTGATGTCCGCCACATAGCGCACGAGATGACGCACGAGCGTCTTGGGGATGCCGGCGTTCACGCCGTACATGCTCATGTGGTCGGCATTGTAGGTGGCCCAGCCCAGCGCCAGCTCGGAGAGGTCTCCGGTGCCTACGACCAGGCCACCCTCCTGGTTGGCCATATCCATCAGGACCTGCATGCGCTCGCGGGCCTGGGCGTTCTCGTAGGTGACGGAGTGGTCGGATTCGTCGTGGCCGATGTCGGAGAAGTGCTGGAGCACGGCGGTCGTGATGTCAACCTCGCGGAGCGTTGCGCCCAAGGTGTCGGCGAGCACGGTCGCGTTGCCGTGCGTGCGGTCTGTGGTGCCGAAGCCCGGCATGGTGACGGCGAGGATGCCGGAGCGATCCAACCCGAGGATGTCGAAGGCCCGGGCGCAGACCAGCAGTGCCAGCGTGGAGTCGAGCCCCCCGGATACGCCCACCACGGCGCAGTCGGAGCGCGTGTGCGAGAGGCGCTTGGCAAGGCCATGCGACTGGATGGAGAGCACGTCCTCACAGCGCTCGGCGCGGCGCGCTGGATTGGCCGGCACGAAGGGGTGCGGATCGACGCGTCGCGTGAGACGCGTGTCTGCCGTGGCGAGCGAAAAGGTCGTGACTTCGTAGCCTGCGTCTTGGGCCGTTGGCGTGCAGCCAAACGTGGAGAGGCGACGACGTTCTGCGGAAAGCGAGGCCACGTCTATCTCGGTGGTAACGGCAGCCTCGCCAAAGGGACTGGCCTGCGCGAGAAGCACGCCGTTCTCGGCAATGAGGTCATGTGCGGAGAACACGAGGTCTTGCGTGGACTCCCCCCACCCGGCGCTTGCGTACACGTAGGCGGAAACCAAGCGTGCGCTCTGGCCCACCACAAGCTCGCGGCGGTAGTCCGCCTTGCCCACCACGGCATTGGAGGCGGAGAGGTTGCAGATGACCGTGGCGCCCGCCTGAGCATGGGCGATGGAGGGCGGGCTGGCAACCCAGAGGTCCTCACAGACCTCCACGGCTACCTTGAGCTGCAGAAGAGTGCTGCAGGCAAACAGCTGGGACGTACCAAAGGGTATGTTCTCCCAATCTGCGAAGCGGACGTGCGACACATCCGTGGGCCCAGCCGCAAAGTGGCGCGCCTCATAGAACTCGTTGTAGTTAGGGATATTGCGCTTGGGCACCAGGCCTAGGAGTTCGCCGTGCGCGAGAGCAGCGGCGCAGTTGTAGAGCTTGTCGTTCACGCGCGCAGGGATGCCGACCAACACGAGCGCGTCAAGCACCGTCGTGCGCTCGGCCAGCGTCCGAAGGCCACGCTCGGCGGCATCGAGGAGCTCATCCTGCCAGAAGAGGTCTTCGCAAGTGTAGCCCGTGACGCAGAGCTCGGGCAGCACCACCAGCTTGGCACCATCGGACCGCACGGCATCAGCAGCCTCGGCAACACAGGCGTCGACGTTGGCGTGCACGTCGGCCACGCTCACCTTGGGCGAGCGGGCGGCAACCTTGACGAATCCATCCTGCATGGGCATGCCCTCTCGACGTGATGCCTTTTCTGGGCGAACGGCTAGCGCTCCCACCACAGTCTAGCAATAGCCTCCCCATGAGGAGCGCCTCTCGTCCTCTCTCCTCGCCCATTCGATGCGCTGCCGTCGATAGAGCTCTTCATAGAGGTCGTCACGACGCGTGACCCCTCGCCGGCGGGCGACCTCGAGGGCATCGAATGCGTTGGCAATCGAGTCCGGCGTCCGCATCGTATGCATCTGTGCCTCGTCTTCCATGCCATAGGCGGCGAGATCATGCGTGATTTCGAGCGCTGCGTCCGCGACCTCAGGGCCCAGGTGCTAGGCGCACCAGACGCGGCAACCCCCTACGTATGTCTCGAGGACCCGCGACCCCTGGAGGCGCTCGGACGGCACCGTCAGGAGGTTGGTGTCCCAGACAGCGAGGTCGGCAAGCATGCCTGGCTCGAGGGTGCCCAGCTCGCCCGCACGGGCGACGGCAGCGGCGGAGCCGGCGGTGTAGGCCCCAATGGCCTGGATGCGCGAGACGCGGTGCTCGGGATGCCAGCCGGAGGCCGGCTCGTGGGCGTCGGGGTCGGAGCGCTCGGTCGCGCACCACAGGACGTCGAGTGCATTCGGTGCGACGACCGGCGCGTCCGTCCCGAACGCCAACGTCACGCCTTGGTGCAGCATCTGGTCGAAGGGCCACATGCGCCGCGCCCGCCACTCGCCCAGATCGCGTGCAGGCTGCGTGACGTCGATCGTGACGTGGGGCGGCTGCACCGATGCGACCACGTGGGCCGCGGCCATGCGGGCGATGTCCTCGGGGTGGATGTCCTCGACGTGCTCCATCGTGTTGGCGCCCTGGTGGGGGTCGCCGTAGCGCCTATGAGCTTCCGTGAAGATGTCGATGGCCTGGCGGACGGCCTCGTCGCCGATGGTGTGGATGCGCACGGCATGGCCTCGGCTCGCGGCGGCGAGCACGAGGGCGCGCATGCGCTCCGGCGCGACGGTCGGCCGCCCGACGTCACCGGCAAAGCGGGGGTTGGCATACTCGTCCGTGACCCAGGCAGTATGCTGGCTGCTCACGCCATCGAAGAACTGCTTGAAGCCGGGAGCGCGCAGCATGTCGCCCGTGAGGCGGGCCTGGAGCCCCTCCAGGTTGGACTCGTCCTCCGAGAGCGTGGGAAACAGGTGGGCACGCAGCGTGAGGTCGCCCTCAGCAAGCAGCGCCTCGTACACGGCAGGGTTGATGCCATCTGCACCGGGCACCAGGGAGAGCGCCATGTCGCACACGCTCGTGACGCCCATGGCATTGAGGCGCACGAAGTAGGAGCGGTAGATGCCCTTCATCTCGTCGAGGGGAAGGCTGCGCAGGACACGCGCCACATAGAACATACCCGCGGCCTCGCGCAGGACGCCCGTCAGGCGCCCCTCGTCGTCGCGATCGAAGCTGCCGCCCTGGGGAGGCTCGGTTCCCTCGTCTATCCCCAGCTCCCGCAGGCCTGCCGAGTTCACCCAGAGGGTGTGGGCGTCTCCGGAGTACAGCGCCACAGGGCGATTGGGGAAGGCGGCGTCAAGCGAGCTGCGCGTGGGCGCTTGCGCGGGATTCCAGAAGGTCTCGCGCCAGCCATGCCCCAGAAGCCAGCCATCTCCCGGGCGCGTGCGCGCGAAGGAGACCATGTGGTCGACCACGTCCCGCTCGCTCGTGCCACGATACTCCGTGGCAAGTCCCGAGGGAAAGAGGGCGGCATGGAACACGTGCTGGTGGGCGTCGTGAAATCCCGGCGTCACGAAGGCCTCGCCCAAGTCGCGGACCTCGATCCCTGCTGCCGCAAGATCCGAGGCCGCCTCGCGGGGAAGCAGGCGCTCGACGCAGCCGCCCCTCAGCACAAGGGTTGCGGCCTCGTCGGGGCGCCGTGCGCTGACGAAGACGTGGTTGGACGCGAGCGCGACGGCCTCGCTGTTGGCCTCACTGTTCATTGCGGGTTCCTCCGGCAACCTCCGGGCAAGCTTTCTCACCCACACTCTACAGAATGCGCGCGAGAAGTCGAGCGGAAGGGCTCACGCGAAGAACAGGTCCTCCCGACACGAGATGGCATCAAGGATGGCGTCGATGATGCGGCTGTCACCGTCCTTGTGCCAAGCGGCGAGCCAATACAGCGTTGCGTCGCCCATATCGAGCCTGATGGTGCGGACATTGCTGCGATCGTGTCGCAGTATGACCCCACGGGGCAACACGCTTGCGCACTCCCCGCTGTCAAGCAGCATCAGCATGCTCTCTCGACTCGAGGCAAAGTAGAGCCGCGGTTCGACGCCAAGCTCCTCGAAGATCTTGATTGACTGGTAAGATCCCGTGCTCTCTCGGTCGAGCAGGCAGACGTCATGCTTCCTCAGGACATGCCTGGCCGCATCCGGACCCTCCCCGACGTCCTCTGCCGAGCGAATCGCGATGACCATCTCATCCTGGCCGAGATACTTGACCTCAAGCGCGTTGCTGCCATGCAACCGCCTGTCCTGATGAAGGAAGAAGCCCAGGTCCACGCGCCCATCCTCCAGTTCGCTGACGAGGTTCTCATGGTTCAGCGCCGCGAAGCTCACGTGCAGGTCCGGTACCAGCGCACGCAGCTTGAAGAGGGAGTCGGTGATCGTGTGGCGAAGGTCGCGGTTGTACATGCCACGAAGGTCGAAGCCGATCCGGACCTCATGTCGCCCGTCCAGCAGAAGTCCACTGGAAGCCTCGTCGATAGAGGCGAGGTTGTCGACCTCGCGCAGGATGTGACGGACGGACGGCAAGACCTTCTTCCCGACATCCGTCAGACTCACGGCACGCGTCGTCCTATCCACCAAGTGCAGGCCAGTCTCATCCTCGAGCTTACCCAGCTGCTGAGAGAGCGCGGACTGGGAGACAAAGAGCATCTTGGCTGCCTTGGTGAAGCTTTGCATCTCTGCAACTGCCACGAAGTAGCGCAACTGTCTGATTTCCATATGCCCCTCATTAGCCGTGATGGACGTGGCCCGAGAGCAGCGCGGGGGGAGGGGCGAGGGCCCCTCCCCCAGAAATCATGCGAATTGTATCATTCTATACCTTCTTGGGCCTGTACGGCTCGGTCGGCTTCGGCGTGAAGGGGTTGGTCGCCTTACCCTCCTCGACCTCCTTCGCCCACTCGAACGGCTTGGTGCGAAAGCCCTCCCAGCTCTCGCGGGTTGGGGGCTGCTGCATCCAGTCATGGCAGTAGCGCCAGTCGTTGGTCTGGCTGATGTACTTCTCGTCCTGCTGGCCGGCGTTGGTGTCACCCAAGTCCCCTGCGGCGATGCGCAACAGGGAGGCGTACTGCTCGGACACCGTGTGCAGCTTGAGGTCCTCTACGAAGAGCTTCTTAAGGGGGCGCTTCGCGAGGTTGGACATGATGGTGCGGTTCTCATAGGGCATGGTCTTGAGCATGCGGGCGATCTCCCATGCGCGGTCCATGACCGTGCCCTTCTCGACGACCTCGGATACCATGCCCCAGTCCAGCATCTGCTGGGCCGTCCACTGGCGGGCTGTCATGGCGTAGTAGTTGCCGCGCTTGGTGCCGAAGAAGTGTTGGGCCATGAGCCCCATGCCGTCACCGGGAACGAGCCCGCCATGGGCGTGGGGGACCTCCATCCACGTGTCATCGGAGGCGATGGTGATGTCGCAGAGCATTGCGGAGTCCCAGTGGAAGCCGGGGCCAGGAATCGCGCCGATGGTGGGTACGTCGAGGTCGAACACCATATTCTTGATGAGGTTCGTGTCATCGAAGTACTGGTGCTGGAAGCGCTGGATGGGAAGCTCGGCATACGTGTCCCAGCCGTTGGGGTCGCTCTCGGTCATCCAGCTGTCGCCGATGTGGGTAAAGATGATGATCTCGTTCTTCCAGTCGAGGGAAAGCACGCGCGTGAGCTGGCTGCAGGCGCGATGGCTCATGCCGGAGTGGCACATCGGCCCGTCGTTGGTCTTCCACGTGACCTGAAGGATCCCGTCCTCACGATAGAGGTCGGCGAAGTCCTTGAACCACTCCTTATACTCCTCGAGCTGTGGGAGCTTGACATAGTCTGCTAGGGGCGTACCCATGATGCGACCTTCTTTCCTTTGCTTGCCTGTGCCTGACGGCACGATCTATATTCCAGGGGCGCACGGGCGGGAGAGCACGAAGCGCCTTGATGCTAACGAAGGCGGACAGAACGCAGGCGGGACTGGCAGCGCTGTGCTAGTGGACCTCAATCCCCTCTCTTTCTGCCAGGTGCCTCGTAACCACGACTAGCACGCAGAGCACTGCGGCCGAGCAGGCCATGAGCAGCGCCGGGACCGTCCAGTCGGTGCCGTCCGCAGACAGGGCCGTGAGGCACGGCGTGGAGAGGAAGATGCCGAGGTAGTAGAAGGTGTTAAGCGCACCGGACGCCAGGGGGACGTACTCCTTGCGCTCCGCCAGCTGAGGCGTGATCTCGAAGAACGCCGTCACCGCAAAGCCGCCCGTGAAGATGGACGCGGCCATCACGTTGAGGAGATAGGTTGCCGGGTTCAGCCAGAGGAGGCCGAGGTCGACCAGGAGCGTCCCGATGGCGCCGACGAGGGCCACCGTGAAGGGCTTGCCAGTCTTGCCTATGACCCAGCCCAGAACAATGGCTGCCGGGATGCCTATGAAGCCGTTGAGGCTTGTGTAGAAGTTCGCCGTCACCTGGTCGAGGCCGTGGGCGACGGTGAAGATCGTCGGGTAGTCGGTCACGACGCCCATCAGGCAGAACGAGAGGAAGAACATGGCGATGCAGATGGTCACGAGCGGCCTGTTGTTGATGGTGGCGTCGGCGATGGAAACCTTCTCGGACGCGTCTGGCCCCTCGCCTGCAGAGGTACCGTCATCGACGAGCGCCACGGAGCCGACCAGGCTGACGAGCGCCAAGATGACGACGAACCACCAACACCCCGTAACGCTGCCCGTGGTCACCAGTATGGGCAGGCTCACGTTCATGACGACGAAGTTGGCGACGGGATTTGCGATGGTGAACAGGCCCGTCGCCAGGCCCATGCTCGACATGCCGCCAAACCAGAAGGCCAGCAGGCTCAGGCCACAGGGTATGATCAGGGCGCACGAGATGCCCTCGATGATGCGGGAGACGAGAACGACGACGTAGGACGAGACGGCGAAGCCGAGGATGCCGAGAAGGTTGCCGGCCAGCAGGCACGCCAGGAGGGCAACCAACATGCGCTTGGGACCGACCCGCGTCATGATCCCAGAACCAGGAAGTGCGAGGAAGATGCCGGCGATGGTAAAGACGCTCGTGAGCCACGCCGTGCTCGTGAGGTCGACGTCGAGCTCGGTGACGATGTCGTTGTTGATGGGGACGACCTTGAGCTGGGAGACGTTGATCGTGATGCCGGCAAGCATCAGGACGGCGAACCCCAGCCATTTGCGCCCGCTGCCTTGTGTTGACATTGCGACGACTTCCTCCTGTCACGTGGGAAGGGAACCGCGGCGGCGAGGAGCCACGGCCCCCTGCGGGCGTGGCGCTAGGCGCGCTCGACCGTGCCCTCCCAGCTGTCGAGCTTCTTTGTGGAGCTCTTCTCGTCGAACCAGTGCTCGGTGACGGTCTTGGCCCTGGTGTAGAAGCGGTAGCCGTCAAGGCCGAGGACATGCTGGTCGCCAAAGAAGGACTGCTTATTCCCGCTGAAGGGGTAGTAGGCTGTGGGGACGGGGATGCCGACGTTGACGCCCACCATGCCGCCATCGGTCTCCAGCTTGAAGCGCCGTGCCCAGTAGCCGTCCTGTGTGAAGATGGAAGAGCCGTTGGCGAAGGGGTTGGCGTTCATGATCTTGATGCCCTCTTCGTAGCCATGCACGCGTTTGATGCACACGACCGGTCCGAAGATCTCCCTGTCGCCGACGGTCATGCCAGGTTCGACGTGGTCGAAGATGGTGGGGCCGAGGTAGAACCCGCCCTCGGAACCCTCGATGACGCGGCCTCGCCCATCGAGGACGAGCTGGGCACCCTCCTCGACGCCCTTGGCGATCCAGCCCTCGACGCGGGCCTTGTGCTCGGCGGAGACAAGCGGACCAAGCTTGGTCTCGGAGTCGTAGGCGCGTCCGATGACCATGGCCTCCGCCTTTTGCTTGAGCATCGCCACGAATTCGTCGGCGATGGACTCTTCGACGCAGCACACAGGGAGCGCCATGCAACGCTCGCCCGCGCAGCCGAAGGCGGAGTTGATGACCGCGTTGGTCGTGGCCTCGAGGTCGCAGTCCGCCAGCACAAGAGCGTGGTTCTTGGCCTCGCACTGCGCCTGGACGCGCTTGCCATGCGCAGCCGCCGTCGCGGTGACCTGCTTGCCAACGCCGGTGGTACCCACGAAGGTCACGGCCTTGATCCGCTCGTCCGTGAGCAGGATGTCGGCTTCGTTGTGTGTGCAAGTGACGAGGTTGACGACACCCTTGGGGAAGTGGGCCTCCTCGTAGAACAGCTCCAGGATCCTCATCGAGGTGAGCGGAGTGGGCGTGGCGGCCTTGAGGATGACGGTGTTGCCGCAGGCGATGGCCAGGGGCACCATCCAGCCCCAGGGAATCATGGCCGGGAAGTTGAAGGGCACGATGCCGGCCACGACACCGAGCGGCTGACGGAACGTGGAGCAATCGAAGCCCGTCGTCACCTGCACGGCATTCGAACCCTGTATGGCGTAGGGTAGCGAGCAGGCTAGTTCGGTGGGCTCGATGGCCTTCAGAATGTCGCCTCGGCTCTCGTTGAGGTTCTTGCCGTGCTCCTTTGCGCACAGGAGGGTGAGCTCGTCGAGATGGTCGACGAGGACGTCGCGCCACCTGAACATCATCTGGGCACGCCTGGAGAGGGAGAGCGCCGACCACGCGGGAAATGCCGCCTCGGCCGAGGCGATGGCCTCGTCGACCTCCTCCTTGGTACAGCGGGGTACCTCCGCGATGATCTCGCCCGTACTGGAGTCGGTGACCTTGGTGTAGATGTCCGTCGCAGACGTCTTCCACTCGCCGTTGACGCAGTATCCCTTTCGCTTGACTGACATGTTGTGAGATTCCTTTCGTCGATGGTGGGACCGCAGGCAGATGTGACCGGGGAGGTGCCAGCCTGCAGGATGCGATCAGCGCAGCCGGTAGATCCGCGTGTAGTCGGCGGGATCGGTGTAGAACGCATGCGAGGCGCCGACATAGCGCTTGATAGGGAGCTTGGCAAGGTAGGCGGGAATCCACCAGGACATGGGCATGTCCTCGCCTGTAGGGGCATGAAATTCGACCGTACCTGCGCAGGGCTGCCTCCTTGGCTCCGCGAGCGTGTAGGGGTAGCCCTCGGGCGCCTCCCAGCCGATCGTCGGGTTGGCGACGGGATAGCTCGCGTCCACCGCAGCCTCCCACGGCTTCTGCCCCTTCTCGGGGCACGCCTGGATGTACTTGTAGTTGAACTTCGCTTCTGACTCGCCCGTGATCCGACTCATGTACTCGCCGTCCTCGGGCTGCCTGTTCAGATCGAGCCTGAGGTCGAGGAACTTGAAGCCCCAGTCGGAGGCCTGGCCCCTCACAATGCCGTCATGCTCGGCAAGACGGGGTATGTCTGCGTAGATCTTGCTGTAGCCGAGAAGCTCGCGACCGCCGATGATTGGCTCGGCGTGATTCTCGTACATGGCAAGCACAAGGTCCCCACGCAGATGGTCACGCTCGCCATCGAACCTCGCGGGAACCGAGATGTTGATGAGCGTATAGGAGTTGCCCGCAAAGTTGCCGATGTGCTTGAACTCGCACTGCGCCACCGAAAGGACGGGCTCTGCCAGCGAGAAGCCATCCGGGAGCAGTGCCTCGAGCATGCTGGCATCAGTCTCGAACATGACCGTGGCCGCCTCGACGTCAGCCGGCTTGTTGAGGATCGTGCCGTCCGGGCGGGGGTTCTTCGGATCGGGCGAGGGTCCGAAGAAGACTGGCATCTCGTATATCTTGTTCTTCTCAAACGTGAGGCCCATATGTCTCTTCTCTCATGTACGCAGTGACGTGCGCGATGCCCATCCAAAGGGCAGCAGGGTGGCAAGACGACCTCGCCGCCGTAAGCGGACCTAGCCCACGGCGTTCAGGCCGCCGTCGGGATAGATTGACGAACCGGTGATGAAGTCCGAGGCCTTTGAGGCCAGGAAGATGGAGACGCCCTTGCAGTCATCGGGGTAGCCGATGCGCTTGGCAGGCATGGCCTTGGCGATGGCGTTGCGGGTGGTCTCGTCATCCGGCAGCAGGCCGACCATCATTGGGGTGTAGGTGATGGTGGGGCCAATGCAGTTGACCTGGATCTTAGGACCAAGGTCGGAAGCGTATGCCTTGGTGAGCATCTCGACGGCACCCTTGGTCGAGCAGTAGCCGACGTTTCCCATGCCGCCGTTGCCCACGGCGCGGATGCCGCGCACGGAGCCGACGTTGATGATCTTGCCCTGCTTGTCGTTGTCCTTCCAGTACTTCCCGAAGTGCTTGCAGGTGAGCATCAGGGACTTGACGTTGACGTCCATGAGCTTGTTCCACTCGTCAACGGGAAACTCCGTGCCGGGGAACTTCTTGTTGTAGCCCTGGGAGTTGACGAGGATGTCCACCGTCCCCATCTCGTCGACCGCGGCATCGAGCAGCTTCTCGACTGCGTCCTCGTCAGTGACGTCGGCGACGTGGTACAGGACGTCGACACCGGAGCTCTCCTTGATCTCGGACTGGGCGCGCTTGAGGGACTCCTCCTTGCGGCTCGTGATCATGACCTGGGCACCCGCCTCGCCAAGCCCCTCGGCAATGGCCTGTCCGATGCCGCCGGCCCCACCGACGACGACAGCCTTCTTACCTGTCAGATCAAATAGGTCGGTCATTGCGGTACTCCTTCCATGGATGGCGATCGAGATGCATCAGGCGTACGCCGACACCCTTCCGAACTATTCGGAGCGGCCTCATTTGGCTGCGGGGGGAACGATGATGGTCAGCATTTGGCAGGTGACAGGGCCATTGTTCTTGATGCCCTTCTCGGTGTCGGGGCCGCAGTGGTACGAGTCGCCCTTATGAAGGGTCGTCGTCTTGCCGTCATCGGTAGTGATGTCCATCTCGCCCTCGACGATGTAATAGATGCTCTCGCAGGGGTTTGAGCCATACTCGCAACCACCACCGGGCAGGAAGTGCGAGAGACCAAAGACAACCCTGCCGTCATTGACCTCGTCGGCATTGTTCAGGCGGGTGCAGCGCACGTCAAAGTGGGCCGGCGGCTCGTAGAACGTGGCCTCGTTCCTGCGCGTGATCTTCCAACTCATGAAAACCAGCTCCTTTCGGATGTCCCCTGGCACAGTCTGGGACCCAATAGGTCATCGGCTCCCTCCCGCTGGTACATGTTTGGATGATATAGCGAATATGTTTAATTTTTTATGCGTTTTATTTCTAAGTGATGCAGATTAGTTAGAAAAAGTAATCAGCTCATTCACCCCAGTGCGAAGCTGGGTGAAACGGACTGGTAGACGGGTCGCCGAGAGCCCTGCCGCCCCAATCCATCCGTCATCGCCACAATGCCATCGGCCGCAGGTGCTGTGTCAAGAGCCACGGTCCCTCTGGCGAACGGTCGATTTTGGACACTGGACGGCAAGGCTCGAATCGCCGCGCCGCCAACGTGTGCCATGCCATGCAAGCTCAGCAAATACCAGCTAAGTACCGCTTGAGATTCTGGTTGAGGTCGCAGCAATGGCACCGTCGACGATAGTGGCCCCAAAGCACCCCTACAGGCAGCATTCCTCGATCAGGCGGATGAAGAAGCGCACGCCCTGGAGGTAGGCGCGCCTCGTGATGCGCTCGTCGGTGCCATGCACGCCGCGCCCGACCTCCCCGTCGTCGGCCACGAAAGCCGAGAAGCGCAGGCAGCTGTCGCAGACGCCCTCGTACATGCGGGCGTCCGTGGCCCCTACGACAAGCGACGGAATGAGCGTGAGCGGCTCACCGTCATCGGGATCCACAAAGTAGCGGCCCGCGACATCCGCGAGCTTGCAGAAGCCATGACCATCCGCGCGCGAGACACGACTGGGGTCGTTGCTCACGTCCGCAAGCAGCTCCACCTCGACGGGAAGGTCCGCCACAAGCGTACGCACGCGCTCGAGCACGTCCTGGCAGCTGACGCCCGGCAGCATGCGGAAGTTGATGGTGGCCGACATGTCCTGGGGCATCACGTTTGCCTGCTGGGAGCCGCCCTCGACCATGGTGGGCGCCACGGTCGTCGTGACGAGTGGGTACAGGTCGCGGTCGGCGAGGAAGAGGGTGGCGATCCTCTCGGCGTTCGCGTCAATGGAGGCACGGCCGCCCGCGACGAGCGAGGCCAGGGGATCCTGGCTCACGTGCGGCGCCAGGACGGAGAGCGCCTGGCGCTCCAGCTCGATGAGCTCGACGGGCCAGGGGGCACTTGCGACGCGGTCTATGGCCCTGGCGAGGATGGCCAGCGACGTGCCGCCAAAGGGGTTGGACGAGTGGCCTCCCGGGCTGCGGACCGTCAGGCGAACGTCGGCGTAGCCCTTTTCGGCAAGGCCGACGCACATGCCATGGTGCCCCGGGGCGCCGAGGGGCGCGGTGTCGACGATGCGGTAGTCCCCCTCGTCCACCGCGAAGGCAAGGCGGATGCCGCGCTCCTCGAGCGTACGCCCCAACGCACGGGCACCGGACTGGAAGGTCTCCTCGTCCTGACCGAAGCACAGCATGATGGTGCGCCGGAGCCGCCATCCGTGGCTGAGCGCGTACTCGACCGCCTCGAGCTCGCCGACGACCTGGTCCTTCATGTCCAGGGCACCACGGCCCCAGACGCACTCGCCGTCCACGTGGCCGGAGAAGGCGTCGTGGGTCCAGTCAGACTCGGTCCCCTCCACCACACAGACGACGTCCATGTGGCCCATGAGCATCACGGGGTCGAGGTCCTCGTCCGTGCCCTCAAGGGTCAGCAGCAGGGAATGGTCGATCCTCTCGACCAACGCCGACTCGAAGACGTAGGGGTAGGAGTCACGGAAGAGGTCCTCGAGCTCGTCGAAGGCGGCCCAGTCGGTCTCCTCGCGCGTGGGCCCGCCGACGGTGCGGATGGCGAGGGCCCGTCCAAGACGTGCGCAGAGCTCGTCCTGCGCCAGGTCGGCGTAGTCGTCCTCATGCGAGAAGAACCGCCACACGTCCGCCATGGCTACACCCCCTGCGCGACGCCGGTATCCTCGAGGTAGCGCGCCAGGAACTCGCGCGTGCGCGCGTGCCCGGGTCGGGTGAAGAGCCGCTCGGGACTCCCCTGCTCGGCGATGACGCCCTGGTCCATGAAGACGACCTTGTCGGACACGTTCTTGGCGAAGTCCATCTCGTGGGTGACGACGACCATGGTCATGCCGTCGGCCGCGAGGTCACGCATGACGCCCAGGACCTCGCCCACGATCTCGGGGTCAAGCGCAGAGGTGGGTTCGTCGAAGAGCATGAGGTCCGGCTCCATGCAGAGGGCGCGCGCGATGGCCACGCGCTGCTTCTGCCCGCCGGAGAGCGATGCCGAGGGGGCCTGGGCAAACTCGAGCAGGCCGACGGCCTCGAGCTTGCGTCGGGCCTCCGCCTCGGCCTCGGCCCTGGTCGCCCTCCTGAGCGTGATGGGGGCAAGCGTGCAGTTGTCGAGCACGTTGAGGTTGTTGAACAGGTTGAAGCCCTGGAAGACCATGCCAATCCTCTCGCGCAGGGCATTGACGTTGACATGCTCGGCCGCCAGGTCCTGTCCACGGAACCAGACGTGGCCCGCGTCCGGCGTCTCGAGCAGGTTGATGCAGCGCAGGAGCGTGGACTTGCCGGAGCCCGAGGCCCCGATGACCGTGACGACCTCGCCGGGCATGACCTCGAAGTCGATGTTCTTCAAGACCTCATGGCTCCCGAAGGACTTGCGCAGGCCCTCGACGCGGATGATCGGCTCGGCGGAGGTGGTGGTGTTGGGATCGCCTGTCATCGTTTCTCGCCTACCTTCCCGGAGCGGTGATGCCAGCACCGCGGCGTCTGGCCCTCTTGTGGGCGACGGCAAGCTTGACCTTGTTGGGATCGGCCTTGCCCCCTGCGGTGCCGGCGGTCGAGGTCGCGTCGGAAGTGCTGAGGACCGGCCCCGGCGCGGAGACGTCGAGGTGGTGCGCCATGATGGAGAGCAGCTTGGAGGCGATCATCGTGAGGATGAGGTAGCAGAGGGTGGCAACGGCGTAGACCTCGAGCTGGCGGTAGTAGATGCCGGCGACCGTCGTGGTGGCGAACATGAGGTCGAACACGCCGATGACCGAGAGGACCGAGGAATCCTTGATGTTGACGACAAGCTCGTTGGAGAGGGCGGGGATGGCGTTCTTGATGCCTTGGGGGAACACGACCTTGGTCATGGCCTGCCACTGCGAGAGACCGAGCGAGCGGGCCGCCTCCGTCTGCCCGGCGTCGACGGCCTCGATGCCACCACGCAGGACCTCCATCATGTAGGCGGTGGAGTTGAGCGAGATGGTGACCAGGCCCGCCACGAAGGTGGTCCAGACGGAGCCGATCTGCGTCGTGGACATGCCTGTGCCGCGCAGGACGGCAAAACCCGCGAAGTAGATGAGCAGGGACTGGACCATCATGGGCGTGCCGCGCACCACGGAGGAGTAGACGCGCGCGAAGCCCACGCCCAGGACCTTGAGGAAGCGCACGGCATCGTTGTCCGGCCGGTCGATCTGCTGGATGCGCAGGAACACCAAGAAGATCGCCAGGAAGAAGGCGATGACGGTGCCGAAGAGGGCAAGCTCGACGGTGGTCGCGATGCCCTGGGCGAAGATGGCACGGCCCTCGAAGACCATGTAGACCGCACCGGAGAGAAAGTCCTGCGGGTTGGTGTCGGACGCGATGGCCGCAGACACGATGGCCGAGAAGCCCATGACCACGCGGTCCACGAACAGCACGCAGGTGATGAGCACCACGAGGCAGGAGGCAATGCGCTCTGCCCTCCGAGCGGCGGGCCGCACGAAGGGCGAGGTGCGGGCATAGTCGCGCCAGCGCAGGAGCTTGTTGGCAAGCGCCACCCCCGCTACGGCGAGGAATGCCAGAAGCGCGTAGTACATGCCGACCTCGACGGCATAGACGCCCGCAAGGAAGCTCATGTGAGAGCGTGGCTGCATGGAGAGCCACATGCCAGCGAGCGCGATGACGCTGGTCCCCAGGAACACGTAGCGATGGTCCGCGAGCACGAAGCCGACGGGACCGTCCCTTCGTGGTATGGGCATAGCGGCAGGATCGTTGGCAGGCTCAGGCCCCTCTTGGCTGGCACTCATCGAAAGGAGACCTCCTTGGTCGGTGAAGGGCAGACGCGACACGCGCCTCCGCGCACATCACACGGGGCATGTGCCTCTGGGCGTCGCGATTGTCGGCGCTGGCTAGGCTGGCTGACGGTCGACGCAGGCGTCGAAGATCTCCTGGCGCTTGTCGTCGGGTACCGTCGCGATGGCATCGTTTATCTTGGCGAGGACGGACTCCTGGCCCTTCTTGATGCCCGCGTTGCAGGGGACGGTCTCCTGAAAGCCCCTGCCATCCGCAAGCTGGACGGCGACCAGGCCGGGATTGGCGCGCAGGAAGCCCTTGGTGTTCTCGGTGTTGAAGGTGATGGCGTCGCAGGTACCCTGGTTGAGCTGGGAGAGCTGCGAGGGGACCGAGTCGACCGGGGTGAGGTGGTTGACGCCCGGGATGTCGTCGATGACGGTGTCGAGGAGGGTGTCCTTCTGCCCGAGGACCGCAGCGCCCGAGAAGTCACTGAGGGACGTCGCGCTGGCGTAGGGTGAGTCGCTCTTGACGAGCAGGCCAAAGCCCCCGACGAAGTAGGGCTCGGAGAAGTCAACCGCCTGCTTGCGCTCGTCCGTGGCTGACATGCCGGCCATGATGATGTCGATCTGGCCGTTGTTGAGCGCGTCGATGAGGCCAGTGAAGCTCATCTTGACGGCGACGGGCTCCATACCAAGGGCATCCGCGACGGTCTTGGCGAGCTGCACGTCGTAGCCATCGGCATAGGCACCGTCGACGTTCTCTATGGGGATGGTGTAGTCGGTCGACTCGGCGGTCTGCCAGTTGTAGGGAGCGTAGGCGGCCTCCATGCCGACACGCATCGTCTTGCCGTCACCGAGGGTACCGGTATCAGAGCCTGAGGAGGTGCCGTCCATGCCGTCTGTGGTCCCCTGGGCGGCGGGACCACAGGCGGAAAGCAGGGCGGTGCCGCCGACTGCGAGGGTGGTCAGGCCGGAGAGCTTGAGGAAGTCACGACGAGAGCAGCCGCCCTTGCCATCCATGGGGGCGTTTGTCGTCTGATGGACACCTGTGTGGGGATTGGTTGCCATGATCGTTCCCTCTTTCTGCAAACCTTGCCTGTTAAGACCCCTTCCGCGTACACAACCGGAGGGGACCCATTCCCCTCCCCCTTGCAACCGAATGCGAGAAAGTTCCGTACGCTAGGGGTCAGCTTAGGACAGGCTGCGGACGCTAGCCCCCATGGCCTCCTCTCTGGAAACAGCTACGTAACAGCCTGTCTTTTTGGGAGACCAACCCCTGGCAGCCGCAAAACCCTTACCCCATGACGGGGTGACCGTCATACCAGGTGATCTGGGGATGCTTCACATAGCCGGGGTCGCCAACCTTTCGCGTTGCGTCCAGCCAGATTTGATTGATGCCGTCTGGCCCCAGCACATCTGTGGCACCAGCCATGGCACGTGGTAACGCCGTGCCTTACTTTGACGGCCATCCCTCGCCGACCACAGGCGGCTCGGACGAGCTCCAGCAGCCCAGCTTGGCGTTGGGGTCCGCGTCTTGGGTGAGCGGCGCGAGCACTCCGGCCCTCCAGTTGCGCAGCGCCGCCACGGCAATCATGGCCCCATTGTCTCCGCAGACCACCAGGGGAGGTACCGTGACGCGCACGCCTCGACGGCCGAACTCCCTGCGATACGCAGCACGAAGCTCAGGATTGGCAGCCACGCCACCGCCCACGCAGAAGTCGCTGACGCCCGTCTCGTCCACGGCCGTCAGGGCCTTGGACACCTGGACGTCGATGACCGCCGCTTCGAAGGAGGCAGCCAGGTCGGGCAGGTCGATGGGACGACCGGCCCTGCTCTCCCCCTCGATGTAGGTGATGACTGCGGTCTTCAGGCCCGAGAGCGAGAAGCGGTAGTCATGGCTGTGCATCATGGCGCGCGGGAAGTGGACGGCCCCCTTGTTGCCCTGCGCCGCAAGCCGACTGATCACGGGCCCGCCGGGGTAGCCCAGGCCCAGGGCCTTGGCCACCTTGTCGAAGGCCTCGCCCACGGCATCGTCGATCGTGGCACCCATGACCTGATAGTCGCCCCAGTCGCGCACATGGACGAGCATGGTGTTGCCGCCCGAGACGAGGCTGGCCACGAAGGGCGGCCTCAGGTCGGGCGTCTCGAAGAGGTTGGCGAGCAGGTGCCCCTCGAGGTGGTTCACCGCCAAGAGGGGCAGCCCGGCGGCGGCACAGAGCCCCTTCGCGAAGGCCACGCCCACGACCAAGGCGCCCACGAGGCCGGGGCCTGCCGTGACGCCCACAGCCGCCAGGTCTGCCGGCACGAGGGCGTCACAGCCAAAGTGCGCCCCCGCTTGGGCCATAACCTCCTCGAACACGCCGACAATGGCCTCTACGTGCTTGCGCGAGGCTATCTCGGGCACGACGCCACCGAAGCGGGCGTGGAAGTCGATGGAGGTGGCCACTACGTTGGCGCAGATCACGCCATGCGAGTCGATGACCGCCATGGCCGTCTCGTCACAGGAGGACTCGATGGCCAGGATGAGGTCCCCCGCCGCGTCGAGGGACGCGCGGGCCTCGACGCTGCGCGGGCCCGCCACGATAGGCCACGGGCGAATGGACGCGGCTGGCTCGATGCGTTCGGGCGCATGCTCGGCATCTGCCGTGAGCGGCAGCGTCGCCTTGAGGATGAGGGCGTCATGGCCCGCCCCATAGTAGTCAGGACGGCGCCCCACCCCCTTGAAGCCAAGGGAGGCATAGGTCGCACGGCCAGCCTCGTTGCCCTCGTCCACCTCGAGCGAGGCGGTTCGTGCGCTCAGCACGTGGGCGTCGTAGGCGATGCGTGCGACGAGACGGCTCGCGATGCCCGCGCGACGGCGGTCGGGGGCCACCACGACGTCCGTGATCTCGAAGTCGTCTCCGGCCATCTGCCCTCCGGCGAAGCCGATGACCTGGCCTAGGTCGTGGGCGACCCACCAGGATCGTCCCGGCTGCTCGAGCTCCGCGGCAAAGAGGCGCTCGCCCCAGGGCGTGTGCGCAGTCCCCGCATACGCCCGCGCCTCGAGCGCGGCTACGGCAGGCAGGTCGTTCACGGACATGGGGCGGAGCTGCAGGTGGCGGTCGGCCAGGGCCTCGTCCACACCCGTCGCCTCGACCGAGGCAGGCGCCTGGATGCCCAGACGGCGGCGCTCGCTCTCCTCAGCGTCAGAGAGGCGCGTGTAGACGGGCAGCACCAGGGCCGGGTCCCCGTTTCCGCAGGACTCGGGATGCTCCGCCGCAGCGCGCAGGAGGGCTTCTCCTGTGGGGAACCAGAGTGACTCGTCCGCGAAGTTTGCGAAGCCAGCCGCCTCGAAGCGCTCGCGGTACTTCTTGAGGCCGTTGCCAGTGAGGACGAGCTCGTGACGGTCGACGCATGCGGACCATTCCTCGATGCAGGTGTCGGCCTTGATGACGGTCTCTATGTCGAACTGGCGCTCGCAGCCAACATCCGTCAGCAGGTAGATGCCCGGATAGACCTCTCCGCGCATGGCATCTGCGGCCACGGCGAGCTTGCCGCGGATGCCCGAGCGCCATGCGACCCACGCGGTCGCATCGAGGGTCGAGGCCCCCAGCAGCGGCTTGGACAAGCCGCAGGCCAGGCCCTTCGCCGTGGCGATGCCGATGCGGACGCCCGTGAACGATCCAGGGCCACGCCCCACGAGCACGTCGTCGAGGTCGGCCATCACGTGGCCAGAGCGCTCGACGCAGGCGTGCACGGTGCTTGCAATCTCGATGTTGGCCTGGCGGCGACACGGGTGGTCACCCGAGGAGAGGAGCTCGACGGCAAGGCCACCGCCCTCCTGGGGCACCAGGGTGCCAACGGCACAGGCGAGCATGTCCGTCGAGGTGTCGATCGCAAGCACGAGACGGGGTCGGCTGTTCTGGATGGGGCTGTCACTCATGGGATGTCTCTCCCTGTGGATGGGAACGGTTCGGATTGCATCGGCGACATGGGGTCCGGGCACCTGTCGGCCGGACGTGCATGCACGGCGCGGACGGCCATGCCGACGGACGCGGCGGCTAGGCTAGGCGTCCAGACGTGACCCGAGCGCGTCGATGATGCGTTCGGCGCGAGGACAGCGTGCCACAAGCGTCACGCGGCGCGGCGGCTCCTCGCCGGGGTCGGCCTCGTCGTCCAGGCGCGTCACGAACACGTCGAGGCGCTCCTCCCCGATGTCGTCGGAGAACTGCTCTCCCCACTCGATCACACAGGGACCGTCGGCGCCCAGCACGTCGAAGAGGCCCGTGTCCTCCAGTTGGGCGGCATCGTTCAGGCGATACAGATCGAAGTGGTAGAGCGGCATGGAGGAGCCCTCGTAGACCATCTCGATCGTGAAGGTGGGGCTCGTCACGTCGTCCGTGACGCCCAGGCCGCGGGCGATGCCCTTGGTGAGCTGCGTCTTGCCAGCCCCCAGGTCGCCCGTGAGCACCAGGACGTCGCCCGGCCCGAGGCAGCGGCCCAGCTCGCATCCAAGTTCGATGGTCGATGCCGTGTCGGGCGAGAGGAACGTGCCCCGCGCGTCTCGACGAAGCAAGCCTCCCATGCCTACGCCTCCCCCGCCGGATGTTCCCTGAGCCAGGCGCCCAGAAGCCTGAGGTCCTCCTCGAGCAGGGGTTGCCACTCGCTGTGGTAGATGCAGGCCGCAGGGTGGAACGTGGGTAGCACGACGAAGTGTCCCTGCTGGTGGAGCCTGCCACGCAGCGACATCACGCCTCGGTCCGTCTTGAGGACCCACTGCGACGCGAAGTTGCCCAGGCAGATGATGGCGTCGGGCCAGATGCTGCGAACCTGCTCGCGCAGGAAGGGCGAGCAGGCCTCGATCTCTGCCGGACGCGGGTTGCGGTTCGAGGGCGGACGGCACTTCACGACGTTGGCGATGTAGACCTCGTCGCGCGTGAGGCCGGCATTGCCCAGCAGGGCGTCGAGCTTCTTTCCCGCCGCCCCGACGAACGGCTCGCCCTGCAGGTCCTCGTTCTTGCCCGGCCCCTCGCCGATGATCATGACGCGGGCGTGGGGGTCGCCCACGCCGAAGACGAGGTTGCTCCTGGTCTGTCCCAGCTCGCAGAGCTGACAGTTGCCCATGAGAGAGCGGATCTCCTCGAGGGAGACCTCTCCAGGCCTCTGGTGGGTATGTCCGGGAATGTGCATGACGCCCATGGCTAGCCCCTATGTGAATATGCGGTCAAGACGCTGCGAGAAGTTACAGACGACCTCGTAGTTGATGGTGTCGCGACGATCCGCCATCTCATCCGCGCTGATCTCGTCGTCACCGTCGCGACCGATGAGCGTGACGACGTCGCCCCGCTCCACGGCCGTGGCGGGATGGTACGCGCGAATGTCGTTCACGTCCACGGCAAACATGAACTGGTCCATGCAGATGCGTCCGACCTGACGCGCGCGCATACCCCTCACGAGGACGTCCATGTTGTTGGAAAGGCTGCGGGAGAGGCCATCCGCGTAACCGACGGGCACGGTCGCGATCTGGATGTTGGGCTTGGGCACGCGGTAGGTGAAGCCATAGCCGACACCCTCCCCCACGGCGGGGTTCACGACGCGCGTCACGCGGGCGCGGACGCTCATGGCGGGCTCCAGCGCGATGCGGGGAGCCGTCGTCTCGGAGGGCTGCAGCCCATAGAGCCCGATGCCCACGCGGCACATGTCGAAGTGGTTCTCCGGATGCAGGACCGTGCCGGGCGTGTTGTCGCAGTGCACGAGCCCCACCTCGAGTCCCGCGCCCTCCAGGGCAGAGACGGCATCGGAGAAGCGCAGGGACTGCTGGCGGAAGTCCCAGTCACCGATGGCGTCCGCGGTGGCGAAGTGCGTGAAGCTGCCCGCGCACTCGAGCCCACGATGGAAGTCGATCATGCGACGGAACTCGACGACATCCTCGGGGAGCACGCCTATGCGGCTCATACCCGTGTCGATGGCCAGGTGGTAGCGACCCACCTTGCCCAGTGACACGGCCCTCTCGCCATAGGCGAGCGCGAAGCCGGAGGTGTAGACCGACGGCATGACGTCAAAGGCGAGAAGGTCATCGATCCCCTCGAGGGGACACTCGTTGAGCATGAGGATGGGTTGCGCGACGCCGCCCCTGCGCAACTCGACGCCCTCATCCACCGTGGCGACGGCAAACTGGCTGGCACCCGAGGACGCCATGGCCTTGGCGCACTCGACGGCACCATGCCCGTAGGCGTCCGCCTTCACGGCGCACATCATCTGCGTGCGTGGCTCCAGGAGCGCCTTGAAGGCACGCGTGTTCTTACGAATGGCGTTGAGGTCGACCTCGACCCAAGCCCAACGGTTCTTGGGATAGCTCACGTTTGGCATGCGACCGCCTCCCCCTGGCCCCTAGGCCTGCGATGCGGACTCGGGGAAGGCTATCTGCTCCTCAAGCGCATCCTCGGCGAGGCCGAGCGCATCGATGATGTCGCGGGCCATGGCCCCACGCGAGCCAAGGCGCTCTGCGGCGATGGAGCCCGCGTACCCGTGGACCTCGCATGCGAGCGCCGCCAGCAGCGGCAGGTCCTCGTTGCCCGTGTTGGAACGGGCAAGGAACGATGCCATGACGCCAGCGAGGACGTCACCGGAGCCGGCGGTCGCCAGGGACGCGGGGCCCGGCTTGGGTAGGATCGCCACATCCGTGCCGATGCAGGCGGTCGCAGAGCCCTTGGACACGACGGTGATCTCGCTCCCGCCATCGGACCAGACGATACGGCGTGCGGCCTCCATCGCCGACGTAAGCGAGGCGGGGGGCGTATCCTCGAGTCCCACGAGGCGTCCCAGCTCACGGCGGTGTGGCGTCAGGACGATGGGGGCGTTGCGACGCAGCAGCTCGGGGAAGTCGTCGAGACGGTTGGAGGTCAGGCGCGCCAGGCAGTTGAGGCCATCGGCATCGATGACCAGCGGGACCTCGGTGGCTATGAGCCGAGAGACGATGCCGGCCGTCCCGGAGCTCACCCGCATGCCTGGGCCCACGAGCGTCGCGGTGCGCTTCTGTGCCAGCTGGACCACCTGCTCGATGGAGCCCGTGGAGAAGGTGCCGTCCTCCTCCGCCGGAAGGGCGAGGACAGGTATCTCGAGCAGATGGGGCTGGATGATGGGAGCCACGGGAGCCGGCACCGCAAGCGTGACATAGCCCGCCCCAGCACGCGCGGCGGCGAGGGCCGCCATCACGGGCGCACCCGGGAACCTCAGGGAGCCACCGACGACCAGGACCGAGCCGCGCGTGAACTTGTCCACGGCGTTCGAGGGAGCCTGCAGCACGTCGGCATAGTCCTCGAGATCGGCTCGCCAGGCGACGGGATCCGCCTCGCGAACGAGGCGCTCGGTCTGCTCGGCCAGGGGCGCCACGACGATGGCACCGCAGGCATCTCGACCGCAGTCGCTCAGCAGACCCGGCTTCAGGGAGAGCATGGTGACCGTCATGTCCGCGATGACATGGGCCCCGTCCGCCAGTCCCGTCTGAGCGGACAGTCCCGAGGGCACGTCCACCGAGACGACACGGGCACCCGAGCCATTGACGCAGGCGATCCAGATATCGAACGGGGCACGCGGCCCGCCATGGAAGCCCGTGCCCAGCATGGCGTCGAGCACCACGTCAGAGGAGGCCAGCAACGCCTTGAGCTCGTCGCGTGGCGGAGCGACAAGGACGCTCACGCCGGACGCCTGCGCACTCCTGGCGACGACGCGGGCTAGGTCACTCTGGACCTCCTCGACCTCGACGGGCGTCACGACCGTGACGGTGAGGCCCCGCTTGCGAAGTGCCTCGGATGCGACCCAGCCGTCTCCCCCGTTGTTGCCCACGCCGCAGAGCACCGCGACCGTCTCGACGTCACCAATGCCGAGGACCTCGTTTGCGGCGGCAGCACCGGCACGATGCATCAACTCGGAGATGCTGACGCCCACCTCCGTCAGGCCACCTTCGACCCTTCTGACGTCCTCAACGTTGAGAACAGGCTGCATAGCACGTCACTCTCCCATCGCATCCCCCGACGCGGGTGCCGACGCCGTCTGCTCCTGGCTGGGGGTGTCACTGTCAAGGATATCCATTATGCCGTCCTGGAGCCGCTCGAGCTCGTCTATCACCGAGCGTGCCTCGCGAAACGAGGCCTGCATCTCTCTGGCGGGATCGGGCACGTCATCGACCTGCGGACGCACGTCCTGCGTGACGGCCACGGCATTGGCGACGGCGACCTCGCGCGTATGCGACAGGGAGAGCACGACCTCCTGGACCCCCTGGGCCTGCGCAAGCTCGGCCGCCCTGCGCATGAGGACGACACGGGGTCGCCCGTCGTCACCGCGCCCGACGGAGACGTCCTTCATGCCGATGCCATCCGAGAACCCCGTACCCAACGCCTTGAGGACCGCCTCGCGCGCAGCGAAGCGGGCGGCATAGTGCTCCGCCGGGCGGGCCGTCGTCTCGCAGTAGGCGCACTCCTCCTCGGTGAAGGTGCGCCGCAGGATGGAGGGATGCCGCTCCATCGCCCGGCGCATGCGCGCGATCTCGAGCATGTCCACGCCGATGCCCGCCCTCGCCACGGTGCTACTCCACGGTGACGGACTTGGCGAGGTTGCGCGGCTTGTCCACGTCGCAGCCACGGGCGCGGGCCACATAGCGGGCCAGGAGTTGCAGGTGGACGACGGCAAGGATCGGGGCCAGGCGCTCGTCGGGCGCAGCCGGGATCCACAGCACGTGTTCACAGAGGGAGGCCACCTGCTCGTCGCCGTCGGTTGCCACGGCGATGCAGGTAGCGCCGCGCGCAATGACCTCCTGGATGTTGGAGACCGTCTTGTCATGGACGTGATCTGCCGGCACGATGGCAACCACCGGGAAGCCCGGCTCCAGAAGGGCGATGGGCCCATGCTTCATCTCGCCAGCTGGGTAGGCCTCCGCATGGAGGTAGCTGACCTCCTTGAGCTTGAGCGCACCCTCGTAGGCCGTCGTCGAGTTGACGCCGCGCCCCAGAAAGAGGGCGGAGCGGGCGTTTCTGAAGAGGGATGCCGCGCGTTGATCCTGCCAGTCACGCTTGAGCACCTCGCGGATGAGGTCAGGCAGCTGCTTGAGGTCGTGGAAGTGACGCTCGACCTCCGCCTGATCCATCTGCCCCTTGGCCAGGGAGAGTCGCAGGGCCAAGAGCGCGCTTGCGACGATTTGCGCCGTGTAGGCCTTGGTAGAGCAGACGCAGATCTCGGGGCCAGCCTGCACATAGAGGGTGCCGTCCGACTCGCGCGCAGCCGTGGAGCCCAGCACATTGGTGATGGCAAAGACCTTGCAGCCCATGGCACGCATGCGACGCGCCGCCGTGAGCGTGTCGGCCGTCTCGCCGGACTGGGTGATGATCACGCAGAGCGTATGGGCAGTGACCAGGGGCTCCTTGTAGTTCAGCTCCGAGGCGTACTCGCAGAAGACGGGGATCTTAGCCCATTGCTCGACAAGCTCCCGGGCAATGAGCCCCACATGGTAGGAGGTGCCACAGGCAACCAGGTAGATACGGTCGATGGTGGCAAGCTCCTCATTGCTCATGCTCAGCTCGTCGAGGTTGATGCCGTGCTCGCCCAGGCGGTCCTTGAGCAGGCGCTCGATGGCCTCAGGCTGCTCGGAGATCTCCTTGGCCATGAAGTCCGGGTAGCCGCCGAGCGTTGCTGCAGAGGCGTCCCAGTCGATGTCGAAAGTGTCAGGGTGCTCGACTGGGTTACAGTCTGCATCAAAGACCTGCACCCCGCCGGAACCCTCGAGCAGGGCAAGCTGGCCGTCATCCAGGGTGATGACATGCGATGTGACCGAGGCGAGCGGCGTGACGTCGGAGGCGGCATAGGCTCCGTCCTCGGCGCTGGCCACGACAAGCGGCGCACCCTTGCGGGTGACGGCCACTTGGTCGGGCGCATCGGCACAGATGACGGCGATGGCGTAGGAGCCCGTGAGGCGCTCGGCGGCGTTGCTGAGGGCGCGCACGAGGTCGCCCCTTGCGGGACCCTTCCAAGCATCCTCGACAAGGTGGGCGATGACCTCGGAGTCAGAGTCGGAGACAAGCGTGTGACCGTTGCGCGCGAGATAGGAGCGCAGCTCGGCGTAGTTCTCGATGATGCCGTTGTGCACGATGGCGATGCGACCCGAGCAGTCCAGGTGCGGGTGAGCGTTGCGGTCGGAGGGGGCGCCATGGGTGGCCCAACGCGTATGCGCGATGCCCGTGGTACCCACGGGATTTGCCGTCTTGCAGCGATCGACGAGCGTCTGGACGCGGCCCGCGCACTTCACGCCGTGGAGGTTGCCCGACGGCGAGACGACCTCGATGCCCGCCGAGTCATAGCCTCGGTACTCAAGCGCCTGCAGGCCCTTGAGCAGGAACTCCTCTGCCTGGTTCTTGCCGGTGTATGCGACGATTCCGCACATGATGGGGCCTCCTGGTGTCATCGCTCCTGCCTCATGGTCTGGGCAATTCTACCAGCGATTCGCCAGGCGCCGACGTGGCCTCGCAAAAAGACACGCTATTGGCGGTAGGGCTCCAGCGCCTTGAGGACGATGTCGTTCGCCTGGGTGCAGAGGGCCTCCCGAGGAGTCTCGGCGAGTACGCGAACGAGGGGCTCAGTGCCGGAAGCGCGCACGAGGATGCGCCCGTTGCCCTCGAGGAGGGCCTCGGCCCTGCCGATGGCCTCCTTGACCTCGGGGGCGCTCATGGCAGCGTCCTTGTCGGCCACACGGACGTTCACGAGCTGCTGCGGGTAGAGCGTGACGGGGCGCGTCAGCTCGGAGAGGCGCTCCCTCTCGGCGCGGAGCACCTCCATGATGCGCAGGCTGGTCATGATGCCGTCGCCGGTCTTCTCGAGGTCGGCAAAGATGACGTGCCCCGACTGCTCGCCACCCAGCGTGTAGCCATGCTCCATCATGCACGCCCACACGTTCTTGTCACCCACCGCAGTCCTCTCGTAGGAGAGTCCCGCGTCATCGAAGGCCCTGAAGAGGCCGAAGTTGCTCATGACCGTGGGCACGACGGTGTTCTTGGCAAGCCGTCCGTGCTTTGCCAGGTAGGTACCGCAGACATAGAGGATGAGGTCGCCGTCGACGAGATGACCGCGTTCGTCCACCGCCAGACAGCGATCCGCGTCGCCGTCGTAAGCAAAGCCCACGTCCAAGCCATTGCGCACGACGAAGTCCTGCAGGCGCTCGATGTGGGTGGAACCACAGTCGACGTTGATGTTGAAGCCGTTGGGGGCATTGTTGATCACGTGGGTCTCGGCGCCCATAGCGTCGAACACCGGACGGGCGACCGAAGACGCCGCGCCGTTGGCACAGTCCAGGCCGACCTTGACGCCCTGCATCGAGAAGCCGCAGGAGGCGATCAGGTGGGCGATGTAGCGGTTACGCCCTTGCATGTAGTCGACGGTGCAGCCGATGGCGTCACCTGTTGCGAGCGGAACCTCCAGCTTGCCGTCGATGTAGTCCTCGATCTTCTCGAGGACGTCCTCGTCCATCTTGTAGCCCTCGGTGTTTACGAGCTTGATCCCGTTGTCGGAATAGGGGTTGTGCGAGGCCGTGATCATGATGCCGCAATCGAAGCCTCCGTCGGCCGTCTCGAAGGCAAGGCCCGGAGTGGGGATGACGTGAAGCGTGTAGGCGTCCGCTCCCGAGGCCACGAGACCCGAGACCAGCGCGCTCTCGAACATGTAGCTGGAGCGACGCGTGTCCTTGCCCAGGATGACGCGGGCCTTGCGGCCCCGGCGCGCGCCGTAGTACCAACCCACATAGCGCCCTATCTTGAAGGCGTGGTCAACGTTGAGCCCCTCGTTGGCACGGCCGCGAAAGCCATCGGTTCCAAAGTACTTCATGAGAGGTCCTTCCAGTCTGTGTCTGGGTCGTCAGGCGCGGTCGCCTGCCGGACAAGGTCGGCGACGAGGGCGCGGTCGGCTAGATTCTAGCAGGCGGCGAAACCCGACAGGAGGCAGCAGAGTCCGGCGGCAGGCGGCGAGGCGAGGGGAGCAGCCTGTTTTTCTTCCTCTTGTCAGGCACGGACCTTACAGCTCCCTTCTATGAAATCTAACAAGAAGGGGCCACCGAAGTGGCCCCGAACATGCCGTAAGGCTACGAGCGAGCGACAAGGGCGTCATCAGGCTGCCAGCCTGCAGGGCCCGCGTCCCAAGGCACCAGAGGTGCCAGGACGTCCGGTCCAGGGCCCTAGCGCTTGGAGAACTGCGGACGCTTGCGAGCCTTCTTCAGGCCGTACTTCTTGCGCTCGACGGCACGGGCGTCACGGGTGAGGAAACCAGCCTTCTTGAGATCGGCACGGTACTCGCCAGCCTCCAGAAGCGCGCGGGCGATGCCCAGGCGGAGTGCCCCGGACTGGCCGTTGATGCCGCCGCCATCGCAGTTGGCGAGGACGTCAAAGCGATCCACCGTGTCGGTGACGCGGAACGGGGCGACTGCGTTGTCAACGAGCTGCTGACGGCCAAAGTAGGAGAGGGCGTCGCGGCCATTGACGGTGACCTTGCCGGTGCCGGGGACCAGTCGCACGCGCGCGGTGGCCTCCTTGCGACGGCCGGTGCCGGTGTAAACAGCGGTGTTGTCAGCCATCGGTCTAAGCCTCCAGATCAATCTTGACGGGGTTCTGAGCGGCATGCGGGTGCTCGGGACCAGCGTAAACCTTGAGCTTGGTTCCCTGTTTGCGGCCGAGGGTCGTCTTGGGGAGCATGCCCTTGATGGCGTGCTCGACGACACGCTCGGGATGCTTCTCCATGGCCTCCTTGAAGGACTCGGTCTTGAGGCCACCAAGCCAGCCGGAGTAGCGCCAGTAGGACTTGTGGTCTGCCTTGACGCCGGTAAGCTGGACCTTATCGGCGTTGATGACGACCACGAAGTCACCGGTGTCGGTGTTGGGGGTGTACTGGGGCTTGTTCTTGCCACGAAGAATCATGGCGGCCCTGGTCGCAAGGCGACCAAGGGTGGCACCATCGGCGTCGATGAGCACCCAGCTGCGCTCGACCTCGCCTGGCTTGGCGTAATGAGTCGACTTAGTCACTTGACTCCTCCATGTGCTACTAAACGAAACGCTTTTTCCTTTGAGGTTACGGGGCTCAGTGGAAAAGCCTTCCGAGTATACAACGGTTTTGCCGGGGTGGAGAAAAAGCCCCGTCACATCACAGGTCATACACGAGAGCCATCGGCTTGGCATACGCCGTCGGGGCACGTCCCGAGGAGATTCGCCCCGACTCTGCCGGCGCCGGAGTGCCAAAGCGCTCGCCCCATGCCGCACACGCAACTGCCGAGCAGGGCTATCCCTCGCCAAGGAAGGAGGCGATCTCCTGCAGGCGATCGGCAGCCTGCCGACGTCCCTGCAGATACAGGTCCAGCAGCTCGCCGCCATCGCCGCCATTCGTGGAGACCTCAACCGGCTTCTCGGGGGCAATCACGAGCACAGGGCTCTCGTCAGCACGCTCGAGGTCAAAGAGGCGCTCGCGCTTGGCGTTATAGCTCTCGGCACGGCCCAGCAGCGCGTCGATGTAGTAGGGGTAGCCATCGTAGCGGTGGGAACGCACGGACAGCTGCTCGTCTGCGCCGCTCTTCTCGTATGAGCGGTCCTGTGTCAGCACGACGAGGGCCCGCCTCGCCGGGACGTGTCCCTCGATCTCGCATGGCGCGCCGATGCCCAGGGCCACCTCGAAGGGGATGGAATCGGTGGTGCCGCCGTCGAGATAGCGATGGCCGTCGATGTCCACCATGCGCGAGACAAGTGGCATGGACGCCGACGCCCGGACGTTGGCGACATCTTCCGGGAAGCGACGGCACGGCAGGTAGGCTGGGGTGCCGAAGACGACATCCGATACCACGGCGAACATCCGGGTCTCGTTGGCATTGAAGGTCGCGTCGTCGCTGGGGTCGAGGTTGTTCTGGATCTCCTCGTACATGAACTCGCCACCGGCGAGGTCTCCCGTGGTGGCCAGCGACCAGAGGCTCATGAAGCGGCGGTCATCACGGAAGGCCAGCATGATGCGCATGGTGCGACCGATCTGATGGCTCATGAAGCTTGCCGCGTTGATGGCCCCCGCCGAGACGCCCCAGACGCTGGCGAAATCGTACATGCCCTGTTCCTGGAGGACGTCCAGGACGCCCGCCGTGAACATGCCCCGAAAGCCGCCACCCTCAAGCACCAGAGCATTTCCCTGGGTCATCGCTGCCTCCCGCTGTCCCGACTGCCGAATGGGATGATTATCCCCCAGCAGCGGGGACCGCACCATGCCGAAAGAGGCGGGTATGGACTCCTTACACCTCATAACCTGCGGCGAGAAGGCACGACGAGAGGTTGCCCACGAGCCTGCCGACATCGCCCTCAACCGCAGCGGGACTGCTGAACAGGTCCTGGTATAGGGCCTTGACGTCCCTTTCGAACCCATCCGGCAGGACATCCGCTCCCTCCAGGGCCTTGGCGACCAACCTCTTCTCCCCAGGATGCGTCATGCCGTTCAGGGCGAAGATGACATCGAAGTACGACTCCATGAGGGCTGCTGTCCGGTGGTTGACGCTGACAAGGTCACCCCTGCGGACGGCCTTCAGGATCTGACTGTCATAGGAGGGGAGGTTTCCCGTGAGCAGCCGCATGTTCCGAGAGATGATGTTTCGCCTCAGTCGCTCGGGATACCTTACGGAGTAGCGCTCCTGGAGCCGACCATAGTCACCCGCACGATCGAAGATCACGCGGCTGTTCAACAGGTTGTGCCACATGCAGGTCGTATAGCCGTTGCGTGCGACGCAGTCGTCGACCACCGATGAGAGCTCACGCGCGAACGCGCCGAGGTCACGGTAGAGGATGTCGATGTCGACGCCATCCTTTAAGGTGCAGTCGTCCTCCAGCTCCCAGAAGCTATTGGAGAGCTCCATGTATGCGCAGCACTCGCCCAGCAATGCCTTTCGGGCCTCCTCTGAAGGTATGGGCGCGCAGTAGACATAGAGGTCGTAGTCCGAGGTCTCGTCGTAGCACTCCCCCGCACGCGACCCGCCCAGGGCGATCGCCTCGACCTCTGGGAGTCTGGAGAGCGAGCTACATAGGTCATCAAAATACATACAGTCGCTCCTTGTCGTCACTCATCTGCCTTGGCATCGTCGTTCATTAGTGCTCGAGCGCGAGTGCGGGGCCTTGCGCGTCGTACATGGGCACTCCTTGCTGATTGGACTTCTCGACAGCGTATCTCCTGTGACACTTATGGCAGGGCCGAAACGAACATCCCTGCCACCCTGCCCGCGACCACGCCTATGACAACGCCAGCCGCCGCCCCCACGAGCACACGCACGACGATGCTCGCGACCTTGCCCATCTTGCTGCGGGCGTCGCGTATCTCGTCCACGCCCTCGCCGCGCGAGAAGGCCAGGACCTCGCGGAACGTCTGCACGTCATGGCCCTCCTTGTCACGCTCCAGGCGCGTGCTCAGGAAGATCGCCGCACCAAAGGCCATCAGCGACACGACCACGAAGAGCCAGTCCAGACGGGCCAGCGAGAAGGACAGCCCCACGCAGCCCGCCACCAGCAGCACGGCGAACAGCCAGCCGTCCTCGCGCAGGCGCCTGCGATCCTCCTCCGAGACCCTCTTGCCCATCTCCATGATGTCCCCCTTCAACAGCGCATCTGCCGACACGTCGAAGAGGTCGCAGGCCAGGGACACGCTCTCCACGTCGGGATAGGACTTACCCGTCTCCCAGTTGGAGATGGTCTGCCGGCTCACATAGAGCCTCTCGGCCAGCTCGTCCTGCGTGAGGCCCGCCCCCTGGCGAAGCGCCCGCATCCTCTGCCCTATCTCCATGCGACCCCTCCTTGGACTCCTTGGGGACACGGTACGGCCGTGCGGGGCGATTGTCCATCAAATAGGGGCGACAGAGGGCCCGCCCCCATGTCAAAAGTGCTTGACGTGGATCCTGAACTGAGGTTTTATAGCTTTGGCCTTGCAACGGCGTCAGACGGCGAAGTCGGGTGAAAGGTCACAGCGGCTCGTACGCTCACGGCATGGTCAGCACGCTTCGGCGATTGGCCCGCCAACCTCTTTGACGACCATATCGAAAGCGCCCAGTCGTGTACGGCGATTTGGATGCTGCTGCTCACTCCTTATTATGCGCTGGTGCGACGAGGAGGGGCGCGAGGTGCCGCACGTGACGGTCGAGAACTGCCGACACAGCTTCGCGACGTCCTACCTCCACGCGGGCGGGCGCGTGGAGGACCTCTCCCGCATCCTGGGGCACTCGGACATCATCACCACTTACCGGCGCTATGTCCGTCCTGACGGGAGCGACACGGCACGCGGGATGGCGGTCGTGGTGCCGAGGGTCTAGGCGGCGCTCATTGCCTATCCATTGGCTAACGCCATGACAGCCTACGTGAGGATATGCGACGTTATGAGCGTAGCTCAGCAGCATTCGCGGCAAAGGAAAAGCCCCCACCTGCACGGATGCAGATGAGGGGCAGAGCCTTCATGGTGGAGGTGCGGAGAGTCGAACTCCGGTCCAAAGCAAATCCCTGGCAGGTGTCTCCAAGCTCAGTCACCGGTTGGATCTCGGACGCATCGCATCCCGTGACCCACGTTCTGCGTCCCAGCTGGTTCAGGCTTGGCCTCGGGCATACCAACTACGTCCCAAGGAGCATCTCCCTTGGATGACGTCACCCCAGGAGCGGGAGAATCCCCTGGTTAGACGGCCACTTTTAGATTAAGCGGCGAGGGCGTAAGAGCCCTGGTAAGAATCGTTGTCAATTAAATTTGACGGCACCCCAGTTTTACGTGGCGAGGAGACCACGGCTTGCTGCCCACCTCAGACCTACCCTGTCGAAACCAGTCACCCCCATGTAGGCGATGGGGCTGCTGCCACCATGCGAGCTGTCAACGTACACGCCGGCCCACCGACCAGCGAGCACAGTATACCCAGTTTTGTACGAGGGAGAAACTAATCGCGTCGCTGTCGTTTCGCCGCCGCTTCGCCAGCCGCCCAAACTCCCGTCAGGGAGTTGCCCGCTCCCTCTCGGTCCCAGAACATCAGCGCAAGGGCAATGGCCAGCAGGACCGGGCTCGCAAGGATCGCTTGCAGGCCGACGAGGGCGATCATGCGGCTGCCGATGATCGCGCCCGCCACAAAGGTGATGATGACACCGTAGTGGATGGCCATGCCCTCAAGCTGGTCGCGTGAGCGCGTGAGTCGGTAGCTGACAAGCTCCTGCGTGCCCGCGCGAAGGTTGCCGATGCACATGGTCGTGGCCAGCGCGCGACCGTGGAACGCCCGAAAGCTCTGCACCTGGATGCCGCAGGCAAGGGAGGTGAGCCCATTGGCCACGAGGTTGTGGTCCTCGGGGATGAGCGCCACCACGACGAGGAGAAGGACCTCCACGGCGGTGCAGACCTGGCGCCAGTGCACGTGACGCTCGTGGCAGAAATGGCGCGTGAGCTGAGCGGCGGCAATGCCCACGCCAAAGAACAGGACAGGCAGCGAGTAGCGCAGCATGCGCTCGGGGTCCCCGTCGGCACAGGCCACGCCAAAGAGCAGCATGTTGCCGGTCTGGGCATTAGCGAAGACCTTGCCACGCGCAAGATAGGAGTACGCATCCATGAGCCCGCCCGAAAGGGCGAGAAGGAAGCATAGCTCGAGGCTCTCCGATGTCTGGCGCGCGCGTCTCATAGCCTGCAGTCTACGCCGTGGCGACGCCGCGTTGGCAAAACGTCACGCACTCGGCATATGAGGCACTGCCGTCCGTATAGGCGAGCTGCAGGGCAAAGGCCTTGCCGATGGCCTGGGTAGTCCAGTACGACGGCGAGAGATGCGCAACGGCTCCGCAAGGATAAGTTCGCCGCCTAAGGACATGACGCCCGCAAGGGAAGCGGGCCCGGGGCTCATGCCTCGAGCCCGTCGGACCTACTCCTCGACCAGCTCGAACATGTCAGGACCCACGCCGCAGACGGGGCAGACATAGTCCTCGGGCAGCTCGGGCGTGTCGACCTCGACCTCAAAGCCACAGACGGTGCAGACGAACCTGTAGGTCTTCTTCTCCTCGGCCATCTTTGTTCCTCTCCTCTTGCGCCCCATGTCGCGAGGCAATCCCCTTTTCCGGTACTCAGAGGGTAGCGTAGTGCGGGTCCTTCAGGGCCCTGTTTTTAGATGACGAGAAGAACCCCATGTGGGCTACTTGACGTACGACGACGGGCAGTGGAAAACCCCACCCCCTCGCCACGGCATGGCAGCGGGCGCGAGTCACCGGCTGCGCTCCTTGAGCGCGCGCTGGATCTCGCGGTTCGCATCACGTCGCGCCATGTCGGCGCGCTTGTCATACAGCTTCTTGCCCTTGCCCAGGCCCACACGGAGCTTGACGCGGTTGCGCTCGTCGAAGTACAGCTCGAGCGGCACCAGGGAGGAGCCCTTCGTGCGCAGCCTCTGGTCTATCAGGTCGATCTGGCGGCGGTGCATCAGCAGCCGACGGCGGCGGTCGGGGTCGACGTTCCACACCCCGCCGTTGGAGTAGGGGTGGATGTGGACCCCCACCAAGAACAGCTCGCCACCACGGACGATGCAGAACGAGTCCGTAATCTGGCACGGGCGCTCGCGGATGCTCTTGACCTCGGTGCCGGTGAGCTCGATGCCCGCCTCCCAGGTCTCGCCGATCTCGTAGTCATGGCGGGCGGTGCGGTTCCGGGAGATGGTCTTCTTGTCCCTCTCAGGTCCCTTGCCGCGGCCAGACTTGCTCGCGCTAGCGTGCGTTGCCATCGCTTCCCTCCTCGTCATCCGCCCGTATGGCCTCGAGCAGCATCTTCGCCGCGTCATCTCCCACCAGGTCACGAGCGCGCACGGTGAGGTCCGTCGCCACGTCGCGCTGTCCGGACCGGGCCGCATCGGTGGCGCATAGGAGCAGGCAGACGGCAATCTCGGCGTTTGCGCCGTCCGGCAGGCCCTCTTGGGCGAGGATGTCGTGGCACTCCTGGTCGTCGACGAGGTCGGGGTCGTGGTCGGTGCCAGCCGCCTGGTCGAGGGCGGCCGCAAGCGACGCGTCATTGGCGTCGAGGCGCCGTGCGGCACGCAGTGCGGCAGCGGCGGCCTGGGGCTTCTCGCACACGATGAAGTAGTCCGCAAAGTTGGCGAACGCCCGCGCAAGGTGGCGCACGTCGCTCGCGCGCTCGAAGACCGAGAACGAGAGGGCCAGGTACTCCCGCACGTCGCCCTCGTTGTAGTACAGGTCCGCCAGGTTCAGGCGGTGCTCGCAGCCCATCGGGTTCCAGCGCACGGCATGGCGAAGGGCCTCGACGGCCATGCCGTAGTCGCCCACGTGAACACAGGCAAGCGCGAGGTCGGCATAGAGACGGTCCATGGGCTCGCCGGGATCGCGCAGCTCGCGTGGGTCGCTCTCGACGCGACGATAGGCGAGCCTCTCGAACAGCGTCGGGAAGCTGAACCATTGGAGCTCGTCGGTCGTGGGGCAGTTGCGATCGACGTACTCCTCGGCGTCCTCGGCCAGCCGCGAGAGCAGCTCCTGGGCGAGCTCGCCCTGCCCCTGGAGCAGCAGGCTCTCGGCCTCGATCAGGTCATCGGTCATGCTCGTCTGGTTCATGTGGCTCCTCCTGCAGGCAGAGGCCCGTCCGTGCGTCCGACCTAGTGTAGCCTACCCCTGCGAGGGGTTCCCGATGCGCTGGCATCTCCCGCCAGCGCGAAGTCTATCTGGCCTTGCATCACGTCCACGCTCGCCACGCGCACGGCGATACGCCGACCTGGCCGCCAACAGGCGCCGCTCTCCTCGCCAGTAAGCGCCATGAGGCTCTCGTCGTAGATGAAGCGCTCGCTGCCAAGTGACCGTGTTGGCAGGAGACCCTCGGCACGGCTCTCCTCGATCATCACGAAGAGGCCGTAGCGCTCGACGCCCACGACGACTCCCGAGAAGTCCTCTCCCACGCGGGCGGCATACAGCTCGGCCATCTTGACGCGCTGGGACGCATGCGCCGCCGCATCCGCCGCCCTCTCGCGTTCGGAGCAGGTCCGGCACAGCTGCGGCAGGATGCGCTCCGTCTCACGCTGCACACAGCCCAGGGCGACTCGCTCCCCTCCAGGGCGACCCGCCTCCCCACGCGCGAGCAGGAGTTTCAGCGCACGATGCACGATGATGTCGGGGTAGCGTCGGATGGGCGAGGTGAAGTGGCAGTACGCAGGTGCCGCAAGCGCATAGTGGCCGTCGTTATGCGGCAGGTAGACGGCACGCTTCTGGGCCCGCAGGAGCACTGAGTTCGCCAGCACCTCCCCCGTCGTCCCCCGCGCCGCCTCCAGGACCGCGCGAATGGCGCGCGGGTCGCCAGCGATGACCGCACGGTCCTGGGAGCCTCGCACCAAACCCAACTCGCGCAGCACGGGAATCGTCGCCTCGAGCTCCTCGGGCGAGGGACGTTCGTGCACGCGGTACGCACAGGGCAGCCCTGCATCCGAGATGAGCTTGGCTACAGACTCATTGGCAAGCAGCATCGCCTCCTCGACCAGACTCGTGGCACGCGTCCTCTCGCGTACGCTGACGCCCTTGGGATGGCCGGCGGCGTCCAGGATGACCTTGGCCTCCCGCGTCACGAAGTCGATGGAACCCCTTCGCGCGCGCCGCTCTCGGCGCAGGGACGCAAGCTCGTCCAGCACGGCAAGGCTCTCGGCGACCGGGCGCCGCCAGCGGCTGTCGCAAGGAAGGTCGTCCGGTGCCGCCTCGCCTGCAAGCAGACGGTCGGCTGCCGCATAGTCCAGCCGGGCCTTTGAGCGCACGGCCGTACGCAGGACTTCGGCCCCCAGCACCTCGCCTCGGCGGTCCAGGCGGACGATCACGCTCATGCAGAGTCGGTCCTCCTGCGGCTTGAGGGAGCACACGTCGTCGCACAGGCGCTCGGGAAGCATCGGTATCACGCGGTCAACCAAATATGCCGAGCAGGTTCTCCTGCGGGCCTCCTCGTCAATGGGCGAGGCCCAGGACACGTAATTCGTGACGTCGGCAATATGGACCTCAAGCTCATAGCCGTCTGCGCGGCGACGTGCCCCGATGGCATCGTCGAAGTCGCGCGCGTCACTGGGATCGACGGTGATCACGCAGGACTGCCTGAGATCGCGGCGACCAGGGTCGAGGGCTAGGGTCTCGGCCACGTTGGGCGCGATCTTCTCGGCTTGCTCGAGTGCCGCCGAAGCAAGCTCCACCACCAGGCCATACGAGGCAACGACTGCCTCGATGCCCATGTCAAGCTCGACCGGAGAGCCCACGCGACGCTCTATGGTCACAACCCCGGCACTTTTGCGCGTAGGATATTCCAGGATGCGGCCGGCCACGACATCGCCGTCCGCAACGTCCAGCGCATGTGCGCTGTCGTCTGTGGGAAGCACGAAGAAGTCACGTCGGATGCGAGCGTCAAGAGGGACTACGACGCCCAGGGGCTCAGCCCGGCGAAACGTGCCGAGAAACGTGGCCGTGGCACGCCGGGCGACCCCCTGCACGTAGGCCAACCTCTCCCTGCCCCGACGGCTCGAGAGGCTCACCTGGACCTCGTCGCCACTCATGGCCTCGCGTATGCCGCCACGCCCCACGGCGAAGACGCCCTCGGCCGTCTCCACCGTCGCGACCCCAGGGCGGGACACGTGGATCGTTCCCGTCAGGACGTCCCCCTGCTGGCGGCGCCGCAGGGCGTCACGCCTTCTGCCGTTGCGGCGCGCGTGCTTACGTGACACGATGCCCCCCTCGTAACGGACCCCGACCACAGCGGGCCTCCCATATGCCACGAATGCCCCCATCAAGAGGGGCGGCACGGCTGGATGGCCGCACCGCCCCCCTCGCGAGCGCGTCATGCTTCTGTGGCGCACTAGACCTTGAGGTAACGCCTCATGGCGATCATCGATCCGAAGAGACCGATGAGCAGCCCTATGACGACCAGCGCCACGTGGGTGAGAACGAGCACGCTGAGTGGGAGGTCAAACGACAGGAACTGCAAGCTGTTCTGAAGCCGGGGAATGACGACGGACATGCCTGCGCTGAGCACGATGACCGCCAGTGCGGAGCCGATGAGGGCCTCGAGCATGCCCTCCATCATGAACGGCCCACGAATGAAGCCATTCGAGGCGCCTACGAGGCGCATGATCGCGATCTCGCGGCGGCGGGCCGAGATGGCAAGGCGAATCGTGTTGTTGATGAAGACGAAGGCGATGAACGCGAGCATCACGACCAACGCGATTGCCGCGATGCGCAGGTAGTAGGTGACCGAGAAGAGCCTCTCGACGGTCTCGCGACCGTACTGGACCGAGGACGCGGGGTCATCGGCGTCATCCGCGACCTTCTCGAAGCCCTTGTCGGCAATGAGGTCGCCGGCGACCGACTCGACGTCCTTCGGATCCGTGAGGTTGATGACGAGCGAGGCGGGAACGGGGTTCTCGCCGTCAAGAGCGGCCACCGCGTCAGCCGCATTGCGGTTGCTCATGATCTGCTTGTACTCCTCGAGGGCCTCCTCCTTGCTCTTGTAAGTCACGGACTGCACCGTACCCCAGCCCTCGATCTTCGCCTGGAGGGCATCGACGTCGCCCTGCGAGGCATCGTCGGACAGGAATGCCTGGATGGTGACCTGATCCTCAACGTTGCCCACCATGTTGCCGACAAGGGCGGAGCCCAGGACGAACAGGCCGATGACGAACAGCGACAGGAAGATGGTCACGATGGCACCGAGGACCGTCGACCAGTTCCTCCGGAAGTGGCGACCCGCCTCACGCAGGGAATAGCCAAGATTAGAGAGCACCATAGTAGCCGTAGCCTCCCCTCTCCTGGTCGCGCACCACGTGACCGCCCTCGAGGGCGACGACGCGCTTGCGCATGGAATCGACCATCTCGCGGTCATGGGTGGCCATGACGACGGTGGTGCCCGTGCGGTTGATGCGGTCGAGCAGCTTCATGATGCCCAACGAGATCGCGGGGTCGAGGTTGCCCGTCGGCTCGTCGCAGACCAGAAGCGGCGGTCGGTTGACCATGGCACGAGCGACGGAGACGCGCTGCTGCTCGCCACCAGAAAGCTGGTCGGGATAGTTGTCCATCTTCTCGGCCAGACCGACGAGGCGAAGGACCTCGGGGACCTGCGCCTTGATGACGGAGCGGGGCTTGCCGATGCACTCAAGCGCAAAGGCGACGTTCTCGTAGACGGTCTTGTCGGGAAGCAGCTTGAAGTCCTGGTAGACCGTGCCGATCTGGCGACGCAGGTACGGGACCTTCCAGTTGCGCAGGGACGTAAGCTCCTGGCCGGCCACGTTGACCTTGCCGCTCGTGGCGCGCAGCTCGCGCGTGAGGAGCCTGAGGAAGGTCGACTTGCCCGAACCGGAGTGCCCCACCACAAAGACGAACTCGCCGGGGTAGATGTCAAGGCTGACGTCCTCGAGAGCCGGCTTGTTGGGCTGGGCCGGATAGATGAGGGTGACGCTCCTGAGCGAGATGGTCGGCTTGCCCGTACGGGACACTACCGGGGCGGGGTCATCCTGCAGGGGCGCGAAGACGCTCGTGAATCCCTGCTGGGAGGTGATGTCCCGCTCCTGGGCCGCCTTCTCGGAGACGACGATGCCCGCGTCCTGCAATGGCGCCTGGGAAGTGGTGTCGGGTTGCCCCTGCGGGGAGGGCTGCCCGTATGAGACGGACTGGCTCATGGGAGCGGATACGTCACCGGAGTCTGGCTGCCCCACAGAGGCCGGTCCAGACATGGCGGGGGCAACGTCATCGGAAGACGCTGCCGTCGAATCGGCAGACGATGCAGCCGAGAGGTGCGCCGAGTGAGCCGGACCTGAATATGTCGATTCTGGTTGTGATGCGTCGAAGGAAGACTGACCGGCTGGCTGAGCCTGCACGACGGACTGGTCGGCAGACGCCTCCTGACCATCCTGCTGCGTCAGCGGGACCTGCTGCTCCAGGTCCTCGTCCCCCTGTCGCTCGCTGCTGCGAAAGTGGTTGGCCACAAAAGCTCCTTTTTCTATATCGCGCAACGGACAGATTTCCTGACAGTCTACCAAAGCACCCGCCACCCCCTTCTCTGCTCGTGGTGGAGCACACAGAAACTGGGGCTAAGCGTCAGACAATCTTCAGGCAGAAGGCGGGACAGGGACCTAGGGGCTAGCCTTCGGTGACCTTCTTCCAATCTGCCGCGAACTTCGCCAGGCCCTCGCTCGTCAGCGGGTGGCGGACGCACCTCCTGAGCGCCGCGAGGGGCACGGTGGCGATGTCGGCGCCCATGAGGGCCGCTTGGGTCACGTGGTTGGGGGTGCGCACGGAGGCGGCGATGATCTCGGGGCCGCCCTCCTCGTCCCACCAGCCGTAGTCGTAGTTCCTGACGGCGTCGACGACGGTCTCGAGCTGGGCCAGCCCGTCGTCGGCGACGTCGTCGAAGCGGCCGACGAACGGCGAGACGTAGCGTGCGCCCGCGCGTGCGGCGAGCAGCGCCTGGGGGGCGGAGAAGACGAGGGTCATGTTGACGCGGACGCCCTCGGCGGCGAGCGCGTGGCAGGCGGGCAGCGACTCCTCGCAGACGGGGAGCTTGACGACGACGTTGGGGGCCAGCGCGGCGAGGCGGCGGCCCTCGGCGACCATGCCCTCGGTGGTCTCGGCGGTGGACTCGGCCGAGACGGGCAGGCCCTCGCAGGCCTCGCAGATCCTGACCACGTGGGGCTCGAAGTCGGCGAGCCTGCCGCCGGTCCTCGCGTAGAGGCTGGGGTTCGTGGTGACGCCCGAGAGGACACCCCAGCTGGCGGCCTCGCGGATCTCGTCGAGGTCGGCAGTGTCGATGAAGAACTTCATGCACGCTCTCCTTTCGCCAGACGGCATGCGCCGCCGATAGCCTTCCGGGGACGAATGGCCCCGGACCACAGGTGATGGGGTCTGCCCTACTGTAACTTGAAACGACTTGTCGCCTCACGTGACCGCAAGAATGACCGTACATTTGTCATGGGGCTCACGAATCATGGGCCCCACGAGTCGACGAGGGGCTTTCGCCATACCCCGTAAATCGCATCTCGGCTAGCCACCAATCCGGCTAAAGCCCTCGCCAAAGGCCTCATGCACCTCCGAGACGATCACGATGGCTTCCGCATCGATGTCGGCAACGATGGCCTTGAGCCGAGTCGTCTCCGTCCTGCCCAGCACGCACATGAGCACCGGTCGGTCGTTGCCACTCCAGACGCCCCTGCCCTTGAGCTCGGTACACCCTCGCCCCAACCCATACATGATCTCCTGCGCGATCTCCGCATGGCGATCCGACACGATCATCGCCATGCGCGCGGTGCGTGGTCCGTCGACCACCATGTCGATGACGCACCCCGCAATGTACATGGCTATTCCGGCGTACAGGGCATTGCGCAGGGAGAACACGGGGATCGATGCGAGCACGATGGCACCATCCACGATGATGCTCAGCATGCCCACGGGCAGGCCCGAGCGCTTCGCGACCAGCTGGCAGACGATATCGGTGCCACCCGTGTTCCCGCCCGAGAGGAACACGATCCCTATGCCGGCACCCACGATGATGCCACCCCATATGGCCGACAGCAGAAGCTCCCCCTGGGCAGGCACCGGCAGGATCGGGGCCAGGGCGTCCGTAAGCAGGCCGCTCACGATGATGCCCAGGATGCTGCGGGCAACGTAGCTCCTGTCATGCGTCGTCAAAACGACGTAGAGCAGGAGCAGGCCGTTCATCACAATCGTCTGGATGCCGATGGGCAAGCTCACACCGACAGTCGAGGCGAGTGCCGAGAAGATCGTCGCCAGGCCCGTGAGCCCACCTGCCGCCAGACCGTTGGGGACCTCGAAGCAGTCAATGCCGACGGCATAGACGAACGACCCCAGAATGATGAGGAAGCCCTCGCGCAGCAGCCTCCTCCACGGCAGGCCGCCACGCATCGGCGGGGCGATGCGCGTCGGGGCGTCTCCCGTCATCGGCGCCCTCCCCCGCCGACCGCCCAGCGGTGGTAGCCGACGATGAACTTGTCCAGGTCGCCGTCATCCAAGACGGACTCAACGTTACCGGTCTCGACCCCCGTGCGCAGGTCCTTGACCAGCTGATAGGGGTAGAGCACGTAGCTCCTGATCTGGTTGCCGAAGCCAATCTCGTGCTTGGGGCCGCGCAACTCGTCGATCTCGGCCTCCCTCTTCGCCAACTCGAGCTCGTACAGACGGCTGCGCAGGATTCCCATGGCGATTGCCTTGTTCTGTATCTGGCTCCGCTCGTTCTGGCAGGTGACGACCGTGCCCGTCGGCAGGTGGGTGATGCGAACCGCAGAGTCGGTCGTGTTTACGCCCTGCCCACCATGGCCTGACGCATGGTATACGTCGATGCGCAGGTCGCCCGGATCGATATCGACCTCAACGTCATCGGGGAGGACGGGCAGGACCTCGACGCCGGCGAAGGTGGTCTGACGGCGCTTCTTGTCATCTGTCGGAGAGATGCGCACCAGGCGATGGACCCCCTGCTCGGCACGGAGCATGCCGTAGGCGTTTTTCCCGGACACCGTGAACGTCGCCCGGTCGATACCGATGGCCTCTGCAGCCGGCGCGTCGTTTACGGTCACCTTCCAGCCCCGGCGGTCACAGTAGCGCAGGTACATCTTGAACAGCATGTCGCACCAGTCCTGCGCCTCAAGCCCTCCCTGACCAGGCGTGACCGTGACGATCGCGTCCCCGTGGTCGAGGTCGTCGGCAAACCAGCTCGAGAGCTCGAGCTCGCCCAGCTCGTCCTCGAGGGCGCCACAGATGCGGGCCGCCTCGTCGAGAAGGTCGCCGTCACCCGTCTCCAGGCCAAGCTCAAGCGCCGCCGACGCGTCGCCCAGCCTCGTGCGCGCATCCTCGATGCCCTGGACATCCTCCTTGGCGCGCGTAAGCTCGGTCATAGATCGACTTGCCGCGTCCGCGTCGTCCCAAAATCCGGGGCGTGCGCTCCTCTCCTCCAGCTCCGCCACGACCCGGCGACGCTCGTCGATATGGAGGTAGCTCTCGACCTCATCGAGACGTCGGGCAAGTGCTTCGATGTCTGCCTTGGAGACGTCCATCGTCTATCGGTTCCTGCCGTGGCAGTTCTTGAACTTCTTCCCGCTGCCGCAGGGGCAGGGATCGTTCCTGCCGATGCCCACGTATGGATCGGGATCGTCGGACTTGCGGTACGTGGAGGGCTTCGAGGCCGCAGGGGACTTGCCGTCGCGTCCTCGGACCGCCATGCCGCCTTGGGGCGCGCGAGCCACCGCGCGAGCACCCCCCTGGTCGCCGTCGACCTCGGCTGGTCCGGAGAACTTGGCCCCACGCAGGCCGTCGTCCTCGGTGGGCTCGGGGGTGCGGGCGAGCTCGATGCGCAGGATGGTGCGGAGGAAGTCCTCGTACATGGTGTTGACCAGCTCGGTGAACGCCGCATACGCCTCCGTCTTGTACTCGACGAGCGGATCGCGCTGCCCAAAGCCACGTAGGCCGATGCCGGTCTTGAGGTAGTCCATCTCCTGAAGGTATGCCATCCAACGCGTGTCGATGACCCTCAGCATGACCTGAGCCGAGAGTTCCTGGATGATCTCGCTGGAAAGGCGATCGGACTTCTCCTTGTAGCACGACCCAACGTAGTCGCCTACCACCTCGACGATCTCCTGCTGGTCACCATTCTCGGGAAGGGGCGGCAGGTCCGCGCGCCCCGTGAGTTCCGCAACCCACTTCCGCAGGCCCTTGAGATCCCAGTCGTCCACGTCGACGCTCTCGGAGCAGAACTCGGCAACGCGGCGCTGGACGGTCTCGAACGTCACGTCGGCGATGTGCTCGACGAGGTCCTTGCCGTCGAGAATCTTGTTTCTCTCCTCGTAGATGACCTGACGCTGCTTGTTCATGACGTCATCGTAGTCAAGTACGTTCTTGCGCATGGAGAAGTTGATCTCCTCGACCTTGCGCTGGGCGCTCTCGACGGCCTTGGTGACCATCTTCGCCTGGATGGGCATGTCGGGCGGCATGTCGTACTTTGTCATCATCGCCGCGATCCGGTCCATGCGGTCGCCGCCGAAGAGCCTCATCAGATCGTCGTCCAGAGACAGGTAGAACTGGGTCTCGCCGGGGTCTCCCTGTCGGCCCGAGCGGCCGCGCAGCTGGTTGTCGATGCGACGGCTCTCATGGCGCTCCGTGCCGATGACGCAGAGACCCCCGGCAGCCACCACGTGCTCGCGCTCGGTCGCACAGGTCGCCTTGGCCTGCTCCAGGGCGACCGCGCGCTGGTCGCCATCGGCCTCTTCGGGGTCGACGCCCGCCTCGCGGAGGAGTTCCTCCGCCAGCTCGTCGGGATTGCCGCCCAAGAGGATGTCGGTTCCACGTCCCGCCATGTTCGTGGCGATGGTTACGGCGTTCTCCCGACCCGCCTGGGCCACGATCTGCGCCTCTCGCTCGTGGAATTTGGCATTGAGGACCTCGTGCTCGATGCCGCGCTTGTCAAGGATGCGCGAGAGGCGCTCGGAACTCTCGATGGAGACCGTGCCGACCAGGCAGGGTTGGCCCTGTGAGTGACGCTTCGTCACATCGTCGGCAACCGCATTGAACTTGGCGTCTATGGTCTGGTAGACGAGATCGTCGTGGTCCTCGCGAATAACGGGCTTGTTGGAGGGGATCGCCTGGACGGGCAGGCTGTAAATCTCCCGGAACTCTGCATCCTCGGTCATGGCGGTGCCGGTCATGCCAGAGAGTTTGTCGTAGAGTCGGAAGTAGTTTTGGAGCGTGATGGTGGCGAGGGTCTGGTTCTCCTCGCGGACGAACACGCCTTCTTTGGCCTCAATTGCCTGGTGGAGCCCCTCGGAGTAGCGCCTCCCCTCCATGATGCGGCCCGTGAACTCATCCACGATCTTGACCTCGCCGTCCACGACCACGTACTGCTGGTCGCGGTGGAACATGTACTGCGCCTTCAGGGCCTGTTGCAGATGGTTGACCAGCTGGCCGCTCATGTCGCCGTAGATGTCATCCACACCCAAGTTGGACTCGATCTTGCGCAGGCCCACCTCGGTGGTGGCTATGGTGTGCTTCGCCTCGTCCATCTCGAAGTCCACGTCCTGCGTCAGACCGCGGACGGCACGCGCAAAGTCCTTGTAGATGCTCGCCGACTTGGTTCCGGCCCCCGAGATGATAAGTGGGGTGCGTGCCTCGTCGATGAGAATGGAGTCCACCTCATCGACGATGGCGAAGTGATGGCCGCGCTGCACACGCATGTTTGCCCTGGTGACCATGTTGTCACGCAGATAGTCGAAACCGAACTCCGAGTTGGTTCCATAGGTGACATCGGCCGCATACGCAGGCCGCTTGAGGCTGAGCTTCATCCCGTTTTGCAGGAGGCCGACGCTCATGCCCAGGAAACGATAGATCTGCCCCATCCACTCGCTGTCTCGCTTGGCGAGGTAATCGTTAACCGTGACGATGTGGACCCCATCACCCGGTATGGCATTGAGATAGCCGGCGAGCGTGGAGACGAGCGTCTTACCCTCACCCGTCTTCATCTCGGCGATCATGCCCCTGTGAAGCGCAATGCCACCAATGATCTGGACGTCGAAGTGGCGCATGCCCAAGACGCGCGACGACGCCTCCCTCACCGTCGCGAACGCCTCGGGAAGAAGGTCATCCAAGGTCTCCCCGTCCGCATTGCGCGCCCGAAGCCTTTCCGTCTGGGCCCGCAGGCCCTCGTCCGAAAGTTCCCTCATGGCGGTTTCGTAACCGCTGACCTGGCTGGCGATCTGCTCGAGTTCCTTCAACTGCTTGTCGGCGCCTCTGGAGAGAAGGCGCGAGAAGAGGTTTGGCATGGGATTCCTCTTGATAGTGTGGGGGACGCAAAGCCCCTGCGCGTTCCGATAGCCCTCCTACTGTATCAATTGGTGAAACCACGCAGTTGGCAAGGGGACACGACCACGAAAACGGCACCACGGTCAAGAGCACGCACGCCTTCCCCACGCCGTGGCCCGTCCTACGCCTCGATCGCCGCAGGGCCGTCCATGTCCTCGCCCCTCCCTTCCATGCGAGTCAAGGCATCCTCGACGGCCTTTGCCACGCCGGCCGCAGGTCTTCTCAATCCCAGCTGGGGCAGCCTCCGACGATAGTCCTCGTACAGCGCCACGACTTCTCCCAGCCTCCCTATCGCCGCAAGCCCCTCGATCAGGCAGACCGTCACGTCCTCACGTGCCGGTTGCACGTCATACGCCTCGCGCGCAAGCCGCGCCGCAAGACGCGGCCTGCCCTCTCTCAGCGCAGCGGCGGCGGTCGCCGAGGCCACGTCGACATAGAGCGACCGGAGCGCGTCTGTGCGGGCATCGGCCAGCCCAGTGGCGTCCATGGGATGAAAGTCGACTCCGCCCCCGTACATCGTGCATGCCCTACAGCCCAGGCGCACCATGTCACGATCGTTGCCCTCGACCGCAAGTGCGTCACGGGCGGAACGCTCAAGGTCGTCCACGTCGCAGGACACGATCGCGGGATCGAGCGAGACGATGCCCTCGATCTTGTTCGATATGATGGGATTGGTGCCAAGCTCCCTCGATCCCAGCGCCTTTCGGCAGGCGCATATCGACTCGTATAGCCGCTTCAGGCCTGATACGTAATCAATCTCACCCCAAATGCTTGCAATCAGGTCCCGACGAGACACCCTATGCCCAACTGCGAGGGCGAGCATCCCGATCACTTCCCTTACATGGCGACGCACGAGCCTCTCCGCGGGAATGCGGCGCTTGCCCACCCACACCTCGAAGTTTCCTAGGATGGATACCCGCACCGCCGGACTGGGCTTGACCCCATCCGCACCCCGGCTGCGGCTCAGGGCTTGCGGGTGCGCCTCCACCGCCTGCGCCCCATCCTCAAATTGTGCAAGGGCTGTCGATACGAGCCCCCTCCATCCCTCGGGAATCAGACCATGGACCTCGGAGGCGAGGTCTCCCGTATCGTTCAGCACCAGATTCACGGCCCATAGGACGTCCCTGCTGCAGTTAAACCGGGAGAGGTGATCAAGCCTCACGGGAACATGGGTCTCGCCGCGGGAGGCGGACGCCAGGATGCGCAGCACGTCTCCCAGCTGCCCCTCGCATGCCATCTCCTGCTCGGGGGTGATCTCCCCGCCAAGCCTGATGTCAATGACGGACATGACGAGGCGTGCCGCATGTGCAAGGTAGTCGGCGCTGCGGCAGGTCGCATACCCCAGCGCCCTGTTCGCCCGAACGTGCGCTCGCGCCATCGCCGAGTTCCTCAGATCGGCTATCGCCGCAGCGAGCAGGAAGACCGCCGTCAACAGGCCATCCCCGTACTCCTCTGACTTCGCAATCGCCACCTCGGCGCAGGGGAAATCGGATTCCCTGCCCATGAGTATCGCTGTCGTTGCGGAAAGTGCGTTGCGGTAGACGTCGATACGACTGTCGCCAAGCTCCCGCATGATGCTCTGCGCCCGCTCCCGATCCACGCGCTCCTGACTGACGGGCACCTCGCCCATCAGTGTCTCGGCAACAGAGAAGTCCATGCTCAGCAGTGCCGCCGCAAACGTCCCCGGGTTCCTGCGTGCCGGTAGGTCCACCAGGAGATTGAAGGCCTTCGAGAACCTCCCGGAAAACAACGCCGCCTGGGCGACGGCATGCAGCCGCAGCGCAGTCGCGATGTCCCTGCCCGAGGCATCCACCGTCCTATCATCTCCGCCTATGGCATCAAGGCCGTCGCGACAGCTTGAGAGGATCATGTCCATACGTTGCGCGTCATACTCCGCATTCGAGAGGCCCCTTGCCGAAACGCAGGCCTCTCGTCCCTTCTCCAAGACACTCCGTCGGGCGAACACCTCATCGAGCGCCTGCTGCGCGAGGAGAACGTACGTCTCCCTCCCGTGTCCCCGCTCCTTGAGGTAGCCGATGGAGCGCGCCACCAATGACGGCGCCCCCGCCACCACATACTGAAAGCCGCTCTCGCATCCCATCTCGTACAGCTCGGGCACGTCGTGGCAGAGCCCGCACACCAAGGCGGACCTTCTGTATTCCCCGCGTTGCGCCAAAACTCGCGCCGAGCGCACCACGAGCTTCGTATAGTTCTGAGCCACAGGCTCGATGCTCGAGAGCGTGGCACGAAGTCCCTCGATCTCGCAAAGCCCCGCGACACCGAAGCGGCCGCCATGGGACGTCACACCAAGGAGCGGGACGGTTGACTCCATCAGGAACAGCTCGTCTGCATCGAGACGGTCGAGGAGCTCGGCCAGGTCTCCCTGAGTCCCCTTCCCAAGAAGCATGAGGGCCAGGCGGAGCTCGACCTCTTCATCCGCAAGCGTTTCTCGCAAGGCAAGCACAATCTGTTCCCGTAGTGCCCTCACGTAGGCAGAGTCGTCTTCAAATGCCTGAATTCCCTGGCGTGCGTCTGAGGTGGCTGCAACGTAAAGCGCGGGAATGCCATGTGTCAGTCGAGAGATGGGGTCATTCCCATACCATCCCCTCGCCGTAAGCTCAAAACAACCGGCAACTACCGCACGATCCCTAAGCTGTTCGACAAGGGCGGCAGACTCGCTGCGGATACAGAGGATAACCGTACAGCCATCATCAAGCATCTTGCGAATCGCCCGAGTCTCTCGCGCAACCGCCGATTCATCTCCGGCAGTGAGTCCATCAATGCCAACCGCAACCCTCGCGTAACGCTCCCGCAGTGCGTGGACCTCGCGCGCAGACCTTGAGAGGCGTGCGGGGGTCTCGTCCTCACCCGCACTCGAGAAGTCGAGAACGCGCGTGAACGCACCACGCTGCCGCTCAGACTGCAACAGGGCGTTCATCGCATGAGTCTTGCCAACACCTGGCTCGGCGCACAATACAACCAGATGGCTCGACTCATCCCTCTTGCGCCCGAGCGACTTGACAAGGAACGTGTTCGTTGGCAGGGACATATCGGAGTCGATGGAATCGATGTACTCGCAACGCCCGTCGATCGGTACCTCATAGCCACTCATTGCACAACCCTCCCGTCTCTTGCCGGAACCGTAGCTCCCAGCGATTTGCGGTATGGGACCGTTATGCAACTTAATAAAGCTGAATAGAATGAGAGCTCAGGAGGATTCGGTAGAAGCAGCAAAATGTTTTGCAAGTTACGTGCAAGCAGCATTGCGATGCACTTAAACAGCCTTTTGGAGGATCTAGATGAAGGCCTTCCCCCTACCAAGTGAGATCCGGCGCACGGGGAATATTTCGGCGAACGGTAGCAGCTTCCCCATACGCGTCCGGGACCGGGCGCGGGCCGCGCCCGGGGCCCTCCACGATTCCCACACAACCGGGGGGCGGGGCACGGGAATGCCCCTCGTTGGTCAGCGGCGTCCTGCTCTCCCACGGACTGACTCCGCAGTACCATCGGCGCTCGGGGGCTTAACTTCTGGGTTCGGGATGGGACCAGGTGTGCCTCCCCTGCCATGGCCGCTGACCAACGAGGGGCATTCGGTTCCGGGGTACGGCTCGCCGTGCCCTCAGGGCCGCACAGCGCGACGCGGACGACGCCCCCAGAAGAGGACCGCACCGGACCCGAAGGCCGGACGCGAAGGGAAGAGCTCGGCCGATTAGTACTGCTCGGCTGAGCGCCTCGCGGCGCTTGCACCTGCAGCCTATCACCTCGTGGTCTACGAGGGGCCTTACCGGAAGGAGAACTCATCTCGGGATGGGCTTCCCGCTTAGATGCTTTCAGCGGTTATCCCGACCGGACTCAGCTACCGGGCAGTGCCATTGGTTGACAACCCGCACACCGGAGGTCCGTCCACCCCGGTCCTCTCGTACTAGGGGCAGCCTCCCTCAGTTCTCCTACGCCCGCGGAGGATAGGGACCGAACTGTCTCACGACGTTCTGAACCCAGCTCGCGTACCGCTTTAAATGGCGAACGGCCATACCCTTGGGACCTGCTCCAGCCCCAGGATGCGATGAGCCGACATCGAGGTGCCAAACCTTCCCGTCGATGTGGACTCTTGGGGAAGATCAGCCTGTTATCCCCGGAGTACCTTTTATCCGTTGAGCGACGGCCATTCCACTCTGTGCCGCCGGATCACTAGAACCTGGTTTCCCACCTGCTCGACTTGTGGGTCTCGCAGTCAAGCCTGCTTGCGCTCTTGCACTCAGAGGGGTGGTTGCCGACCACCCTGAGCAGACCTTACGTGCGCCTCCGTTACTCTTTAGGAGGCGACCGCCCCAGTCAAACTACCCACCAGACACGGTCCCCCACCCGGGTCACGGCGTGGGGTTAGGATGCCAGAGCGTCGAGGGTGGTATTCCAAGGGCGACTCCCCGGGGACTGGCGTCCCTGGTTCTGCGTCTCCCACCTATCCTCTACACGACGAACCGGCAGCCAATGTCTAGCTGCAGTAAAGGTTCACGGGGTCTTTCCGTCCTTCCGCGGGTAAGTCGCATCTTCACGACTAGTGCAATTTCACCGGGTCTATGGTTGAGACAGCGTCCAAATCGTTACGCCTTTCGTGCAGGTCGGAACTTACCCGACAAGGAATTTCGCTACCTTAGGACCGTTATAGTTACGGCCGCCGTTTACCGGGGCTTGGATTCGCCGCTTCGGATCGCTCCTAACGGCTCCTCGTGACCTTCCGGCACCGGGCAGGCGTCAGACCCTATACGTCGTCTTACGACTTCAGCAGAGTCCTGTGTTTTTGATAAACAGTCGTTTGGACCTCTTCACTGCGGCCGGCCCCGGCTCGGGGGGCAAGCCCCTCCACCGGGCCCGGCACCCCTTCTCCCGAAGTTACGGGGCGGTTTTGCCGAGTTCCTTAACCATAGTTCTCCCGATCGCCTTGGTATGTTCTACCCACCCACCTGTGTCGGTTTGCGGTACGGGCTCCTCGCGGCTCCCTAGGGGTTTTTCTCGGAAGCATGGGCTCACTCACTTCGCTCGGTCGTTTCGTCCGGACCCTCAGCCCTCGCGGGGGGCGCGTTTCACGGCCCCCCGGCCTACGGCCCATCACGGGGACGTCCAGAACCCCGCTGAGCTACCCTTCTTCGTCACCCCGTCGGTCAAGCGCCGCGTCGGAGGTGCAGGAATGTCCACCTGCTGTGCATCGGCTACGCCTTCCGGCCTCGCCTTAGCTCCCGACTGACCCTGGGAGGATTAGCCTTGCCCAGGAAACCTTGGGTTTACGGCGGGGGCGTTTTCCACGCCCCTCTCGCTACTCATGCCAGCATTCTCACTTCCGGGCGGTCCACGCCGGGTCGTCCCGACGCTTCGCCCCGCACGGAAAGCTCCCCTACCACCGGCCTTGGCCGGTCCGCCGCTTCGGTGCCATGCTTAGCCCCGTATATTGTCGGCGCATGTCCACTCGACCAGTGAGCTATTACGCACTCTTTAAATGAATGGCTGCTTCTAAGCCAACATCCTGGTTGTCTGAGCAAACGCACATCCTTTGCCACTTAGCATGGACTTCGGGACCTTAGCGGGCGGTCTGGGCTGTTTCCCTCTCGAACACACGGCTTAGCCCACATGTTCTGACTCCCGGACTTCAGGACCTGCGGCATTCGGAGTTTGATTGGAGTTGGTAGGCGGTGAGGCCCCCGCGTCCATTCAGTGCTCTACCTCCGCAGGTAAACGTCCGAGGCTAGCCCTAAAGCTATTTCGGGGAGAACGAGATATCTCCAGGTTTGATAGGCCTTTCACTCCTATCCACAGGTCATCCCCCCAGTTTTCAACCTAGGTGGGTTCGGCCCTCCACGGGGTCTTACCCCCGCTTCAGCCTGCCCATGGATAGCTCACCTGGCTTCGCGTCTACGGTGTGCGACTGAGCGCCCGGTTGGGACTCGCTCTCGCTGCGGCTCGCTCGCTGGCTTAACCTCGCCGCACGCCGTAACTCGCTGGCTCATTCTACAAAAGGCACGCCGTCACGGCCGAAAGGCCGCTCCGACTGCTTGTAGGCACACGGTTTCAGGTGCTGTTTCACTCCCCTCCCGGGGTGCTTTTCACCTTTCCCTCACGGTACTTGTCCACTATCGGTCACTGGAGAGTATTTAGGCTTGGAGGGTGGTCCCCCCTGCTTCCCACCGGGTTTCACGTGTCCGGCAGTACTCAGGAACCGCTCGGCAGTCCCCGCGGATTCGCGTACGGGGCTCTAACCCTGTCTCGCCGGCCTTCCCAGGCCGTTCCGCTTCCGCGGGGTTTTCTGACTGCGCTGTGAGCGGCCCTACAACCCCGGCGGCGCTTGCGCGGCCGCCGGTTTGGCCTCTTCCCCGTTCGCTCGCCACTACTGGGGGAATCTCGCTTGATTTCTCTTCCTCCGGGTACTTAGATGTTTCAGTTCCCCGGGTTGCCTCCGCCGCGCCTATGTGTTCAGCGCGGGGCGGCGGGGTATGGCCCCCGCCGGGTTCGCCCATTCGGAGATCCGCGGCTCGAGCGGGCATGTGCCCCTAACCGCGGCTTATCGCAGCTTGTCACGTCCTTCGTCGGCTTCCAGTGCCAAGGCATCCACCGTGTGCCCTTACCATCTTCTCTTCGATGGCTTCGGTACATACATACACCCCGGCGGTCTCCCGCCGGTGCGATCAGATGCGATCTTCTTCTAAAAGAAAATATCGTCTTTGTCACGCTATGCAGCTCTCAAGGTACGGCAGGGCAAGGCCCTGGAGACCGGACACTGCGCGCTCGCGCGCGACGAAAGGACACATCAGCGGGAATGGACGGGACCCGTCCGTGTGTGGTGTCTTCTCTTCTGGAAGAGGTGCTCTCCCTAGAAAGGAGGTGATCCAGCCGCACCTTCCGGTACGGCTACCTTGTTACGACTTCACCCCCCTTACCCTCCACACCTTCGGCGCCTCCCCCCCTCGCGGGTTGGGCCGACGACTTCGGGTGCAGACGACTCGGGTGGTGTGACGGGCGGTGTGTACAAGGCCCGGGAACGCATTCACCGCGGCGTGCTGATCCGCGATTACTAGCAACTCCGACTTCGTGGAGGCGGGTTGCAGCCTCCAGTCCGAACTGGGGCCGGCTTTGGGGATTCGCTCCCGCTCGCGCGGTGGCGGCCCGCTGTGCCGGCCATTGTAGCACGTGTGCAGCCCAGGGCATAAGGGGCATGATGACTTGACGTCGTCCCCACCTTCCTCCGGCTTGACGCCGGCGGTCTCGCATGGGTGCCCGGCCGGACCGCTGGCAACATGCGACGGGGGTTGCGCTCGTTGCGGGACTTAACCCAACATCTCACGACACGAGCTGACGACAGCCATGCACCACCTGTCCAGGCTCCTTCCGGCCACGGCGTTTCCGCCGCTTCACCTGGATGTCAAGCCCTGGTAAGGTTCTTCGCGTTGCTTCGAATTAAGCCACATGCTCCGCTGCTTGTGCGGGCCCCCGTCAATTCCTTTGAGTTTTAGCCTTGCGGCCGTACTCCCCAGGCGGGACACTTAATGCGTTGGCTGCGGCACGGAGGGATCGTCCCCCCACACCTAGTGTCCATCGTTTACGGCTAGGACTACCAGGGTATCTAATCCTGTTCGCTCCCCTAGCTTTCGCGCCTCAGCGTCAGTCGTGGCCCAGAAGGCCGCCTTCGCCACCGGTGTTCTTCCAAATATCTGCGCATTCCACCGCTACACTTGGAATTCCGCCTTCCCCTGCCAGACTCAAGCCCGCCGGTATCGGGAGCGGGCGGGGGTTGAGCCCCCGGATTTGACTCCCGACCTAACAGGCCGCCTACGCGCGCTTTACGCCCAATGAATCCGGATAACGCTTGCCCCCTACGTATTACCGCGGCTGCTGGCACGTAGTTAGCCGGGGCTTCTTCTGCAGGTACCGTCACCTCGCGGCCTCGTCCCTGCTGAAAGCGGTTTACGACCCGAAGGCCTCCTTCCCGCACGCGGCGTCGCTGCGTCAGGCTTCCGCCCATTGCGCAAGATTCCCCACTGCTGCCTCCCGTAGGAGTCTGGGCCGTGTCTCAGTCCCAATCTGGCCGGTCGGTCTCTCAACCCGGCTACCCATCATCGCCTTGGTGGGCCGTTACCCCGCCAACGAGCTAACAGGCCGCGGGCCCATCCCTCGCCGTCTGGGCTTTCCCCGCGCCCCCATGCGGGGGTGCGGGAGTATCCGGTATTAACCACGGTTTCCCGAGGCTGTCCCGGTGCGAGGGGCAGGTTGCCCACGTGTTACTCAGCCGTTCGCCACTTTATGCACCCCCGAAGGGGCTTTAACCGTTCGACTTGCATGTGTTAGGCGCGCCGCCAGCGTTCATCCTGAGCCAGGATCGAACTCTCCGTTCGAAGCGGGGCCGGCTCGCGCCGGCCGCTCTGCCTTCCATCCGGAGCAGGCCCGTCTCTGGATCCCGCTGATCTGGATTCGCTTGGTATCGAATTGACGTTCAAGTTAACTCGAACTTCGCTTGTGCTGTCTTTCGTCGATCTTTCGATCGCAGTATCCGGTTTTCAAGGTCCTGCGCGCCCGGACGGGGACTGGGCCCGTCGCGGCGCGGGAAACAACTATACGCGTCCGGGACCGGGCGCGGGCCGCGCCCGGGGCCCTCCACGATTCCCACACAACCGGGGGGCGGGGCACGGGAATGCCCCTCGTTGGTCAGCGGCGTCCTGCTCTCCCACGGACTGACTATATCTCCAGGCCGCGCGCCCTGACGATAGCGCATGCGGACGAGAGGAGCTGGTCCCTCTCGGCCGTGGTCGCTGCCTCGGCATAGATGCGGACGAGTGTTTGGGTGCGCGATGGCCGCAGCATCACCCATGCCCCATCATCGAAGCCGAGCCTCAGGCCATCGGCGTGGCTTACGCAGCAGGGCCTCCTGCCAGCAACCGTCTCGGGGTTGAGGCCTGGCAGGACGTTCCTGAACGATTGCATGGTCGCGACGTCCACGCGCACGTCCCGTCTTGCGTAGTCCATGTGTCCAAGGCTTTGTCCGAGTCGTCGGACCATCTCGCTGAGCTTGGGGGCAGGCGTCGCGCCTGTAAGACCTGCGGCACCCGTGGAGAGCATTTCGACGGCAAGGAGCGCCGCCAGGATGCCATCGCGCTCCATAAGGTGCTGGGGGACGCACATCCCCCCGTACTCCTCGCAGGCAAGAAGGACGTCCCTCTCCCGCATCTCCTCGTAGACGCGCTGGAACCCCACGGGTACGATGGTCAGCGGGCAGCCCAGGCGCTCAGCCTGGCGGGCGACACGGACCGACGTCGCCGTTGTCGCCACGACCCTGCCCCGCAGACCTCTCGCAACCGACAGATGCTCCAGGATGAGGGCGACGAGGTCGTGCGAAGCGACGAGATGACCGAGCTCATCGATCAGGGCAATGCGGCATCCATCCCCGTCGACGGCAATCCCCATGTCAGCGCCCTGCTCTGCCACCGCACGCCCGCAGTCTCCGACCCAAGGCCCAACGGGTTGCGAGAGCAAGTCCCCAAGTGCGTCGGGTCTTCCATCGTGTATCTCCGCCACCGCGCAACCGCAGCTTCGCAGCAGGTCCGCCAGCAGACCCCGCGACGATCCGCAAAGGGGGTCAACGATAACCCTAAGCGGGCGGGCTCCGATCGCAGACCGATCCACCTCTTGCATGAGTGCGCTGACATACGGAGAGACGAGGTCAACGGACTTTGCCGTCCCCATCCGCTCGTCGGCACGACCGGAGATGTGGCGGTCAACTTGAAGCGCGAAGTCAGCCGAGACGGGACCGCCATCTGGGCCACGCAGCAGAAAGCCTCCGTAGTCACATGACAGATCGGATCCCGAGATCACCACGCCGCCAATGGCCTCCTCGTCGGCGGCCACGGCCCACTCCAGTGCGGGGAGGGGAGCGGCGCTGCTCGACACCCTGGTACGCAGCCCATACGAAGCCAGCACCGCAGCGGCCAGGCTTGCAAGGCGTTCCGACCGGGGACGAACGTCATACGAGACGTACACGACCCCGTCGGGAAACGTGTCCCCCCACAGCAACCCGACCGCAGCGGCCACGCGCGTCACGCCCGTCTCGTCGAAGCCCTCGTCGAAGCGGGCGTACCAGCCGTTCGCACCAAAGTGAATGATGCGCATGGCTATGCCAGCTGCTTGGCTGCCCTCTCGCCCAGCGCCTCGAGAAACGCCTCGCGCTGGGCTGCGTCGCCGAGCGCCATGCGGGCGTTCGTCGCCGCCCATGCCGCCGGAGTGCCCGTATCGCACCCCTCCGCGGGGTCGACGACCACGGCGTACATCTCCTCCTCGGCCAGCAGGCGCTCCATCGCATCCGTGAGCTGGATCTCTCCGCCGGCACCGGCGCCCTGGGTCTTCAGCAGCTCCATCACGCGCGGGGTGAGCAGATAGCGCCCGACTATGAAGAGATGGCTGGGGGCGTCCTCTGGAGCGGGCTTCTCGACCAGACCCGTGACCTTCCAGACCGCGCCCTCCGCCTCGTCGTCCGCGGGGCTGAGGCCCCCAACCTCGCCACAACGCTCGCCTGCGACGATACCGTAGCGGCTGACCTGGTCCTCGGGTACGGGCGCCACCGCGATCACGGACGATCCTCCATGGGCTGCGGATACTTCCGCCATCCTCACGCACATCTTGCGGTCGGGAACGAAGTAGTCGCCCAAGAGGACGAAGAACGGCTCGTCGCCCGCGTCGTCGGCGGCGCACAGCACGGCATGCCCCAAGCCGCGAGCCTCATCCTGATAGCAGAAGCTGACGGGAAGCTCCCCGGCCGCGCGGACCTTGTCGGCGAGACAGTCCTTACCATGCGCACGGAGGTGCTCCTCGAGCGCATCATCCACGCTGAAATACGATTCGATCTGAGGCTTCAGGCGAGAGTTCACGATCACGACGCCATCGACGCCATCCGGCTCGAGAGCCTCCTCGACCACGTACTGAATGACGGGCTTGTCGAGCACCGGCAGCAGCTCCTTGGGAGTGCACTTGGTGCCCGGAAGAAAGCGCGTGCCAAGACCCGCGGCGGGAATGATGGCCTTCATGGGATGCGTTCCTTTCGCCAACCTGCCTACCAGGCAGCCTTCTGGGACGGGAGCCTACTCTTCGACCGTTATGCCCTGACGGTCGAGGTAGGCAATCAGGCGATTCTGGGTGTCGAGCGACAGGGCATGCTCCATCTGGCACGCCTCCTCATCCGCCACCTCGTGGGAGACGCCAAGGTCACGTTCGAGGAAGAGCCGCAGCGCGCGGTGGCAGCGCCATACGAGGCTCGCATAGTCGCGCCCCTTGGGGGTCAGCTGAACGCGGCCGTAGCGATTCTGCTCGACGAAGCCCGCCTCCTTCAGGGTGGAGAGGGCCTTGTTTACGCTTGCCTTGGAGACATCGAGCTGCTCGGCGACATCGACGGAGCGGATTCCGTCCGTGGCACCCGTCGACTGCGTGATCCTGTATATGGATTCGAGATAATCCTCGTTGGCCATTGTCAGCTGGTGTCTCATGTTTTCGGCGAGCCTAGGCATCTGGTCCTCCAGTCGACGACGCGTCCCCCCGCCGGAACGCCATGGATAGGTTCCGCTCTCGATCTTCTGATACCCATCAGGAGGACAGGAACCCTCACATTCTAGGTCACGTTTTCGCCATGTGGACGAAACGCCTCGCGAAAGGCGCGGCAAGGGCGCGTGCCGCACGCGAACGTGCCGCACACGGCTATCCTTCTCGCCCGGGATGTCGAAGCCCCGCTGAGGCCTACGACGCCGCGGCCTACATCTCCTCGGCATCGGGAACCTCGAGGCGCTCGACATGCGCCCCCAGGGCCTTGAGCTTGGGCACGAACCCCTCGTATCCACGGTCGATGTGATGGATGTCCGAGACGGTGGTCACCCCGTCGGCAACCAGCCCCGCCATCACAAGCGAGGCGCCGCCACGCAGGTCGGGAGACTTGACCTCCGCTCCCGAGAAGCCCCTGACGCCATGCACGATGGCATGATGGCCCTCGATGCGTATCTCCGCTCCCATGCGCTGCAGCTCGCTCGCAAACATGAAGCGGTTCTCGAAGACGTTCTCGGTCACGATGCACGAGTCGTCACCCAGGGCGAGCAGGCACATAGTCTGCGCCTGCATGTCCGTCGGAAATCCGGGGAACGGCAGCGTCTGGATGTCGGTGGAGCGTATCGGCCGCGAGCGGGCGACGGTCACCTTGTGCGCCCCACGCTCGACGTCGAGGCCCATGAGCTCGTACTTCTTGAGGACGAGCCCCAGGTGGGCGGGCTCGAAGCCCTTGACCGTGACGGGTTGCCCACAGATGCCGGCCATGGCTATGAAGGTCCCCGCCTCGATGCGGTCTCCCACAACCGCGTGGGTCTCCAGGGGTCGGAGCTCGTCGACGCCCTCGATCTCGATGACTGGTGAGCCCGCTCCCCTGACCTTGGCGCCCATCTCGTTCAGGAGGTTGGCCAAATCGACGATCTCGGGCTCGCGCGCGGCGTTGTCGATGGTCGTGACGCCACGCGCCCGCACGGCAGCCATCATGAGGTTCTCCGTGGCACCGACGCTTGCAAAGTCGAGGGTGACCATGCCGCCGGTCAGGCCGTTGGGAGTGGTCGCATGAATATTTCCGTGGTCGACCTCGAAGCGGACGCCCAGCGCCTCGAGTCCAAGGATGTGCATGTCAATCTTGCGGGCACCGATGTTGCAGCCTCCGGGCATGGCGACGATGGCCTTGCCGAAGCGCCCCAACAAGGGGCCAAGCACGGCAGTGGAGGCACGCATCTGGGCGACCAGATGGTAGGGCGTCTCCCACTTGTCCACCGACGAGGTGTCGACCTTGAGCGTGTGCTCATTCTCGACCTCGATATGGGCGCCCAGGTACTTGAGCACCTTGCCCATCACGTGGACGTCGGAGATGTTGGGGACGTTGGCAAGCGTCGTGGTGCCCGGGGCGAGGATGGTCGCTGCCATGAGCTTGAGGGCCGAGTTCTTGGCGCCCTCAACGGTCACCTCGCCCCCAATGGGATGGCCACCCTCGACCTTTATGACTTCCAAGCTGCCTCCATGTCCGGGGGTGCGGCTAGGCCTCTGAATCCGAGGACACCTGCTTGAGCAGCAGGTTGCACCACTTGATCTTGCTGTCGTAGTACGCACGTCTGTGGTCATTCTCGGGCAGCTGGTCCCGAGCGTCAAATGCGGCCTCGCGTGTGTCGCGGACGACGTCCGCCTCGATGTCATCGGTACGGCGCGCATGGTCGGCGAGGATGATGACGCCCTTGTCGTTTATCTCCGCGTAACCGCCCGAGATGACCACCTTGATGGTGCCGCCCCCGTCCTTCTCGCGCTGCCTCAGGCGTACGACGCCGTCGCCCAACGCGCAGATCTCCGCGGCATGTCCCGGCCAAACGCCCAGCTCGCCGCTGATGGTAACCAGGACAAGGCTCGCGACAGGCCCCTCGAAGAGGAGCCTGTCTGGACGTACGAACTGACAGGTGAGTTCCGCCATGTGAGCTTCCCTACTCCGCGCTTGCCTCGGACGACATCTTAGCGGCACGCTCACGCACGTCCTCGATGGTGCCGGCATAGCGGAACGCCTGCTCGGGGATGTCGTCGCACTTGCCGTCAACGATGGCCGCGAAGGAACGAACGGTGTCCTCGACGGAGCAGTAGACGCCCGGATTGCCCGTGAACTTCTCCGCCACATGGAAGGACTGCGAGAGGAACTGCTGTATCTTGCGGGCGCGCGCGACCACGAGCTGCTGGTCCTCGGACAGTTCGTCCATGCCTAGAATCGCAATGATGTCCTGCAGGTCGGAATACTGCTGCAGCGTCTCCTGGACGGCCATGGCGACACGGTAGTGCTCCTCGCCGACGACGGACGGATCCAGCGCGGAGCTCGAGCTGGCAAGCGGATCGACGGCTGGGTAGATGCCCAGCTCGGTGATGGAGCGGGAGAGCACGGTCGTGGCATCGAGATGCGTGAAGGTCGTCGCCGGGGCAGGGTCCGTCAGGTCATCCGCGGGGACGTAGACCGCCTGCACCGAGGTGATAGAGCCCTCCTTGGTCGAGGTGATGCGCTCCTGGAGGTCACCCATCTCCGTGGCCAGCGTGGGCTGGTAGCCAACCGCCGAGGGCATGCGGCCGAGAAGGGCGGAGACCTCGGAGCCCGCCTGCGAGAAGCGGAAGATGTTGTCGATGAAGAGGAGGACGTCCTGCCCCTGGTCGCGGAAGTACTCCGCCGTGGTGAGACCAGCCAGGCCGACGCGCAGGCGCGCTCCGGGCGGCTCGTTCATCTGCCCGTAGACCAGGCAGGTCTTGTTGATGACGCCGGACTCGGTCATCTCGAGGAACAGGTCGGTACCCTCGCGCGTGCGCTCGCCGACACCGGTGAACACCGAAGTGCCGCCATGCTCCTGGGCAAGGTTGTTGATGAGCTCCTGGATCAGGACCGTCTTGCCGACGCCCGCACCGCCGAAGAGCCCGGTCTTGCCGCCACGCACGTAAGGCTCGAGGAGATCGATGGCCTTGATGCCCGTCTCGAAGATCTCCGTCTGGGTGGTGAGCTCCTCGAAGGCAGGGGCAGGATGGTGGATGGGGTAGAACTGGACGTCCGTAGGCGTCTCGCCACCGTCCACGGGCTGCCCCATGACGTTCCAGACACGCCCCAAGGTCGAGGGTCCGACGGGCATCATCATGGGGTGTCCCGTATCCTTGACCTTGAGGCCGCGCTGGAGACCGTCCGTCGAAGACATGGCGACCGTACGGACGACGCCTCCAGCAAGCTGGGACTCCACCTCGAGGACGGTGCGGACCCTACCGACGGGGGTGTCGTCATCCACGGTGAGGGCGGTGTAGATGCTCGGCACCTGCCCATCGAACTTGACGTCCACGACAGGACCGACGACTCGGACGATGGTGCCCGTGCCCACGCTCCTGTTCATGTGGTTGTAGGCAGCCTCCTCGAGGGGGGTGCGCATCTGCTCTGCGGTTTCTGACATTAGTTGTCCTCCAATGCGGAAGCACCGCCGATGATCTCGTTCAGCTCGGTGGTGATGGCGCCCTGACGTTCACGGTTGTAGGTTCGGTTCAGGGAGTCCAGCACCTCTTTTGCGTTGTCGGTCGCCGACTGCATCGCGCGACGCCGCGCGCCGTGCTCGGCGGCTGCCGAGTCGAGCAGGGCGTGAAAGATGACCGTGCGGAAGTAGGCCGGCATCAGATAGCCCATGACCTCGGCCGCCGAGGGCTCGAAGGAGTACTCGGGAGCGCGAGTGCGCTCCACCTGGGACATGGCCTCAAGGTGACGGGGTCGGTTGGGCATCATCAGCCGCTCGCGCGTGATCGGAAGCAGCTGGTCGGTCACCTGGGTCTGGTCGACACGGTTCTTGGCATGCCAGTACAGGAGCATCACACGGTCCGTCTTGCCAGATGTGTACGCGTCCATCACGTACGAGGCGATGCGATCCGCCTCGTCCATGTTGGGTTCGGAAGAGATGCCGACGAAGGACAGGACGGGGGTGATCTTGCGGTACGTGAAGTACTCCGTTGGCTTGCGCCCACAGGTGATGACCGAGGACTTGATGCCGCTCTTGGCCAAGGCCCTCATCTCGTGCTCGACGGCACGCTGCTGGAGAATGTTGAAGCCCCCGGCAAGCCCGCGGTCTGACGCAACGAGGATGAAGGTGACATGTCTCTCCTGCCCATGGCGGGCGAGCAGCGGCTGCGAGCTATCGAAGCCGCATCCGGCAACGTTCGCGAGCATGTTGGTGATGGCATCCTTGTAAGGAGACGCCGCCTCGGCGCGGGCGAGCGCCTTCTGGATGCGCGCCGTGGAGATCATCTCCATGGTTCGCGTGATCTGCATGGTACTCTTGATCGAGCCCATACGCCTCGATATTTCGCGAAGGTTCGCCATGGCCGACTACTCCTGAGCCTTCCCGGAAATCTCGGCGTCGCGGTCGACCGTTCCCTCGGCCATCTCCTCGACATCCACGGCCTTGGCCCTGTTGGGATGCTCGACAAGGAACTCGCTCTTGTAGCTGGAAAGACCCTGCTTGATCTTCTCTCCCAGCGCGTCATCGATCTTGCCGTTGAGAAGCGCGACACGGACCTGCGGGTACCTCTCGGCCATGAACCTCGCGAGCCCATCACGGAACAGGGTCACATGGTCCAGGTCGATGTCATCGATGAAGTCCTCCTTCGCCGCGTAGATGGAGATGACCTGGTCTGCGACATCAAGGGCAGCATAGCGGCCCTGCTTGAGCATCTCCATCATGTGCGCGCCGTGGTTGAGCTGATACTGCGTCGTGGCGTCGAGGTCGCTGCCGAACTGGGCGAAGGCCTGCTTCTCTCGGTAGGACGCAAGGTCGAGGCGGAGCGTGCCAGCCACCTGCTTCATGGCCTTGATCTGTGCGGCGCCGCCGACGCGCGACACCGAGATGCCCACGTCGACCGCCGGTCGCTGGCCCTGGAAGAAGAGGTTGGACTGCAGGTATATCTGGCCGTCCGTGATGGAGATGACGTTCGTCGGGATGTAGGCGGAGACGTCGCCCTCCTGCGTCTCGATGATGGGGAGCGCCGTAAGGGACCCACCGCCGTTGGCGTCAGACATCTTGCAGGCGCGTTCGAGCAGGCGCGAGTGCAGATAGAAAATGTCGCCAGGATATGCCTCGCGTCCAGGTGGGCGGTGCAGCGTGAGCGACATCTGACGGTAGGCGACGGCCTGCTTCGAGAGGTCGTCGTAGACGACGAGGACGTGACGACCCGGATGATCCCGATCGGCAGGGTTCCCGCTCTCGTCGTTGTACATGAAGTACTCGCCGATGGCAGCGCCTGCCATGGGCGCAATGTATTGCATGGGGGCAGAATCCGCAGCAGTCGCGGCGACGATGATCGTCTTGTCGAGGACGCCCTGGCGCGCAAAGGTCTCCTTGATGGCGGCGACGGTCGACGCCTTCTGGCCGATGGCGACGTAGATGCAGATCATGTCTGTGTCGCGCTGGTTCACGATGGCGTCGATGGCGATGGCGGTCTTGCCCGTCTTGCGGTCACCGATGATGAGCTCGCGCTGGCCACGGCCGATGGGGACCATGGCGTCGATGGCGATGAGCCCGGTCTGGACGGGCTCGCACACCGGCTGGCGCTCCATGATGCCAGGGGCCTTGAACTCGATGGGGCGACGAGCGTCGGTGTCGATGGCACCCAGCCCGTCGACGGGCTGGCCGAGCGGGTTCACGACGCGCCCCAACATGGCGTTGCCCACCGGGATGTCCATGACACGACCCGTAGTGCGGCACTCATCACCCTCTTTGACGGCATCCACCTCGCCAAACAGGACCGCGCCAACCTCGTCGACATCGAGGTTCTGCGCAAGGCCAAAGACGCTGCGCCCGCTTCCGGAACTCGTGAACTCCAGGAGCTCACCGGCCATGGCGGTCTTGAGGCCGGAGACGTGGGCGATGCCGTCGCCAACCTCGGTGACGACCGACGCCTCCTGGTCGTCGACCGTCGCGTTGACCTGAGCGAGGCGCTCGCGCAGGGTGCTCATGATCTTCGACGAACTAATCTTGTCTGTCATTGCTCTTCACTTCCGACGAAGGTCGAGGCGAGCGTCTTGCGGATGTTGGCAAGCTGCGCCCGGACGGACGCGTCGAAGCGCTTGCCGTATGCCTCGATCACGATACCGCCCAAGATGGAGGGGTCGACCCTCTCCACAAGGTAGATAGGCACCTGCATATCGGCCGCCACCTTGGAGCGTACCTTCTCGCGCAGATTGTCATCCATGGGCACCGATGTGGTGACCGTGACCGAGACGGTCTCGTCCTCGGAGTCGAGAATCTCCTTGTACTTCTTGGACACCGCATCCACGAGAGAGATGTCGTCCCCCCCACGCATGGCCGTCAGCGTCTCGAGGACCTCGGGAGAGAACTTGCAGGCATGTCGCCACTGCACGAGGTCGGCATTTGCTCTCCCCTCGCTCCTCCCGGCGTCGATGAGAGCCCGTGCGTAGGCCTCGACCTTGGCTTCGTCACTGTGCTTACCGGCCATGGGGAGCGCTCACTTCTGCAAGGTACTTCTCGGCCAGCTTACGCTGCTCGGCCTCGCTGAGGTCGTTGCCGATGATCTTCCCGGCGATCTCGACGGAGAGGTCGACGACCTGGCCAGACAGCTCGATCATGGCCTTCTTGCGTTCGGAGCCTACGGCACCGTGCGCCTTGGAGATGATGTCGGCTGCCTCGCGCTGGGCCTTGGCCAGGATCTGGGTACGCTCCTCGGTGGCGTCCTTCCTGGCCTTGGAGATGATTGCCTCGGCCTCGCGATGCGCCTCCGTGATCTGGGCCGTGTAGTTCTTGGCCTCCTCGGCTGCCTGGGCCCTGGACTCCTCGGCCGCCTCGAGGTCATCCTGGATCTTCTGCTGACGTTCCTCCATCATTCCCAGGATCGAAGGCCATGCGAACTTGGCCAGGACGATCCAGATAACGAGGAAGGCCAGCAGAGCCGGGACGAACTCGGCGGGTTTCGGAAGTAGGATGTCGGCGCCGCTGATCTCAGCGAGAGCTGTCGTCGGCGCAAGGAGCACCGCGGCTGCCGCCGAGGCAGCAACGCGTCCCCTGACCCCCATCCCCTTCATTTTCCTGTTCATGGGTTCCTCCAACATATGGTGCTCGCCGTGTACAGGCAAATCCCTAGGAGGCGATGAGCGTAACGACGAAGCCGATGAGCGCCAGCGCCTCGACGAAAGCCGACGCAAGGATGAAGGTCGTAAAGAGGCGACCCTGGACCTCAGGCTGACGCGCCATGGAAGTGGTGGCGCCATAGGCCGCCAGGCCAATGCCGATAGCAGCACCGATAACACCAAGACCGTAACCAATGACTCCCACGTTTCCTCCTTTGTCATTCGCCCCTAGCAGGACGAGTTCCATGACTTGCTATGCAACAGCGGGCGTGGCCCCGCAGTTAGCCAATCGATCAGTCCTACTCGCTCTCGACAAGCTGGATGTAGACGGCCGAGAGTAGCGTGAAGACGTACGCCTGGATGATACCGACGAGAATCTCGACCAGATAGATAATGATCAGAAGAACGACCCAGAAGACAGAGGCGCCCGCCTGTCCCAGGGCGGCCGCCGAGAAGCCCTGCAGGAGCGGCTCGACAAAGAGGGACGCAAGGATGGCAAAGGTGCCCATGACGACATGGCCTGCAAACATATTGCAAAAGAGTCGAACGGCGAGGGTGATGAGACGCAGGAACGTCGAGACGAGCTCGATGGCCCAAACGAGCACGTTCATGGGGAACGACACGCCCTTGGGCGCAAGGCTCTTGATGTAGCCTAGGATGCCCATACGCTTGCACCCGACTACGATGAAGTAGGTGAAGGAGCAGAAGGCGAGTGCGGCAGTGACGCCGATGGTGCCCGTACCGGGATGGCAGCCAGGGATGACGCCCACGATGCTGTTGCAGACGATGAAGAAGAAGATGGCTGCAAGGAAGGGGAAGTGCCTCTTCCAGGTGTCGCCCAGGATGGACTTGCACATGTCATCGCGAACGAACTCGACGACGTACTCCATGCCGTTCACAAAAATGCCCTGCGGAACCAGGCCGCGCGCCTGCCTCTTCTTGAACATGAGGACACAGGCGAGCAGGAGCGCCAGCGCAACGCACATCCAGAAGATGTAGTTGGTGAGGCCAACGGTCGTGTCACCCACGATGGCATGGGACATAAAGCCCTCGAGCAGCTCGTCCATCTCCCCTGAGAGCTTGTCAAGCGGGTTCACTAAAGATCATCCCCCCAGAATGTCACAGCAATCCATCTCTGTCAGCAGACGTAATCCATTTTGCACACGGCATCATATGACTGGGGAACCAGCCGGGCAAGAGCCACTCCGCAATCACATGTTCGCAAGTATAGCGCTTGCCGCCAAAAGTGCTAGAAAATGCGAGGCCGGTGTGGCGATACCACAGGGCAGCAGGCACATCGCATTTAAAGCGCGGGCAGCCTCCACCTCCGTCCGACAGTCTTTTCCTTACCAATCCGCATGCGACGCCAGGCCCGTCGCTCGAGTGCCTTCTACCCTGCATGGTTTTCTTCTGTCATGCGTTTGCGGAAATCCTTGTCGGCAGCATCGAACGAGGCCCATCCCTGCAGGCGAGCCATCCTGTCGTAAACCGCCATGCTCCCGTTCGTCCCCGCTGCCCTCTGCATGCGCAGGTGCTCGACATACAGACGAAGCGTGCGCTCAGAATAGATGGAGAGCTCTCCGTATAGATAGGTATCGAAGGCCGTGCCCGAAATCGCGCTCCCATCCTCAGATGCCTGCGTAAGGCTGCGCGCACGGTGTCGCAAGAGTGCGTACCTCTCGTACAGCTCCTCCTCCCACGGCATGACAATGCCCATCGCCTCATCCATGAGCGCCCTGCGGGCATCGGGCAGCGGGGGCATGTCGATGGCACCGGGCATGGTTACCTCCATCATGCGGGCATATTTCTCACTCATGAGGTTTACGCCCTGGGATGCCGCTCGCTCCAGGTCACCCTTATAGCTTTCAAGCATCTCCGAGGTCCATGTCGCATACGACGCCTCCCGCATGACCGAGAACTGGTCGCGATCGTTTTGGCAGTCGGCCTTGCCCCCAATGTTGTTGACGCTGGAGAACATGTCCCATTCCATGCATTCGATGTCGGCGATGAGCGTCTGCCGCATTGCCTCGTCCCTACTTCCTTCCATCTCTCCCCCTCGCCGATGTAAGCGTTAGCCCTCTTCCTCGTAGCCAAAAATGCCCGCTGCCTGCGCACTTGATGCTATCGTGCCATCATGTAGGGCAGGGACGCCACTGTTGCGTCGCCTATCGTTTCGTGCAGCCCCTCCGCCTCGCTAACCAAGAAGCCGTCGTTGGCGCGCGGTAGCCCGTGGCACTCGAAGGCGACTAGGAGCGCCTCGCATATCTCGTCGACCAAATCAGCGCAGCGAAGGAGCGCATCGTCTCCGTCCAGATGCACTTTGGCCAATTGGCCTATGCGAAGGCAGAGCGGATGCGCCCCAGGAAGCTGCCCGGCCTTCTGGTACAGCCATTTGTTGAACGGATAGTGCCGCCCGTTCAACGAGAACAGAAGGCGCAGCGCACATACCAAAAAGGAGCTGCGCATGAGTTCGGCTGTCGGCACGTTTCCCCGCTTAAGCGCGCGAAGCAGGTTGTATTGTCCTGCCTGACCTGCCCCAAAGGCGTCAATTGACATCCTTCGCAAGAAGATGTCCTGCGGGCACTCGTCGGTCAGCGCGTTGCGAAAGTCGGTGAACCTTCCCGGTCCATCGGAGAACACGCGGCCGTTGACGGCGACCGCCAGCCCATATACGGGGGTCGCCAGCCACTCGTCCATAGATGCCGGGACATGATTCAATCCGATAAAGCGTCGGTAGAACTCACCCGTCTCAAAGATGCCAAGCCGTGGACCCGCAAAGGGGAGCACGGGATAGTCGCAGGTCTTCTGCGCCTGCGCTACGAGTCGAGCGACATGGGCCCCCATCCGCTCGCGCTCTGACGCGCCTACGACATCGTCGGATACCCACAGGCACAACCCCGCCCCCCAATCATGATCACGTGAGAGCACGTCGTCTGTGCCCCAGCATTCAGAGCCCTCCCCGACCCTGCCCACCGCGACACGACTGGTCACGCCGGGAATTTCCCGCTCGATCTGGGGAGCGACAAGTTCTCTCCAGAGCCGTTCGGAAAGCTCCATGCCTACGGCCTTGCCCAAGTCGCAGTCGACATCAGCACCTGCCGTCCACGCGGCATCAGCTGGCGCATCGGAAAAGCAAGCTACCATCTCTTCACTCCCTTGGCAGACGATCGCCCATACGAGTCAGGTCACCTTTCTTTGGTGGCTATGTGGAGATGAGGCGCGTGACGAAGGCTACTTCTTCGGACGGGAGAAGGCCCGCCGACACCTCATTCGTGAGTGTCGCACATGCGGCCTGCACCGAAAGGCCTTCGTTTCCGTAGAGCAGTCCTTCGAGACGAGTGCATACGATGGCGACTTTGACGCATGCAAGGACCTCCGTATTGAGATTTGCGGGATAGTCCTCGCTCTGCAGGGTGCAGTGGTGGTAGCGCACCACCGCATCGATTATCTCATGACCGAATGCGCCCACGATCTGCAGGCTGCGTATGGCATGCTCGGAATGTGCCGTGAAGTTGTTCTCGACGGCAACGCTCGCGTCATTGCAAGCCACGTAGCCTATGTCCCTGAGGAGGAGCCCCCTGCGCAGGTCGCGGACATTTCCGCTTGGAATGCCCATCACCACAGCCAGGCGCTCGGCAAGGTCGGCGCATCGGCGGCTGCTCATGGTCGAGCCCGCGCACCTAAGCTCAAGGGCTGTGAGCATGGAGGAGATCACCGTGTTCAACGAGACCATCTCGTCGGAGTTCACCTGCGCCGACAGCAACGCCTTGATGCGCGTGAGGAGCTCCACGCGCTTGAACGGTTTGCTGAGGAACCCGTTGGCACCGGCCTCAAGGGCGCGGATGCGCTGGGAATCCTCATTGAGGACGGTGAGCATGATTATGGGGGTGTTGCGAAACTGGGACATGCTGCGCAGACGCTCGCAGACCTGATAGCCATTAAGGGCCGGGAGCATCACGTCGAGGATGATGAGGTCCGGGTTCTCGCGCTTGCTCACGTCCAGCGCGGACCGACCGTCCAGCGCGGAAACCACAGTGTAGTCGTACCCCTTCAGGATTTCGGTAATAAGCGTTAGGCTCGCAGGGTCATCTTCTACGACCAGGATCTTCTTCATCAGTCCGCCTCCTGTCCATCCTTTTTGTCAGGCTTCCTATTCGAGCAGAGTGGAAGTACGACGCATGCGTCCAGGCCGCCCCCCGGCGCGTCTTCAAGCCAAATGCGGCCGCTGTGCATCTCGACCAAGTCCTTTGTGATGGCAAGGCCGAGACCGGCGCCCTTGTAGATGCGCGTATAGCTGTTGTCAGCTTGCTCGAAGGCCAGAAAGACGCGCTCTTTCATGTCGTTGCTGATACCGATGCCGTTGTCGATGACGTGTATGAACACAAAGTTCTCCTCCACAAGGGAGGCCTTGACTCGGATGCGGCCTCCGTCAGGGGAGAACTTCACCGCATTGGAAAGCAGGTTGAGCAGGATCTGATGGACTTTCTGCTCATCCCAATAAGCCGTGTATCCATCCAGCTCGTCCGCGACGATGACTTCGAGTCCCTGCCCTCTCTCGTCTGCAAGCGGACGAATCAAATCGACGGGGTTCCTGATCGCCTCGATAACGCTTACCCGAGAGAGCTTGAGCTTGTCAACGCTTGTGTCGAGCTTTACGAGCTGGAGGATGTCGTTGATGAGGTCGAGGAGATGCCCCCCGCTCTCAATGATGATTTCTGCGTACCTCGTCTGCGTCGCGTTCAGATCGCCCGCCACATTCTCTTGGAGAAGAGAGGCGAACCCGATGATTGAGTTGAGCGGCGTGCGCAGCTCATGCGAAATATTGGCCAGGAACTGCGACTTGTGACGGTTGGCTGCCCTGAGCTCGTCGACCGTATTGGCGAGCTGGGCGGTACGTGCAGACACCTTCTCCTCAAGACGTTGGTTCTTGTCGGTGAGCTTGCGGGCCATGACATACATGTCATCGGCCAAGGAGACGATCTCCGAGGGCACGCTCGACCTGCTTCGAAGCATGTCAGAGGAGGGCAGCTCCCCTTTGGTGATGGTCCGCGAGATATCCTGAAGATCGGAAATGGGGCGTGTGATCATGGCGGTGAGCTTGCGTCCCAAAAGGGCCGCGCATATGAAGAACGCGGCCGCGACGAGAACAAACAGGACGTAGTGGCTGGCGGACAGACCGGAGATCATGAAAATGGGCGAGCCTACGCCGATGTTGCCGATCACTCGGCCGGAATAATCGGTTATTGGGCCGGCAACGACGACGCCTTCGCCACCGTCCACCATGGATACCTGCCCGCGCCAGATGCCTCCCTTGTTGATGACGTCTACGAAGTCGCGCCTTTGGGTGGTTCCCGCAGGATACGAGAAGCCATTGGAGGATATGTTTGAACAGATGCGTACCCCATCCGTAGTTCCCACAGAGAGATAGGTTCCTGGGACGGCGTTGGTGTAATCGGTGGGGAACTCATGGTTGTTGTTGAGAAGATAGCCCTCGACGACGGCCCCGACAAAGGTCTCGCCGCTGTATATGGGGCATACGGTAATGTGCACGTAGGCATCATTCAGGCTTCTCGCCGTTGTTCGGTCAATGATGACTCGCGCTCCATCCCGCAGTGACTGACGGCTGTCTTTGAGCCTGTCCGCGGCGATCACTTCGGTTGTCGTTATCGTCTCGCCCTCTTGCTTTACGGAATCCAGCAGGTACGCGAGGGGCCAGCTGCTTCCCGCAACATGTACGTTGCTGGCGATCACCGTTCCGTTGGAGTCAACGGCAACCGCATAGCTCTCCCCCATATCGAACTTGCAGCGTTCAAGCACGCGGCTCAACTGCGAGACGTCACTGTTTTCGATCAGTGAGGCCACGCCTTCGTATTCGATTACCTCAAGAAGCCTCGCGCGTCCGATGGCGTCCTCAAGATCGAGACGGTCGTATGCCGTCTGCAGGCAGACATCCAAACGGGCAACCACGCTGCTTATGGTCGAATCACGGGCGAGCCACACACCGATGACGATCACCAGTATGAAGATGGTCGCGAGAATGCACGTTATGCCCGTATTGAAGTATGTGGATATCTTCCGTTGCTTCATTCAGAGCACCTTAGCCCCATAGATGGCCAGCTGAGTCCGGTTCGCAAGGTTGAGCTTCTTGAGAATACTGCTCACATGCAGCTTGACTGTATGCTCGCTGATGAAAAGCTCCTCGGCCACTCGCTGGTTCGACATGCCCACGCACACAAGGCGCATCACCTCTCGCTCTCGTTTTGTGAGCCTTCTCAGCTCTGCCATGCCGACGGCACCCGTGGCAATGAGGTCTTGCTGCTCCTGTTCTGTAAGGATCGAGAAGACCAGATCGAATACGCTCGCGACAAGACGTACCTTCTCCTCGAACTCGATCTTGTCATGAAGGTCCATGCCACTGACGATCGAGGTGACCGTGCGCTTCTGCTCGACCTCGACGCCACCCGCCCCTTCATACGCCGGATTGTGCACGGCGAGAAAAAAATAGCGAGCCTTCTCTTCATGTAAGCCCGCCCACATTGACTTGCCAAGCGGGACGATGGCGCTGAGCAGGCCGAAGGGGCACATCGAGACCATGACGTCACCCGGATCTAGGTCGATGACCCTGAGTATGAATCGTTCGCAGATGTCAGGATGTGCCCCTCGGTTTGTCAGGCAACGCGTATGCCCATTGGATTCCACGGTGAGCGACTTGAGGTCATCCCGACTGAGAATCCTGATGCTGATGGAGAAGAACTGGGACAGCTCGTCTTGCAGGCGCTGCAGTTTCGCCATTGCACTCGATGAATTTTCCTCAAGATGCGACATCGACCTGCTCCAATTGCCGAGAGGTTTAAGGAGGTGTTGATTGTCTCCGAAGTGTCGTATGGGCGGGCGCCACAGTCTCCTCAATGGCTTTGCCATTCGATGGCATTACCGCCGCCGTGCTTGCTGACGATGGTCCCTGGCTCCTCCAATCCGGCAGTCCATCAAGGTCCAATCAGTTGATAACGCACTCGATCCCATGGGCTTCTATGACGTCAGCCAAGTGCCTCATATGCCCATCGTCGGGTGGCTGGACATGAGGTAGCTGATAGACGGTGCCAAGGCGCTCGTGCTTGGGCACGCCAAGCTTGTGATACGGCAGGATGTTTATCTTTGTGAATTGACACGACGCGGCAAACGCGGCGATACCGCCAACGTTCTCGTCGGAGTCTGTGTACCCAGGTATGATCGGTATGCGCAGGCACATGCGCTCTGGGCATACATCGCCAATCAGGCGCAGGTTCCTGAGGATGATCTCATTGTCCACACCAGTGATTCTGCGGTGCTCGGCGGAGTCGATAATTTTGCAGTCGGTAAGGTAGTAGCTTACGAACGGCATGACCGTCTCGAGGTTCCTCGTGGGAACGCAGAGCTCGGACTCAAGGGCAACGCTATACCCCTCATCTCGGCACCTACCAAGCAGCTCGGCCAAGAACTCAGGATAGAGCAGCGGATCCCCACCGGATACGGTGACGCCTCCCTTACCCCGGAAGACAGGAGAGTCGCGACGAATCTTATCCATTACGTCATCGACGGTCATTTCCTTCCCGGAGACGGCGAGGGCTTCCTGGAAGCATGCGTCCACGCACTCATGCGTGGTGCACTTATCACACTTGCCACGGTCATACCGTACGTGTCCATAACGCTCGATGTCCTCTGGCGCAGTATAGGCCGTCACGGCCCCATGGGGGCATGCCCTGGCACAGCACATGCACCCTATGCACTTCATCTTTGTGTAAAGGAGCTGCGGGCTGAACTTCTGCGACTCGGGGTTGGCGCACCAAGGGCACCTGAGCGCACACCCCTTGAAGAAGATGTTCGTCCTGATCCCAGGTCCATCATGCGTAGAAAAGCTCTGCACGTCGAAAATCACGGCCCTGAGCTCTTTGCCCTTGCCGTCCATGCTTCGGCTCACTTCCTTCGAAACCCACATGCCCTACGTAGACTGTCTCTTTTTCGAGGCTCCCCCATCGAGAGGGCCCGACTCCGACATGGGGTCATGCCCAGGTATCAACTCTTTACCTGGGCATGACCATATGAGATAGGTCCCTAACGACCCCAGACCTCCTCACGCGAAGGCTGCCTGACGACGTTCATGAAGAGGCATGCCAGCAGATAGAAAACGACAGCCAGCCAGATGGCCACGAAGTAGCTTCCCGTGGCGTCGCGGAGGGCGCCGGCGATATACGGCCCGAGCCCTGCTCCGCCAGCCATGCCAACCAGCGAGATGAGCCCCCAGCACTGGGGCATCTCCTTACGACCGAAGACTACGCCCACCACGCCAGCCACAGACGGGATGTACATGCCGTAGAAGAAGCCGAAGACCAATGCATAGACTATGAATGCCCAGATGGTCTCTCCCCCACCGGCAGTGAGCCGGACCCCGTAGTTGAGCCAGAGCGCCATGGCGGCGCAGCCTATATAGGAGACGGTCAGAACGCGCTTGCGGGCCTTGAGTGGATCACCGAGACGCTTGGTGAGCTTGTCGGTAAAGCCTCCGATGCCGATTGCGCTGAAGATGAAGACCAGACCTATGAGGCAGTAGATGTACGTGGCTTGGACTTTGTCGTACCCCAAGTCAGTGGTGGTGTAGTTGATCGCATGGGAAAAGACGATGAACTCGGCGAAGTTCGAGCAGAACCACAGGAGGGAAAGGAGCCAGAATGCCTTATGGCGAACGGCCCACTTGAAGGGCACGTAGAACTCATCGGCCTTTTTATCATCCCCACCAGCCGCCTTGCGGGCCTGGCGCTCCATAAAGGCGTCGTAGCCAAGCGGTTTCTGACCGACCTCCTCGGGCCTCATGACGGTGAACTGCGACGCAACGCCGATGCCCACGATCAGGATGATTGCGAAGACCCTCATCATTGTCTGCCATGACTGGCCTGCGATGAGATTCATGGACACTATGGGGCCGAGGCACATGGCAACGCCGGCGGCACCCGTAGTAAGACCCATGGCGATGCCAAGTTTGTCTATGAACCACTGCCGGACCATTGAGGTGACGGGTGCCCAAAACGCACCAGAGCCGATACCGGCGATAACGCCGTAGAAGAGCCAGTACTGCCACGGTTCCTGAGCGAAGCTGCAGAGGAATAGCCCGAGGGCCATTATGCAGCCGTGGAGCAGATACGTCTTCTTGCATCCCAGCTTGTTGATATACGTACCGGTCAAGAAGGCAAACAGCCCGTAGAAGACCATGAAGATGGAGCTGCCGAGCGAGACGACGCCGGTGGACCAACCGGTGCTGGCAACCATGCCATGGATAAGCGTGGCAAATGAGCCGCGCACCATCATATGGCAGAGGACAATGACGACGGCAGCAGTGGTCACACTCCAACCGGAGAACCTGGCGGTTCCGGCGTCATGCTCAGAATTCGTATTCACCTTTTTTCACCTCTAGCCGTTTGATATGAAACAAATGAAGGCAACGGAGCGGCAGGGGCGCCGCATGAGCGCACGTCCATGACGTGCGTCCTGTACAAGACCGGAGGGGAAGGTTCCCGCTAGGCACCTTCCCCTCCCGAGTCACTAAATCCTCAAGGGGATCAAGCGCGGAGATGCTTGCTAGAGAGCGTCGTACTCGGTACGAGCAATGACCTCGTCCTGGATGGGTTTGCCGAGCTCGTTCCAGTAGGCTGAGAAGCCGGCGACACGGACCATCAGGTCGCGATAGTTCTGCGGATGATCCTGGGCGTCTCGCAGCATCTTCGAATCCACGATGTTGAACTGGACGTGATAGCCGCCCATCTGGAAGTAGCTGTGGATGAAGTCCACGAAGTTCCTCGAGCCCTCGTCACCGCGGATGGCAGTCGGATGGAACTTCATATTGAGCTGCACCGAGGCGAACTCGGTCGGATCCAGCTTCACGCCGGAGCGGATGAGGGCGATCGGACCGTTCACGTCGGTGCCAGGCGAGGCGGACAGGATGCCGTCGCACAGCGTCACTCCGGAGAGACGACCGTCAGGGGTAGCGCCGGTCACACGACCATGCGGGCCATGGGCGGATATGGAAAGCGCGGCGGTGATCCAGCGGTAGCCGTTGTAGGTGGTTTCGGACGCGGTAACGCGGTCGTAGTCATGCCAGAGGTCGACAAAGATGTCGTCAACGAAGTCATCGTCGTTGCCAAACTTGGGTGCGTTGAGGACATCTCGGTGGATATGGGCGTACTTCATGTGCTTTTCAGGGTCGATCTCCTGGTTGAGCATGGAGAAGTTGCCCTTCTCGGCACCAAGCACGAAACCGAAGTTATTGTCCATGGCCTCCTTGAACTCATCCCAAGTGTACTTGTGGTCCTCGAAGACGAGCTTCTTGATGGCCGCGAGACCGTTGACCACGTTAACTGTACCGGAGTCGAGCAGCGTGACGGAACCGTTGTAGCGGCAGCCGAGATTGTCAACCGGGCGGCCGGACTCGATGCAGTCATGCATGAGGACGGAGCCCATGATCTTGGGGTGGATGTCGCGCTGGCAGGCGACGACCTCATTCCAGTACTGCATGTAGACATGCATGAAGTGCTCGCGGATCTTGATGAAGTTGTCCCAAAGGTCCTCGTACGTCTTGATGGGGACGATGCCATCCATGACCTTGATGCCCGTGCGGGGGTCGACGCCTTCGTTGCAGGCAAGCTCGATGGTCTTGCCCTCGTTGTAGAAGGCCGGGTGGGCGATGGGGTGACCGGTACCGGCGAGGCCGTTCTCGACGCAGCCGGAGAGCGCACAGTTGCGGGCGTCCTCAAGGGTGATGCCCTCGTCGCGATACATAGCGAGGTTGTGTTGGACCATCATGTCATAGTTAAACCACGCGGGATACCCGTTGCCGGCCTTGGTGCACTCGGCGGCCTTGATGGCGAGATGGTCTGTCGTCTTGTCGGAGAGAAGGATCGAGAGGGTCGGTTGCGGGGTGGGCATGTTGATGCCGGCCTCGAGGATGAGGTCCTCGATCTCGTTGTCGGTGCACTTGCCCGTCTTGGGATCGAGGCCGCCAACGGCAAGGTTCATGAACGAGTTCGAGGAGGCCATGGCCGCCCAGAGGGACGGGGTGATGTACTCCTCAGTCGAGAATTTGATACGGAGCAGCTCCATGACCTCAAGGGCCTGTCCCTTGGTGATGCGCCCCTCGGCAAGATCCTTCTCGTAATAAGGCTCAAGGAACTTGCCCCAACGGCCCGGGGAGACGCCGAGGGCAAGGGAGTCGGAGATGACGAGGATCTGGGTGGTCCAAAGGGCCTGGACGGCTTCCATGAAGTTGCGGGGTGCTTCGGCAGGGACGCGATCGAGGCGTTCTGCCATCTCGAGAAGCTCGGTCTTGCGTGGCTCGACCGCAGTCTCGGCAAGGCGCCGGGCCTCGACCGCATAGTTGTGGGCCCAGGCGATCGCGCCCTCGCAGGCATAGATGCAGCCTTGCCAGAAGAAGACCTTGTCGGCGACCTCCTTGGTGGTCACCACGGTCTTCTCGATCTTCTCGCGGCACTCCTCGATTACCCTGTTGAGGCCCCCGAGGGCAACGTCATAGGCGGGAATCCAGCGGCCGTCACAGCCGGCATGCAGGCCCGACCCCGGGAAGAGGCCGACCTTCTTTGCGTTGACGTAGTCCTGGTAGTAGGGGAAGGAGGTCTTCATCCAATCGTCGGACACGTTCTCAACGCAGCGCGTCTTCCAATACTCGAGGACCTCAAGCATCGGCTTGACCTCCTCCTCGCGGATGGAGAACAGCTGGCCGACCTTGGTCCACCCTTCCTCTTCGACCGTATGGGCCTCATCCTTGCCCTCGACGGAATACAGCTTTGCCTCTTCCTTCTGGTCTTCGGCCTGGGTGAGGAAGGAGATCATGAAGTCAGTGGCGAATTGGGGGACCTGGGTGGCACCACGGTCATAGCGCGTCTTGGACATGGTGATGAGCTCGTCCTCACGGATAGCCGGCGTGAGGTGCTCGAGCATATACTTATAGGCAAGCCCCCTGCGGACATAAAGCGGCTTGCCTTCATGCTCGCGCCATGCCTTGGTATATGCGATGGGCGCCTCCATGTCCATCTTGCACTTGGCATTCATGAAGCGTTCCTTCATGCGCCTGGTGCGGTCGGTCGAAGGAGTGCCCTTGACCTCCTTGTCGACGACCTCGCCGCTTTCCTGCAGCTGATTCTTTGCCGGCCACGTGGCCGTCTTACCGGTCTGCAGCATCTCGAGAACCAGAGACTCCTCCATGTTTCCTCCTTCAAGTTACCTGCCGATATAAACGGGCACGGCCTGCCGACCGTCTCTGATGATCGACAGGCCTTTATTGGTGCCAAATCTATCCGGCTCGGAGGAAAAGCGACATTGGCCGAACTCACGGTTTTTCGAGGCCACGGTCCCCTTCCCCCTGAGAAAGTAATACGGGCCATCAGGGGGATAGGACTTTCGTATTATCGCGATACGCACGGCCACACGGCAAGGCACGGCCTCGCCGCTACGAATGTCGTCAATCTATTGGAGTGCGCCTACGGAATCGTGCGCGTCCGGTCTACTTCGTGCCGTAGATGCGGTCGCCAGCGTCGCCCAGCCCTGGAAGGATGTAGGCGCTCTCGTTGAGCTGACGGTCAAGGGCACAGGTGTAGAGACGGACCTCGGAATCGAAATCCAGCACGGTCTTGACGCCCTCGGGCGCGCTCACCAACGTGAGGGCACGCACGTCCTTGACGCCCGCCTCCCGCAGGAACTGGATGGCAGCCGTCAACGAGCCGCCCGTGGCGAGCATGGGGTCGACGATGAGGCAGATGCGGTTCTCGATGTCATCCGGGAATTTGCAGTAGTACTGATGGGGCTCGTGGGTTGTTGGGTCACGATACATGCCCACGTGCCCGACGCGAGCCGAGGGCACGAGTTCGAGGATGCCCTCGACCATCCCCAGGCCGGCGCGTAGGATGGGGATGATGGCGACCTTCTTGCCGGAGATCTTCTTGCAGACGGTCCTCTCCAGCGGGGTCTCCACCTCGACGTCCTCGAGTGGGAAGTCGCGCATGGCCTCATAGCCCTCGAAGATGGCGAGCTCGGTCACGAGCTCGCGGAACTGCTTGGTACCCGTTGACTTGTCGCGCAGGATATGCAGCTTGTGCTGGACCAGCGGATGATCGATAACCGTAAGGCGCTTCTCGTCAAACTCCATTCAGGATCCCTTTCCTCGGCTCGCGTGCATCGCCCTCTGTCATTCGGGCCGATTCTACCGTATCGCACTACGGGGAGAAAGCGGGCCGCACCCGGCAGGAGCAGCTGCACGGCCGATACCAGAGGACCCCCCGCCACGGCGCGGCGGCGCGTGGTGCTGACGGTCGTACTCCCCCTCGCAGCCCGTCCCAGTGGCTACCGGACGGGGATGGGATCCTCCCCCACGCCCTGGAAACCGGGATCGTCCTCGCGCATGGCCTTTGCGACGCGACCCTCGTGGCGACCCCCGCCGAACTCGGTGGCAAGAAACTCGTCGACTATCTCCTTGTTGGTCGCGAGGCTCGTGAAGCGTCCCGAGATGCACAGGACGTTTCCATCGTTGTGCTCGCGAAAGAGATGGGCGAACTGGGGCGTCTGGATGACGGCGGCACGGATACCCGAGACCTTGTCGGCCGTGATCGCCATGCCGATGCCCGTGCCACAAATGAGGATTCCCCTCTCGGCCCCGCCGGCCGCCACGTAGCGCGCGACCTTGTCGGCATAGTCAGGGTAGTCACAGCGCTCGGCCGAGGCCGGACCCATGTCGACAACCTCATGGCCGAGGCCGGCGAGGTACGCAACCAGGGCGGGCTTCTGGTCGAAGCCGGCGTGGTCGGAGGCCATGGCAATCTTCATGCGCGAGGTCCCTTCTCTGAACGGTGCTAGAGGTTCCGTGGTCTCATCTAGGAACGTGATGTCCTCTGGCAGTCTATCACCCAAGGTCCCGTCAGCACTCCCATGGCGTTGCGGGCATCGGGCAGCGGGCATTAGGGACATGGCACGGCAGACGGGAGGGGTGCGGCGCGGAGGAAGGCCGCAGCTCCCAACTGCCGACTCCGGCCGGCAGTTCCGGCCGGCAGAAGCGCACGCTTCCGGTCATCCGAGGCGCACACCCCTGGAAGTGAGTACTTTTTTGGCCTCCCCGGGACCCCTGGCACCCGGCAGACGCGCTACTCTCGGCATCACCGCAGGTACAGGGCTTGCTGAGATTTCTGGAGGTGTGCACTGGCACACACTTCCGATGGTCCTGCCGCCGACGATGCGCACTTCGGGCTGTCCGCGGCGCCATCGACGTCCGTCCCCGGACCCTGGGCTCTACGCCCAGGCGTCAGGGTCCGCCACACGCATGATCCCCACGCTTGGAATGGCCCCCTCCCGCAGGACGCGCGGATCCGCCCCGGTGCAGTCCACGATGGTCGATGCGGCGGCGAGGGGTGACGGGCCACCATCCAGCACAAGGTCGACCTCGCCCGCGATGCGGCCCTCGATGCCCTCCCCGCTGGTGGCGGAGGAGGCGCCGTGCGTGTTGGCGCTGGTGATCGCCAAGGGCGCACCCACCTCGCGCGCTATCTCGCGCACCAGGTTCGAGTCGGGCAGGCGCAGCGCAATCGTACCGTCGTCCGAGCGTCGGTACTCGGCAGGCACCAGTGGGCTTGCGCGCACGACCAGCGTGAGCGCGCCCGGCCAGAACTCCCGCGCGAGGGCGTAGGCCCACTTCGGCACCCTGTGGCCGAAGCGCTCCAGGTCCTGCACGTCGGCGATGAGCCATGGCAGCGTCTGGGACAGGGCGCGGCGTTTGATCTGAAACGTGCGGGCATGGCCTGGGTTGCCCGGCGTCGCCGCACACCCGATCCCATAGACGGAATCCGTGGGGACCACGATGACGCCCCCATCGAGAAGGACGCGTGCGACATCCCTGACGACCATGCGCTCCGGCCGGTCCTGGTCGACCGCGAGCAGCTTGCGGGGCCGGACCATGACACCCCCTGCCGCAAGGTCGCCCTCGCGGACGGCCACGAGGACACGTGGTCGATGCGTGAGGTCCTCTCGGACCTCCACCCGAGCCCAGCCACCCTGCCGACGGCAGAGCTCGGCCGCGACTTCCGCGTTCGTCTCGAACAACTCGCATGCGAGCATGCCGCCGGGACGCAGCATGTCCGGTGCAACCTCAAGCAGGCGGCGAAAGACGTCGAGGCCGTCGGCACCGCCATCGAGCGCAAGGTGGGGCTCGAAGCCTACGACCTCGCGCGGCAGGGTGGGCACGACATCCGAGGGGATGTAGGGGGGGTTGGACACCAGCACGTCGAAGGTCCCCTTCAGCGCAGGGTCAACCCCCGAGGCGAGGTCGCACGTGATGACGTCGACCGCGCGGGCAAGCCCCAGGGCGTCACGGTTGCGCATGGCAAGGGCAGCGGCCGCAGGCGAGAGGTCCGTGGCAACGACGTGGGATCCCGGCCGCTCGGACGCGATGGAGCAGGCTATGCAGCCGGTTCCCGTCCCCACCTCGAGGACCTGGGCGTCATGGCCGGCTGCGGCGGCCACGTCCACATGCGCGAGCACGGCATCCACCAGGACCTCGGTCTCGGGACGCGGGATGAGCACGCCCCCCTCACAATGCAGGACTATATGTCGAAACGGCATCTCGCCCGTCACGTACTGCAGTGGCTCCCCGGCACCACGACGCACGACCGCATCGTGCATGCGCGCAAGCTCGTCGGCAGAGAGCGGACGATCGAAGCTGGTGTAGAGCTGGACGCGGCTGAGGCCCGTCACGTTGGAGAGCATCCACTCCGCAGAGAGGCGGGGTCGCCCGTCGGACCTCCGCTCGAGATAGCCGATGGTCCAGTCGAGCATGCGACGTATGGTCCAGGCCTCGGGCTCCATGGCCATAATCAGACGGCCCGTGCGAGCTTCTCCGCACGCTCGGCCGCAGCCAGGGCGTCGATGACCTCGGGCAGGCGGTCCCCCAGGAGCACGCCGTTGTAGGTACTGTTGAAGCCAATGCGATGGTCGGTCACGCGGTCCTGCGGCTGGTTGTAGGTACGGATCTTCTCGGCACGGCTGCCGTGGCCGATCTGGCCCAGGCGTGCGGCGCCCTGCTCGGCCTGCTGCTTCTCGAGCTCCACCTCGTACAGGCGGGCGCGCAGCATCTCCATGCAGACGGCACGGTTCTGGATCTGGGAGCGCTGGTCCTGCGACTGGACGACGGTGTTGGTCGGAAGGTGCGTGATGCGAACGGCCGAATACGTCGTGTTGACGCACTGGCCCCCGGGGCCCGAGGCACAGTAGGTGTCGATGCGCAGATCCTCGTCCTTGATCTCGATGTCGATCTCGTCGGCCTCGGGCAGGACGGCCACGGTGGCCGTTGAGGTCTGGATGCGGCCCTGGGACTCGGTCTTGGGGATACGCTGGACGCGGTGCACGCCACTCTCGAACTTCATGACCGAGAAGACCTTGTCGCCAGTGACCTTGAACTCGATGGTCTTGAAGCCACCGGCCTCGGAGGGACTGGACGAGAGGACCTCCGTCTTCCACTTGTGGGTCGAGGCGAAGCGCGCGTACATGTTGTAGAGGTCACCGGCGAAGATGGCGGCCTCGTCGCCACCGACGCCGGCGCGGATCTCGACGATGGTGTTCTTCTCGTCGTTGGGGTCGCCCGGGATCAGCATGACCTTGATCTCGTCCTCGAGGGCAGGCAGCTTGGCCTCATTGGCACCGATGTCCTCCTGGAGCATCTCCTTCTCGGACGCATCCGAGGTCTCGCGCTGCATCTCCTTGGCAACCTCGATGTCATCGAGGGCACCGACGTACTCGCGCGCCTTGGCGACGAGCTCGGCTTGGCTGGCATGCTCTTTTGCGATGCGCGCGTACTCCTTGGGGTCAGAGACGACGGTGGGATCGACCATCCTCTTCTCGAGCTCCTCGTACGCGGCGATGAGCTTCTCTAGCTTGTCTCGCATGGTAGTTCTCCTTGCAAGTGGGCCGCGGCGTACGGAATGCCGTACGGTGACGCGGCATGATTAGTCAGCATTGCAAAGTCTACCACCACAGGGGTGCTTCGATTCAGGTGGGACAAGGGGACAGTCCCTTTGTCCCACCCTTGTCTCACCACTCGGCAAACTCGAGGCCGTAGCGGGAGCGCAGCCAGGCAACGGTGTGGGACGTCGCACCTTCGCTGAGGTAGATGGTCGTGTCGCTGGAGTTTTCGTCAAGCGTTGCAGTTGGATAGAGGCCAATGCTGGCACGGTACGGCGTATCGACCGCCACGCCCAAGAGGCTTCCCGAGCTAGCCTGGCCCTGGTAGGTGTAGCCGGAGTAGTAAAGGCTTCCCGTCAACTGGTATGCAGGCATCGCGCAAATCACGCCGTTCTCAGCGATATCCTCATCGAGCGCCTCGCGAAGCGCCACGCAGTCCCCGGACGAGACGACCTCGCTCCGCCAGGGTGCATCCCCTTGAAAGCCCGGCGCGCACTCTTGGTAGCTCACGACCACATACGACGAGCCTGCGCTGCGCAAGACCTTATCTACCTGACCGCGAAGCACCTCCTCGGTTATGGGATCTTGGAGAGGGCTCTCGACTGCGTGCACCATCCTGCCGTCCTTCATCTGGTATGTGAGAGTCACCGTGTAGACGCTCGAACCCATTGGCTCGCCGCCAGCAGCGGCAATGTCTGCAAGCTCGCTGTGCAGCTGGCACACGCGCCCGATGCCCTCCTCATCCTCAAAGGGCACGGAGATGTCAGAGATGGCCGCACTCTTGACGTCTGCAGGCTTGGGTATGAAGGCTGCGGCCCCTGCGGCTGGGGCAACGCAGGCAATGCTCGCCACAAGGGCCACCCCTGCCATCACCACAAGCGCTGGAAAACGCTTGCGCAGGACGGCAAGGCCATGCCCCATGATGGCCTCGGTCGCCGCATACACCAATACCGAGAAGACCACGGGCAATGAACATGCCAGCTGAGGAGATGCCCCATAACGGACCGGGGATGTTCTCGCGAGCACAAGTCCTGCAATGGCAAATCCCACAATCGCGCTGGCAAGCACATTCACCACGTTGCGCACGACAGGACTCACAAAGGGGTCGCCTGCGCGCTCAAGGTTGCGACGGGCAAAGAGCAGCATCGCAAGCGCCACGCACGCGAGCCCCACAAGCGCATATACGGTCACGGCCTGCGTCAGCGCCGCGTCAAGACCAGGGTCTGGGAAGGGGCATGTGCTCGACCACGAGATGGCGACCCTCAAGAGATGCACCAGCGGACTTGCCCAATCAATCCCTCCAATGGATGCGTTTACCACCATTGGCGCAACCATGGCGTAGAGGGACTCCGCAATCTGCTGCGCGGCAAACGCGTAGAGATTTGCCAGGAGGTAGCACAGCAGGGCAAAGGCAGGCCAGCCCGCCAACTGCAGACACAGGGCAGAAATGCCACCAAAGGCCACGATGAGCAGGGCATGTCTTGCCATCCAAGGCAGTATCGCGGCCGCGTCCTGCCCAAAGCCGAGTATCGCGGCAAACACAAAGCCCGAAATGCCCACCGCGACGAGGAGAGGAATCACGCCCGCCAGGGCAACTGCCAGGAAGACCGCCTCTCTCCGCACCGGAAGCATGCCATAGAGCTGCACCGCCCTGCGGTCAAAGATCCACGAGAAGGCCCCATTTTCAGCCGCGAACGAGACGGCTACGGAGAGAACCAGTACACCCACGCCGGACTGCGCAAGCTCCTGCGCGGGGTCTGCGGGCGGTGTATGCCCAGCAATTCTCAGCGCCAGACCGACCAGCCAGAAGAGCCAGACGATAAGGTAGCCCACCCCCCAAGTATGCATACCGCTGGCAGGTGTCGAGAAAGAGCCCGACCACCGGTGAGGGAGCGCGATGCCCCTCGTACATCTCACATGATGCCATCGTCATCGCCTCCAAGCTCGCAGATGAACCGCTTCTCAAGCGAGAGTGGAAGAACCTCGAGATAGGACGGGTGCAGGGCGGTAAGCGCCTCTCGCACCTCGCCCACGCTTCCGCGGACGAGCAGCGTGAGCACGCGCCCCTCGTTGGACTTCTTGATAACGTTGAAGCCGGCAGGCAGGGATGCGCCTTCGGGCAGAATCACCTGCACCTTTGCGACGCTCTCCAAAGGCTGGGACAGGTCGATCTCCTCGCGCATTGTGCCTTTGGCCATAATCCCCAGGTGATCGCAAACGCCCTCGAGCTCGCTCAGGTTGTGGCTGGTAACGAGCACCGTAAGGCCGCGTTCCGCGACCTCTTCGAGCACCAGGCGCCACATGCGCCTTCTGGCGAGGGGGTCGATACCGTCCATAGGCTCGTCGAGCAGCAGGACGTCCGCGTGAATGGAGAGCGCAAGCCAGATGGCTGCCTGCGCGCGCATGCCGCGGCTGAGCTTGCGGAGCGGCTTCGTGTGGTCGACCTCGAAGCGCTTCTCCAGCTCGAAGTAGCGTGCGAGGTCAAAGGCGGGGAACATCGCACGGTAGAAGCCCGCCATGCCGTCCGCACTCTCGGAACCAATGAAGTAGGGCTCGCTGGGAACACAGGAGATGCGAGCCTTGATGCCTAGGTTTTCGAAGACCTTCTCGCCCAGGACGTACGTCGCCGGAGGTGGGGCACATGACACCACAAAGGTGCGAGATGAGCGTGGACTTGCCGCAACCGTTTGGCCCCACAAGCCCAAAGACCGCGCCCTTGGGGACGGTGAGACCCACCCCGTCGAGTGCAGGCGTGCCGTCGAAGACCTTCCGTAGGTTTCTGACCTCAATGGCCGATGTCATCACCCCTCGCCTCCCCCGACTCTTTGCCCAAGCTCCGCGGGCGTCACGCCCAGGGACTCGAGCTCATGGACAAGCTGGTCGAACCGCTCAAATAGCTCACGCCGACGCGCCTCCGCGGCGCCCGAGACGTCTGCGACGAAGCTTCCCTTGCCCCGCACCGACGAGATGCAGCCCTCTTGCTCCAGCTCGCGGTAGGCACGTTGGATGGTGTTTGGGTTCACGGCGAGGCGCGAGGAGAGCTCGCGCACCGAGGGGAGCTGCACCCCCGGCTCAAGCACTCCCGCCAGGATCTGCTGGCGATATGCGTCGCGCACCTGCTCATAGATGGGACGCGGGTCCTGGTAGCTAATCTGAATCACGGCACCTCCCGTCCCCGCGGTGGACAATCGGACGGCAGCACGGCCGAGCCGCTCGGCCGTTTGGCATCCGTCCTAACTGTATTAGTGAGTTTAATACAGTTAGGGTGGAGAAACCCCGCCACGTGGTTGGCCGGCAAGCGGTAGCAACGTGGCGGCGAACGCAGCGAGGGCCCTACGCCCTACCCTACTTGCCCCTGTCGGCAAGCTTCTCGCCCATGAGCAGGCCCATCACCGAAGCCATCATGAGGCCGCGGGTCCAGCCGGAAGAGTCGCCCAGGCAGTGGAGGTGCTGCACGTTGGTGTCGAAGTTCTCGTCCATCTGGACGCGGTTGCTGTAGAACTTGACCTCGGGCGCGTAGAGCAGCGTCTCGTAGGAGGCAAATCCCGGAACCACGCGGTCGACGGCCTTGATGAACTCGATGATCTCGACCATGGGGCGCATGGGCATGGCGGCGGTGATGTCTCCGGCCTCGGCATCGGGCAGGGTGGGCACCACGTTGGATTGCGAGAGCTCCTTGGGCCAGGTGCGCTTGCCGTCGAGAATGTCGCCGAAGCGCTGCACCAAGATGTGGCCGGCCCCCAGCATGTTGACGAGCTCGCTCACGCGCTGCGCATAGAGGATGGGCTTGTCGAAGGGGCTTTTGAAGTTGAGCGTGCAGAGCACGGCCACGTTGGTGTTGGGGCTCTTGCGGTCCTTGAACGAATGGCCGTTCACCACCGCAAGGCCTCCGTCGTAGTTCTCCTGGCTCACGAAGCCACCGGGGTTCTGGCAGAACGTGCGAACCTTGTTCTTGTAGGGATTGGGGTAGCCGATGAGCTTGGACTCGTAGAGCACGTCGTTCACGCGCTCCATGACCTCGTTGCGCACCTCCACGCGCACGCCCACGTCCACAGGGCCGGCCACGTGACCAATGCCGTGCTCGTCACACATGGTGCCAAACCAGCTCGCGCCACGGCGCCCCGTGGCGACGATCGTCTCGCCAGCCACAATGCGCCGTTCTCCGTCGCGACTGCGCACCACAAGGCCATGGCATACGCCGCCCTCGATCACGACCTCCTCGCACTCGGTCTCGAAGAGGGCGTTCACGCCGGCATCGAGCAGGTGCTTCTCGATGCGCGCGTAGAGCTGCTGGGCCTTCTCGGTGCCAAGGTGGCGGATGGGGCAGTCCACGAGCTTGAGGCCTGCGCTTATCGCGCGGCGACGAATCTCGACAACGTCATCTGCATGTCCGAGGCCCTCGACGTGCGGATCGGCCCCAAAGTCGAGGTACATCTGGTCGACGCGATCGATGGTGTCCTGCGCGAACTGATGACCGATAAGGTCGGGCAGGTCGCCGCCCACCTCGCGTGAAAGCGAGAGCTTGCCGTCCGAGAAGGCACCGGCACCCGAGAAGCCCGTGGTAATGCGGCACGGCTGACAGTGGACGCAGTGGCCCACCTTGGCCTTGGGACAGCTGCGCCTCTCGACGGGCAGTCCCTTCTCGACGATGGTAATGGAACGCGTGTCCCCTTTGCCGATAAGCCCCAGCGCCGTGAATATGCCCGCCGGTCCCGCACCGACAATCGCAACGTCCGTGTGGATGGTGGTGGTTGTGTCTGCCATGCTCCCCTTGTTCCTCTCCACGAGGTGCCACTTCTTGTGGGCATGTTATCCTCGCGCTCCCATTCTGCTCCAATTCGCGCAGCTGGTGAGCGCGGGGTGGCAAGGGGTTGCGTCAAGGGGTGCCGCGGATTTTCTCGGCGTTGGTTGGGCATACAGCCCAGAAGTCAGTTGCGCGCATGAGCCAACCGCGCAGCCAGGAGGATTCATGACCATCCAGAAGTCCGAGCCGCTTGTCATTGGGAACAGGGCGTTCTACACCCTCACCTCGTACGGACCGGTTGACGTGCAGGTGCACGTTGTCCACACCACGGACGAGGAGGTCGAGCTTGCCGTACGAAGCCTGGTGCGAGAGGCCGTCGGAACCGAGTAGGACCTCGCCGATCCCGCATGGGTAGCCGACAAGTTCGATGGCATCGAGAACGAGCGGCGCCTGCGCGAGCAGACCCGCGCGTATCTCAGCTCCCTGAGCGAGGACTCTGCCGAGGAGCAGAAGGCCGACACGTGTCTCGACGCGCTCGCCGAGCGCCTGTGCCAGTCGGTCCCGGCATCCCAGGTGGCGCAGGTGAAAGACACGCTGTTCCAGGACATCGCGCAGAAAGTCGCCACGACCGGCCAGCCCATGGAAGCCGTTCTCGCGCAGATGGGCGTGCGGTCCGACCAGCTCGATGCGATGCTCCAGGCCGTGGCCACGAAGGAGGTCAAGCACGAGGCGGCGCTTGACGCCTATACAAGCAAGAAGAACATCAAGGTCGACGAGACCGAGCTGCCACACCTGCTGCAGCTCTCCCCCACCGACGCGCAGGCCCTCATCGCCCGTGCGAAGGCGGTGAGCCAGATGGATCAGCTATTTGAGGCGGCCCGTCGTACGAAGGCTCTCGAGGCAGTGGTTGCTGAGTGCAACTGCACCTACGTGCAGGCAACCGAGGACGAGGCCAAGAAGCGCATGGAGGAGGTCGTGGAGGTCATGCGCCATCGAGAGGAGATGATGCGCGCAGCAGCAGGCTCTGCAGCGCGGGGCGCCGAGGGTATACACTACCGAGAACCTAGGTATTGCTGGAATGACGAGAATGCCGCTTGGCTGGATACCGGATAGTAAGCCCAACCCGCATATCGGGACCCCAACCAAACGGCATTCAAGGCCGTTGCCACCAAGATGAAAAACTGGGATTACTCCTTGCAGTGCTTTACGATGGTGTCAACCATCCCCTTCCCCGTGGTCTGAGAAAGAATGTTCTCGCACGCACTCGCGTCCATGAACACATTCATAAGCTTCTGAAGCACTGCCACTTGGTCCTCATCATGCGCTTTAAGCCCAAGGTTGATGATCAGCTCAGCCTGCACGGGATGGTCAACCATGGCAGCCATAGGCTCAAACGCCACCGGCTTCTTGGGTTTAACTACGGCAATGTAGGGCTTAGCAATGTTCTCGGGCTCGACGTGAGGAATGGCAACAGAAATGTTATCCGACTCGAGTCCCGTTGGGTAATTGTTCTCACGGGTGATTATGGCCTGGAGCCAACTGTCCTCGAGGTACCCCATGGGTGCCAGCTTCTCACGAAGCCAAGAAAATAGCTCTGTCCCAGTGGTCGCCGTGGCATCAAAGAACACGAGCTCCGGGCTGAAGAGCGAAGTGTCGAGTATTGCCATTGAATTCCCTTCGCTTGCTGCTGATGAGTCCTACTAAGCAAGCTGCTTGGCGCCGTTTGCGAAAACCTTAACAACGTGGTCGAAGTCTTCAACCAGACGGCTGTATGCAGCGCTTGTTAAATCGTGCCAGTACACTATTGCGTCAGCACTCTTGGAGCGCTTGGCTTCCATCTCAGCACAAGCGGCTTCGCCGGCATACTTCACTCCATAGGTGTAGTAGTTAATCTTGCGGATTCCCGAGTCAATCGCCTTCTTATAGTCCTCGTCCGATACGCCCGAGCCTCCATGCATGACCAGTGGAATCTTTACGCGGTCCCGGATGTCAGTAAGGACCTTGAAGTTAAGGTGCGGTTCACCCTTGTAAATCCCGTGTACCGTGCCAAACGAGCAGGCAAGAATATCCGTGCCCGTTGATGCGATGAAGTCTGCTGCCTGGTCAGGGTCTGTGTATACTGCGCCCGACTCCTCGGCAGTGCCACCCTCGTCGCGTTGACCTGCCTCTCGCGATCCCATTGAGCCAAGCTCGCATTCGATACCACAGTCAAAGCCAGAGCACATTTCTGCGGCACGCTGAGAATTCTCAAGGTTGACTTCATACGGCTCGAAGGACCCATCATACATAGCGCCGGTAAAGCCAATCTCAAGGGCGCGCCGCATGTAAGAAAGATGCTCGCAGTGATCCAGGTGGACACACAGCATGGCACTCGAACGCTCCGCAAGTGCAACCATGACAGGCCCAATGGAATCTAGGGGCGCAAGAGGTTCGTGTCCTTCAGCGTGGCTCAGGATAACGGGATGGTCAGTTTCCTCAGCAACATCAATAGCAGCCCTCAGGGCTTCAAAGCTCGGGACGTTGAAGGATGCAATGGCCATATTGTTCTGTTCAGCCACAGCGCATATATCACGAAGATTAATAATCATTGTTACTCCTGACGACAATCGTACTGTCGGCCATTTCAGTTCCTTGCAGCCTCTTCTGCATCTTGCTCGTCAAGCGTATGCTGACCATACCGATGAAAAACGGAGACCGCCTCGTCAATTTGCACCTGTGTCATCTCGGCCATCGGCCTGCCAGTAGAAAGCGCCACGGAAACGGTCTTCGCTGCCTCCTCGAGGTAGACGCAAGAGAACATCGCTTGGCGAAGGTCCCTGCCAACTGCAATGACTCCATGATGCTTGAGCACTACAGCAAGCTGATCACCAATGGATTCAACCGCCTGTGCACCCATAGACAGTGACCCCGGATTGCCGTAGTTAGCAACATGACAGGGCCCTTCTACGGCATTCGCCATCGTGGAGAGGTTGCATGGTATCTCATCCATAACCAAGCCGAGACCAGTTGCATAGGGCTGATGCGTATGAATTACAGCGTTGACCTTAGGCATATGGTGGAAGATGTAGAGAAGCGCTGCAGTGTCAACCGAAGCCTTTCGCATTCCCTCGACGACGTTTCCCTTTCCATCAACAACAAGCATGTCCTCGGGGACCATCTCGTCGTAAACCATACCTGACGGCGTAACGATGAAAAGGTCATCACCCGCACGCACGCTTACATTGCCACCAGACAGTGCGATTAGCCCATATCGATCGAGCTTGAGCGCACATTCCAGCATTTCCTTCTTTTCAGATTCAAACATACTGTGAACTTGCCTCCCTGATTTGTTGTGGGCACCGGTTTTCCTCTCAGTGTTCGCCTGCCTGAATCAAAGTTTTTTCGCCTTGGTGGTTCTTCTGCTCCGCTGCGCAGACCTCTCCCGTGAACGGATGGCCTCAATCTGGTCAGCATGTTCTAAGTAGTCCTTATTTACATCATGCGCACGGGCAAGAAGCGAATTAGGGTGAACTTTGTTGCCCAAATTGACGAGGTAAGCAAAGAGCTCTCCCCCATCTGAGAACATCTTTGTGGGGACCCAGTATCGTCCTTTAAAGATGTTGTGGTCCTGGACGCGTATGTATGTCTTTCCTGAACTTGGAAAAGGCCTCACTAGAAAAGTCGAAAGCTCAGAGAGTTTGTAGGAGTCCACGCGCCCAAGGCCAGAGAACGAGATGGAATCGCCCTCCTCATCAATCTCCACTCGCTCTGGGTTGGAAAGCGAAACAAACGTATTCCATACCTGGTAGAATGCGACAGCGCCAAAAATCAATGCGAGACCACGAGGGATGAAGGCATCAAGGACCGCAATCGCGATGCAAGCGATGCAAACCACGGCGCAAAACACGCCAGTGAAAGTCACCTCGATCTTGTAAAATGGTGGCTCGTAGACAAAAGACTTCTTCATGACTCTCCAAACACGCCGGGGCCGCACAAAGGTAAGTGTGGCCCCGGCGTTAGGAATGCTAGGAAATGACCCAGGGGACCAAGACCTCGTGCTGTCTACTTACTCCTCACTCTTGGCAGCGTGAAGCTCAGCAGCCTCCTTGAGAATGCGCTTGCGGTTCCAGATAGCAAGGGCAATGGCCAGGACCGCAATCACGATCATGCCGATACCATTCATGAAGGAGCCGATGCGGACGATGAGCCACGTGAGCGGGTTTGCGCCGTCACAAATAGAGGAAATTGCGGTTGCGGTACCCATGTCAAACTGAACGTTTGCGGCTGCGGTTGTAATCAGTGGCGAAAGGTCAGTAGCAATGTAAAGACCAACAGTAAGAACGATGATACCAATGATGATGCCGCGGAAGCCGTTGTTGTGCACGACAGGGGTGATGAGAACGAACATCCACGGAATCACAGCTAGGTCAGCAAAGGGAAGCACCTTGTTGCCCGGCAGGATGACGGCGAGGAAGATGCAGAGCGGAACGAGGACGAACGAGATGGCAAGCGTCACGGGATGACCAACGCCTACGGCGGAATCGAGGCCGATGTAAATCTTGCCACGGTTCTTGAAACGCTTCTCTACAAAGGTGGATGCGGCATCGGAAATTGGAAGCAGGCCCTCCATGAGCAGCGCGGCCATCTTGGGAATGAGAACCAACACAGCACCAAGGGACACAGCAAGGGTCAGAACCTGAGTGATTGAAGTGGCAATGTCACTGGGATCCCAATATGCGAGGCAGCCGATAACAAGGCCAATCATGGTACCAACGAGAATTGGCTCACCAAAGACACCGAACTTCTTCTGCAGGGTATCCGTGTTGATGTCGATATCACGAAGGCCGGGAATCTTGTCAAAAATCCAGTTGAAGAGCATGGCGATTGGCGCATACGCTGCCGTAAAACCGTGAGGCAGAGAGACACCGGGCATGTTGAGAGACTCTTCAACCAGAGGAGCCGTGTAGTCGCCAAGGACCATGATGATAATCATGTTGAGGATGGCAGCAATAATGCCCCAAACGATTGAGTCGGTAACAATCGCGACAAGGGCACCTGTGAAAGCAAAGTGCCAGTAGTCCCAAATGTCAACATCAACAGTCTGGGTCGTATTGGTAAGAAGCATCACAATGTTCACTGCAAGGCCAAGCGGGATGATGATGATTCCAACAGTGGAACCCATGGCGATTGCAGCAGCAGCAGGCCAACCCACGTCCACAACCGTAAGGGACAGGCCAAAGCGCTCGACCATGGTCTGGACGGCAGGAGAAAGGGTCGTGCCGAGCAGCGAGTTAATGACAAGGTTAAGGCCGATGAAACCAACGCCGACAGTCAAACCAGCGCGGAGACTCTTACCAAATCCGGCCCCCAAGCAACACCCCAAGATGGTGAGCACGATTGGCATCATTACCGACACTCCCAGTCCCGAAATAAACTGGAAGAATCCAAGAAAAGCATTCATCTCCATTCCTTTCCTCAAATACTTAGCCCAACGTCTATGCGCCCATCAGCGCAAGCAACACCCAACATACCCCTTGAGGAATGTGAAATAAGCAATCTGAATTGTTGGAGAGCAGAGAAGCGCAGCCGCTAATCCTCTTCCATGAGCTTTAGAATCTGAGCGTCAGTCTCCTCAGCCCCCCGGCCCATCAGATACGGGACCCCATTCACATAGGGGCAGTGGAGCTCAGTAGGGGCTATCGAAGTCGCAACAATAAAGTCGTAGTTTCGAGACTTCTCCGGAGCCGAAGCCAAGGGAATCTGAGTAATTTCGTACTGCCCCTTATAGCCATGGCTGTCAAGAAGCGCCTCGACCTTCTTCCTCGCTACCGTCGAAGTGACGATTCCTGAACCGCAGGAGAGAAGAATGTGCTTCATCTTTGCCATCGTAATCCTCCAATTCACCTAGGAACGAATAACTCGCTCCGCTACCGACAGACTTGAAACAGCTACTCCCCCATCACCACGACGCGAAGCTTGCGGGTGCGCTCGCGCGTGCGGTCGAAGTCGACGAAGAAGATGCTCGCGAGGCCGTTCATCTCGAGCCTGCCGCCGGCCACCTCGAAGGTCTGGCTGCCACCCACGAGCACGGAGCGCAGGTGCGCGTCGCCGTTCCAGAGCAGGGTGCGGTCGCCCCCTGGGAGGTAGGCTTCCGCGTCCGGCCAGCCCTCGACCTCCTCGAAGTGGCGAAGGCCGGGGTAGCGGTACGTCTTCCAGTCGCGCTGCTCGGGGAAGACCCTGTCCAGGCCGTCCGAGAGGTCGGCCTGCATGAAGGTGTCGCCGGCCGGGGTCATGTCGTGGTCGAACTCCTGGGAGTAGACGGCGCAGGTCGTGTGGCAGGAGATGCAGTGGACGACGCCCTCCCTGATGCCGCTCCATGAGACGATGTCGGCAACCTCATTGGTGACGTCGACGTAGGTCGGCTTCCCGGCGAGCGTCTCGACCCTCACCAGCCCCTTGTAGACCGTCATGGCCGGGCCTCCCCCTGGATGTCGGCGCGGACGCGGCCGAGCGCCTCGAACATCTCCTCGAGCTTCGCCTCGGGGTCCCCCGCGCAGACGATGCCCGAGGTGCCGCCCGTGGCGTCGCCGCCGTAGTGGATGGCGTCATAGACGTCCTGGCCGGTGGAGATGCCGGCGGCCTGCAGGACCATTGTCCCGGGCGAGACGGACTTGACGGCCTCGGTGGAGGCGCGGATGTAGTCCCCGCCGGCGATGCGGCCGGTGCCGATGAGGCTGTTGGGCTCGCACGTCATGATGTCGGGGTGGAGCTCGGCGATGGCCTTGGCCTCCTCGACGGAGTCGGCGCACACGCAGGTGAGGATGCCCACCTCGCGGGCACGCGCGACGGTCCTGGCGAGCTCGCCCACCGTCATGGGGTTCTCGGCGTGGTTGAGGAACGTTGCGCGCACCCCTGCGGCGGCGAGCGCCTCCGGGAGGACGTGCCCCATGCCGCGGCCGGGCCTGAGGCTCTCCATGGCCTGAGCGCACGGGATGAGATGCGGGCAGTTGTCCGCAACCCAAGCGAGATCGATGAGCTGTGCGGTGAACAGGGACTGGAAGCCGTAACGCTCGCAGAGCCCATCCGTCTTGCGAGCGAGCCTGCGGAGCTTCTCTCCGTACAGGTAGGACTTGGGGTTGACGACGAAAAACGGGCGCCTGAGAACAATCTTGTCCATGAAACTCTCTCCTCAACTCACCATTGCAACGACACAGAAGCAAACAGTTGTCCTCTAAAAAGTGGACAACACGCTTCTTGTCCAGTATTGAATGTACAAGTTAAGATAGATATGAAGAGTCCATGAACGGCATGTATGTGCCGACAAATGGTGCGGAGGCCCTTTAGTAGGGGAGCTTAGCTATAGCTCTCAGGCTGATATGCGGTACCCACGATTGATTGGCCCGGAGTCAGCCATGTGACACTCCACTCTATCTTGGCGTCATCTTCAAGGTGAATGACCTGCTCAAGGTGGAGAACAGCCGTATTCTCGTCACAGCCGAGCAGCGCGCCGTGCTCAGACCCCGCAACCAGGGCCTCATACTTCATTTCGGAGTATTTGACCTTACGCTTTGATGTCTTCTCGACGGCATCAAATAGCGAGACCTTAGTGAAGTCAATGTCCTCGATGCCCTCGCACTCGTTGAGATTCGTCCAACTTTCCTGGCATATGACAGGCGTGTCTTCCACCGTTCGAACCCTGCGCATGTACATGACAGGGTCACCTACCTTAATATCTAGCTCATTCGCCACGCTCTCGGGCGCAGATGTTACCTGCTTGACTAGAACATGCGTAACGAAATCCTTGCCTTGACGTCTCAAGGACTCTGCAAAGGAAATCGGCCTTACACCTGCCGGGTGTGAAATGCCCGGCCCGGTGACAAATGTGCCCTTGCCACGCCGTTGGACGAGTCTGCCCTCCTCGATTAGAACCCCTATCGCCCGGCGAACAGTGCCACGAGACAGCCTGAACTCGCGCATAAGGTCGTGCTCAGAAGGTATCCGAGATCCACTTTGCCATTCATGGGAATAAATCTTCTCCCTGAGAATGGATGCCAACTGGGTAAAGAGCGCTTCTGTCAACGTAGCTGAATCGTTATCTCCCAGAAGGCTTCTTGTGGCCATGAACGCCTGCCAAACAATAGAGAAGTGGACAAGTTTTGAACATGATATCCCCAGACTATAGGGGAGAACGCACCAGAACCACCTTCATGTTTCCAACAAAGATTTTGAGTCGTTGGTCGCTCTACCTAAGATTCAATTACTGCATGGAGCACTCATGCCACGACTAGAGGGCTGAATGCCAAGATGTCGAAGGCTCCTGATGCTCAACGGTCCCTTACCGACGACCGACGCCATTTCCGAGCCCAGGAGAAAATCGCACAAGCAACGCAACGGGGAGGCCGACTGGTGTCGACCTCCCCGTTCTTGCGGTGCGCTATGAGCGAGCGTTACTCAGCTGCGGGAGTCTCGGCTACGGCCTCGGTGGCCTCGGGCTCAGCGGGAGCCTCGGCGGCCTTCTCGGCAACCTTAGCAGCCTTTGCCTCGGCCTTCTTGGCGTACTCGGCGGCACGCTTGGCCTTCTCGGCAGCCTTGGCCTCCTTGGTGGCCTTGCGGGCGGCCTCCTGCTCTGCGGCCTTAGCGGCCTTGGCAGCCTTCTCGGCCTTGGCTGCATCGAGCCTGGCCTGAGCGGCGCCACCGAACTTGTCGGAGAAGCGTTGGACACGGCCGCCGGTGTCGACGAGCTTCTGCTGACCGGTGTAGAACGGATGGCACTTGTCGCAGAGGTCGATGGTCATCTCGGACACGGTGGCACGCGTGGTGAAGGTGTTGCCACAGGTGCAGCGAACGGTGCATTCGACGTAGTTGGGATGGATGCCTTGCTTCATGTCGGGACTCCTTCTGCCTGTCTGGTTTCCGACCAGACCGATGATGGTACGCCCTGGTTTCTGACCAGAGCCTCAAGTTTTTGAATAGTAGCACGGACCAGCTCGGAAAGATGCACGGGCACGCACAACGAGCGCTTTTGTGGTGATGGGATGGAGACCCCCACACGGTTGGACGATGCCTTTTGGCACGACGCGACGGGGAATGGAAGGCCTCAGCAAAAAGAGAGAGGGCCCTTCTCGGCAACGTTGGCTACACTATCGGCACGGCGTCCATTGGGGGCGCGCACCCGGCGGAGGCCGGTCCCACCATGCTCCCGGAGGACGAGATGCTCCTGACCATCGACGTCGGAAACACGCAGACGACCCTCGGCCTGTTTTCCCAGGGCGGCGTCTGCCAACGCCAATGGCGCATGGCAACCGATCGGACCGACACGGCCGACGAGCTCCACGAACGTCTATTTGGGTACTTCCTGATGTTCGGTCTGACGCTGGGCTCGGTCACGGACGTCGCCATATCGAGCGTAGTGCCCATCCTCACGCAAGAATGGCAGTACATGATGGCCAACGTCCTCAACGCCGAGGACGTCCTCCTGGTGGATGCCTCGCGTGACTGCGGCATCGTCGTCGACATGCCCGACCCCCACCAGGTGGGTGCTGACCGCATCGCCAACGCGGTCGCCGCCCTGGAGACCTACGGGCCCTCCACGATCGTCGTGGACTTTGGGACCGCCACCAACGTCGACGTCGTGGACGCCCGAGGCGCGTTTCGCGGGGGCGTCATCATGCCGGGACTCCTGCTTTCTGCAAACTCCCTGTTCTCGCGCGCGGCAAAGCTCTCGAGCGTACCACTGGTCGCACCCGACCACGCCCTGGGCGAGACCACCGAGACCGCCGTGCAGTCAGGCATCGTGATCGGCGCGGCAGCGGCCGCAGAGGGCCTCGTCGCACGCATACGAGAGGAGCTGGGAGAGCCCGACGCGACCGTGGTGGGGACGGGGGGCTTCGTCCGAGAGATATCCCACGTGACGAAGGTCTTCGACACCATCGATCCCGACCTCACGCTCCGTGGCATCTACAGCATCTGGTGCCACCGCGCAGCGAAGCGGGCTGCAAGGGGTTAGGTGCCGTCGGGTTGGACCATCGTCGGGCCATGCGATGCGCATGCAGCGACCCGGCATTGCGTCATCCTGGCGCGCCCTCGCCCTGACGTCACCCCCGTGCGACATGCAGGCTGGCCTGCTCCGGCGAGAGCTCGAGCACACGCCCCGAGGCGATGCGCACGTTCGCGCGGCCCCAGACGTCGACACCCGCAAGCACGCCCCGCGCGGCAGGGCGACCGTTGGGGTAGATGACCTCGACCTCACCGCCAGCATGTTCCAGCAGGTCGAAGTAGTCACCCAGAAGCGGCGCGAGGGGACCGGCGACCACCCGCGCCCGCTGCAGCGCAACCTCCCAGCCGCGGGCGCCCTCCCTGAGGGCATCGCGCAGCATGCCCTTCCCTCGGGCGAGAAGGCCAACGCCCTCGATGCCCTGGGGGACAAGCTCGACCTTTGCGAACACCCCCTGGTCATAGCCCGCATGCGCGTAGACGAGCAGCACGGGGGTGCCCGCGACGGATACGCCGGATGGCCAGAGCACGCGGGCGTCGACGCCGTCGGACCGCAGCATGCGAGCAGCGGCGAGGGCCAGCACGGCCGGCAGGCAGGCATACATCTGCATCGGTACATCGAGGCGCAGCACCAGCGACAGGCTCCGAGGACCGGCCGATTCGTCCCTCCGCTCCGCATTCACCTGGTGGCCATCGCCCGAATCGCCACGCGCCATGGCGATCGCACCATCACCCATGAGGAGCTACTCCCAGTCGAGGTCGCCAAGCTCGCCGATCACGTGACCGACACGGTCCTCGGGTGCATAGACGGGGACGCCGACATGCATCAGGAAGCGGACGGGGTCGTGCATGAGATCCTCCATGGGGACGAGGACGTAGTCGCGCTCGCCCAGATGGGGATGCGGAAGCGTGAGCTTGTGACCAGCATGCTCCTCGTCCTCGACCCAGCAGAGGTCACAGTCGATCGTACGGGGTCCGCATCCAGCCTGCTTGGAGTCTCGCACGCGTTTGAGCTGGCGCTCGACGCCCATCAGGGCATCGACCAGCACGAGAGGGTGCAGCTCCGTGCGAATCTCGGCGACAGCGTTTGCCACGGGGGTCGCGATGCCATAGGCGGGCTCGGTCTCGTAGGCACGACTGACCTGGACCACGCGCGTCAGGGGGATCTCGCTCATCAGACGAACGGCTCGGGACAGATTGCCCAGGCGATCTCCCACGTTGGACCCCAGCGACACGAAGCCCTGGCGTGCGTCGGCCTTCGCGACGGACCAATAGGCGTCGAGGGCCTGGGCCGTTCCCGCGACGTCGTGGACGCGCAAGATGCGCGCGCCGGACTCGACGGCCGAGAGCGTGACGCCCACGGTCGCGGCATCGCGCTGGTCGGACGTGGCGATGCCGGAGACGGCCCCCACGAAGCGCTTGCGCGACACGGCGCACAGCACGGGATAGCCGATGGAGACCAGCTTGCTCGTGGCACGCTGGATCACGACGTCCTGGTCCGCGCTCTTGTCGAAGCCAGGACCAGGATCGACGCAGATGCGATCGTGGCTCACCCCCGCACGCATGAGCGTGCGCGCCTGGTCTCCCAAGAAGCCCATGATCTCGCGCATGATGGGCGCCTCTTCCGGCAGCGTGAAGCGACGGGTGCTGGTGGGCACCGGGCGCGCCGCGCGGGTCCGAACGGGACGCGCGGAATCGAGCTGCACGGAGCGGCGCGAGCTGGCGCCGCTGAGCTTGTTCCAATGCATGACCACGCAACCACAGGAAGACTCGGCTGCAACCTGGACCATCTGGGAATCGGTGAAGCCGCTCACGTCATTGACGACCGAGGCACCCAGGCGCACGCACATCTTGGCGACGCCGGCATGACGGGTGTCGATGGAGACGACGGCTGACGGCGCGGCGGCGAGGATCCCACGCACCACGGGCACGACGCGGGACGCCTCCTCGTCGGGCGAGACGGGTGTGTGGCCCGGCCTCGTGGACTCCCCGCCCACGTCGATGATGTCCGCACCCTCGTCCAGCATCTGCAGCGCACGGTCGACGGCCTTCTGGGGATCGAGGTTCTCTCCCCCGTCCGAGAAGGAGTCGGGGGTCACATTGAGAATGCCCATGACGCGTGGGCGGGCCAGCGATATCTCGTGGTTGCCGCAACGCCAGGTTGCGTAGTCCTCTCGTAGCATGGGTGGAACCTCCCAAGGTGCTGGGGACGTGCGCGGATTGTGCCGCGCACCTGCTCCCCACGATTGTAGCCGCTACTTGGTGCCGTTGAAGATGAGGCTCATGGCCTCGGCGCGGGTGGCGTCGTGACGCTCGAACGCGCCGCGGACAGCCGAGGTGGTCGTCTTGGCCCCGGGCTTCCTCACGCCGCGCATGGTCATGCACAGATGCTCGGCCTCCATCACCACCAGGACCCCCGAGGCACCCACACCTTCCATCACGGCGTCGGCGACCTGTCGGGTGAGCTGCTCCTGGACCTGGGGGCGCTTGGCGAAGACGTCTACCACGCGGGCCAGCTTGGAGATGCCACAGACGCGCCCATCCTCCCCAGGAAGGTAGGCGACATGCGCCACGCCAAAGAACGGCAGGAGGTGGTGCTCGCACAGCGAGTAGAACGGGATGTCGCGCACGATGACCATCTCGTGGCATCCGACGTCGAAGGACTTCTCGAACAGGAGGGCCGGGTCCTGGCAGAGGCCGGCGCAGCTCTCCTCAAGCGCGCGCGCGACGCGAGCCGGAGTCTCACGGAGCCCCTCGCGATCGGGGTCCTCGCCCATGCCGGCGAGCATCAGGCGCACGCCACGCTCGATCTTGTCGTGGTCCATGCGCCAGCCGTCGTGCATCGTGGGCTCCACCATTGGGCCTCCTCGTCCCTATCCTCACGCTGTCCCATTGTAGCCGCGTGGGGTCACACGGGACAGGCGCTCCGCCGAGCGCTACAGCCTGATCTGCAGCTCGATCGGACAGTGGTCGCTTCCGAACACCTCGTCGTGGATGGAGGCGCCCTCGATCCTGTCGGCGACACGCTCCGACGTCAGGAAGTAGTCGATGCGCCAGCCCACGTTACGCTCGCGGGCACGCATGCGGTAGCTCCACCAGCTGTAGGCGCCCTCGAGATCGGGGTTGAGGCTGCGGAAGGTGTCCGTGAAGCCCGCATCCAGGAGCCTGCCGAAGCTATCCCTCTCGGCATCCGAGAAGCCCGGGTTCTCATGGTTGGTGGAGGGGTTCCTGAGGTCGATCTCCTGGTGTGCGACGTTGAAGTCTCCGCAGGTCACAATGGGCTTATGTGCGTCAAGCTCGAGCAGGAAGAGGCGGAAGCGCTCATCCCAGCCCATACGCTCTTCGATGCGCGCGAGGCCCTGCTTGGAGTTGGGCGTGTAGACGTCCACGAACCAGAACGTGGGAAACTCAAGGGCACAGACGCGCCCCTCGTCATCCGCAACGTCACTCCCGATCTGGCGGATGACCCGCAAGGGATCCTCGCGCGAGAACACCGCCGTGCCCGAGTAGCCCTTGCGCTCGGCAAAGTTCCAGGTCTGGAAGTATCCGGGCAGGTCAAGCTCGACCTGTCCCTCCTGCAGCTTGGTCTCCTGGATGGCGAACACGTCGGCGTCCAACTGGGAGAAGATCTGCAGGAAGCTGGGGTCCTTCCTCATGACGGCGCGAAGGCCGTTGACGTTCCACGAGACGAGCTTGAGCGCCCGGTCGGGCGCGACGGTGTCAGCCATGGGATGAGGTTCCTCTCGATCGGCAGATGCTCCCACGAGGGTAGCAGAGCCACACGGGGACCGAGGGCGCCTAGGACGAGGGGAACAGGAACTCCTTTATGCGCGGGATCTCACGCTGCGCCTGTGCCGCACCCAGCTGGTAGGCGGCCTCCAGCTGGGTGCTGTCCAGCGTGGTGCTCTTGACGGGCATGGTGTTGGGGCGTACCACCAGGCAGCGACCCTCGCCCTCGAGCCTCTCGACGCGGTCAAGCTCCTCGTTGTAGCGCTCCCACCTGGTCAGGAGGGCGTTGCGCACGTAGGGGTGGCTCTTGCCGAAGCGCACGATCATGCGTCGCTCGCGTGCCGTGGGCTCCGTCTTGCGATACCCCGCCGGACGCGTTGCCACGAGGACGAACCTGTCGAACCCCGCTTGCTCGGCCATGCGCACGGGTATGCCCGCCCCCTCGCCCAGACCTCCGTCAAGGTAGGTCGTCCCCTCGATGGGCAGCGGCTTCATCAGCATGGGGAGGGTGGAGCTGGCGCGCACGCGATCGATCATCTGATGCACGTCAGGCATGTCATCCTTGGTGAACACGACGGTGCGGCCCGTGTCGCGCTCGAACGCCTGGATGGAGACGCGGGCAGGGTTGCGCGAGAACGTGGCGAAGTCGAACGGCAGGCGTCCGTCGTCGATGCAGCCCGCGTAGAGGTAATCCGCATTGAAGTAGCCCTTGCCCCGGAGAAGGGAGCGGACGCCCCCGATGCGCTCGTTGCCGTCGCGGCCCATGAAGGCCTCCTTCACGCGGTGCTGGTCACGCGAGACATAGTCGACGGCATGGCTGGCCCCTGCCGAGAGACCACAGACGAAGTCGAAGTACAGCCCCTCGCGCAGAAGCGCGTTCGCAATCGCGGCGGTGTAGGCGGCGCGGTAGCCACCACCCTCGAAGACCAGGGCACAGTCGGTGATGTTGTTGGTGAGATCATCTTCCATGGTTGGCCTCGCTTCCCATATATATGAGCTTTGCTCTACCCAATCGGGCGTCTGGTAGTCATGGACACATCAGGTGTAGCCTGGCGTTAACCTTGGTCGGACAAGACGAGAGGGGCGGCTGGCATGGGACAGGTCATAACGGACGCGCACGAGGCGGCCCAGGTGCTCGCAGGTCATGTGGCGCGAGCGTCGCACACGGTCTTCTTTGGCGGGGCGGGAGTCTCGACCGCAAGCGGGATTCCCGACTTCCGCAGCGAAAATGGCCTCTATAGGCAGCACTTCTCAAGCGAGTACCCGCCCGAGGAACTGCTGAGCCATCATCTGTGGCGCGAGAGGCCCGAGCTGTTCTATGACTTCTACCGCACGATGATGTGCACCCCAGACGCCCGGCCCAACCAGGCCCACCTCAAGCTCGCCCAACTTGAGGCAGAGGATGGCCTGGACGTCGTCATCACACAGAACATCGACGGGCTGCACCAGAAGGCGGGCTCCAAGAACGTGGTCGAACTCCATGGGTCGACGAAGCGCAACCACTGCATGGGCTGCGGCGCGCTCTACGACGAGGCGTGGATGCTGGCCACGGCCGGCGTCCCCCACTGCAAGCGATGCGGGGGCGTGGTAAAGCCCGACGTCGTGCTGTACGAGGAGCCTCTGGGCGAGGGGGACGTGCGCGCCGCAGTCGAGGCGATCTCCGCAAGCGACCTCCTGATCATAGGGGGGACCTCGCTCGTCGTGTACCCCGCCGCAGGGCTCGTGCGCTATTTCAGGGGCGACGCGATCATCATCGTGAACCTGCAGCCCACTCCCCAGGACGCGGGGGCTGACGTGGTCTGCGCCTGCGACATCGCAAGCGCCTTCGACTGGTAGGAACCGAACCCTCGACATCCGTGACTACCCGCAGCAAGCGATGACGGGCCGTGCCCACGGAGTCCGGCCCTATGCCCGCAGGGTCCCCCGCGCACGGGAGAGCACGCCCATGAAGGTCTCAGCATCGCGCGTGGCGACGAGCCGCTGGGGAAATCCTATCTCCCCGAGCAGGGACCTCACGCGATCGAGGCGACCGATGTCGCAGGATATGTGTGCATCAGTCCCTGTTGAGACCATGACGCCCAGCTCGGCGCAGCGCTCCGCGATCCGACGGCAGGCGCCGCTGGCCTCCTGGTGCGAGACGAGCGTGGCCTCGTTGATCTCGATGAGCTTGCCCAGATCCTTGGCCACGGCCAGGACCTCGTCCATGTCGAACGGCACGGCTGAGCGCCCGGTGTGGCCCAGGATCAGCACCTTGGGGTCCTCGAGGGCATGGACGTACATGGCCGTCGTCCGTGCGAGGGATGCTCCGTGCGCGAACTCCGCGTTGTGGACCGACGCGATGACGTAGTCGCAGTCACGGAAGACGCGCTCCTTGAGGGTGGTCGCACAGCCAAGGGACGCACCGTTTATCTCGTATGCGACAGGCGCGTCATAGCCAAAGAGCCTTCCGTCCAAATCGACGATATCCGCCTCGCAGCCATGCAGGAGACGGACGCCATGCCAGGTGCGCGGCCAGACGGCATAGTTCAGGAAGTACTGGTTGTCACGCAGGTCATAGCCCGATGCGCGCTCTCCGGTCGCCTCGCGGTGCAGCATGGAGGAGAAGTGGTCCGTAGACCCCAGGAGCTCGATGTGGCGCCCTGCGGCGGCACGGACGTTCTCCTCGATGGTCGAGTAGGCATGGCGCGAGAAGAGCGTGTGGGTGTGAACGTCACAGGCGATGTGCAGCGGCCGGCATCCGGTCTGGCGAGAGTCGCGGCCGCCACAGGCCCCGCCGTCACGCCCCGTGCAGGTCCCCATCAGAGGTACTGCTCCCTGAGGCGCCCCCAGGCACCCATGGATCCCTCGATCGTATCGTGGCTCACGCAGTAGCCCAGGCGGACCCAACCGGTGCAGCCGAAGCTGTCGGACGGCACGGGAAGGAGCTCGAGCGCCTTGGCCCTCTGGAAGAATGCCTCGGCATCGGGCTCAAGCGACCTCACCCAGAGGTAGAACGCCCCCTGTGGCTCGACGTACTCGTAGCCGAGCGCGGAGAGGCCCCGGGTGAGCGCCTCTCGGTTGCGGGCGTAGGCATCGACGTTCACAGGCTCGTCCACGCAATCCGCAAGCACGCGCTGGAAGAGTGCGGGTGCACAGACAAACCCCAGCTTGCGACCGGCCCCGGCGACGGAGGGCACCAGGTCGTCGTGATCGGGATTGGTGTCGGGCACCAGGACCCAGCCGATGCGCTCGCCCGGCAGAGAGAGCGACTTCGAGTAGGAGTAGCACACGATGGCGCGCTCGTAGAGGGCTGGCACCCAGGGCACCTCCGCACCGTAGGTGATCTCACGATAGGGCTCGTCCGAGACGAGGTAGATCCTTATCCCCAGATCTCGGCAACGCCCGCGCAGGACGTCGGCGAGGGCGACGAGGTTCTGGGCGGGGTAGACGGCGCCGACGGGGTTGTTGGGCGAGTCGATCAGGACGGCCTTGGTCCGTGCGGTGATTGCCGCCGCCACGGCCTCCGTGTCGATCTGAAAGCTGTCCCTGTCGGCCTTGACCTCGACGCAATGGGCGCCGGAGGCCTCGATCCAGACGCGGTACTCGGGGAAGTACGGAGCCATCACGATGACCTCGTCGCCGGGGTTAACGATTGCGTGGAGCGTGATGGACAGCGACGCCGCCGCACCGCAGGTGAGGTAGAGGTCGCCCACCTGATACGAGGTGGAGAAGCGACGGTTGAGCGAGTCTGCGACGGCTTGGCGCACGAAGGGCAGGCCGGCGGCGGGCGTGTAGCTGTGGAGTTGGGTCGGGGGCAGCCGGACGTTCCTCTCGATGGAGGCCCGCACCGCCTCGGGCGCGGGGATGGAGGGGTTGCCCAGCGAGAAGTCGAAGACCCTCTCGGCCCCTATCTCCGCCTTGCGGGCCGCCCCGTAGGCCGCGATCTCGCGAATGGACGACTTGGCCGAGCCGTAGTCATAGCTTGTCCGGTTGATAGCCATGCTTGCTCCTCTCTCTTGCGCTATGCGCGCACGGAGACCTCACGGAAGAAGTCACGGGCGCAGCTGAAGGACCGTTGGAGGTCGTCGCCCGAGAACCCATGGCCAGCCCCCACGAAGCGTTCGAGGCGCGCGTGGGGAAACGCCCCTGCCGCACGCTCGGCAAAGGCAAGGGGGACGATCGGGTCGGCATCCCCCTGCATGAGCAGGACGTCGCCGGAAAAGCGGGGCATCTCCACGTATGGGTCGCAGGCAAGGGCGTCCGCTGCGTAGCGCCGTCCGACGGCGCACCCCATCATGTCATAGCTCTCCGGCAGCTCCGTGCCGTCACCAAACCGCCTCCTGGCGTCATCGTGCAGCACGTAGGCGGGGTACATGAGCGCGAGGGCACGCACGACGTGGGGATTGCGACAGGCAACGAGGGTCGCGACGAAGGCGCCTTGGCTCGCTCCCATGAGGAACAGCCGGCCAGGATCGCAGAACGGCTCCTCTGCCATGGCGCCGACGACTGCCCACAGGTCGGCGGCCTCGGTCTCGACGGACATGTGCAGCATGTCCCCGTCCGAGCGCGCTCGAGGGCCTCCGCCACAGAAGTCGACGTTATAGACCACCATGCCGGCATCGCACAGCAGCTGGGCGTAGACATCCATGGACCTGCCGTCCACGCCGAAGGGGTGCGCCATGATGACGGTCGGGAGGCGCAGGTGGGTGAACGCCGCGTCTTGGGCGCCGTCGGGAAGATGCAGCTCGCCGTAGATCTTGAGCCGGGTCCCATCGTCCGCCGTGCGCCCGCACCACATGATGTGCCTCTCGGACACGCTACTCACCGGCTCCCGCGCCTGTGGCCCTGCCGTCCGCAGCCCCCTCGCCGACGGCGGACTCGCCGGGATGGGCGGCCAGGTAGGCGTCCCACCTGTCGTCGAGCAGGGCGCTCACGACTTCGCCCTCGACCGTCTCGCGCTCGAGCAGGACGTGAGCTATGGTGTCCATCTGGGCGCGACGCGCCTCGAGCACCTCGCAGGCGCGCAGGTGTGCCTCGCGCATTATGCGCTCGACCTCGTCGTCGATGCGCTTGGAGGTCTCGGCCGAGTAGTCATGGTGGTTGGCGTAGTCGCGGCCCAGGAAGACCTCGTGCTGGGCCTCGCCATAAACCTGGGCTCCCAGCTCGTCGCTCATGCCGTAGCGGGTGACCATCTCGCGGGCGAGCTTGGTGGCACGTTCGAGGTCGTTGCTGGCACCCGTCGTGATGTCGCTGCAGAAGAGCTCCTCGGCGGTGCGGCCGCCCAGCAGCACGGCGATCTGGTCCAGCATGCCGTCGCGCGTCTCGAGGAAGCGGTCCTCCTCGGGCAGCTGCATGGTATAGCCCAGCGCCCGACCACGGCTGATGATCGAGATCTTGTGAACGGGGTCGCTGTTCTCGAGCACGTGACCCACCAGGGCGTGTCCGCTCTCGTGATAGGCGATGGTCATGCGCTCCGCCTGGGTCATCACGCGTCCCTTCTTCTCGGGACCCGCCATGACGCGCTCCATGGCCTCCTCGACCTCGCCCATCGAGATGCGCTCCCTGCGGCGGCGAGCCGCGAGCAGTGCCGACTCGTTCATGAGGTTGGCGAGGTCGGCTCCCGTGAATCCGGGGGTGAGCTTGGCGATGCGGCCCAGGTCGACGGTCTTCTCCATGGGCTTGTTCTCCGCATGGACGCCCAGGATCTTCTTGCGCCCCTTCACATCGGGCCTGTCGACGGTGACCTGGCGGTCGAAGCGACCGGGGCGCAGCAGGGCCGGGTCGAGGATGTCGGGCCTGTTGGTCGCCGCGATCAGGATGACGGCGGAGTTGTCCTCGAAGCCGTCCATCTCAACCAGCATCTGGTTCAGAGTCTGCTCGCGCTCGTCGTGCCCGCCGCCCAGACCGGCGCCACGCTGACGGCCGACGGCATCTATCTCGTCGATGAAGACGATGGAGGGGGCGACCTCCTTCGCCTGCTTGAACAGGTCACGCACGCGGCTGGCGCCGACGCCGACGAACATCTCGACGAAGTCCGACCCACTGATGGAGAAGAACGGGACGCCCGCCTCGCCGGCGACGGCCTTCGCCAGAAGCGTCTTGCCGGTGCCCGGGGGCCCCACCAGAAGGACGCCGTGGGGGATCTTCGCGCCCATCTTGCGGTAGCGCTCGGGCTCGCGCAGGAAGTCACGGACCTCCTCGAGCTCCTCGACGGCCTCGTCGATGCCGGCCACGTCGGCAAACTTGACCTTGGGACGCGTCTCCTCGTGCGTGCGCGCCCTGTCCGCGCGACCGAAGTTCATGGCACGCCCGTTGGCGCCTTGCATCTGGCTCATGAAGTAGTACAGCGCGACGACCACGATGACGGTGGGCACCACGGAGACGAGAACGGTCTGCCACAGGTCGTCCGACGAGGTGTCGATCCTGAACGACACGTCGGGGTGCCGTGCCATCAGCTCCTGGAGGCTGTCCGCACCCACGTAGGTGGACGAGAAGTCGACCGTGGGGCTATCGTCGGAGTCACGCTGGTAGGTGCCGCTCAGGCTGCCGTCGGAGGTCTTGAACGTGACGCTTCTGACGCGGTTCTCCTTGACGGCCGTGACGAACTCGTTGGTGGCAAGCCGGTCCACCGCGCTCTTGGGAGCCAGGGCGCCAAACGCCGTATAGCTCAGGTAGACCACGAAGGCGATGAGGACGAGCGTGTAGACGTAGAGCTGCCAGCGGCGGACGGGGCCGCGGGGAGGCTGTGTCCGACCGCCTTGACCCAGGCCACCGGGACCCATCTGATTGTTGTCTGGCACTGGTGGTGCTCCTTGCTGTCGAACTTGGCGTACGGGCCGACCCTCCGGTGGCCGACGTTGCTAGCCGGCGTAGACCTCGGACTTGAGGACACCGACGTAGGGGAGGTTGCGGTAGCGCTCGGCATAGTCCAGGCCATAGCCCACGATGAACGCATCGGGCACGTGGGTGCCGACGTAGCGGGGATCGATGGCGGGCACCTTGCCCTTGATGTCCTTCACGGCGAAGGTGGCGACATGGACCGACGCGGGCTTACGTGCCTGCAGGAGATCGATTAGGTAGCTCAGGGTCAGGCCCGAGTCCAGGATGTCCTCGGCGATGATGACGTGACGGCCCTCGATCTTGGTGTCCAGGTCCTTCACGATGCGTACGACCCCCGAGCTCTTGATGCCGTCACCGTAGCTCGAGACCGCCATGAAGTCGACGGCGCAGGGCACGGTGATGGCGCGCATGAGGTCGGCCGTGAACACGAAGGCCCCGCGCAGAACGGCGATGATCAGCGGGTTCTTGCCGTCGTAGTCACGAGAGATCTCCCCTCCCATGCGCTTCACGATGGCCTCGATGTCCTCCTCGCTCAGGATGACGCTCTCGATGTCCTCATGCACGTCTGCCATGCCGCCAGCCCTCCTCGTGTCGCCGCCGACGCCAGCGCGGGCCGCCCTGCGGGGATTTCCTCTACAAGCTAAGGATACTCAATTCCAGCAGCAGCTTCGTTGCGGGCACACAACGAACGCGCTCGTCCGGGCGGACACCCGCCACCCACAGGATGTTCCCCGTGGGCGAGGTGCGCACGACGGGCACGCGCCGACGGTCGGCCGCTGGGATGCGCGCCTCGTTGAGAAGGTCGGAGAGCTTCTTGGACTGTCCGTGCATGCCCAGGGGGCACATCACATCGCCTGGGACGGCCACATCGACCCAGAGCCTGCCTCCCGACGCACGGTCGAGCCCGCAGGAGGCGGCATCCAGGAGCACCGACTCCCCCGCCCACTCCACGGCATGCGCGCGGGCCAGCTCGTCGGCACGCGAGCCCGTGGGCACCTCGGTCAGGCGCGCCCGGACACCGCGGCCGTCGGGAAGCCTCGCCTGGCCGGGAACGTCGAGCCAGAGGGCGACCGTGCCCCTCCCGCTGTCGTGGTCCCGGACGAAGAGCAGCCCGTACTCCACACGGGCGTCGCAGCCCAAAGGGATGCTGGCAGAGCCGCCACCGGCGGCGACCAGACCGAGAACGCGGTCGACGTGTCGGGCCTCCAGGCGCGCATCGGGACGCACGGCCAGGATCGCCTGGCGCACCACGCGCCGCGCGATGGCAACCTCAGCGGCACCCAGTCGTCCGGCGTCGAGCGCGACCATGCCATCCGACTGGCGCCTCAAAAGGTCACGATAGCTGCGCCATGCCACCTGGCCCAGATAGGAGTCCTCGTCGGAAAGTAGGTCGCAGGTGGTGGCCAGGTTCGCCGTCACACGCGGGTTGCGCGCCCGGACAACGGGCATGACCTCGTGACGCACGTAGGATCGCAGGTAGCGCGTATCGGCATTGGTCTTGTCCTCACGCCAGACGATGCCGCTCATGCGCAGCAGGTCGCAGAGCTCCTCGTGGGTACGTCCCAGCAGGGGGCGTACGATGAGGTTGCGGCGACGGGGTATGGACGAGAGGCCCTGGGGTCCCGTCCCCCGGATGGCGTTCATGAAGAAGGTCTCCGCCCGGTCGTCGGCGGTGTGCGCCGTCAGGATGCGCGCCGCCGCACGCGGCGTGCCGAACTCCCGCGAGAGCTGGCCCGCGAGCTCGGCGGCGGCGGCGTAGCGCGCCTCGCGGCCAGCGTTCTCCACGTTGGCGCCTGAGCCAGAGCCCTCCCGCGCAAGTGCGGCGACGTCGACGCGCCGCACGGTGCAGGGTATCCCGTAGCGCGACGACAGCTCGCGGACGAACTCCTCGTCCTCCTCGGCATCAATGCCCCTGAGCTGATGGTTCACATGCAGGACGTGCAGACGCTCACGAGCGATGCGGGCGACGCCACGCCCGTCATCTATATCCAGTGTCGAGGTCGCCGCAAGCAGGAGCAGCGCAGACGAGTCGGCACCACCCGAGACCATGAGCACCACGGGTGCGCGCGTCTCCTCGCCATGCACGGACGACGGACGTTCGAAGAGAGGTGTCGCGCTGGCATATCTACGGTTGACGCTGGGCACGCTGATGGTCCTCCCTGACAGGGTCCGAGTCGAAGGCTGGGCCGTGGCCATGCACCGCACGAATGGCTCGCACCGACGTCCCGCTTGGCCAAGGCCTCACCCACATGGTACGGCAACCTGGCGCCCATGCCGGGCACTCGGCTGCCGCGCCCGCATCACGACTCTTGCAGGCCCACGTCTTTTCGGTCTACCCAATCACCACCTGTGCGACGAGCAGCAGGCCGTTCAGCACGATCGTTGCGACGAGCAGGGGGTTGATGAACTTGAGCCAGCGGCTGAACGGCACGTCGACCATGGCGAGCGACGCCGAGATCAGGCCAGTCGGGGTGATGTAGCTGATGAGGCCCTGGCCGTAGTTGTATGCCGCGATGATGGCCGCTTTCGAGATGCCGACCGCGTCACCCAGCGGAGCCATGATGAGAATCGAGAGCACGGCCAAGCCCGAAGAGCTGTTGATGAAAAACCCAGGATGATGTAGGCGACCAGCATCACGAGGATGAAGAGCATGGGGCTCATGCCCGTGACCACGCCAGAGAAGTAGTTCAGGATGGTGTCGGAAATGTAGCCGTTCTCGAGCAGGATGTTGACCGCACGTGCTACGCCTAAGACCAGCGCGACGCTCATGAGGTCGCCGGCACCTTGGCATAGACGAAGCAATCATCGCTCACACGGACGTCCCCTACCCCCAGGCCACGCAGCTCGTCCGCCAGGAGACTGGCAAGCTTGAACTCATCCGGACTGCTGGAGCATTGGGCATCGTTGCCCTCGTCGCTCGGGGTCCTAACCGCCACGTACCTCAGAAGCCTGTCGACCGCTCCCATACGCTCTCCCTTCCGGCATGCAGGGGGCTCTGGCGGCGAACGCACGCCGTGCGACGCAGAATCGCGACGTGCGAGTCCCTCCTTTCAGTCGTATGCAACATTACAGAAATGCGCAGGTAACCGAAGCGCAATGATAGGGATACGCAGCCTCATTTTCAGACCTTTTACGCAAATGGTAGGTAGAACGGGGAAACGAGACGTCTGGCAGTCCCTTGTCGTCACCCGGAAATGCCGAGCCAGCCGATTGGTGTCTCCGCCATGCGCTAAGGTCTACGGAGCCAAGCGGACTCGTCCAAAAGCAAGGCTTCGGACGGGCGCTCGATGGCGCACGCAACACATCCCTCGCGCGGCGCGCCGCGCGAGGGATGCGAACGAGAGGGGTCCCGAGGCCATGTATCCCCATATACACCTGCACGTCCTAGCCAGCGGTTCCAAGGGAAACGCTGCCGTAGTGGAGGGGCCCAAAGGCAGCATCCTGATCGACTGTGGCATCTCACGCCGCGAACTCCTGAGACGTGCGGGCGACCTGGGCGTGGACATGGGTCGCGTCTCGGCGCTGCTCCTGACGCACGAGCACTCCGACCACGTGGCGGGAATCCCTGTCTTTGCCAAGCACTTCGGCGGTACGCTGGTCGCAACGGCAGGCACCGTCAGCGGGAGCCCGCGCTTGGCCGGCCTCTCGTTTGACCTCGTGGGTCACAGCGACTCGTTCGACGTCGCGGGCATGCACGTCCAGTGCTTCCCCACCTCGCACGACGTGGGCGACCCCATGGGCTTTCGCTTCTCGGTCACGGGTGATGACGGTCAGGCCGAAGACGCCCTTGGCTGGTGCACCGACTCCGGCCTCCTCACGGCCGAGGCCCTGGGACTCCTGCGCGACGTGCGCATCTTGGGCATCGAATCCAACCATGACGTGGACCTACTTGCCCATGGCCCCTATCCCGCATTCCTCCGCGCACGAGTGGGTAGCGACACCGGTCATCTTTCCAACGCGCAATGCGCCGAGGCCCTACCGCTCTTGGTGGGACCTGACACGGAGACCGTCATCGCGCTCCATCTCTCCGAGAAGAACAACCGACCGGGCGTATGCGTCCGCACGCTTGCCGCCGCCGTGGGGGCCGAGGTGCTCGCCGACAATGCCGCCGAGGCACGCTCGCCCGACGGGACGCTTACCGTCCGCGCAGCGAGCCAGACCACCCCGCTGAGCGTTTGGTGACCTGCTCGGCAGGCTGCGAGAGGGTCCGGCGACGCACAACGATGGGGGCGGCGCCGAAGCACCGCCCCCCAGTCCGCCTGTCTCGTGTTCCACGTACACCCCGTACACGAGGATCACGTGCATGCCTCGTACGCGACCTCATGCGCCCGCTGTGGGCGACCCGTCCCGAGCGATGGCCGAGCACACAAGCCGCTACTGCAGCTAGTCAATCGAGACCTTGGTGACGTTGGCCTTCTCGTCCTGCTTGGGGACGTTGACGGTCAGGACCCCGCCGTCCAAGCGCGCGGTCAGTCCAGAGGTGGCGGCGTCCTTGAGGTAGACGCCGCGGGTGGCGCTCCACTCGCTGGTCTCCTTGTGCAGGTAGTTCTTGCCCTTCTCCTCCTCGGACTCCTTCCTGTCCACCGAGATGGACAGGCGACCCTCGTTGAGCTCCACGTCGATCTCGTCACGCTTGACACCTGAGAGCTCTGCGGTGACGACGTACGCGTCACCCGCATCCTCGACGTTCATCTTGAACGCACCATCGTTGGCGACGGAGGCCAGAGTGCCGAACGGATCCGAGAAGAACGAGCCGAATGGATCGAAAGCCCTGCGCAGTGCCCTGTCGTAGTTGCTGCCGTACGGAATCATGCTTGCCATAGTCCCTCAACTCCTTTGCGTCTAGGCGCCCCGGTATGTGCGCCTCCCGTTTCGATAAGGTATGTTCCCTCCTGGTGGGGTTTTATACCTTTCGTACAAGATTTTCTTAGTTGATATCGCTTAGTAAATCTAAGTCAATTAACTTAGATTAAGCTCCGTGAGCATTTATCGTCTGATGGTCACAAGGCGAGTGCTGCCGTATGATGGAGCCGTATTCGGCGAAAGGCAGCGCGGAGGGCCTCACATGAGCGACAACGCACATGTCCCTGACTGGATGATCGAGGATCTTTCGGACCTTGACGCCAAGGCGGGCGACGCCGCCCCGAGCGTCTCTGGCGGAGAGGGCGCCGACGTGCACGAGGCCCATGTGCGGGGCGCCGGCGCACAAGACGTTGACCTGGAGGGTGGCGTGCCCACCTCGCAGGGACAACGCTATGTCCATGTGCCCGCTCGGGGACACGCGCCTTACGTCAGGCAGCGCGCACCACATCGCACGCAGGAGGCCATCAACGACGTCGGCACCGATGACGACAGCCCAGCGGCTGGCTACCAGCACGACTCGAACGTCACCATCGGCCATGCGTTCTCGGGCGGGAGCGGACAGTATAGGCGGGCGAGACGCAACGTCTCGGGGCTCAAGGGCAGTCGTTACGGCCAGTACCTTGAGATTCCCAAGGGGCGACGCTCGATCTTCCGGTCGCAAGAGAGCATCCGCAAGCGCCGCTCGGTGCTCTCGCTCATCGTTGTCGTGCTCGTCCTGGCCCTTGTCGCCGCCTTCATCTGGCACCTGTTGAACCATTAGCGCTGGAACGTCGGCGCTGGGGTGGCGGGACACTCGTCAGGTCCGGCACCAGAGCAGGGAGCCGCTATCTCCAGGGGTCCCTTTCAAACAGAGGCTCTGGATCAGGACGACGATCCGAGTAGGGATCGTAGCCGTCATCGTCCTCGTTCTCGGCACGCAGGAACGCCGTCCGCCCATCACTGTCGACGGGGCTGGCGGCGACGGATGCACAAGCGCCGTCAGATGCGCCGACGGTGACATCAGAGGTGTTGGTGACCCCTACGCCCGTGCCCGCACCTACGTCCATACTTCCGCTCGCACCTATGCCTCTGACTGAGTCCATCCGGCCCGTCACGCCCTCCGTTTTCCCTATCCGGTGTACGCGTCGATATAGGCGATCATGTCCGCAACGCCGCCGCCAAAGCCCGTAAGGTCATACTGGTCATAGAGCGACGTCGGGGCACAGCTCGCGGCGACGCGCAGTTGTCCCGCGTCGCTCACGATGACGACGGACCAGCTGTAGCCATTCTGCACGCCATACGCGCAGGCAAAGCTCGCCGTCCCCTTGCTGGCGCCTTGGGGCAGGCGGATGTTGTCCTGGGTCACCTTCGCCGTCTGACCCGAGAAGCCGCAGAGCTCCACTATCTGCCGCAGCGCCTCGTCGGAAAGGTTCGCTGCCGTCGCGGGGACGTCGGACGACGCCAGCTCGAGCCGCACGCCTTCAAAGCGTGCGCCACGCGCCAGCACGTCATCGCCCGCTCCCTGGGACGCGTCGAAGTTATGCGCGAACGGGTTGGAGTCGAGCCTGACCGTACCCTTATCAGCCGAGACAAAGAGCGCCTGGGCCATGCCGTTGGCGTCCTCGTGAGAGGCCTGGAGGGAAAAGCCCTGCTCGGTCAGCCACTCGTCGATGCGTCGAGGGGAATACCTAAAGTACTCGCCCAGGTGATGGTAGTCGCTCGGGTTGACCTCCACCACCTGAAGGGCAACGGTGCCGCCTGCGCCGATGCGCGTGCCCTGGCCTGGGTCGCATGAGACGACCGTCCCGGCCTTCTGATCCGACTTGACGTAGCTCACGCTGGCGACAAGGCCTGCGGCCTCGATGTCCTTCGTCGCCTCGTCTTCGGTCCTGCCGATAACATAGGGCACGGTGTAGGACTGTGCCACGGTCAGGGTGATGGTGTCGCGCGAGACGAACGCGCTTCCCTCTCCTGGGTCAACGGCCACGACGCTGCCCTCCTGTGCCGTGGAGGCCTGGTGCTCGATGGAGATGCGCTGGGCCCCAACATCTCGGAGCGCAGTGGTGGCATCGGCCTCGCTCAGACCCACGACCTGGGGAATGATCCGCTGCACACCCACATGCAGCGTAACGGTGCTGCCCTCGGGCGCCCTTTCGCCGGCCCCCGGCTCGGTCGAGAGCGCCTTTCCGATCCCATCGTCTACGGCATCGTTCGCGACCACGACGGAGAAGCCCTTGGACTCCAGCTCCTGCGTCGCCGCCACCTGAGAGGTGCCGACGACCTTGGGAACGCTCTTGCCGCCCCAGAGCTCCGCCCCATAGGTTGCGAAGGCCGCCGTCGCGAGCAACATCACGGCGAGAAGGACTGCGGCCGCGATGGGACGCGCGGCGGTTCCGCCGCGCACGTTCTTCTCGCCCGCCATCGTCCCTCCTCACCCGGCATCAACTTCCATCCGGCGCCCGTCTGCGCTCGACTCGCGCTTGTCCGGTCCTCGGCTCCACCTGACAGCCAACTCACCTTGCAGGCACCACCGCCTGCGTGCTCACACTATAAAGCACGCAGGCGGCAAGTTGAAAGGACGCCGCGGCATGGCGATGGGCAAGGCCGTCTGGCAGGCGAGGCCGTTCGCTGGCCGGTCCGCCCGATGGGCGGGGTTACTCCAGGGCGTCGGGCTCGACGGGGGCGTCATCAGCCGGCTGGGTGGCGGGCACGGGTCCGACCGCACGCACGGCGACCAGGCGGTCGCCCGCACCCACGTCCACGCGCACGGTATCGCCCTCGTGGAGCTGACCGTCAATGATCAGGCCTGCGACGTTGTCCACGACCTGGCGCTGGATCAGGCGCTTGAGCGGACGCGCGCCAAAGACCGGGTCGAGGCCGTCGAGCGACAGCGCCTGGATGGCAGCGTCGGAGAGCTCGAGCCTGATGCGCTCCTTGGCCAGGCGCTTGCGGACGTCTGCCAGCTGGATGTCCACGATCTTCTCGATGTCGTCCAGCCCCAGGGCATGAAAGACCACCACGTCGTCGATGCGGTTGAGGAACTCCGGCTTGAACGTTGCGCGCAGTGCGTCGTTGACCTGCTTCTGGACCGTGGCCGGATCGCTCGACGCATTGGCCCCCGCGATGAACTGGCTGCCCACGTTGCTGGTCATGATGACGATCGTGTTCTTGAAGCTCACCACGCGGCCCTGGCCGTCGGTCAGGCGACCGTCATCCAGCACCTGCAGCAGGATGTTGAAGACGTCGGGATGCGCCTTCTCCATCTCGTCCAGCAGGATGACGCAGTACGGGTGCCGACGCACGGCCTCGGTCAGCTGGCCACCCTCGTCGTATCCCACGTATCCGGGAGGCGCGCCGATGAGCCTCTGGACGCTGAACTTCTCCATGTACTCGGACATGTCGATGCGGACCAGCGCCTTCTCGTCGTCGAAGAGACAGGCCGCGAGCGCCTTTGCCAGCTCGGTCTTGCCCACGCCGGTCGGCCCCAGGAAGAAGAAGCTGCCCAGCGGGCGATTGGGGTCAGAGAGTCCCGCGCGGCTGCGACGCACCGCCGCCGCCACGGCCTCGACGGCCTCGTTCTGACCGATGACGCGCTTGTGCAGCTCGGCTTCGAGGTTCTTGAGCTTGTCCATCTCCCCCTGCATCATCTTGGAGACCGGCACGCCCGTCCACGAGGAGACCACCTCGGCGATCTCCTCGGTCGTGACCTCCTCCTTGAGGATGCCGCCGGCCTCCTGCTTGGCCGAGAGCACCGCCTCGGCCTCGTCGTACTCGCGCTGCAGTTGGGGGATGGTCCCATAGCGCAGCTCGGAGGCGTGGGCCAGGTTCCCGTCGCGGATGGCACGGTCGACCTCAGACCTTGCCTCCTCGATCTTGGACTTGAGGTCCTGCACCCGGTCGACGGCACCCTTCTCGTTCTGCCAGTCGGCCTTCATGCTATCGAGCTTCTCGCGCGTGGTGGCGATCTCGCCGCGCAGCACCTCCAGGCGCTCGCGGCTGGCAGCGTCCTCCTCCTTCATGAGGGCCTGCTCCTCGATCTGCATCTGGGTCAGCTGGCGGTCGACGGCATCGATCTCGGACGGCATGGAGTCAAGCTCCATACGCAGGCGCGAGGCGGCCTCGTCCACCAGGTCGATCGCCTTGTCGGGCAGGAAGCGCTCGCTGATGTAGCGGTTCGAGAGGTCTGCGGCCGAGACGAGCGCCGCGTCGGTGATGCGGACGCGATGGTGCTGCTCGTACTTCTCCTTCAGGCCACGCAGGATGCTGATCGTGTCCTCGACCGTGGGCTCCGAGACCAGGACGGTCTGGAAGCGACGGGCCAGGGCCTGGTCTTTCTCGATGTACTTGCGGTACTCGTCCAACGTGGTGGCGCCGATGGCATGGAGTTCGCCACGGGCCAGGGCCGGCTTCAGGATGTTCCCTGCATCCATGGAGCCTTCGGTCGCACCCGCCCCCACGATGGTGTGCAGCTCGTCGATGAACAGGATGATGCGACCGGCGGACTTCTCGACCTCCTTGAGCACGCTCTTCAGGCGATCCTCGAACTCGCCCCTGTACTTGGCGCCGGCCACCAGCGCGCTCATGTCCAACTCGACGATGTCCTTGTCCCTGATCGTGGAGGGGACGTCCCCGGCAACGATGCGCTCGGCCAGGCCCTCGACGATGGCGGTCTTGCCCACGCCGGGCTCGCCGATGAGCACGGGGTTGTTCTTGGTACGGCGGGAGAGCACCTGGATGGTGCGGCGAATCTCCTCGACGCGGCCGATGACCGGGTCGAGCTTGCCCTGGCGTGCCAGGTCGGTGACGTTCCTGCCATACTGTTCGAGCGCCTCGAACTGCGCCTTCTGATCCTGCGAGGTCACGCGCTCGTCGCCGCGCAGGTCGTCGTAAGCCTCCTGCACGCGCTTGCTCGTGACGCCCGACGCCCTGAGGGCGTTGCCCGCCTCGCCGCGCTCGTCTGCCAATGCGCAGAGGAGATGCTCGCTCGTGACATAGGAATCCCCCATCTTGCCAGCGAGCTTCTCCGCCGCATCGCCCACGCGCGTGAGCTCGGTCGAGATGCCCATCTGGCTCATGTCACCCGTAACGCGCGGCTGACCTGCGATGGCCTGATCGACCTGGGTCTCCACCTGTGCAGGGTCAGCCCCCACGCGCTCGATGATGGCACGCAGGTTGCGCTCGTCCGAAGAGAGCAGGGCCTTCAACAGATGGATGGGCTTCACCTGGCCCGCCTCGGCGTCAGCCGCGATTGTGAGGGAGGACTGCAGCGCCTCCTGGGCGGTCACCGCCCACTTGTCGAACCTCATGGAATCACCCTCCTGCCAGCCGCGCCTGCGGCCTTGTTGCGTATCGAGGGATATTGTTCCCGGCACAACGCCAGCTATACCAATATCTAAGCGTCTATATATAAGATTTTCTAAGCGAATCCACTAAGCGAGGAAAACACGCGCCGTCATCTGACGCTCATGCCAAAGGGGTGGGACCCACGGCTGAGCCCCGCCCCCTCGAACGCCCCCGACTGCCCCACCGAGCCTGCCGGCCCGTTCGGCCCTGCCGTCCTTGTCATCTGTCAGCCTTGGCGTCTGCCCTCCGTGCCCGCATGGGTACCAGAAGCACCAGGAAGGCGCCCTGCGCGACGCAGAGCGTCGCGCAACATCCACTCGACCTGCCCGTTGGCACTGCGCATCTCGTCTTTTGCCCAACGCTCCACGGCCTCCCATACGACAGGGTCGATGCGCAGGGGATATTGCTTCCGCGCTGCCATGGGTCACCGCCTACTGGTAAAGCGAACCGGTGTTGAGCACGGGCTGGGCCTCGGATTCGCCGCAGAGCACCACCATGAGGTTGGACGCCATCACGGCCTTGCGGTCCTCGTCGAAATCCACCACGCCCTCGCGGGAGAGCTGCTTGAGCGCCATGTCGACCATGCTCACCGCACCCTCCACGATCTTCTTGCGGGCGGCGATGATGGCCTCTGCCTGCTGGCGGCGCAGCATCGCCTGGGCAATCTCGGGCGCGTAGGCAAGGTGCGTGAGACGAGCGTCCTCCACGGACACGCCGGCGGAGGCAAGACGACGGTCGAGTTCCTCCTTGAGGGAGTCCGAGACCTCCTCGATGTTGGAGCGCAACGTGATGGACGAGTTGGTGCTGTCGTCGTCCTCCATGTGGTCGTAGGCGTAGACGCTCGCCACGTGGCGCAGGGCCGTCTCGGTCTGCATGGAGACGAAGCTCTCGTAGTCGTCCACGTCGAAGACGGCCTTGGCGGTGTCCGAGACGCGCCACACCACCACGGTCGCGATTTCGATGGGGTTGCCCATCTTGTCGTTGACCTTCAGGCGGTCACCGTTGAGCGTGCGGGCGCGCGTGGAGATAGTCGAGACGTGCTTGTGCCCACCAAGCTTGGCGCCGCCCGTCAGGATGCTGGCCGTAGGATCCTCATCGGAGGACATGCCCAGGTTCTTGGAATAGAAGGGGTTGGCCCAACGCAGCCCCTCGTCACGCACGGTTCCCACGTACTTGCCGAAGAGCACGCACACGCGCGCCTGACCGGGCTGCAGGGCAAAGAACCCGTTGCTCACGATGATTGCAACGACCAGCAGCGCCACGCCTCCCAGAAGCTCTGGAAGGGCGGAGGCGGGCGGGGTGGCGGGCCCCAAGTCATCGGCGACTGCGAGGGCCTCTATTCCCCGCACCATGAGCACGACAGCGGCTAGGTACGCCACCACGTTCACGAACAGCATCGTCCAGCCAGAGGCGGCATGGGCTTTCTTCTCGACAATCATCTTTGCTCCCCTTCAGGCGAGAGGACGCCTCCCCCATGGAGGCGTTGTCCTCGGTACGCATCATTATGATATCACAATGATTTCTGCACAAGGGGGATTTTCCAAGGGGAGAGACGCTCGCATAGGGGACGTTCGACCCCTCCAGATCAAGGGGCTGACCTGCTAGGCGTCCACGCCCTCATCGCGAGGGATGGACAAGAGCCCGCGCATGACCTGCTCGGGACCTGCCCCATCGTAGCGCGCCAGGGCAGTGATGCGCTCCCTCATGCGAAGCTCATGGATGTCGTCCTCGAGCTCGCGGATGCGTACGCGCAGGCGGTCTATCTCCTCGTCGCGCTCGAGCGCGCGCTCGCGCATGTCGAGGATGCGGACGACGCCGGCGAGGTTGATGCCCTCGTCGGTAAGCTTGCTGATGAGGTTGAGGCGTTCGATGTCGCGCGCCGAGTACAGACGCGTGTTTCCACGCGAGCGGCCTGGGTTGACCAGGCCCTTCTGCTCGTATACGCGCAGCGTCTGCGGGTGCATGCCTGTGAGCTCCGCCGCCACGCTGATCATATACAGGGGCTTGTCCTTGCCGTCCGCCTCGCTACGCGCCATAGCGCTCCACGTCCCTTCGGTACTCGCGCCCGTCACCGTCGCGCAGCGCCTCCAGCGCCTCGCGCTCCTTGACCGAGAGGCGCGTGGGCACCTGGACTTTGACCGTCACGTAGAGCGCGCCGCGACTCCCCTTACGCTTGACGTCCGGCGCCCCGAGGTCACGGAAGCGGAAGGTCTTGCCGTCCTGCGTACCTGCGGGCACCTTCAGGCGGACCTCGGTGCCACCGGGCGTGGGGACGTCGACATTTGCGCCGAGCGCCGCCTCGAACACGCTGATCGGCAGCTCCATGCGGACGTCGGCGCCATCGCGCTTGAAGACGGGGTGCTCGGCCACCCTGGTCGTCACGACCAGGTCGCCACGGGCGCCGCCGTTCATGCCGTACTCGCCGCGTCCACGATAGCGCAGCTTGCCGCCATCGACCGCGCCGGCGGGGACCTTCACGTTGAGGGACTGCTGCTCGCCCGTGGAGGGTACGGTGTAGCTGACCTTGCGCTGGGCGCCCGCAAACGCCTCGTCGGCACTGATCTCTATGGTCATTGTCAGGTCGCCGCCCTTGACGGGTCGGCCCGAGGCCTGACGCGTGGCACCCTGTCCGCCAAAGATGCTGCTGAAGTCGAAGCCGCCGAACGCCCCGTCCCCGGCGCGGATGTTGTCGAAGATCTCGGACCAGTCGGCGCCGCCCACGTTCGTGGTGTAGGTGTAGCCACCACGGTTGCGACCGCCCGACCCGCCAAAGTCAGCGCCCGGGATGCCGCCGAACATCAGCATCTGGTCGTACTCCTTGCGCTTCTGGGGATCGGAGAGCGTGGTGTAGGCCTCGCTGACCTCCTTGAACCTCTTCTCGTCCCCACCTGCGTCAGGATGGTACTTGGCAGCGAGCTTGCGAAACGATTTCTTGATGTCGTCAGCTGTGGCGTCACGCTTCACGCCCAGGACGTCGTAGTAGTTCTTTCCAGCCATGTGAGGCGCACGCCTCCTCTCAGACGTTCGCGCCCGAACCTTTGCGGGGCCCGGGCGCGTAGGCACTTACTCTTCGTCCTCGGTAGTTCCGGGGTCGCTGGCTTCGTCCGTCCCAGACGCTACGGATCCCTCTGGGGACTCCTCCGCAGGTTCCGGGGCAGGCCGCTTAGGACCACCATAGGTCACCGTGACCATGGCGTTGCGGATGACCTTGCCACCCATGGCGTAGCCCTTCTGGTACACCTGGGCGATCGACTCGTCGTAGGCCTCGCCGTCCTCGACGCGGCCTACCGCCTGATGGACCAGGGGATCGAAGGCCTCGCCAGCAGGGTCGATGACCTCGACGCCCTCCTTGCCCAAGACGCCCAGCATCTTGTCGTGCACCGCATTGACGCCTTCGACGAACTGCATGAGGTTGGCGTCGTCCGCGTTGTTCTGGACGGCATGCTCGGAGGCGCGCTCCATGTCGTCAAGGATGGGGAGCAGGTTGAGCACGAGCTTCTCGGCCGCGCGCTCCCGCTCGGCCAGACGCTCGGCGGCGGTGCGGCGACGATAGTTGTCCCAATCCGCCTGCAGGCGGACAAGGCGCTCGGCGGAGTCCGCAGCCTGCTTCTTGGCAGCCGCGATGTCATCTGCCACGGAGTCAAGCTGGCGCTGCAACTCGTCGCGCTCAGCGCGCACCTTATCGGCGTCGGCCTTGAAGTCGTCCTCAGCCGCCTGCTCGCCGGCCCTGATGGCGGCCTCGACGCGGGCACGCTCGTCATCGACGTCCGCGGGCTCGGCCTCCACGACCCCTGCCCCGTCGTCTGCGGTCGCAGCCTTGGTATCGCCTCCGGCGTCAATCGGCACCCTCACGTCACCCTCCTCGGGACTCCCCTGGGGGACGGCCGACGGGGCCGTCCCCTCTCGCTTCTCGTCAGCAACAGACATGCCTGTCACCCTTTACCGCTCGTCCTTGTCATCCACGACCTCGTAGTCGGCATCGACCACGTCATCCGCCCCTCCGGTCGCCTGGTCGCCAGAGGCCTGGGCGGCCGTGTCGGAGTAGACGATCTCGGCCAGCTTGTGACCGACCTCCTGGAGCTTCTCGCCTGCCGACTTGATGGCGTCGATGTCGGTGCCGTCGAGTGCCTTCTTGGCGTCGGTCACGGCATCCTCGACCTGCTTCTTCATGTCGGCGGGGACCTTGTCGCCGAGGTCCTTGAGCGTCTGCTCGGTGGAGTAGCACAGAGAGTCGGTCTGGTTGCGGACCTCGATCTCGTCCTTGTGCTTCTTGTCCTCCTCGGCGTGGGACTCGGCGTCCTTGACCATGCGATCGACCTCGTCGTCCGAGAGCGCCGTGGAGCCGGAGATGGTGATCTGCTGCTGCTTGCCGGTGCCCTTGTCCTTGGCGGTGACCTTCACGATGCCGTTGGCGTCGATGTCGAAGGTTACCTCGATCTGGGGGACGCCACGACGCGCGGAGGGGATGCCCGTCAGGTTGAACTTGCCGAGGCTCTTGTTGTCGGCCGCCATCTCGCGCTCGCCCTGCAGGACGTTGATCTCGACGGAGGTCTGGTTGTCGGCTGCCGTGGAGTAGATCTCGGTCTTGGAGGTCGGGATGGTGGTGTTACGGTCGATCATCTTGGTCATGACGCCACCCATGGTCTCGACGCCCAGGGAGAGCGGCGTGACGTCGAGCAGCAGGATGCCCAAGACGTCGCCCGTGAGGACACCGCCCTGGATGGCGGCGCCATCGGCGACGACCTCGTCCGGGTTGACGGACATGTTGGGCTGCTTGCCGGTCATGGTCTTGACGAGGTCCTGCACGGCGGGCATACGCGAGGAGCCGCCGACGAGGATGACCTCGTTGACGTCGGAGATCTGCAGGCCGGCGTCACGCAGGGCCTTGGTGACGGGACCCTTGCAGCGGTCGAGGAGGTCGCGCGTGATGCGCTCGAACTCGGCACGGGTCAGGGTGTACATCAGGTTCTTGGGACCGTTGGCGTCCATGGCAATGAAGGGGAGGTTGATCTCGGTCTGCTGGGCGGAGGAGAGCTCCTTCTTGGCGTTCTCCGCGGCCTCCTTGAGACGCTGCAGGGTCATGGGGTCACGGCGCAGGTCGATGCCGTTCTCGGACTGGAACTTGTCGGCCATCCAGTCGATGACCTTCTGGTCCCAGTCATCCCCACCCAGGTGGTTGTCACCATTGGTGGCCAGGACCTCGACCACGCCGTCGGCAAGGTCGAGGAGGGAGACGTCGAAGGTGCCGCCGCCCAGGTCGAAGACCAGGACCTTCTGGTCGATGTCCTTCTTGTCCAGGCCGTAGGCAAGGGCGGCCGCAGTGGGCTCGTTGACGATGCGCTGGACGTTGAGGCCCGCGATCTTGCCGGCGTCCTTGGTGGCCTGACGCTGCGCGTCGTTGAAGTAGGCCGGAACGGTGATGACCGCGTCAGTGACGGACTCGCCCAGGTACTTCTCGGCGTCCGCCTTCATCTTTGCCAGGGTCATGGCAGAGATCTGCTCGGGCGTGAAGTCCTCGCCCTCGATCTCGACCACGGCACGGTCGCCCGTGCCGGCTTTGACGGTGTAGGGGACGGTCTTGAGCTCGGAGGAGACCTCGTTGTAGCGACGCCCCATGAAGCGCTTGATGGAGAAGACCGTGTTCTTGGGGTTGGTGACGGCCTGGTTCTTGGCCGCCTTGCCGACGATGCGGTCGCCATCGGCGCGGAATCCGATGACGGACGGGGTAGTGCGCTCGCCCTCGGCGTTGACGATGATCGTGGGCTCACCGCCCTCGAGGACCGCCATCGCGGAGTTAGTGGTACCAAGGTCGATGCCGAGAATCTTGCCCATGGTATGGTTCCTTTCCTAGTGCCCGCCAGACGCCCGGTGCGCCTTGGGAGCAGTGGTTCCTGGTTGTACGGTTCTGTTTGTTCCCATGCGTTTTGATTCTATACATAATCTAAGTCTCTTCACATGAGATTTCATGATTGGGATGGATTCATGGCCCACGTGTGCACAAGGTTCATGGCCCACGTGTGCATGCAGCTGCGCAGTAGACGGGAAGTGGGACGGCGAGCACGGCTGGCAGGGATCGCGGGATTGCGGGCGCAGTGAGACCGACGAGTGGGCAAGGGCGTGCGGGACGTCGACGGCAAGACGGCCCGCACGAGCGGGGAAACGAGCGGGGAAGTAACAAAAGCTCCTGAGCGACTTTTGCTACTTTTATGCATTCATACAGGTAGACATACATAAATTACCGAAAGTGCCAAAAGTCCCTGAGGGACTTTTGGCACTTTCGCCTGGGACCTGCGGTTTGATTCTTGGGAATGCCGCTCCCCTTACGGACCGCCTCGGAGGCATCGCGTCCGATCATGCGAGACCAGATCCCCTGCACGGCCTGGCGTGAAGCGCGGTGAAAACCGACTCATGGGCGGGCCTTCCGGTCAGAGGGATGGGGGAAGCAAATTCACAATACCTCTCAAGCCATCCACTTTTCGAAGGCGCACGGACGGCTGGACAACTTCTGTGAGCGCGACTGAAGAGAACTTCGCAACAACTCGCTACGTGTGCGCACTTGCCGTGCATCCCGTGACCACGGCGTGTCTGCCATGCATGCCTGCCGTGCGTGCATGGCACGAGCCAAACCCAAACCAAGGGCATGGCCTCGATGGGAGCATGGTCCACACCTAGGTTAAAACGTATTTCTTGCCAAGACGGCTACGTCGGTCGGCTCAAGTCGATCAATCTGAATACAGTGAGGACGAGGCTGCAGTGGGGACGCTGCGGCAGAGACGCCGATAGGACACCGACAAGAAGGCGACGCCCGACAAGACATCGGGCAATTAATTGCCGCGCTAGGCTGTCGCTGACCTGTCGGCCTAACGAAACCGACCCACCAGCCAAGCGAGACCCGACCGAAGGAGACAAACATGAGACTACTTATCGCATCCGACATCCACGGCGCCGCGTCTTGGTGCAAGAGGCTTATGGACGCCATGGACGAGATCCGGCCTGACAGGGTCGTTCTTCTCGGCGACCTGCTCTACCACGGGCCGCGCAACGACCTGCCCGATGACTACGCCCCCAAGGACGTCGTCGAGATGCTGAACGGCATCGGCGAGCGTATCATCGCCGTGCGCGGCAACTGCGAGGCCGAGGTCGATCAGATGGTGCTGAGCTTTCCCTGCATGGCGGACTACAACGTGCTGTGGGACCCGGACGCCACCAACCCCGTGACGGGCGGACGCGGTCGCGAGCTCTTCCTGACGCACGGGCATGTGTACGGACCAGGCATCCACAACAGCATCGACAGGTGGCCCCAGCTGCCTGCAGGCTCTGTGCTTGTGTATGGACACACGCACAAGAAGGTGCGCGAGCAGAGCGAGAGCCATCCCGGCATCACCGTCTTCAACCCTGGGAGCGTGGGCATCCCCAAGGACGGGACGCACGGCTTTGGCGTCTGGGAGGACGGTGAGCTGCGACACGTCGCGCTTGGGGCGTAGGTTTCGGGCGGGGCGCGAGCATCCTGCGCCTGCAGCGTAGCCTCCCGCAGCCCCCGTCTCCTGCAGCCCCTATGCGTCGAACTTGTCCACCATGCCATCGGAGTCGGCGCGCAGGGATGCGATCGCCCGCGGAATCTCGTCCAAGTCATATGGCGTCATCTGGTAGATCCAGTTGAGCCAGTTGCGGTAGAGCAGGTTGGCGTGCGCGCGCCAGGTGAAGGGGGGCTGCCTCTCCGGATCGTCGTCAGGGAAGTAGTTCTCCGGTACACGGATGGGCAGTCCCTTGTGAAAGTCGCGCCAGAACTCGCTGGCCAGCGTGTCTCGTCCGTACTCGAAGTGTCCCGTGACGTACACCTCGTGGAAGTCGCGCGTCGCGATGAGCGCAGGGCCGGAATCGAGCCCCTCGCTCAGCACGCGCAGCTCGGGATGGTGGGCCAGCTCCGAGCTCTCGATCGCCGCATGTCGCGAGTGCGGCATGTTGTGTACCTCGTCGAAGCCGTTGGTGAGAAAGCTGTACTCGTCGCAGAGACGCTGCCTGAACACGCCAAAGAGCTTGGAGCCCATCTGGCGCTTGGGGATTTGGTAGAGGTGCCAGAGCGCAGCCATCGCACCCCAGCACAAGTACATGGTCGAGAACACGTGCTCCTGGCTCCAGTCCATGATCTGACAGAGCTCGTCCCAGTAGTCCACGTCACCAAACGCCAGGTGCTCCACCGGGGCACCCGTGATGATCATGCCGTCATAGTCCTTGTCGCGAAAGCTCTCGAACGTGTCGTAGAACTTGACCAGGTGATCCGCCGAGACATGGGTGCTCTCGTGCGAGGAGACGCGCATGAAGTCACAGTCCACCTGCAGGGGCGACTTGGAGATCAGGCGCAGTATCTGCGTCTCCGTCTCCACCTTGGTGGGCATCAGGTTGAGGATGACCACTTTGAGCGGGCGGATCTCCTGACGGGAGGCGACCTCTTCCTCGAGGGCGAAGATGCGCTCCTCTCTCAGGATCCTCTTGGCAGGCAGGCCATCGGGTATGTTGATGGGCATTGCTTCTCCTATCAGGCTATCTGGCAGAGCCTGTCAGCGAAAGAAACGCGCCGAGAACTCCGGCCGCAGCGAACGACATCGGGCCCGTACTGCACCAAGCTGCCAAGGAGCAGCGTGGCGCTAGCGCATTCGCGGCAAAAGTAAATCCGCGTTTTCGTTCCAGCTCATGGAAGAAAGATGTCCCTCTCGACCAAAGCAGATATGACAGGCAGCCGTTACGTCTAGACACGTTAGGACGGCACGCCACCAACCACCTCATAGAGCACCTCCGTGGTGTACAGAGTAGCAGCTTTTATCCAAGTTGCGTTGCCATACAGATCGGATGCAGCGGGAGTGTACGCGAGGGCTGCGACGATAATCTAAGTGGTAGCTGAAGGCAACCAGGTGCGTGTCACTAGCCTGCCGAAGGTAGGCGGGCAGAGACATGCGGAAAGGAGGCCAGCGCATGCGTGGGTGAGACTAGCCCGACATGTGGAAACGCGTGTCCAACCACCTTGCGTACTGCAAAAAGGGAGCAGTTGGTAGATACTATCCCTATGACTAAGAAATTTGCCGAGCTCGGGCTAAACGAGCACATCCTCGCCGGGGTCGACGCCCTCGGCTTCACGCGTCCGACTCCCGTCCAGGCACAAGCGATCCCCGAGATTCTCGCCGGTCGGGACGTGCTTGCCTCCGCGCAGACCGGAACGGGCAAGACCGCCGCCTTTGCCCTGCCCGTGCTGCAGCTCATCGAGCCCCTGTCTCGTGCGGCTCGCGAGAGGGATGCGGCCCCCGGGAAAGAAGGGGACGAGAGCGAGGAGAACGCCGTCGAGGGGGGCGCGGTTCCCAGCAGTCCCGACGTGCTGGCCGATCGCAGCGAGGGGGATCCGTCCCTCTCGGCTGCGGTCGACGCGGACGGCAACATCCTCACGGGAGCGACGCCTTCGAAGCCAAGGCGGAGGCGTCGGCACCACAGGAAGGTGGCGTCTGCCGAGATTGCACGCCAGGCTGCCGACATGTGCGGCAGCCCCGACGAGAGCGCCCCGACCAAGCCCAAGCGCAAGCGCCATCATGGGAAGGCGGCTGCGGGCAGCAAGAGCGGCAGGGGTTGTGAGACCCACCCGAGCAGGCAGGGCGGCATGCGCAAGCCCAAGGCCAACGCGCACCCCTTCGGACCGTTCGCCCTGATCGTCACCCCCACACGAGAGCTCGCGGCACAGATCGAGGGCGTCGTCACCACCGTGTGCGAGCAGACTGGCCAGAGGGCCGTCGTGGTCATGGGCGGGGCGAAGTTCGAACGACAGATACGCGGGCTCGAAAGTGGCTGTGACCTGCTTGTCGCCACCCCTGGGCGCCTGATCGATCTCATGGAGCACGGCCACGTCTCGCTCAAGGACGTGCATGTCCTCGTGCTGGACGAGGCCGATCGCATGCTCGACATGGGCTTTTGGCCCAGCGTCCGCCGCATCGTGAAGGAGTGTCCCGACGAGCGCCAGACGCTGCTCTTCTCGGCCACGATACCCCCCTCGATCAAGGGGACGGTCGACGCCATGCTCAAGGATCCCGTCGTGATCGAGGTCGCGCATGTGGGCGAGACGGCCGACACCGTGGAGGAGCACCTCTGCCCCGTCACCCAGGGGCAGAAGACCCAGCTGCTCGAGGCCCTGTTGTCTGCGGGAGGTGCCGCGGGCGTGCAGCCCGAGCGCGTGCTGGTCTTCTGCCGCACCAAGCATCGCGCGGACGATCTGGACAAGCGCCTCAAATCGGCGGGCATCTCCGCTGACGTCATGCACGCAGACCGTCCGCAGAGAGCCCGCGAGCGAGCATTGGAGAAGTTCCGTGCGGGCACGTGCCAGGTCCTGGTGGCAACCGACGTCATGAGCCGTGGCATAGACGTCAGCGGCATAGACGCCGTCGTCAACTACGACGTCCCCATGGACCCGGAAGACTACGTCCACCGCATCGGACGCACCGGGCGCGCGGGCGCCACGGGCCACGCCTACACCTTCGTCGCCCCAGACGAGATAAGCCCCCTGCGCGAGATCGAGTACTTCACCAAGAAGCTCGTCCCCGTCTGGGACCTTGCGGGGTTTACCTACGACGACGCACGTATCGTTCCTAACCCCACCCGTTCGGCGTCAAAGCCCACGCGCAGCCTCTTCAGCGGGTCGCGTGGGCGCGGGCGCAGCATGGGTGGCGGTCGCTACGGAAGGCACTACTAGCTACTAGCGGCGAGAGCGAGGGTAGGCGGGCGAGCTGGCAGGTTGGCGGGTACGCCGCGCCCGCCATTGCAATACGCTTGCCGTCGCGGCGGGCCTTCGAGCGTGGCATGTGCGCAGGTCCAGTGGTCGGTCGGGGCAAGGCGCACGGCAAGGCGCACGGCAGCCGCTGTCACAGAGGCCGAAAGTAACAAAAGCCCTTCTGGCACCTTTGTTACTTTCGACGATTTGGGTATATCTGCCAGCATAAACGTACGAAAGTAGCAAAGGTCCCTGAGGGACTTTTGCTACTTTTCTCCTGCGCAGACTGCCGCTCGGATCGGGGAGCCAGACCCTGTCTCCCCAGAGTCCCTTTCCAGTAGCCCCACAGTAGACCCACAGACGGCTCCGTCATAGGAAAAGGCAGGTCACCGACCTTGTGACCTGCCAGAGCCTAATCCCACGCTCTTGCAGCACGACCATTCGAACGGCACCCCTCACGTGGTCCGGCGGACATGCTGGCAAGAGCGGGGCGCAATATCGTCGGCCGCACAGCGCTACGCGCGGGCGGAAGCCCCCTCACCGGCTGGGGTCTTCAGAACCACAGCGGACGTGGCCTCGGCGACGCGCTGGCGACCCAGCTCGGTCCACTCGGGCTCCTCGTCGGGCTTGGACCCGACCTTGGTGGAGAAGAGCTCCCGCAGGCAGTTGTAGGCAACGATCGCGCCCAGGACCATCAGCAGGACCGCAAGGATCAGCTGGAGCCCCTTGGTGGCCACGACGTCGGGGGTCATGCCTGCGGCCAGCGCGCAGGCGCAGCCGTAGGCGCTCATCGCAAGCGAGGTGAACGTGCAGGCCAGCAGGAAGGCGACGGGGGCGTAGAGCATCCAGCCCTTGCGGCCGGTCGCCTTGCAGAAGACCGCGAGCGTGATCATGGTCATGCCGCCCAGAAGCTGGTTGGACGCGCCAAAGAGCGGCCAGATGTTGAGGTAGCCGCCAAAGGTGAGCGACAGGCCCAGAGCAAGGGTGACGATGGTCGCAAACCACACGTTGGTGACGACCCTCAGGGCACCGCGCTGCTCCCCCAGCTGGCGGGCATCGTTCGTCTTGAAGAAGAACTCCTGGAACGACGAGCGACCGATGCGGGCGACGGCGTCGAGGGAGGTCAGGGCGAGGGCGGAGACGTTCATGGTCATGAAGACGGTCGCAAACGTTGAATCCAGGCCGATGGTGGTCATGCCCTTGGCCAGACCGGCCGCAAAGATCTGGAACGGGGTGCTGGCGACGCCGTTGTTGAGAGCACCGGTGCCAGCAGTGTTCATATCCCCATACATGATGGCTGCCGTGACGATCGCGATGACGGCGACGAGACACTCGAGGACCATGGCCCCGTAGCCGACGGGGAGCATGTCGCTCTCGTTGGAGACCTGCTTGGAGGAGGTGCCGGAGGAGACCAGGCTATGGAAGCCCGAGAGCGCACCGCAGGCGACGGAGACGAACAGCACCGGGAACAGGTAGCTGCCCTTGGCAGCCAGGGCGCCCATGGCGTCGGCGGAGGCGACCATGGGGGCGGCCATCGTCGCCTGGCCGTGGATGGCGAGGACGAAGACGCCTGCGACGGCGCAGGCGATCATGGCGACCATCATGATGGTGGTCAGGTAGTCACGCGGCTGCTTGAGGGTCTGGATGGGCATGGCAGACGCAAAGACCAGGTAGACCATGACCACGGCAACCCAGCCGTTGGTGTCGAGGTAGATGGGAAAGCGCATGCCGACAAGGAACATCGCAGCGATCAGGAGGACAGCCAGGACGAACTCCCTCCGGCCATCGAGCCGGAAGCGTCGGCACGCATAGCCAAACGCAATTGCGACAAAGGTGAACAACACCGAGATGGTCCCCGCCGCGCCGGCCGCATAGGACTTGGCGAAATCGACACCGGCGTCCGTGACGGTCATCTTGAAGGTACCCGCAACCATAGATGTGAACGCGGCGATGACGATGGCGCAAAAGAGCCAGCTGAACAGGAGGAACAGGCGACGGCCTGTCCTACCGATGTACTTCTCGATCAACTGGGCGAGCGACTTGCCGTTGTTCTTGACCGAGGCATACAGGGCCCCGAAGTCATGGACGGCCCCGAAAAAGATGCCGCCGACGAGGACCCACAGGAGCACGGGCAGCCAGCCAAACATCATCGCGACGATGGTTCCGGTGACGGGACCCGCCCCACAGATCGACGAGAACTGGTGGGCGAAGACCGTGAAGCGCGAGGCAGGCACGAAGCTCTGGCCGTCCTCCATGCGCGTGGCAGGAGTGAGTGCGCCGGAGTCGACTCCCCAGGACTTCGCTAGCCAACGGCCGTACCCAATGTAGCCAATCACCAGGACCACCGCAGCGACGACGATAACAGCCAGACCATTCATGTGTCATACCTCCCTTGCAATCAGGGCACCGGCAGGCCTCTCCTGCCCCGGCGCGAAGTTCGGACATACTACGGCCTTGCCATGGGGGCCCGCAATCAGATCGCACCAGGGGAAACAAGCGCTTAACGTCGACTGAACACGCTCGCTATCCGAAGGGCCGCGATTCGACATCCATCTCGGCGCAACTAGACTGTTGGGAAGAGAAGTACGCACAGGAGAAACGCACGTCGCCCGCGACAAGGAGCAAAGCCATGAGGCAGACCCGCCCATACCCCCGGATGATCGTCACGAAGAAGGCTGCTCGCTCGCTCAGGACGGGGCATCCCTGGGTGTTTGCGGGCGAGGTCATCCGCATGGAGCCGTCCGGCACCGACGGCAGGACGGCGGCCAACGGCGACGTGGTGGACGTCTTCGAGGAGAACGGAACCTGGCAGGGGGCGGGACTCCTCTCCCTTGGGTCCAAGATCCGCGCACGCATCGTCAGCCATAATGCCAACGACCGTCTGGACCAGGCATTCTGGGCACGCAGGGCACAGTGGGCATGGGGACTGCGCAAGACGACCATGGGCGGGCGCTCCCTGCCAGGATGCGAGCCGGACACCAACTGCTGCCGCATGATCTTCTCGGAGGCGGACGGCTTCCCTGGCCTGATCGTCGACCGTTACGAGGACGTGCTCGTGGCCCAGGTGGGCACCGTCGGCATGGAGCGCCTGAAGCCGACCATCTATCCGCTTCTCGTCCAGACGCTTCTCGCGGACGGACAAGAGGTGCGCGGCATCTATGAGCGCAACGATTCGCCCGTACGGGCGAAGGATGGCCTGGGGCTGGAGAAGGGCTGGTACGACCTCTCTGGCAGCATGGTCGCGCTTCCCACGCCAGACTCGACCCGCATCAGGGCGCACGAGAACGGCATGGCCTTCGACCTGGACATAGAGAACAGCCAGAAGACGGGCTTCTTCCTGGATCAGAAATACAACCGTCGGGCCGTGCGCGGCATCGCAGCTGGACGACGGGTGCTGGACTGCTTCTGCCATGTGGGGGCCTTCGGGCTCAACGCCGCGGCGGGCGGGGCCGCGGGCGTCCGCTGCGTGGACGTGAGCGAGGCCGCGCTGGACCTGGCCGCGACGAACTCCCGCCTCAACGGACTAGGCGAGCGCATGAGCTTCACCTGCGCGGACGTCCTTGAGTACCTGCCGCGGCTCATAAGGGACAAGCGCCTGCTCTCCGCCGAGGGCGGACCATTCGACCTCATCGTCCTTGATCCTCCGGCGTTCACAAAGAGCCGCAGCACGGTGCGCCATGCCGCCAAGGGCTACCTTGAGATCAACCAAGCCGCCATGCGCCTGCTCCCCCGTGGTGGCTACCTGGCAACCTGCAGCTGCAGTCACTTCATGACGCGCGACCTTCTGGCCAGGGCCGTCGCAGAGGCCGCCCACAGCGCAAACGTCCAGCTCAAGCAGGTGCAGGAGCTGCAGCAAGCCCCCGACCACCCCATCCTCTGGGGTGTACCCGAGACGCACTACCTGGACTTCTTCATCTTCCAGGTGGTGTAGGCCCGGCGGCGTAGGCCCTATGCCTCGAAGTCCTCCTCGAGGACCGAGGACAGGATGCCGACGTCCAGGTTGCCGCCACTGATGACGAGGGCGACGTCCTGGCCACCAACGCGCTCGGGGAACTCGCGCGCGGCAGCGACGACCATGGCGGATCCTGCCTCGACGGAGCACTGCTCGCGTTCGATCATGAACTTGAACGCCGCGCGGATGCTCTTCTCGCTCACTACCACGATGTCGTCGATCAGCCCAGGGAGGGTCTCAAAGGCAATCTGTCCTATGCCGCCCACAATGGCCTCGCATACCGTATCTCCCTCGGTGGGATAGCGGTTGTAGCAGATGCCGTCATGCAGGGAATCGACCATCGCGGGGCACGCCGCAGTCTGCACGCCAACGATGCGGACGTCGGGCTTGATCGACTTGGCCGCGACGGCGATGCCCGAGACAAGCCCGCCCCCTCCTATGGGCGCCACGATGGTGTCGATGTCGGGGTTCTGCTCCAGGATCTCCAGACCGATGGTTCCCTGGCCGCAGTACACGCGTGCATCGTGCTCGAAGGGATCGACGTAGAACATGCCCGTGCGGTCGATGTAGTTGATTCCCAGGGTGAGGGCCTCATCGTAGTCCTTGCCCAAGCTCATGGTGCGTGCGCCGAAGTAGCGTATACGATCGGTCTTGGCGCGCGGCGTGCCCAAGGGCACCACTACGATGCACTCGTCAATGCCCAGTTCATGCGCTGCCATCGAGACGGCCACGCCGTGATTGCCGGTGGAGATGGTTCCCACGCCGAACTCGCAATCCGCTGGCGTCAGCTGGGCCATGGTGTTCAGCGCGCCACGTATCTTGAAGCTCTTGCCACGTTGTTGGCTCTCGAGCTTGAAGTAGTAGTGGTGTTCGTCGTCATTGAGGTAGATGGACTCCTCGAGGGGTGTCACGCGCACATGGCCACGTATCCTCTCGCGCGCCTCCCGGATGTCGGCGGCGGTGAACCATCTGCCCATGCAACGAGCTCCCCTCTGACAAATTTTGATAGGACAACGATACTCGTCAGGAGAGGTTTGTGCCACACTCGTGCAAGCATTTTTCAGGCTTTGCGGCAGGCGTCCGCATCCGCAAGCCTCTCTATCTCGTCTATGACCTTCTGGTCGTCGATTGCGGAGATGTCCGTCGCATCCACCTCGATGAGATCCCCCATTTGAAAGAGCCCGTACCCCTTGCCAATGCAGCGATCGCGCAGAGTCCGAGGCGTTACCAGCGCGTCAGCTTTTGTGCGATCGGCCAGGTAGTCGCCTTTGTGATAGTGACTCATCAAATGCCCCAGGTGTCTCGCCTGGGATAGGTCGCGCTTGAGGGACCTCTCGTAGATCCTATCGATATCCCCCACAAAGCGCACGGTGATGGCATGATAGCCGTACCTCTCAACCAATGAGGAGAGTGTGGGCCTTTGCTTGCCGCTGAACGGATAGTCCGTCACGATTGGCCCGCCCAGTCTCATATGCTGCTCCATGCGTGCGTAATAGATTTCCCATACACGAAGTTCGAGGCGGTCCTTCTCCGCTGCGGTGTCGAAACCCACCTCGTCCCACAGCTCTTCCTTGACGTCGTCCGGGGCGACGACCGGAATCCCCGGATGACGCTTGAGCAGGTGGGCACAGAAAGTGGACTTGCCTGTCGCGGGATAGCCGGCAAGAAGAACGAGCGTCTTCCCCATGTTTACGACCTTCACCTCCCTGCCTTTGCCCTATTTTCCGCGAAGCATGTCCTTCGAGCTCTGCATCAGCGCCTGAAGCTTGTCGAACGACTCCCGCATTGTGGCGTCGTCGCCCGCGGCAGCCGCTTCCGAACGCTTGCGGCTGTATAGGGTTGTCAGGCCCCGGTATGCCATTCCCATGCGCCTGGTGGTTTCGATGCTCGCCTCGAAGGAGGCGATCGCCCTGTCGGTCGCTCCCGCCCTCTGGTAAAGGCCGCCCTGCTGGTCGAGCAGATCGGATCGCTCCACGCCGTCAGCGGAATCAATCTCTTCCTGCAAGGCTTCGGCCTGGGCAATGAGACCCTCGTTGCTCGTCCGCGTCTCCTGCTCGGACTTCTCTGGGGCCGTTTTCCTTGCCTTCCTCTTAAATGGGCTGAACATTGCGGCATCCTCCAATATGGAGAGGTTTTATATTCACCATGGCAATAGGACGAGGAGATCGGAAAAGAGATGGCTGGCACCAACCCCAGGCGGGCGCCAGCCATAGAGGGCAGTGCGCCCTAACCGATCAAGCCACCAAAGAGCAGCTTTACGCCGTAAAGCAGGAAGCCGGTGAAGACGGTATCGACGTCGGTGCAGGTCAGATTGACAAAGCCGATCTGGGCGAGCATGGGGGTAAGCAGGGCGGGGACGATCATGATGAAGATGCCGTGAACGATGCAACCGATGATCAAGCCGCGACGGCCGCCGACGGCGTTGGCAAAGATGCCCGAGGTGCCTCCGGCAAAGAAGTTGGACATGACTCCGGGGATGACGAGATAGCCCGTAACGGGAGTGATGAGCATGCCGATGAGCGAACCGACGGTAGTGAAGATGAAGCCCATGATGACGGAGTTGGGGGCATATGGGAAGAGGACGGGGCAATCGAGGGCGGGCTTGGCGCCAGGAACGAGCCTCTGAGAGATGCCCTGGAAGGCGGGGACGATGTTATCGAGCAGTTGCCGAACGCCCATCATCAGGACATAGAGGCCGATGACGAAGGTGCTGCACTGCAGGAACGCCTGGACGAGATAGTTGACATCGGCGCTCATGTCGAGCGCCTCACAAACTGCAGCCGACTTGTCAGGCCCAGCGACAATGGCCGTGACAAGGTAGAAGACGATCATTACCAGGAAGACAGAGACGTACGTGTCGTTCAAGAAGTCGAGGCTCTCGGGAATCTCGAGGTCCTCAGCCGAATCCTCCTCCTTACCGACCAGCTTGGAGACACCGGCCGCAACCATGTATCCGATGGTGCAGAAGTGACCCAAGGCAATGTCATCGGAGCCGGTGATCTTGCGCACGACGGGCTGAGCGATAGCCGGCATGAGGGTCGCGAAGCAGCCTCCCACGACCGAGGCGAGAAGAATCAGGGGGAGGCCCCTGAGGCCGAGGAACCAGGAGAACACGACCGCGAGCGTTGACTCCCAGAGCAGGGCCTGTCCCGTCAGGAAGATATACTTGAATTTAGTGAGGCGCGCAAGCAGGATGTTGACGACAAAGATGCCGGCGAGGACTATGGCGATCTCGGAGCCAAGTCCCAAATCGGTCATGGCCTGACCGTTGATGCCCTCGATCGACGCGACGACGGCACCGCCTGACGAGCCGAGGTTAAACGCTGAGTTAAACAAGGCCCCAAAGTACTTCAAGGACCCCTGCAGGATGGACGAACCAGCAGAGAGGATCATGAAGCCGAACATTGTCTTCAAGGTACCGGAGAACACCTCCCCGGCCGGCTTCTTTTGGAGTGCCAGGCCAAGGAACGCGATGAGCGCGATGATGATGGCGGCCTGCGTCAGAATGTTGTCGATGATCCATTGGAGAACGACCATGTTTCCCCCTAAAGGCATGTGAGGCTGGGCGTGTTTGGAGTTGGCTATAGGACCCTATTCAAGGACTCCCATTTCCTGGAGAACCGGTGTGAGCTTCGCCGTTATCTCCTTCTTGTCGACCAAGCGGTCGAGGTAGATGACGGGGCACGGAAGGCTCTTCTTCTCAATCAGCTTTTTGAAGTTCGCCCCGGCGCAGACGACATCCGTCGTGCTTGCAAGGGCGCCGATCGAGGTGGTGTCGGTATGGTTCACCTTCGCTTCCACACCCATGGCCTTGCAGGCGGCATCGATTGCCATCTGGCACGCAAGGCTGCTCCCGAGGCCAGCTCCACAGACCGCAGTTATCTTTATCATCCTCTATACCTCCTCTCACATGTCTACATTGCCATCAGACGTCGCTCGAAGTCCGCCTCGCTACCCGCCGGCCACAGCGGTAAGCAGGCGATAAATCTCTTCTGGGGTCTCGCATGTTGCTAGGTCTTCCACCCGAGACTCCTCCATGCAGATGCTGGCAAGCATCTTGATGACTTCTATATGCGAGTGGGAGTCTTCTGCCGACAGGGCGAACAGCAGCCTGACAGGGAAGGAGCCCTCTGGGAAAGTGACGGGCCGATGCACTAAGGTGACTGCCATCTGCTTCTTGATGGCACCCTCCTCGGGGCGGGCGTGTATGAGCGCCACATCCTCGGTAAGGACGTAATAGGGGCCGAGTTCCCTGGTGTCTGCGATTATGTTGTCTGCATATCTCGGTTCTGCATATCCCCCTTCGATTAGGGGCTTCAACGAGATGCGAATGGCGTCTTCCCAGTTTGCAACGCTATCGACAACCTGTATGTTCTCGGGCCTGAGAAGGTCGGTGACACTTGCTTCCTCTGCCATATTCCCCCCTGAGAAAATGTTGAATCGGAGACCTGAGGGCCCCAGAGCCCGCTCGCGCTATGCCTCTAAGGTCATATCGAGGTAGTAATGATCAGTCCTGTACGAGGCGACCAGGTACTCACGGGGAATGCCCGACTCATCGAATGAGGTTCGTCTTAGCAGAAGCACCGGAACGCCTGGCTCAATGCCCAGAAGCCGCGCCGTGTCCCCATCGGCGGGGACCGCAAAAACCTGCTGGTTTGCGCGAGCCCAGCTAACGTGCAAGACATTGGAGTAATAGGCACGGAGGGACTCCCTGGAGAAGTCGTGCTCGAGGATGGCGGGCGCATAGTCGTCGGCAAGGAAGATCGTCTCGCGATAATAGGCGGTCTCCCCTGCGCAACGCACCCTTTCGAGACGGTATACCGAAGAGCCCGTCCGAACGTTCAGCGCATCCGCGACATCCTTCCCAGCCGTGGTCATTTCCGCAGAGACAACGCACTTGATGGGAATCACGTGGTCGGATGTAAGCCGTTTAATGCACGACTCCACGCTACGGAGCGCAGTCGCAGGCTTTGCAGAGACGACCTCCGAGCCACAGCCGCGGCGGCGGACGATAAGGCCGTTATTGACGAGCATCTCCATTGCCTTACGGACGGTCGCCCTGCTGACCGAGAACTTCTGCATGTACTCGGTCTCCGAGGGGATCAGGTCGCCGACCTCATAGACCCCATTGGTGATGTCTTGGAAGACGATGTTATACAGCTGGTAATACAGCTGTTCACGAGAGAGGTTGTTAGGCAAGGGCGTGTCTTCTGTCCCGTTGCTCACGTGACGCGTCATGACTCACCACCTCTCCCCAAGCCAATGGCGATCCCCTTGGACAGGAGCTGCTCGCGCACTTCTGGCAAAGATGGGATTGACGTCTGGCTCCCAGACCGTGAAACGGAAACGGATGACGCCATCGTTGCCAAAACCATGCTGTCACGCATGGAAAGACCCGCATGGACGCCAAAGGTGAACGCCCCATGAAAGATATCGCCCGCAGCCGTGCTGTCGCAGACTCGCGTCTTGAATGCAGGCATGCGCACCAGGCCATCTTCCCCGAGGTAAACGGACCCTAACTCTCCAAGGGTTACAGCCACCCGCCTTCCATTTATCTCGCGCAATTCCACGAGCTCGGCTGCAAGCCGGGCATCGTTTTCCAATGTCAGGCCATGCCCAAGATACTGGGTCGCGAAGGATTGCGACGCAATGAGGTAGTCGGCCAGGCGCGCGACCAATAGCGTGCTTTCGCGACAGGTTCCGGCATCGATGACGTTCAGTGCGCCTGGGAAGGCGTGCATGTATTCGAGGCTAGCCTCTGGCTCATGCCCGTCGTGCAGCATGACTGACGGGGCGTCGTCCGGTAGCGCCATCCGAGCAACAGGCCCATGGGGCGAGGGGAAGTTGAATATGGTCCTTCCACCCGTCGCTCCATTCGTCACGATGAGGCTGAGTGACGTTCTCGCCTCTGGGTCCACGATCATGAGCTCGGTCTTAACGCCGTAGCGTCCAAGGGACTCCGTTATCCGCGCGCCATACGCGTCTTTGCCGATGCGGGACACGAGGGAGACGTCGGCACCCCAAAGGCCGCAGACGCACGCACCATTCAAGGCCGGACCGCCGGGAGACTCTGTATGGTGTTCCATGCGATACTTTGTATCAGGACGAAGGTCCCCGTCCACGCGTCCCGTAATGTCGTAGGCAGACTGCCCGATGCAGCAGATGCTCACCTTCCCCCCCCTTCCAAATCCCCCCGACGGGACGCGGCCGCTACCTGATGTTCTTGAAGAGGCTGATCTTCCGTTCGACAATGCCCTGCACCACTTCGAGTGCCGGTACGACATTGTCGCGGTTAGAGACATTTTCCTTGTGGGCCTCATAGAGCTCCTTGGATTTGCGATTCCACTGGACAAGAAGCTCGGTGCCGACATTGAACTTTCTGATGCCGCGGTCGATGACCTTGTGGACGTCGGCGTCAGACACGCCGGTACCTCCGTGAATGACGAGCGGCTTGGTTGCAACCTGATGGATCGACTCAAGGACGTCGAGGTTGATGCTTGTCTTCGACTTGTACTGGCCATGGTTGGTGCCGATTGCCACAGCCAGCGCATCAATGCCGGTCCTCTCGATAAATTCGACCGCATCATCCGGATCGGTCAGCTTGGCTGCATCTGGATTGACGACAAGGCCGTCCTCAGTGCCGCCAACAGTTCCAAGCTCTGCCTCGACAGACGCGCCGGCGGCATGCGCATACTCGACAACGCGCCTTGTCCCGAGGATGTTGTCTTTGAATGGGAGTGCGGAGCCGTCGAACATGACTGAGGTGTAGCCCGCGTCAACGGCCTCGCGGATGTTGTCCCAACTCTTCGCATGGTCAAGGTGGAGGACCATATCAACGCCGAGCGCTTCGGCGAGTGACTTGACCACGGCAACGAGAGTCCTCATGCCGACGTACTTCGCCGTGCCCTCGGATGTCTGGATGATGACTGGCGTCTTCTGGTTGCCTGCCGCCTTGGCGATGGCCTGGACCATCTCGAGGTTGTGCGTGTTGAACGCGCCGACAGCCATGTTGAGCTGATCAGCCTCCGCAAGAACGTTCTGAAGCGTCGTATACATCTAACTTCCTTCCTGTGTCCAAGCACGCTGAGGCTAGCGGCACCAAAAGCGATAAATGTCCGTATGTCCTAATGTCCGTACATTTATGTACTATAGGCAGTCCCTGCCTCTCACACAACCCTCCTTGGAAGAACTTGTCGGCCACTACGCCCCCTCGACGGTAAACGGTCGCTTTGGGCCCCGGGGCGGCAGGGGGTTGGCTACCTCGCTTCCCTCGCCTTGCGCCGTACGCGGAAGAAGTCACGCAGGATCTGGGCGCACTCATCCTCCAACACACCTGCGGTCACGGGGAAGGAGTGGTTGAGGCGAGCGTCATCACTCACGTCGTAGAGCGTGCCCACGGCACCGCCCTTTGGGTCTGCGGCCCCATAGACGCAGCGGTCCACGCGGGCGTTCACCATGAGGCCCGCGCACATGAGGCAGGGCTCCAACGTCACATAGACGGTACAACCCGTCAGACGCCAGCGCCCCAGGGCGCGCGCGGCCTGGACCATGGCGGAGAACTCGGCATGGGCGGAGGGGTCCCCGTCCGTCTCGCGGCGGTTGTGTGCGCGCGCGATCACCTCACCGCCACACACGACGACCGCCCCAATGGGAACCTCGTCCTCCGTGGCAGCAATGCATGCCTCCTCCAGGGCAAGTCCCATGAAGCGCTCATCCTCGACCGTGGGGGTGTCGTCTCGCTCGTCCATGCAAGGCCTTTCCGTGTCGCATGCCTGCTTGTATGAGGTAGGATATATCCGCCCGGCCACGGAGGAGTGGCAGAGTGGTTGAATGCAGCGGTCTTGAAAACCGTCGTGCGGCAATCCCGCACCGAGGGTTCGAATCCCTCCTCCTCCGCCCGCTCGGGCTCCCGTCCGCCCATCACGCCATGCGACGAACGAGTATCCGCCTGGCGCGTACGGGTATACTTCTCCCAAGCTTTGCAACGCGAACGTTCCGGGCTGGCATAGGGCCCGCCCCGCAAAGAAGGGACCGGACATGGCTCTCGTCATCCTCGTCATTGCCCTCGTCGTCGTACTTGGCGTGTGGTTCGTCTCGATCTACAACGGCATCGTCGCCAAGGACAACCGCTGCGACAACGCCTGGCAGACCATAGACGCGCAGCTGCAGCGTCGAAACGACCTCATCCCCAACCTGGTGGAGACCGTGAAGGGCTACGCCGCCCACGAGTCCCAGACCCTCGAGGCCGTCACCAGCGCCCGCGCCGCAGTCAACGCCGCAACCACGCCCGAGGCCAAGATGGCGGCCTCCAACCAGCTGAGCCAGACCCTGGGCCACCTGTTTGCCGTTGCCGAGGCCTATCCCGACCTCAAGGCAAACGCTGGCTTTCAGCAGCTCCAGGGAGACCTCACGGACACCGAGGACAAGATCAGCTACGCTCGCCAGAGCTTCAACGACTGCGTGCTGGGGTACAACAACGCGATCGAGACCTTCCCCGGCAACATCGTCGCGGGATCAAAGTTCACCGTGCGCAGGGGCTTCGAGATCGAGGATGCCGCCGCACGACAGGCTCCTCAGGTCAAGTTCTAGCCGTTCCCATCGCGCGACGGCTGATCGCTTCGGGCATCCCTGGGGCACGCGGGTCACTCTCCTGCGTGCCCCTTCTTCCGTGCGCGTCTCCTGAGCACCCTGTGGGCCTTGACGGCAACGCACAGCGCCGCAACCGCATCTACCACGGATATGCCCACGAGCACCGGCGAGACGCCCCGGTGCTTGAGGGGTCGGTCGATCGTGGCCGTGCCCGCCTGCAGGGCCGCATCGTTGTAGGCAAGGTTTGCCGCACGGGCATTGAGCCAGGCGTAGATGACATCCTTGGTGGCGCGGCGCAGGCAGGCGCGGAAGTTGGGCGAATCGGTCCCGAAGCGGAACGAGCCGTCGCGGAACACGCCATCCATGTAGAGGCTGCCTCCCGCACGCAGCATCTCGTCTGCGTTCATGTAGCTGTGATGGTCGCTGTAGTCTGTGATGACCGAACCCCGGAAGCCCCACTCGCCGCGCAGCACCTCCGTGAGCAGCGCCCTGCTGCCACCGGTCCAGATGGCGCCGATGCGGTTGTATGAGCTCATCATTCCCGTGGCGCCCCCCTCCTCTACGGCAATGCGGAACGGCTCGAGGTACAGCTCCCGCAGGGACTGCTCGGTCAGCCAGGTGTAGAGCGAGTCCCGGTAGGAGTCCTGCTCGTTGAGCACCATGTGCTTGAGGTAGCAGAAGGTGCCCGTCTCCTTCGATCCCAGGATGGTCTGTGCGGCCATCTCACCCGAGACGAGCGGGTCCTCCGAGTAGTACTCGTAGTTGCGCCCGCCCACCGGCGAGCGATGCAGGTTGCATGCCGGCGCGTACCAACCGTCGATGCCGAGCATGGCGCACTCCATGCCCACGGCCCTCCCATAGCGACGGGCAAGCTGGGTGTCCCATGTCTGGGCCAGGACCGTGGGGCTGGGGAAGCCCGTCCCGTATCTCAGCTGATTGAACGACGCCGCCTGAGACGACCCGTCCAGGTCCTTGGTACGCGGCTTCGAAACCCCCTCGAGTGCTCCTGAGTTGGAGTACCCATGCAGCACGAACCTTTCCATCTCGCTTTGGCCCAGGCGATCGAGGAGGGGTGACCAGCGCGGGTCGTTGTAGTCTTCTCCCAGTTCGCGACCCAGGGGCGTGAGTGCCCCGTTCGACGTGAGGGCATATGCCGATGCGAGGCCTGACGCGGCGGGAGCGGCCTCGTCGGCGTCGGCCGTGGGCGACGCATCACCCTCGCGAGTCACGTCATCGGGCCCCGATGCTTCCGAACCCACGGACGCCCCGCGACTCGCGGCGGCATCCTGGGCGGTGGCGAGGCCCGCGTCATAGCGGTTGAAGATCTGAACGGCGTTGGACATGGGACGGTCCACGTCGCGCGTCTGGGGGAAGCTTCCCTTGAAGTCGGCGCGTGTGAGGTAGCGGATGCCCGCGCCCGTCGTCACCCCGTCGATCGAGATGCCGGCCTCCGCGACGTCTCCCGTAAAGCGGTTGGTGACCGCAGCCCCGGTTGTGGCGTCAGTCTCGTAGCAAATGTCATGGTCCACATGATAGGTGGCGCTCGCATGGGCGCAGTCATCCAGGGTGTGGGCATCGCGCTTGAGCTCGACCTGGTAGTCGCCACGCTCGACCTCGTAGCCCGCAAAGCCGTTGTGGTTGGCGTCGTAGCAGTCGTAGCTTGCCAGGTCGCGCGTCGTGAAGCTGAGCACCACGTCCTGTGACTCTCCCGGCTGCAGCAAGTCGGTCTTCGCGAAGGCCACAAGCTCGGTAGAGGGCTTTTCGATGCCACCTGCGATGTAGGGAGGCGTCGCATAGAGCTCCACCACGTCCTTGCCCGCAACAGGCCCGACGTTGGTCACGCGCACCGTCGTCGTGACGGTGTCATCGTCTGCCAGGTTACTGCCACGGCGTGGCCTGCGCGAGACGATCTTCCAATCGAATGCCGTGTAGCTGAGGCCATAGCCAAACGGGTACTGCACCACGGCGGCATACCCCATGCCATGGCGGTTGGAGACGTCGTCCCAGTATCCCTCGGCATCAGCCGTCTCATACCAGCGATATCCCAGATAGACTCCCTCGACATAGTCGACGAAGCGGACCGTGTCGTACGTTGCGGCGACGCCCTCGTTCGTGTCGGGAGTACCGTCTGCCGGGTAGAGCCCGCGCGAGCCAACGTAGCAGCCCTCCCCCTCCGCGCCAGCGTTGGCATAGCTCGCATTGGTGCTGAAATCGTAGGCATAGGTGTCGGTCGTGCGCCCCGATGGGTTCACGTCACCCCAGAGCGCATCCACCACCGCCCCGGCGGAGTCGGTGCCCGTGGCACCACAGAGCAGGCAGGCGTCGACCCCCTCGACGTCCTCGACGATGCCCAGCTCCATGGCGTTGGTCGAGTTCACCAGCACGATCACGTTTTGGTAGTTCGCGGCAACGTACCTGACGAGACGTTCCTCCTCGGGAGAGGGCTCCAGGTAGCTGCGGCCCATCGCGCACTCCGGCGAGGCCCCCTTCGTACGGACGCGCAGCTGTTCGCGGGGGCAGTCGATGCTCTCGCCCGCCATGCGCGACAGCACCACGATCGCCGTGTCGGAGTAGTCCCTGGCACTGTCAAGCAGCTGCTGGGAGTAGTAGCCCTCGTCGGAGATGTCCGGATCGTACAGACGGCAGAACTCCGTCGCGCGCGAGTTCAACGTACCCGCGTCCCTCCATGGCCTGTCGGCCTGAAAGTCGCGGTACATCTGGGCAAGTCCCTCGTTGTACTGGATGCCACGACTGGTCAGCGCGTCCAGGATGCCTGCGCTCTCACCCGCGACGCCTCCCGAACCCGAGCCGCTCGTCACCCATTGTGTCGAGCCCCATCCGAAGACGTTGACCTTCGTCACGTCCTTCGCCAGGGGCAGGATCGCATTGCGGTTCTGGAGAAGAACGAGCCCCCCGCCTTCGACCTCACCTGCCAGCGCTGCGTCACGCGCAAGCTGGGCTTGGCGCTCCGTATCCGTGACGTCGATCTTGTCGGTGCTCAAAAACGACTCGAGCGTCTCGCCGAACATCACGGCCGCGACGTTGGCCGCGACCACGGCCACCAGCAGGACCGATCCCGCAGCCCACCCTGCGACCTTCAGGACCCGTCTCTTGTCGACTCCCACGTGCAAAGGACAGCCCTCCCCACAGGCGCGCAGCGGCATGCGCAATCACAGCCGCCTCCCTATCGTCCGGGGTCATTCTAGGCCAGGAGGGCCCGGATCCAGTGGCACAGACGGGCCCTGTAGCCGCATGCTACCCCTCGCAGATGGCGATGGAGGCGGAGGCTCCGATGCGGTCGGCACCCGCCTCGATCATCGCAAGCGCCTCTTCCTTGGTGTGAATGCCACCCGCAGCCTTGATCTGGCAGGCGTCGCCCACGGTCTGGCGCATGAGCTTGACCGCATGGATGGTGGCCCCGCCGGTCGAGAAGCCCGTGGAGGTCTTCACGAACGCGGCGCCTGCCGCCACGGCGCACTTGCAGGCGCGGACGATCTGCTCGTCATCAAGCAGACACACCTCGAGGATCACTTTGACGGGACGGCCGTCCGCCGCCTCGACCACCCCACGGATGTCCTCCGTGCAGTAGTCGTCATCGCCAGAGACAAGACGCCCCACGTTGAGGACCATGTCGATCTCGGTGGTGCCGTCTGCCACCGCCTGCCTGGCCTCGGCGGCCTTGGCAGCCGTGGAGCAGGCGCCCAAGGGGAACGAGATGCAGCTCGTGATGCCCACGCCCGTGCCAGCCAGCCGCTCGGCGCAGTGCCTGGTCCAGCATGAGTTGATGGAGACGGTCTTGAAGCCGTGCTCGGCGGCCTCGTCACACAGCCTGTCGAGCTGCGACTTGGTTGCGTCCTGCTTGAGCAGCGTGTGGTCCATGTACTGGTTGAGCCTCATGACCCCGTCCTTCCGGGCGACAAGCCCCTCGGTGTGGTGTGTGGGAGCGGTCCCATGTGGGAGCGGCCCCATGTGGGAGTAACTCTAGTCGAGAAGGGACTTCACGGTCTCCTCGAGATCCGCTGCGGTGAGCTTGAAGGTGGCTTGCAGCCAATCGGCGGTACCGACCTGGCCGAAGGACTCCACGACGCCATGGCGTTTGAAGGGCACGGCGACGCCGGCCTCCATGAGAGCGGACGCGCAGGCGTCTCCCAGACCACCAATGACGCCGTGGTTCTCGAAGGTGACGACGGCACGCTTGCCGGCAGACTCCGACACGAGCAGATCGACGTCGAGCGGCTTGATGCAGAACATGTCAATGACCTCGGCGGAGATGCCCTGCCCCTCGAGGCCGTCGGCACTATCGAGCGCATCCTTGACAAGCTGGCCTGCGGTCACGATCAGCACGTCCGTGCCGCGACGGATGACGTTGCCCTTGCCCAGCTCGAAGGTCGAGCCCTCCTCGTAGACCTTGTAGGACGCCTTACGACCGCAGCGCAGGTAGTGGATGCCCCTGGACTTGGAGAACTCGCGGACGACCCACTCGGTCTGGACGGGGTCCGCCCCGTCCACGACGACGGCGTCGGGGATGGTCCGCATGAGCGCGACGTCCTCCCAGGTGGTGTGGGTGCCCCCGTTGGCCCCCACCGTAAAGCCAGGGTCGGAGCCCCAGATGTTCAGGGTGTTGTGGGCGTAGGCACCGGACAGGTAGACCTGGTCGAAGGCACGACGGGTGGCGAACGGCCCGAAGGTGTGGACGAAGGGGATGAAGCCCTCGGAGCTCATGCCTGCTGCGACGCCCATCATGTTGGCCTCGGAGATGCCGCACTCGATGAACTGCGAGGGCAGCGCCTTCTGGATCTTGAGGGTGCCCGAGGCGCCGCCTAGGTCGGCCTCGAGCATGACGATGGACGCGTCGCCTGTCATCATGTCGATCAGGGTGTCGACGACGGCATCGCGATAGGGCCTGCCGGCGGCGCCCCAGTCCTCGGCGAGCTTGAACATTACGCCTCACCCCTCTCGATCTCGTCGTTGAGTCGGGCGATCGCCTCGGCGGTCGCCTGGTTGATCTCATCGTTGTTCCACTTCATGGAGTGGTTCGAGACGGCTTGCTCGAAGTAGGGGACGCCCGCGCCCTTGGTGGTGTCGAGCACGATGCAGTTGACAGTCTCCGTGTTCCGCTTGGCGGCGTCGATGGCGGCGTCGATGGCGCGGATGTCCTGCCCGTCGACCACCTGCGTGCTAAATCCGAAGGCCTCCATCTTCTTTGCGAGGTCGAAGTTGTACATGACCTCGTCGGTGGTGCCGTCCAGCTGCTTCTTGTTGTCGTCGATGAGGACGATGCAGCGGCTCAGGCGCTTGGCGGCGATGAACTGGAATGCCTCCCAGCACTGCCCCTCGTTGAGCTCGCCATCACCGACGAAGAGGTAGGTGTAGGACGTCGACCCCCTCATGGCAAGGGCCTGCGCGATGCCTGCGGCCTCTGAGGTCCCCTGGCCCAGGGAGCCCGTGGTCGCATCGACCCCGGGGGTCTTCAGGCGGTCGGTGTGGGACGGCAGCCTGGTACCCCCATCGTTCAACGTCATGAGCCACTCCGTGGGAAAGAAGCCGCACTCGGCGAGCGTCGAATACATGACGGGCCCGGCATGGCCCTTGGAGAGCACGACGCGGTCACGCCCCTCCCAGTGGGGGTTGGCCGCGTCATAGCGCAGCTGCTTGCCATAGAGGACGGCGTAGGCCTCGACCAGGGAGAGCGAGCCGCCCACATGGCCATACCCACGATGCTGGAGCATCGCAAGCACGTCGCGGCGGACCTTGGCCGCAAGGAGCTTGACGCCCCTGAGTTCCTTCTCTTCCACTAGCTTCACTCCTTAGTTGGCAGGGAGCACGCAGACGCGCCCTTCTCGACGGAAAGAGGCTCGGGCGCGGATAGGCCCCCGAGGCGAGGCGACCCTAGCTCAGATGCGCGGCGATCTTCCGCTCGAGCTCGTTCTTGTCGAGGATGTTGGTCAGGACGACCTTCTGCTCGTCGGGGATGTTGGAGATGAAGTCACCCAGGTCCGCCCCGACGACGAAGAGGTCCGCCGCAGTGGGGTTGACGTCGGAGATGGTGGTGTGGTCGACCTCGATCTCCGGATGGCCGAGCTTCTTCACGACCTCCTCCGTGTTCATGTGGACGATGAGGGAGGAACCCAGACCGGAACCGCAGGCGCACATGATTTTGCGAATTGCCATCTTGCTCTCCTTTTTTATGGGTCACACCACCGTGGGGAGCGGTGCGTGAGAACGACCGGCCCCCAGTCTACTCGCTTTGCCTTCCGGCAGGAAGATGACCGGGATAGCACAGGGCAGACGCACTGAAAAAGCTGACACGCGCAGCGGGCAACGCATCCCCCAAGCGGTGCCGGGAAGGACGACATGATGGCGTGACCAGCTGCGTGCGAGACGGAGCCATGTCATGCGTCCCGTCCCGCAAGGAGTCGCAGACCTATTGCCTACAGGAGCTTGCCGAGGCGAACGGCGCATCGGTCACCTGACTCCACCGAGTATTGAAGGTGGTTCAACATAGCTTGCGCAAAAAAGTCCGTTTAGACGACAAATGTCTGCCTAAGAGGCGGGCCGGGGAGCGAATTCCGCACCCCCCGACCCCGGTCCCACCGCCAGGCGGACGCTGATGGCTACTCCGTAGCCTGCTCCTTCTTGGGGGCCACGAAGTTATAGGCGATGGGAAGGATGTAGACGATGACGCAGATGGCGACGAGCAGGGCGCCCTGCGCGAAGTTGACGACGTTGCCAAAGACGATGCCCATCCAGGAGAAGTCTGCGTCCGAGAAGGTCGTGCCCACATAGCCCAGGGCGTTGAAGACGGGCATGCAGATCATGGGCAGGAAGGTGATGAGCAGGCCGTGCGCGAAGGCACCGGCGATGCAGCCCTTGAGGCCGCCCTCGGCGTTTCCGAAGACGCCTGCGGTGGCGCCGCAGAAGAAGTGGGGGACGACGCCCGGAAGGATCAGGGCGACGGGGATGGCGGCGTTGATGCCGTTGAGGACGAGAAGGCCCATGATGCCGCCCACGAAGGAGCTCAGGAAGCCGATGATGACGGCGTTGGGGGCGTAGGTGAAGGCGACGGGGCAGTCCAAGGCGGGCTTGGCGCCAGGGACGAGCTTGTCGGCGATGCCCTTGAAGGCGGGGACGATCTCGCCGATGATCAGGCGGACGCCGGACAGGATGATGTAGACGCCACCGGCGAAGCTCATGCCTGCGGTGAGGGACCAGACGATCCAGTTGGTCGTGGTCTCGGTGCCGATGTTGAGCAGTGCGCCCACGTTGGCGACGGTCAGGCCGTAGGGCTCGAGGAGAGCGGAGGCGGAGGCGGGATCGGTGCCCGCGGGGACGATGCCCAGGACGCCCTTGGCAACGGCGACTCCTACGACGACGAGGAAGAAGACCATCATCGTGATGGAGATGGAGACGGTGGTGTCACGCAGGAAGACGAGACGCTTGGGGAAGGAGATCTCCTCCGTGCTCCTGCGCTTGGGGTCGTTGGCGAAGAGCCTGCCCACGACGCCGGCAAACCAGTAGCCGATGCCGCCGAAGTGGCCCAGGGCAACGCCGTCGGAGCCGGTGACCTTACGGAAGGTGACCTGACAGTAGGCGGGCGAGAGGACCATGATCAGGCCGAGGAGGCATCCACCCGCCAGATAGAGGGCGCCACCCTCGAGGTGGCCGGCACCGCCGAGGATGACAGCGAGCATGCAGGCCATGTAGAGGGTGTGGTGGCCGGTCAGGAAGATGTAGGGCATGCGGGAGAAGCGGGCCAGGACGATGTTGAACGCCATGCCGAGGGCCATGATGATGGCCGAGCTGGTGCCGAAGTTCTGGAGTGCGTCGGCGACGACGGCCTCGTTGTTGGGAACGACGCCTTGCATGTTGAAGGCGTAGTTGAACAGCTCGCCAAACGCGAGCAGGGAGCCGGACTGCAAGAACGCAGCACCGGCCGACAGGACCAGGAATCCCACGATGGTCTTGATGGTGCCCTTGGTGACGTCCTCGACGGGCTTGCCCTGGAGGGCGAGGCCGATGAGGGCGAGGAGCCCGACCAGGATAGCCGGCGTCGACAGAATGTTGACTATGAAGTCGAGTACTGCCATGTTTCCCCCTTCAAATCGAAACGAACCTGCTTCGTGCTTGCCTGAATGGACGCGCGCCAGTGGCTTCCATCGGCGCCGCCGAGCCGTCGTTACTCGGCGCCGCCACTGACGAAGAAGCCAAAGATGTCGTCTGCCGTCGAGGCGGTGGCGACCTTCTCGATGTTCTTCGGATCGGAGAACATGGTGGCGAGGACGCGCATGACGTCGATGTGCGAGTCGGGGTTCTCCGCAGCGAGGGTCACAAGCACGCGAACGGGCTCGCCCTCCTTGAACTCGACGCCCTCGCGCAAGACGGTGACGGCGAGTTGCTGGCTGATGACACCCTGCTCAGGACGGGCATGGAGAAGCGCGAGATCGGGAGCGAGGACGAAGTAGGGGCCAAACTTGTGGGTGTTCTCGATGATGCCCTCGACGTAGGCGGGCGTGACGTAGCCCCCGTCAACCAGCGGCTGCACGGCAACGGCGATCGCATCCTCCCAGCCGCCGCAGGTTTCGACAACCTGGACGTTCTCACGCTTGAGCATGTCTGCCATCGTAGCCACGTGTCGCCCTCCCTCCTAGAGGCCCACCGTAATCTCGGCCCGTGGACCGGAGACGATGGGGACCTCTGCACTTCACAAAACATGCGAATCCTGCATGGCATACATCTCGTCATCCTCAGGATGTTCACATACTATTCCTGTTTTTTCCTGTTTTGCAAGAAGAATGTGAAATTTGTTCATCGCTTGTGGACAAAAGGAGGGATGAGCACGCTTTTAGTACACCTTCCTTACAAGGAGGGCCACACGGTCACCATGCCATCGCGAGATCCGAGAGGGGAAGGCGGTGTTCAGACGCGAGCGACGCGACAAGATCCTGGGAATGTTGGAACTCGAGGGCCGTGTCGACACCGACGACCTTGCCACGCGCTTTGGGGTGAGCGTTGACAGCATCCGCAAGGACCTGCAGGCGCTCGCCAAGGAGGGCAAGTGCACCCGCGTCTATGGCGGTGCCACGCGTCTCGAAGGCCCCTTGCGCCGAGAGGTGCGCGGTCGCGAGCTCATTCCCTCCCTCACGGGTCGCCTCGAGCTTGAGGGGCTGATCGGTTCCGCGGGGCTCGGTGGTGCGCCGAGTGCCGCATCCCTTGGCGGCCAGGGGAGACCTGGCACAGGGGAGCTCATCGGAAGCGCCCCCAAGCCCAGTCCCCCCCGCGACGCACTCGGGGGGACCTCCGTCACGGGGGATGATGACGAAGGCGACGGCGGACGAAGGGCCGTCGCACGTCGGGCCTACCTCGAGATCAACGATGGGGACAGCGTGTTCCTCGACGTGTCGCGGACCAACTCGATGCTGGCCGACCTCATTGCCACGGGCGAGAAGCGCCTCATCGTGACCACCAACATGATCGAAGTGCTCCGCAAGCTCACGGGCGTACGCAACGTCACGGCCCTGGGCACAGGCGGCTACCTCAACGTGCAGCTCAATGGCTTCGTGGGGTCGGCGACGGTCAGCCTGCTGGAACCCCTGCTCTTCTCGAAGGCATTCATAGGCGCCAGTGGCATAGACCTGACGAGCTGGGCCGTGACCTCCAACGACATAGATTCCGGCTCGGTCAAGGAGCGTGTCATCCACAACGCCTCCTACAAGTTCCTCCTGGCCGACGAGGGCAAGTTCGGTCACGTGGGTAGTTTCCGCTTTGCGTCGCTGACGGACTTCTCGGCCATCATCACAGACACGAATGACCCCGACACGCTGCTTCAGCTGCAGCGCATCGGGGTCCCGACGCTCAGGTCCCTGTAGGTCTACCGGCCGGCTGACGTTTGCCTCCTAGGCCAGCAGGGTATCGCGGCCGTAGGCAGCCTTCCAGTTGGCAGAGAACTCGTCGACCGCGATGGCGGTGCCGGGATGGCCGACCATGCCGAGGGCCACGTCCACGGGAATGGTGACGGCTTGGATGCCATTCAGGACGAGTCTGTGGACCTGGTCGGCGTTCTTGAAGGAGGCGGCGAGGACCTTGGTGGTCGAGCCCTGGACGGCAAGCATGTCGATGAGATCGCAGACCTGCTCGACACCGTCACCGTAATTGCACATGCGGTTGACATAGGGCGCCAGGTAGTCAGCTCCGTTGTGGGCGGCCATGAAGGCGGCGTCGGCACTGTAGATGGCGGTTGCCAGGGTCTTGATGCCCTCGACGTGGCACCGCTTGATGGCCTTGAGGCCCGCGTGGGTGACGGGGACCTTGGCGTAGACGTTCTTGCCGCCGCGCAGAGACGCGATGTGGCGGGCCTCCTCCATGATGTCGTCATAGCCGGTGGCGACGACCTGCACGAAGAGCTTCTGGTCCTCGTCCAGGACATCGATGATGTCCTGGATCGCCCGCTCGGGCTGCTTGCCGGACTTGGTGATGATCGTGGGGTTTGTGGTAACGCCCTGGACGTCGAGGATGTCGAGGCACTGCTTGATGCCCTCCACGTCGGCGGTGTCGAGGATGAGTTCGAACTTGTCCATGCTCTGCCTTCTCTCTGGGGGATGGCCCAGTCCCTAGCCCTGCGGACGACCCGTCTTGCCAGTGCCATTCTAGACTGCCCTCCTTGGCCGCAAATCGCAGGCAGCGTCTCGCGTCACATTAAATTCCCAGACGGTCCACGTCTCGCCAGCCCGTGTACAATACACACGGTCCTGGCGTCGCGCCACGCCAGCCATCCCGTAGTCCAGGAGAAAGGTCATTGATGAAACCCCGACCTCACAGTCGATGAGCCCTCGGCGTCTGCCCTAGTTGGCCGCGCCGCAGGGACGCCGGAGAACGAGCCGTTGCGCCACGCGACGTCACGGCGGCACCACCAACTAAGGAGCCCTCATGATCTACCTGTCCCAGATACTGGGAAACCCCGTCTTCGACCTGGATGGCGAAAGGATCGGTCGCGTCAACGACCTGGGCATCGCCACCGGTGAGGTCTTCCCCCGCGTCACGGCACTCGCCGTCGAGGGGCCCGGCAAGACCCCGTTCATGATTTCCTGGCGCAAGTACGTCGACTCGTTCGACGAGAACGAGCTGCGCCTCAAGGTCGTGAAGACGGACATACGCTTCTCGTACCTGCAGCCAACCGAGGTCTTGATCGCACGCGACCTGCTCAACAAGCAGATCGTCGACACGCGCGGCATGCGCGTTGTCCGCGTGAACGACCTCAAGCTCTCTGACACCAGCTCCTCCCAGCTGCGCCTTCTGGGCGCCGAGGTGGGCGTGCGCGGCATACTCCGCACGCTCTCCCCCGCGTTCGAGCGCGCGGTGCTGAGGGCGGCGAAGGCGCTGGGGAAGCCCCTGCCCGAGAAGATCATCGCCTGGAACTACATGGACCTCTTGGACCGCGACCTCTCCGACGTGAAGCTCTCGGTCTCGCACAAGACGCTCGACGAGCTTCATCCCGCAGACATCGCCGACATCCTGGAACGCCTGGACCCGCGCCTGCGTGGACAGGTCTTCGCCCAGCTGGACGACGAGCAGGCCGCCGAGGCCATGGCCGAGTTCGACGACGACGCGATGGCGGCGAGGATCGTGGGGGACATGGCCGAGGGCGACGCATCGCGCATGCTGTCCGAGATGGACCCGGACGACGCGGCGGAGCTCGTCTCGGAGCTGGACTACGACAAGGCCGAGAAGCTCCTGCGCCTGATGGGCGTCCAGGAGCGCAAGGCCATCCGGCAGCTGCTTGGCTATCGGGAGGACACCGCGGGGCGCATCATGACCTCGGAGGCGCTCTCCCTGCCCGAGGGCGGCACGGCCGCAGACGCCGTCGATGCGCTGCGCAACCTGGACGAGGACTTCGAGACCGTCCACTACGTCTACCTCAAGGACGAGGAGGGGAGGTTGTCGGGCATCGTCACCCTGAACAGCCTGCTCCTGGCCGAGCCGACGGCGCGGCTGGCCAGCATCGCGATCGACGAGGAGATCATCACCGCAGGCCCCGATGACGACCAGGAGGACGTGGCCAAGGACATCGCGAAGTATAACCTGCTGGCCATGCCCGTCGTGGATGACAACAGGAGGCTGCTGGGCATCGTCACGGTCGACGACGCGCTGGACGTCCTCGAGGAGGAGCACGAGGAGGACCTGCAGATAGCAGGCGCCGGCCACAGTGACGGCGGCGAGGGCGGCCGCTCTCACGACGTGGCCTGGCTCATACGCAACGAGGCCTGGTTCTTCGTCTGGATGGCCGGGACCGTCGCGGTGGCCCTTCTGCTCGGGACCCGCATAGGCCTGATCGGCGTGGCACTGCTCGCCCTTGCGCTGCCCGTCGCGGTCATCGCAGGCAACGACGCGGCGAGCTACTCCATCAACTCGTTCATAGCGTACGACCCCGATGACGAGGACGCGCCCTCCATGGTGGGGTTCGCGTTCAAGGGATTGGGGCTGGGGCTCCTGTTCGCGGGGCTGGTCGCCCTTGTCGCCGGAGGCGTCATCGGGAGCCTGTTCGGCATGGACTCCGACCTGGGACGCCTCGCGCTGGGAGGTGTTGGCGCCGCGGCGGCGGGCGCGTTCTTCTCGTTTGCCATGGCCCCTGCCACCCTGAGGACGCTGCGATGGCGGGACGAGCGCAACCTCGAGACCTCGGGCACCACCCTCGCACTGTGCCAGATGGTCGCGGCGGTGGCGGTGTTCGTCGTCGTGGCGTCGTCCGTCCTGGGCGGATGGGGCATCTAGCATGACACGTGACACCAAGAAGGCGGGGATGCTCGCCATCCTCGCGACGATGGGGCCGGGCATCCTGACGGCGTTTGCCGGAAACGACGCCGGAGGGATCGCGACGTACTCCACGACCGGCGCCCAGTACGGTCTCGGGATGCTGTGGACGGTCCCACTCATGTGCCTGCTGCTCGTCGTGGTGCAGGAGACTGCCGCGCGCATGGGCTGCGCGACCGGCAAGGGCTTCGCATCGCTCATCCGCGAGCAGTTTGGCGTGCGCATCTCGGCCGTCGCGATGCTGTCGCTCATCGTGTCCAACTTCGCCGTCACGCTGTCCGAGTTCGCGGGTATCGCCTCGGGCATGCTGCTGTTCAACGTCCCCATACAGGTCAGCGTCCCCGTCGCCGCCGTCGCCACCTGGCTTCTGACGCTGAGCGGGTCCTATCGGCGCATCGAGAAGATCCTGCTTGCGCTCAGTGCCGTCTTCCTGACCTACATAGTCTCGGGCATCATCGCACAGCCCGACTGGGGCACGGCGCTGCACAGCACCATCGTGCCCCAGTGGTCGAGCGATCCTGGCTATGTGTCGCTGCTGGTGGCGAACATCGGCACAACCATCTCGCCCTACATGATGTTCATGGTCTCGAGCAACGTGGTCGAGAAGAACCTGGGCGAGAGGGACATCGCAGGACAGCGTGCCGACAACGTCTCGGGCGCAATCGCCGCCGAGATCGTGACCTGGTTCATCATCCTGACGACCGGGACCGTGCTCTTCCCTGCCGGCATCAGCGTGAACGATGCCGCAGACGCGGCCAAGGCGCTGGTGCCACTGGCCGGGGGGTATGCCTCGGCGCTGTTCGCCGTGGGATTGGTGGGGGCCTCGTTTCTGGCCGCCTGCGTGCTGCCCGGCATCACGGCGAACGCAGTGTGCGAGGCCTTTGGCTGGGAGCGCGGCGCCGACCGCAGCTGGCGCGAGGCCCCGGTGTACCGAGGCATGATAACTGCCATCACCGTAACGTCCGCGCTCATCGTGCTCATCCCCAACGTCGACCTGTTTGCGATCATGATGGTCGCCCAGGTCATCAACGGCGTGCTGCTGCCCATCCTGTTGTTCTGCATGGTAAGCATCGCCGGTGACCGCCATGTCATGGGGCGTCATGCCAACGGGCGCATGTGGAACGCGCTGATGTGGTTCACCATCGTTACCGTGACGATTCTGACCGTCGTGATGTTTGTCCTGCAGGCATTGGGGTACTAGGGCCAAGGCGGTGCTCTTGGCTGGATGGGGACGAGTCGCCACCCGCACGGTGATGCGCTCGGGTATGACCTACTTGCTGGCCTTCTTGTACTCGTCCATGAACGAGCCGAACATCCCCTTGGTCCTGCCTAGCTGTCTCCCTACCACCCTGGCCGCATCGAGGCCCTGGCCCCCGCTCTGTGGCGCGACCTTCCTTGCGGGGGCCTTCTTGGCCTTGGTGGCGGGCTTCTCGGCTGGAGCGGATCCCCCCCTGGTAGCGCTCCCTGCCGGCCGGTAGGTCCTGGGGCTCTCGCCCGCCCTCTCCTCCGACGACCTGTGCAGACGCCCAGATGCCTGGGGCTCGCCGACGTTGACGTTCTGTGCGGCGGTCGCGGGCAGCTGTCCCTGGACCTCGCCCTCGTCCGCAGATGCGTCCTCAAGCGCGCGCTTGGCCTTTCCGAGGGCACGGCCCAGGGCGTGCGACCCCCTGTCCACTGCAGAGGATGCGGCCTTGCCGGCTCCCCTGGCAGCCTTCGCGCCCTGGACCCTCGCTTTCGCTGAGGCCTCGCCTGCGGCCGCCGCGGCACCACCCGTGGGCCTGAGCTGTGCTGCGGCATTATCGACGACCATGAAGCCGTCCTCGTGCCCGCGGACCATGGCCGAGGGCACGGCGATGGACCCGACGAGCGACTGCGCCACGGAGCCGTCCCCCACGAGGAACGACGAGACGGAACCAGTCTGGGAATCGAACTCGACATCGCTCACATACCCCAGCGTCCTGCCGGAGACCGTCCTGGCGTCCATGCCCGTCCACATGATGCAGCGGTCCCAGTCGATGCCCAGGCGGCTGCGGGCGCGCTCGTCGTAGGAGTCCTTGCCGTTTGTGACGAGAAGCCCCCCCTCCGTGGGCCTCCAGGAATCAAGTGCCACAAAGAGGTCGGGCCGTCTGACCATGCCTGCGACGTCCGGCTGCTTCACCGTGAAGCCGACGAGACGCGACCCCCCGGGCGAGAAGACGGCCATATGCACCTTTCCAAGTCGCGAGCGCGCGTCCTGCGCCCTACGGCTTGGCTTGGGCCTGAAAACCTTGCGCCCCACGAGGTCGCTGACTTTGGGCATACGGCTACTCTGTGTCGCCGTCGACGACTTCGATGCGGACGGACTCCGCTGCGGTCTCGCCTGCGGCCGTAGCATCATCCGCCGCTGCGTTGACCTTGTCGGCCACGGCCGTCACGGCATCCTGCACCTGGGTGGAGGTGGCAGTCACGGCATCGGACAGCGAGTCGCGCAGCTGGTCCATGCGCTCGCGGGCAAGGTCGACCTTGGCGCGAAGCTCGTCGGTGGTGGCGTCCACGCCCGGACGGACGGAGTTGATTTTCTCGTTCACGACACGGGCGCCGCGTTCGTAGGAGTCGACCGCGGTGTCCCATGCGTCGTTCATGGCGTCTGCGGCCATGGCGCGTGACTCTGCACCAGGGCGGGGTGCCAAAAGGACGCCGGCCGTGACCCCCGCAACGGCACCCATGATGCTGCCAAGCACAAAACCGATCGCACCCCTTGCGTTCATGACTTCCTCCTTCGCCCTGGCCAAAGCCAGATGTCGCTCGCTATCTCACACGGGAATCACCCGCGCGGTTCCCCCTATCGTACCCCCTGGGTAGGAGGCATATCATCATGACGCCGATCGTCGGTTGAGGAAACGTCCTCCCACGGGGCGGCGTAGGCATCGGGCTCGGCCTGCGGCGCTGGATCGGCGGGCAGCTCCGGCTCGGATGGCGATTCCGGATCGACGGTGCCCGCAGTGGCGTCCACGAGGAAGTCGGGGATCGGCTCATCCTCCTGGGCTCGCGGGGCCTGGTGCGGGTCCTCGGCGCTCGCGCCGGCTGCGCCGGGCGCAACGTCCGTGGCAGCCATCCCGTCCGTCGTGCGCCCCTCGTCGCATTCGGCCGCCGCATAGACCTCTGCCAGCAGGCGCTCGGCCTCCAGGCGCTCGGCCTCCAGGCGCTGGCGCTCGGCCTCCAGGCGCCTCAGCTCCTCCTCACGTTGTGCCAGCACGCGCTCGGCCTCCAGGCGCGCCGCCGCGCGACGGTCCGCTTCCTGGCGGCGCTCCTCCTCGGCAGCGACACGTGCGGCCCTCTCGGCGGCATGTGCTGCCGCACGCTCCCGCGCGGCCCTCTCGGCCGCAGCGTAGGCCACCTCGCGGGCTGAAGCGATCTCCGCCTCGCGCTCGGCCAGAAGCCGACGGCGCTCATCCTCGACCTCGGCGGCCACCCTGCCCTCGACCTCGTGCTCGTAGCGCTTGCCTGGCTCGTCACCCAGCGAGTCCACCAGACCGCACAGCCCCCGGACGATGGCCTCCACGTCGGGCGCAGGGTCTCCACCACCCGAGAAGGCCCAGCCCATGATCCAGCATGCGCTCGAGAGGGCACCTGCGGTCAGGACGTCGTCCGCACAGGAGATCTGCACGTCGTACAGGCGCTCGTCACCGTCGATGGGATACGTCCGCCCCGAGGTCACGTCACCGGCGAGGTTGGTCTGGGCAAGCAGCTCGACGGTCACGTGCTCCAGCAGGTGCGCCAGCTCGGTGTTACCCATGGCGGCCTTGAACGTCTTACCGGCATCGCCCAGACAGGCATGTTCGATGATGTGCGGCATCAGGTTGTAGACGCGCGTGGTCCCATGCAGGTCCTCGCTCGTCATGAGCGGCGCATCGTCTGACAGGCGGACGCGCGCGGTGAGGTTCTCCAGGCCGACCTCGACCCTTTGGATGTCAATGAGCTGTGCCATGGGGTGACCTTCCGTCCGAGCCTCTCGCGTCTGTCGCACGTGCGTCCCACTGAGCGTGCGGCAAGGGGACAGCCGCCTGGATCACGGTGACGCCGCACACCCGACATTGTAGTAAACATCCGAGTGGGACGCGCCGTCGGGGCGGAAACGCCCCGCTGTGGGGGCATCGGTCCGGACGAGGGAACGCTAGTCGGATCCCACGCCCTTCTCATCAGCCGCATCCTCGCCGTTGGTCGCGGGGTCGGGCGCGCTCACGCGCAGCATGGCAACCCGGCGTCCGCGCATGGATTGGACGCGGAAGGTGTAGCCGTCGACCGCAAAGACGTCACCGGGGCGGGGCAGCCCGTCGGCGAGGTCGAGCACGAAGCCCGCACAGGTCTCGTACTCCTCGTTGTCCTCGATGGGCCAACCCAACTCGATGGCATCGTCGATGGGGAAGCGCCCGTCCACGAGCCACTCGCGATCCGAGAGCTGCGTGAGGTACTTGTTGTCGGGGTCAAACTCGTCCTCTATCTCGCCCACGACCTCCTCGATGATGTCCTCGATCGTGATGACGCCGGCCGTGCCGCCGTACTCATCCACGACGATGACCATCTGGTCGTGGCTGGTCTGCATCTCGGAGAGCAGGGGGATGATGTCCTTGGTGTCGGGCACGAAGTCGGCGCTTCGCAGGTGGGCGCTTATGCGCGAGGGCCCCGCATGGTCGTCCACGACAGGCCCGATGAGGTCCTTGATGTGGGCGATGCCCACGATGCGGTCCACGTCATCGTGGTAGATGGGGATGCGCGAGTAACCGGTGCGGCGCATGACATCCAGGACCTCGGTCAGCGTGGAGCTGTCCTCCAAGGCGGTCATGTCAACGCGCGGAACCATGACCTCGCGGGCGATGGCATCGCCTAGGTCAAAGATCTCGTGGATCATGGACTTCTCCTCGTCGGAGAGGTCGTCAGAGTCGGTGACCATGTAGCGTATCTCGTCCTCGGACACATCCTGGCGGTCATCGGTGGACTTGATGCCCAAAAGGCGCGAAAGGCCGTCGGCGCTGGCCGACGTCAGCCAGACGAGAGGCCGAGCGAGGGCGGAGAAGCCACTGATGGGACCAGCCACCTGCTTGGCCACGCGCTCCGCGTCCGCCATGGCGATGCGCTTGGGGACGAGCTCGCCCACCACGATGGAGAAGTACGAGACCACCAGCGTGATGAGGACGGTGGCCATGCCCCCTGCCACGGCAGCGTCCAGGCCGAGGGACGCGAGGACGCCTCCCAGCGGCTCTGACAGGCTCGTGGCGGCAAATGCCGAGCTGAAGAAACCCACCAACGTGATGGCAACCTGGATGGCCGCAAGGAAGGTGGTGTCGTTCTCCATGACGGAGACGGCCTGGGATGCCTTGGCGTCGCCCTCGTCCCTGTCGTGCTCGAGCATGACGCGCTTGGCGGTGGAGAGGGCCATCTCGGACATCGAGAAGTACCCGTTGACGATGGTGAGCAGAATCGTGACGGTGACAGAGATGACTACGTCCATGCGCGAGCGCGCGACCTCCTAGGATTGCGTTTGGACTGCGCGGCGGCGAACCTCCTTTGGGCAGGCCCGCCGTTTGGGGTGAGATTTTACCATGTGCCAGTGGCGTTCCGCTGACGGACGGGCCTACGCAACGGATTGCACGGAAGCGGGGACGCGGACGGGGGCTTCGGGCGGGCGGCGTGGCTGAGAGCCTCGGGCGACTGCCACAAGGGGCAAATCGAGATCAAGCCGCAGGCTGACCGCAGGCATCAGCTTTCTTGACATCCGGCACTGCAATTCGGGATACGCTGGATGGGAGGACATCTTTTGTGAGTACGAGCCGAGAGAAGTTCACACTACCTCGCCACGCATCCGCTTTCGGGCAGTATCTGGACGAGAGGGGAAGTATTGTGAGCAATTGCAACGGGCAATTCACAGAAGTTCCTCTCCCGTCCGCTCTTTTGCGCTTTTGCGGACGTGACAGAAACCTTTGTGAGTCTCGCCTCTCAGGCCACTCACAGTAGTTCACCAGCCATCCCCAAGGCCCCAAAAAATGGACGTGTGGCGAGGTAGTGTGAGTCTCTCCAGCGCACGACTCACAAAGGTTCACCACACGTCCACGCCAACCCGCATGCCCACGTCGATGCACACCAATGCAGGCAGGGCGACGATGGGCGGGCCCACGCCCTGAGCAGCTCCGCACCGACCGCCGGTGTGCCCCGCCTGCCTGCAACCCTACTTGTCGCCAGCGGCCCGACGCTCCGCGTACTCCTCGGCCAGACGCTGCTGGACGTCATGCGGGACCTGCTCGTAGCCAGAGAGCTCCATCTCGAACTCGCCGGTGCCGCGCGAGAGCGAGCGCAGGCGCGTGGCATAGTCCGTGACCTCCGCGTACGGGACGGTGGCCTCGATGGTGGTGAGGCCGGCCTCCACCGCGCCGGACGCGGCGGCCATCCCCTCGACACGCCCGCGAGAGGCGGACACGTCACCCATGATGGAACCCGCATAGCTATCGGGAACCGTGATCCTGAGGTGCGCCATGGGTTCCAGCAAGACGGGCTCGGCCTGGGCCACGGCCTTCTGGAAGCCAATCCGCGCGGCGGTCTTGAACGCCATCTCGTTGGAGTCGACGGGGTGGTAGGACCCGTCGTAGACGGCGCAGCGGACGTCGATCAGGGGATAGCCGGCAAGGACGCCCTCGCGCATGGTCTCCTGGACGCCCTTGTCGATGGCGGGAATGAAGTTGCGTGGCACGTGGCCGCCCACGACCTCGTCCACGAACTCGTAGCCGGCCCCGGGGTTGGGCTCGACGCGCAGCCAGCAGTCACCGTACTGCCCGGCACCTCCGGTCTGCTTCTTGTGGCGGCCCTGGGCGCTGGCCACACGACGGATGGTCTCGCGATACGGGATGCGGAGCTTGACGGTATGTGCCGTCACGCCAGCCCGATCCTCGAGACGGTCGAGCAGAACGGACACCTGCGCCTCGCCGATGGCGCTGACGATGGTCTGACCGGTGTCCTCGTCGCGGCCGACGGAGAGCGTGGGATCGGCATCGGCGGCCTTTTCCAGGAAGGCGAAGACCTTCCCCTCGCTGCCGCGCTGGTCGGGCTCGATGGCCACACGGTAGAGCGAGTTGGGAAAGCGGAACTCTGCCGCCTCCACCTTCCCCGTGACGGAGAGCGTGTCTCCGGTCATGGCGTCAAGCTTGGGGACGACGCAGACGTCACCCGAGGCCACCGACTTGACGTCGACCATGTCGTGGCCGGTCATCAGATAGAGATGGCCCAGGCGTTCGGTCTTGCGGGTACGTGCGTTGATGAGCTCGGCACCCGGGGCGACGGTCCCCGCCAGCACCTTGACGAAGGACAGCTTCCCGTTCTGAGCGTCCTGCAACGACTTGAACACGAAGGCAACAGGTCGGTCGTCGTCGGGCGAGATGTCAAGCTCCTCTCCGTTGACCAAAGGCACGCGCCCGTAATCAGCCATGGTCGGAAACCACCCCGCCACTGCGCTCAAAAGCGAGATGACGCCCTCCTCGTGCACGCACGAACCCGCGAAGACCGGGACGAAGATGCGCCCGACCAGCGCTTTGCCGAGAAGGTCCTCGAGTTGCTCCTGTCCGATGGTGCCTCCGTCGAGGTACTCCATCATCGCATCGTCATCGGCCTCGACGACGAGTTCGATGAGCTGGGCGCGCACCGTCTCTGCGACGTCGCGGAACGCCGGGGGGATCTCCTCCTCGACGGGCTTGCCGTCCTCAAGGTGACGCGCTGTCATGTGCACCACGTCGATGATCCCGCCAAACTCAGCGCCAGACCCCATGGGCATGGTCACGGGGACCAGGCGGCTGCCATAGCGCTCCTGGGCCGTCAGGAGAGCGGTGTCCCAATCCGCATCCGGGCGGTCGAGGCGGTTGATGAAGAGGGCACGGGCTATGTCGAGATCCTCGGCCGCATACCACAGGCGCGTGGTGATGGTGCCGGGCCCCGAGGCGGCGTCCACCACAAAGAGTGCGGTCTCGGCCGCGGCCAGGGCCCCGTAGGCATCGCCCACGAAGTCTGGATAGCACGGCGCGTCGAGCACGTTGATGCGGCAGCCACCCCACGTTACCGGGGCGATCGTGGTGGAGATGGAGAAGCCGCGCGCGCCTTCCTCGCTATCGTAGTCAAGCGTGGGCTTGGTGCCGGCGTGCCCACCAAGGCGGGACGTCCTGCCCGTCAGATGGAGCATGGCCTCGGCCAGCATGGTCTTGCCCACGCCGCCTTGGCCCACGAGCGCTAGGTTCTTTACCTTCTCGGTGCATGTAGCCATGGGTCCTCCTCGAGCCGCATTGTGAGGCGGCCCCGCCGAGGGAGCGCAGCGGCGAGGCCACCATCCATCACCAAACGACGCACGAGTGCGCTGGACCCAGCGTAGCCAGTCGGACGGTCTTGCGATGGCGCGCATCGGGCAACGCACGGGACCACACCGCAGACGTCACATAGGCCTCGGCGAGGCTAGTCGACCACGGCCTCCTCGGCTGCATCCTCAGCGGCAATGACCTTGGCCTTGTAGCTGACGTCCTTGCTGGACATCTCGTCGGCATACACCTTTTCTCCCGTGGGATACATCTCGTTCCAGAGTTCCTTGGCCTTGGGAGCCCACTTGCGGGCGTAGGGGCTGGTGCGCCCGCACAGGTCCTCGGCACTCTCCGGGGCGACGTACTCGGACGTCGCCGCACCCGACTCGTTGACCAGGCGAGGCAGGATGGCGGGGTTCTCCAGCATGGGACAAGGCTGGAGCATGTTCTTGTTCCAGGGATAGTGCGCGCGATAGGCCTGGAATAGGGGCTGCTTCAGGCAATCGAGCCAGCTGTCCGCCGTCTTGATGTTGACGTTGGAGTAGTGGATGAAGACGCAGGGCTCCACGTCGCCACGCGCGTTGACGTGGCAGTACACGCGGCCGCCGGCGATGCAGCCGCCCACGAACTCGCCGTCGTTCTGGAAGTCCATCGCAAAGATGGGCTTGCCGCCCTCGATCCCCCTGATCTCGCGGATGCGGCGGAACATGTACTCACGCTGCTCGACCGTCGGCATGAGGTCGGCGTTGGCGCCCTCTCCCACGGGCATGTAGTGGAAATACCAGGCGAAGCGACAACCCTTGCTGATGATGAGGTCAAAGAACTCGTCGCTGGAGACACGCTCGGTGTTGTCTCGCGTATAGGCGGTCGAGGTGCCGTACAGCAGTCCATACTTGTGCATGAGGTCGAACGCGTTCATGACCTCCTCGAACGAGCCATCGCCGCGGCGACCGTCGTTCACGCTGGGTTCATAGGACTCGAGGCTCACGGAGAACACGATGTTGCCCAGGCGCTGGACGTCCCGGCAGAAGGCGTCGTCCACGAGGCTTGCGTTGGTGAAGATGTTGAAGAGGCAGTCGTGGTGCTTCTCGGCCAGCTTCAGCACGTCACCCTTGCGGACCAGCGGCTCCCCTCCCGTGAGCATGAACAGGTGCGTACCGAGGTCCTTGGCCTGGCTCACCAGGCGGTCCATTTCGTCGAAGGTCAGGTTCAGGCGGTTCCCGTAGTCTGCGGCCCAGCAGCCCACGCAGTGCTTGTTGCAGGCGCTCGTGGGATCGAAGAGGATGATCCAGGGAACGTTGCACTGCTCCCTCTCGGCGTTGGCCGTGGTGGTGCGCAGTCCACGGAACGCGGCCTCGTAGCCCCCATTCAGTATGGCGGTCTTGAGCACGTGCGGATTGGTCTCGTCGATGATCCTGAACAGGTACTTCTCCCACTTGGACCCAGGGTAGAGCCCCTTCTTGATGCCACGCGTGGCCCCGGGGGAGGTGTCCTTCAGCAACTTGCCTGCCATATCGACCAGGTGGCCGATGTTCTTCTCACGGTCATCGCCCGAGGCGCTCTTGATGATCTGGTCGAGGACCATCCCGAACGCCTTGCGTTCGGCCGCGTGCGCGATCTTGGACTGCATAGCGACACACCCCTTCTCATGAAGCCATGTTTTGACCCCGTTTCAAAACTAAGCCTACTGTACCCCTTTGGCAGAACGTCAGGTCGTCTTTTTGACCTCTTTTTAAAACGTGCTTAACGAAGGGGGCTACATGAGGAAGGCACCCCTGCGTGGACGCAGGGGTGCCTCTGGAAGAGCGGTGGGACGAGAGCCATAGGCCTTCTACCAACAGCGTATCTTCTCGACGTTCTCCTGGATGTGGGCACAGCTGGCGTGGAAGCTTGCCTGCTCGACCTCGCTCAGGGCGAGGGGGAAGGTCCTCTCGACACCGTCCTTCCCCACGACGCAGGGGATGGAGGTGAAGTGGCCGCTTCCCCCGTAGACATCCTCCAGGAGCGTGCCGCAGGGGGTGATGAGCTTGGAGTCCTGGACCACGGCCTTCACCAGCTCGGTGGCGGCGTTGGCAATGGAGTATTCGGTGCAGCCCTTGCCGGCGTAGGTCACATAGCCCCCGCGACGGGCGGCCTCCTCCACCGCGTCCTTGTCAAGGGAGAAGCGCTCGGGGTCGCTCTTTTCGAGCTCTGCGAGGGGCGTGGCGCCAAACGAGACGTGAGACCAGGCGGCGAACTGGCTGGCGCCATGCTCCCCCATCATCCAGGAGGTGATGGAGTTGGGGTTGCACCCCGTCTCGGCCCAGAGGGCGTGGCGCAAGCGCGCGGAATCAAGAGCGGTGCCCGACCCGATGACGCGACGCGGGTCCAGCCCGGCCAGCTTCCAGATCATGGTAGCGATGACGTCGCAGGGGTTCGAGACTGTGACGACGACGCCCTCGTAGCCTTGGAAATGGGGTGCCCACTTCTTGGTCTCCTCAGCTGTGCAGAACAGCTCGCCGTCGCGGTTGCCAGCGCTCTGGGCCACGTGACCGGCTGCATTGACCACGACATCGCAGGCGAGGAGCTCGTCGTAGTTCTCGTGGCAGTTGTAGACGCGCGCCTGGCGCGGGTAGAACGGCATGGCGTCCTGAAGGTCGTTGACCTCGCAGGCGACCTTGCTCTCGATGGAGTCCACGCAGTAGATCTCGGACGCGAGTCCCTGGTAGAGGATGGCGTTGGCGACGTGCGCGCCAACGTGGCCCATGCCGATGATGCCGATCTTGGTGACCATGCCCATGTTCGCTCCCTCCGCGAGCCCTGAGGCCCACCGCCGTGGGGACGCCGACCGCGACCCCAGGATCAACGTTGCCCCGGGCTCAACTACAATGTCGCACGTCAGTCTCGCTGGCGCACCCATCCCGCCTCTCTCGAAACGTGCGCCATGCCCGGATTGGCACACGCCATCGACGGCGTGCCTCAACCTTACTCCACGTCTGCAGGGGAACCCATGAGCTTTCGCACGTACACCTGTCCCATATCCCGCCATTGCGGAGGCTGCGAGTGGCTCGCTGTTCCCTACCCCATCCAACTGAGGCGCAAGCAGTCCATGATGGAGGAGCTCCTGGGTCCCGTGGCGGGGCGCGACGGTGCAAGGCTGGGACGAATCCACGGCATGGAAGAGCCCGTCTCCTTTCGTCACAAGGCCGCAACGCCCTTCTCGCCCACGAGGGGAGGGGCCATCCGCTCGGGCTTCTATGCCGCCGGCACGCACCGTATCGTGGATTGTGACGCCTGCCTTGTCGAAGACCCACGCGCTCGGCCCATCCTGAATGACGTCGCGTGCATCTGCGCACAGGTAGGCATCCATGCCTACCAGGAGGACCGTGGGCGGGGGATCCTGCGACACGCGGTGGTGCGCTGTGGCTACGCCACGGACGATATCCTGTTGACCTTGGTGACCAACGGTCAGCAGCTCCCCCGCTCCAACGAACTGGTGGAGGGGATCGTGCGCTCCCACCCCGAGGTCACCTCCATCGTGCAGAACGTGAACCAGCGGCGCACCAACGCCATCCTGGGACGGGAGTGTCGCACGCTCTTTGGGCCCGGCGTCATGCATGACAAGTTGCTGGGCTGCACCTTCGAGATTGGGCCCACGAGCTTCTATCAGACCAACCCCAGGCAGACAGAGGTCCTCTACGCGCTCGCCGTAGAGGCAGCCGGCCTGCGGGGTGGCGAGCGCGTGCTTGACGCCTACTGCGGCACCGGCACCATCGGCATCTGTGCCGCAGCGGCGACGCGACGCAGGGGCGCCGAGGTGCAGGACGTCCGTGTCATCGGCGTTGAGCAGGTGGGCGACGCGGTGGCCTGTGCCCGTCGCAACGCCACGGCAAACGGCCTGGGAGGGAGCTGCTCCTTCGTGAGGGAAGACGCCACGGCCTTTATGCGCAAGGCCGCCGGGTGTGGGGAGGGGCGCTTTGACGTGGTGTTCATGGACCCGCCGCGTGCGGGGTCGACCCCGGCGTTCATACACGGCGTTGCGGGGTTGGCGCCGCACCGGGTGGTCTACATAAGCTGCAACCCCACGACGCAGGCCCGCGACCTAAAAGAGTTCCAGCAGCTGGGCTACGCCGTCAGCACCGTCGAGCTGGTGGACATGTTCCCTCACACCAAGCACGTGGAGACGATAGCGCTGATGACGAGGAATGGGGGAGAATGGACACGTGGGCAGGGCCCTTGTGGGGAGTGTGAAGAAGAATGACCATCCATGAGTTCGGCGAGGAGAACGAGGGGACCATCGTCTTGTTCCACCCCCTTGGCGTGCGCTGGGACGTCTTCAATTTTGTGATACCGATATTGAGGGAAGACTATCACCTCGTTATCCCGGCAATTCCCGGCTTCGACCCGGACGCGCCGGAGGCGGACTTCACGAGCGTGGAACAGGTCGCCGACGAGGTGGCCGCATGGCTCGTGGGGCATGGCTTCGGACATGTCACGTGCCTTTACGGCTGCTCCATGGGCGGGGCCATCGTGGCCCGGATGCTGGCGGTCGGGAAGGCGGGCGCCGACTGCGCCGTGATGGACGGCGGCATGACCCCGTATCGGCTCTGGAGGCCGCTGACCTACCTGATCGGCGCCCGTGACTTCGCGATGATGGAGATCGGCAAGCACATGAGCGTCCAGGCGCTGCGAGGCGTGTTCGACCCTGGGAAGTACACGGAGGACGACCTCGGGTACATCAAGGAGGCCATGCACGGCATGAGCGCGAAGACCATCTGGCGCTCGTTCTACTCCTGCAACAACTACCCCATGCCGAGGCCCGTGCCGCCCGTCGGCTGCCGGGTGGCGTACTGGTACGGCTCCGACGAGAGGAGGGCGCGGAGGTGGGACATCGCGTACGTTCGCGAGGCGTTCCCCTGTGCGCGGATCGTCGAGAACGAAGGGATGGGCCACGCGGAGTTCTTCACGCTGCACCCGGAGGAGTTCTGCGAGAGGCTGACCGCGTGGATGCGCCTGCCGGCATAGGATAAAAGCCGGATCACGAACCCCATAACGCAATTCAGGTATCGCGAACGTGCTTCATCGTAGGGGCTATATCGAGACGTGCTCCCAATTATGCCCTACTGACCTTTATGCCAGCGTACGACAGAACCCGACGCAAGCACAAGCGCAGATAGGGCAAGCAGTCCAACAGGCGAGGACGTGCCATCACCGGTCTGCGGGAGGGCCTGCGTCCCGACGGTCTTTCGGACCTTCGTTGCCTTGGGCCGGTCGGGGGACGTCGGGTTGTTCGGGGTAGGCGTCGGGATGTCGGGCGTGGGATAGACGTTGGTGAACACCGCCCCGATGGCATCGCCCTGGGCACCCAGGTCGACGACCGTGGTCGTGCCGTCGACGGTCTTCGTCATGGACCGCTTCACCCGAAGCTTGCCTTGACCGTCGTCCGCCACTTCGTACGTCAGCGCATACGAGGATCCGTCGTAGGTGCAGGCGGCGCCCCCCTTCGTTTCGGTGATCGTGTACGTATAGGTTCCCGGCAGGGTGAACGCGATGTCGCCGAATTCGGGGCTGCCCGCGCCCTCGACCGTAATCGTCTTCGTATCGCCGTCGCTGCCCGCGGGCATGGGGAACGACGCATCGGTGCGCTTCAGCACGAACGAGAAGGTGTCGGGGCTCGAGGGCTTCGGCCCTTCTATCTTCTTCTCCACCGCAGGATCATGCGTGGTCGGCCGAGGGGCGTAGGTGTTGGTGATGGTCCCCTCCACCGTGGTGCCGCTGCCCTGGATGGACGCGGAATCCGTCGTGTAATGCGCGATGTCGCCCTCGGTCAGCGTGTAGGCGACGATATTGCCCGCATTCCCCTTGTACTTGGGAAGACCCCGGTACGACACCTCATATGTGCCGTCGCCCTTGTCCTTGACCTGCGGCGCGAAGGCGCTCAGGTCGATGCCCTTGTCGGACGTAAGCGTGAGCGCGGCCGCGAAGGCATCGGGGGTCGGGCGCAGCTTGCCCGCATCGTTGCCGTCGTTCCAAACCTTGGTCAGGAGCACATCGGTTCCTGCGAAGGTCGCCGCATTGGTGGCGAGCGTCAATGTGGAGTGATTGCCTTCGATGTCGTAGTCAAGGACGGTATTGAACACGTCGCGCTTGTCATTGCAGGCGGAACCTACCGTATCGTTCACCGCGTAGGACACGGCGACGTAGCCGCCCTCGTTGGCCTCAAGGGGCCTGGTGGATTCCAGAAGCAGCATATCGGCCTCGGACGGGTCGTCGACCTCGGTGTAATCGCCGGGCCGCGGAGCGTGGTTCACGTCGTACGTTTTGCCGGCGCTCAGCTTGAGGTACTTCACCGCGTAGTTGGACGAGGCCGAGACCGACGCAAGCTTGAGCGGCAATTCGGTCGAGCCCTCGGGCGTGAACGAATCCCCCAGGTTTGTGGCCTTGGACAGCAGCGGCACGAACAGCGATGTGGAAGAGGCCTCGACGCCGGCGTTGTTCCGCACGGCAATGCGGACCGTAGCGGTATCGCCCTTCTGAAGAACGGCGGTGGTGGCCGGCTTGTTCGCCGGGTCGTACGCGAAATCGGTCACGTCGCCGGTCTGCCCGTCCTTCACGGAGAACGTCGAGGCGGCGGCGATTTCGGACGCCTGGTCGACGGTGATGCCACGGCCTTCGGACAGAGACACCATCGTCTCGCCGGAGTTCACCTTGTCGCCGAACAGCGCCGTGTACTTATCGGTGTTCCAGTTGCTGCGATCCCACTTCTCGCTCTTGATGACCGCACCGATATCCTTGAAGTCCTTCGTGGTGAATCCCACGAAGTCGTTGATATGGTACACGCCCTTCGCAGCGAGCTTGTTGGTGCTGACCGTCATGCTCAGCTTCATGCTCTTGATGGAAAAATCGGGCTGGTACTGGCCGCGCGTTCCATCGCCGATGTCGATGGGGTATTTCCAGACCTTGACCTCGGTGCCGTTCCTGTCGAACGACCCTACGAACTCGGGATCGCCAAGCGTGCCTTCCGTGACGTTCAGGTCGCTGTAGGAGAACCCCTCGGGCATGATGGCGTAGAGGACAGGCTCTTGCAGAGGATTCCAATCCCAGTTGGCATCGTTGATGACGCCTTGGATCGTGAACGAGTCGCCGCCGTTGATCTGGGTCTTGCTGATGGAACCCTGTCCGTTGAGCACCTCGGGTGCGCTCGACTTGCCGACGATGGCCTCTCCGTCGCCCGGTTCGTCCCCAACCGTGTAGAGCTTGACCGTGGTCTTCACGTCGGCATCGGTTCCCTGCTTCCAGGATCCGTACACGCCGTTGGAGATGTAGCTCCAGCCATAGTACTCATCGGTCACATGCTTGTTGGAGGGATCCCAGGTGTCAGGATGTCCTGCATGGGCCTGATGCCGTCGTAGCCGCCGGGAATGGGTCCCAGATCGACCTTGATGGACGTGATGGATGTATTGATGTCGAGCCCCAGCGCCGTATTGGTGATGAGCGCCGAAACGTCGGACTTCTTCAGAATGCTCGGATCGGCGGTGCCGCTCGTGCCGTCGGATGCGGTCCATGAGATGGCGCCGTAGGCCATGCCCTCCTTATAGGGGATGGTGACACCGCGGACGATGGCCGTGTTGCCCTCATCGATGGTCATCTCGAGGGTCTTCGGCAAGGTGGGAGACGCAAGCTCATTCTTGATGAGATAGGCGCCCAGGCGCGTATTGTACGTGTCGTACTTCTTAAGCGCCCAGTTGGGCGCATAGTCGACGAGCGCATGGGTCGTGATCTTCTCGGGAACCGCGCCGTCGATGACCGTGACCTTCATGGTCGCGCTCTGCGTGCCGGACGTCCTGTCGGCGTTCGGCACGTCGTTCCAGATGGTCTTCTTGAAGTTCTTCAGCGTGACGTCGAAAGACGAGCCGTTGGGACGCGCGCTGTCGGAAGCGACTTTCAGATGGGGCTTGAAGGTCAGGCCGCCTGAATACGAGCCGGGCTCGTCCCACTCGATGGTGACGACCTTGTTGTCGCCGTCTTCCACGGTGCTCACGACCGTGCCGTTCGTCTTGTAGAGGGCCGTCTCCTCGAGACCCACGAGTTCGACGTCCTTCGGATAGATAAGCTGGACCGTGGTCTTGCTGCCGACCTCGGTGAGAGACGCGCCGCTGCCCGAGTTGGAAGCCTCGATGGTACCGGTCGTGCCGCCCTTGGAGATGACCTCGGTCGCTTGGTCCACCCAGAAGCCGTACTTCAGCTCGTCGGCGGGATTGATCGCATAGGAATGCGCGTCGACCTCGGACGTTTCGTCCGTGCTCAAGCTCACCTTGATGGCATCGGAAATGACCTGGGACGCATCCTGGTTTTCGTACGCATCGTCGATGCGGAAGCGGATTTCGGACTTGGTGTCCACGCGAACGAGGCCGTTCTTGGTCATGTACTTGAGATCGCCGTTCCGACTCTTTTCAGAACCTGCCTCGGGATACCCGTACGGAGAGGTTCCCGTACCCGTCGGCGTCTTCAGGAGCTTGCTGAAGCTCGTGTTCGAAATATCGCCCTCGGTGAACGTCGCGCCGGGAAGGCCCGTGACATAGATGCCGTCGCCCAGGCGGACGTTGAGATACGTCGGGGAGAACTGCCGGCCGGACGGAACCTTGTAGCTCACATCGAGGGCGTAGGTGACGCCGGCCTTAAGTGCGGGGACTTCGCCTGCCATCAGGTCAGCGACCTGCGTGTGCGATTCGGCTTCCTCTATCGTGACGGAGTCGAATGCCAAACCGGTGGTGTCGTCGGCGTAGGCGACGTGCATGCCGGGGAGCATGACGGCGACGAACGCGGCCGCGGCCAGAAGTCCAGCAACGAAGCTCTTTGCTACCCTCATGCATGTCTCCTCAAGACGGCGGGCCCACGAAAGGTCCGCAAAAAAACCTGCCAGGGTATCCGAAACGGTCCCCCGACAACCCCCATCTTCAAGCTATTTTAAGATTGTATGCATATAAGGCAATGCTTCGTTGCGTTTTTTTTGGCCAGGAACCGCGGGGGCCTATGCAAACCCGAGACGATGCCTATTCGTCCACAGAGACCCGCCCGTCGGCGCCGACGTGCACGCGACCCTCGGACAAGAGCTGGATCACGTCCGGATAGAGTTCGTGCTCGAGGGTGTGGATGTGCTCCTCGAGCTCGGCCACGGACCAGTCCTCCCCCACCGACAAGGCCCTCTGGGCGATGATGGGACCGCAATCGTAGCGATCGTCCGCAAAGTGGACCGTGACGCCCGTCACCTTGACGCCGCGGTCGAAGGCGTCCTGGATGGCATGCGCCCCCTTGAAGCTGGGCAGTAGCGCCGGATGCAAGTTGACCACATGATTCTCGAATGCTCGCAGGATGGGCGCGTGGACCATGCGCATGTAACCGGCCATGATGACATAGTCCACGCCACGAGCCCGTAGCGCCGTTGCGATGACCTCGTCGGCCTGGATGGGGTCGGCGTAGATCTCCTTGGAGAGGGTCATGGTCTGTATGCCGGCGTCCTCCGCACGTTTCAGGCCATACGCGCTGGGTCGGGAGGAGATCACCATCTCAATCGTGGCATCGAGCGCACCTGCAGCGATGCGGTCGATGATGGCCTGCAGGTTGGTGCCGGATCCCGAGATGAGGACACCCAGCTTGATGGGGCGACGAGCGCCAGCCCCTTGCGCGCTCATCGGTAGATCACCTTGCCCGCACCGGGGACGCAGGACCCCATCACGAAGGAATCGAGCCCCTCGAGCGCCAGCATGTCCCGAATGCGATCGACATCAGCGGGGGCGACGATGAGGCTCATCCCCACGCCCATGTTGAAGGTCCTGTAAGCCTCGTCCGGCGTAAGTCCGGCCGCGCGCACGCAGTAGTCGATGATGGGCGGCACGTCCCAGGCGGGGCCATCCTCACCGCCGCGATCGACTGCCGCATCAACCCCAGTGGGCAGTGCCCTGTTGAGGTTCTCGGTGATGCCTCCGCCGGTGATGTGCGCCATCGCATGGATGGGCGCACCGTCTCGAAGGACTCTCATCAGCTTCCCAGCGTAGATGGTGGTGGGACGCAGCACGGCGTCTGCCAGGGACTCGCCTCCCAGCTCGTCGAGGGGGGCGTTGAGCTCGTCGAGGGTCCTGCCCTCGATGGCAACCTTACGTACCAGCGAGTAGCCATTGGAGTGGATGCCCGAGCTTGGAAGGCCCAGGATGGCGTCGCCCACGCGGACCTTGTCGGGCCCTATCATCTTAGGACGGTCAACCACGCCCACGACGAAGCCCGCCAGGTCATAGTCGTCCGGGTCCATGACACCAGGATGCTCGGCCATCTCACCACCCACGAGCGCGCAGCCAGAGAGCCTGCAGCCCTCGGCGATGCCGCGAACGATCTCCTCCACCTGCTCGGCCCTGAGTTTGCCGATGGCGATGTAGTCCAGGAAGAACAGTGGCTCCGCACCGATGGGCACCACGTCATCCACGCACATGGCGACCAGGTCCTGGCCCACGGTGTCATGGCGGCCCAGCAGTTGGGCGACGGCGAGCTTGGTGCCCACGCCGTCCGTGCCAGACACCAGGACGGGATCCTCCATGCCCTTGAACGACTTCATGGAGAAGCACGAGCCAAAGCCGCCCAAGCCACCAATGACCTCAGGGCGGCTCGTCGCCCTGACGGCGTCCCTGATGGCGTCGACCGCGCGGGCGCCCTCGTCCACATCGACGCCTGCATCGGCGTATGTCACATGCTTGGCCTGCGAGCTCTCCATCTGGAATCTCCTTTGTCATGGGCACGGACCGTGCGAGGTGCGACGCGCGCGAGGCGAGGACCCCCCGCCTTAGGCTCCCCCGCATCCCGGGGCCACCACGCCCCCAAAGACGGGAGCGAAGCCGGGCAGGAACTTCCCCGCCGAGAAGGACGCGGGTATGGGCACCGGATAATGGCCGTCGTAGCAGGCGGTACATCGGCCGCCGTGCGGGACGCAGCAATGCAGGCCGGCCAGCGAGAGGAAGGCGAGCGAGTCCGCCTCGATGAACTCGCGGACCTCCTCGACGCCCCTCGTGGCCGAGATCAGCTGTTCCTGGACGTCGGTGTCGATTCCGTAGAAGCACGGCCACTTGACCTCGGGACAGTTGATGCGGACATGGACCTCGGTGGCACCCGCGTCCTTGAGCATACGGACGATCTGCTTTGACGTGGTGCCGCGGACGATGGAGTCATCCACCATCACGATGCGCTTTCCTGCGACGTTATCGCGCAGCGCGTTGAGCTTGAGACGGACGCCCAGGCGACGGAGTTCCTGCGTGGGCTGGATGAAGGTGCGCGCCACATAGCGGTTCTTGATGAGCCCCTCCCCAAACGGCACGCCCAGCTCATGCGCGAAGCCCTCCGCAGGCGGGAGACCACTGTCAGGCACGCCGATGATCAGGTCGGCCTCAACCGGGGCCTCGCGAGCCAGCTGCCGACCCATGGCATAACGCATGGAGTAGACCGAATGGCCGCCCACGATGGAATCGGGACGCGAGAAGTAGACCTCCTCGAAGATGCAGCTGGCGCAGGCTCGCGGGACGGTCCCCTCCTCGGACATCAAGCCGTCATCGCTGATGCGGATAAGCTCTCCGGGACGGACGTCGCGCACGTAGCGGGCACCGACGATGTCCAGGGCGCAGGTCTCGGACGCGACGACCCAGCCTTCGCCAAGCGGGACGTCCCCAAGGCCACCATCATCGCAGACGGCATCTGAAGCCTGGTGGGCGGGGATGTGCCCCAGCACAAGCGGTCGGATGCCGTTGGGGTCACGGAAGGCATAGAGGGCATTCTCGCGCACGAGAGCCATGGCATAGCCCCCCTCGATGAGGGACATGGTGTGGCGGATGCCGTCACGCAGGTGGCTGGTCTGCTCGGTGTAGTAGCCAATCAGCTTGGCCGCAACCTCGGAGTCCGTATTGGACCGAAACGGCACTCCCAAGCGCACCAGCTCGCCACGAAGCATGTCCGAGTTGACCAGCGTCCCGTTGTGTGCCAGAGCGATGATCACGTCGTTGATCGTGGAGAAGTGAGGCTGGGCGGCCTCCCAGCTGCGGGCGCCCGAGGTCCCATAGCGCACGTGACCTACGGCGACCTTCCCGGGCATGGCCGCCAGGTCGTTGTCCGAGAAGACCGTGCTCACCAGGCCCAGGTCCTTGCGGACCAGCACGGTGTGCCCGTTGCCCACGGCGATGCCCGCAGACTCCTGGCCGCGGTGCTGCAGCGCGCGCAGGGCGAAGTAAGTCAGGCGGGCGACGTCACGACCCGGAGCCCAGACACCGAAGACGCCGCACTCCTCGTGCAGCGCGTCTCCGTCCTCGTCAGCAAATACGGAACGCGGGAGATCAGACGGGTCTCTCACAGGGCCTCTCCTAGCTGGACGCGGAGGCATTGGCCTCGCTCTTGGGAACGCAGACCAAGATCGTGCGGCCGTAGCCGTCATAGTAGTTGCAAGTGGACATCGTCAGGACGTGCTCCGCGCCCTGGATGACCTGCTCGGCATCACCGCGCCTGGTGACGGCCTTGGACAGCAGGGCACCCAGGTAGCTATGGAAGGCATCCGTGCTCTCGAAGGTGAACTGTCGCACGTTCTGGTCATCAGGGTCGGTGTAGTAGAGCATCAGCGGCTCGAGTTCGAAGGATCCCGTCTCGGTGACGTACCAGACGGTCGTGATCTCGTCGAAGCGTGACTGGTCGTCCATGGCGGCTACCTGCTCGAACATCGTGCCGTTCTTGAGGTGATGACCGTAGATGATGCTCTGGTTGTCTACCATGCCGGGGGTGCTGTTCTCGTAGTCCATGAAGAGCTGGCCAGCGATGATCCAGTCGCCCTCGGCCGAGTGACGGAGGTAGTACTCGTTGTCGTCGCCTTGGTAGACGGGATAGTTGATGGTGGTTCCCGGCACGTAGAGCCAACCGACCACGTCGCCGTTGATGGCCTTGAGACCGGCCCAGTCGACCACGGGGGCCTCCGAGGACTGTTCCTCCGTAGGTAGCTGGACGTAAGCCGCAAGCTTTTGGTTTTGCACGTCCTGCTCGTGATAGCGCCACTGGGCGAATCCCCAGAGACCCGCTGCGACCAGCAGCAGGATGATGCCGAGGGCGATCAGGACGTTGGAGACGACGCGGGAGGCGGACGGCCTGCGGGGGGCGGGGGGCCGGCGTGCAGCCGAGGGCACTGCCGAGAGCGGCGGGGTAACGTTGCCGGCGTGGTGTGGGGCGCTGTGCTTTGCCATCGCTTCTCCTACGCCTCCGCCATCTGCCGCTTGAATTCCGCAACCTTGGTGGCGTATGCGGGGAGCGCAGTGCCCAGGATCTGCGTGGCGTAGATCGCCGCGTTCCTGGAGCCCCCGATGGCAACGCAGGCGACGGGAACGCCGGCAGGCATCTGCACCATGGATAGCAGCGAGTCCATGCCTCCCAGATCGGAGGTCTTCATGGGAACCCCGACGATGGGCAGCGGGGTGTACGCGGCAACGACGCCGCCCAGATGGGCGGCCTTGCCAGCCGCGGCGATGATGACCCTGATGCCACGCTCGGCTGCGGTGGACGACCACTCACGCACCTTGGTGGGGGCGCGGTGTGCCGAGGCGACGACGAGCTCGTAGGGAACGCCAAACTCCTCGAGCTGCTTGATGCAGGCCTCCATGGCCGGAAGGTCCGATTTGGAGCCCATGATGATCCCCACGAGTGGTGCGTCTGCCATTGCATCCCCCCAACTAGACTGCCGAACGTCACCGGACGCACACGCGGCATCCGGGCTGCACAACACATCCAGTATACGTGCAAGCCCCGACAAGGTACGCTGCCGTTAGCACCTTTGCCACAATCCTCCCGAAGACAGGGGGCGCATGGCCCGGCCCTCGATGCCGACGGGGCGCCGCGTGCGATGTTCCACCGCTTTGGGCTATGCTGTGGGGTCAAGCATCGGTCCATCAGTCCATGTTTGAAAGGAATACCTCATGACCAACGCTAGGGAGCTGTTCCTGTACCGGCGCGAGGGCGCGTACATCCCCCGCATAGCCGCCGTTCACGACCTATGCGGCTACGGCAAGTGCTCGCTGGGCGTCGCCATTCCCGTGCTGTCCGCAGCGGGCTGCGACGTATGCCCCGTGCCGACATCCCTCTTCTCGGCGCACACTAAGTTCCCCACCTTCTACATGCATGACACCACCTCCATGTTGGACGGCTACCTTGACGCGTGGTCCGAGGTGGGCATCGGGCTCGACGCGGTGTACTCCGGTTTCCTGGGATCGGCCGGGCAAGTAGGTGCCATCCAGCGCATCTACGCCGACCATCCCCAGGCCTTGCGCATCGTCGACCCGGTGATGGGCGACGGCGGGGCCAAGTACCCCACCTACACGGACGAGATGTGCGCCGCCATGGCCGCGCTCGTGGATGGCGCGGACCTGCTGACCCCCAACCTGACCGAGGCATCCATCCTGACGGGCGTCGACTACCAGGGGCAGGACGTCACGGACGAGTTCGTGCGCGAGAACATGCGGCGGCTCCTGGACATGGGCGCCAAGAACGTCGTGATCAAGGGCATAAGTCGCGGCGACGGGAAGATCCGCAACTACCTTGCGGGAAGCGACGTGGCGTTCGAGGAGGTCGCGGCCGAGCAGCTACCCTACATGCTCCACGGCACGGGCGACCTCTACGCGTCGGCCCTTCTCGCCGCCGTCATGGCCGGCAAGTCGCTCTACGAGAGCGTCGCCTTCGCCGGTAGGTTGGTGCGCGACGCCATGGTCATCACGCGCGACCAACCCGACTTCGAACTACGCGGTGTGAGCTTCGAGAGCGTCCTGGGCGAGGTCACCGGCCTCGTGTAGCCCTGCTCGAAGAAGCTGTCTGCAGGCAGGCGGTCGCAATGCCGTGACCGCCTGCCTAGCTGCCACTTGTGCTCGTGGTCGAGGCAGACGCGTCGCCCGAAGACGCGTCGACGGCCGAGGGCGATGCGCTCGCCTCGGCCGACGTTGTGGCGGCGCCGTCAGGCGAGACGGCATTCGAGGTCGACGCTCCCGTCGCAGAGGGCCCTCCCGTACTCGAACCTGTGACACCGGGAGAGGGCTCGCCGGAATCGACCGTCGCCGTGGCCGCATCGTCCGAGTCGCCCAAGAGGGAGCTGATGATCGAGGACGGGGTGAAGGACGACGTGATCGCCTTGCGCAGCTGCTCCTGCGTGGCCGAGTCGACGCCCGTGATGGCACAGTTGAAGCGGACGCCCTCCTCGGTCGTGGTCTTGGTCCAGACGAAGGTCATGAGGGTCTTCATGTTTCCCTCGGGCTGGACCAGGCCAAAGAACTTCGCGTTCTGGAACTCGCCCTCGTCGTTCACGTAGACGTTGACGTGGTAGGTGATCGTGTCGATGTTGGGGTTGAGCAGCGCGTTGACTGAAAGGGCGGCCGCCTGGATCTGAGAGCCGGCAAAGGCCTCGAGCACGTCCTTCGAGGAGGTGTCCACGACGGTGACCTCGATGCGGTGCGTGTTCTCGTCTGCCTCTTGGACCGAGAAGCGGTCGGGGAACTGGGTGAATCCATTGCCCCATTCCACACCCTTGTCCAAGGCCGTGGCGACGGTCGTGACCGTGACGTCGTCGGAGAGGTCTGCGGTACCGGCGCGGCGTGCGAGCCCCGTGGCGACCTGCGAGATGACGATTATCAGCAGGAACACGACAACAAAGCCCACGGCCGTCGCCGTGATGACCTTCTCGACGTTGGAGCCCGAGGGATCGGCTTCGGACAACGGGTCGACATCGACGCCCTGGCCCACTTCCCTGCGACGGCGCCGCTGCCTCTTGGCCGTCTCCTCGTTGGTGTGGCCGGTCTCGTCAACCGTGGTAAAGAGCTCCTCGGCCTGCTCCGCCGAGAGGGCGCCCTTCTGGATGCGCGCCGCTTCTCTCTTCTTAGCCATGTAGCCTCTCTCTGGCGTATGCCCATGCCGACGAGGTGCGCCGACACGAATCCTTGGGTCTGCGTCCAGTATACGCATAGCCCCGCATGCGTTGGGCGGCCGGAAGGCGGCACGCCCCCGCGAGCGGCCCTACTCCTCTGACGTGGGGGCCAGGCGGCGGGCCACGGCATCGCAGACGAGCGCGCCCACGACGGTCTTGGCGTCCTCGATGCGCCCGTCCAGCACGGCGTCCACGAGCTCGGACAGCGGGACGAGGTCCACGTTGATGAACTCGTCGTCATCTGGCGAGGACCGGGTCACTCTGAGCCCGGTTGCCATGTAGATGTGGATGAGCTCGTCGGCGAAACCGGCTGACGTGGCGATCGTGGTGAGGAAGGCCATGCGCTCGGCACGCACGCCCGTCTCCTCGGCAAGCTCGCGCACGGCGCAGTCGAGCGGGTCTTCGCCGGGATCGAGCTTGCCGGCGGGCAGCTCGACCGTCACGCGCCCCAATGCCGTGCGGTACTGACGGACCAGACAGATGCGACCGTCGTCCGTAAGCGCCACGACGGCGACGGCGCCTGGGTGGCGCACTACGTCACGCAACGCCTCGCGGCCGTCTGGCATCCTCACCCGCAGTCGATCCACGTTGAAGATGCGACCGGTCCACGCCACGTCCTCGGACACGACATGCTCCGCCAGGCCACTGTCCCGCGGGTCCTCCTCGCCCAGGACCAGGCGGCGCGACTCGGGAGCGCCGGACTCGTGGTCGGCAGCCGGAAGGTCGCCGTCAAACGTGAAGGCCCGCGCGCTGCCGGCCATCGCGTCGATGGCCTCGCCGAGTGGGTCTCCGTCTCCCTTGCCTGACATCACTGCCCCCTAGAGGTTCGCGCGGCCCTTGATGGCCTTGATGCCTATGTCATGGCGGTACGTCTTGCCCTCGAAGGAAATCCTGTCGCAGGCCTGATAGGCCTTGTTGCGAGCTTCCTCGAAGCTGGGTGCGATGGCCGTGACGTCGAGTACGCGGCCACCGTTGGTGAGGACGTTGCCTTCGTCGTCGAGCGTGGTGCCGGCGTGATAGACGAAGACGCCCTCCATGGCGTTGGCGTCGGCAATGCCCGAGATGGGCTTGCCCTTCTCGTAGTGGCCAGGATACCCCTTCGAGGCCAGCACCACCGACACCGCCCAGTCATCCTCCCAGCGGACCATGGCCTCATCGAGCGAGCCATCGTCGCAGGCGAGAAAACACTCCACGAGGTCGGCTTTCATGCGCGGAAGGACCACCTGGGTCTCGGGATCACCAAAGCGCGCGTTGAACTCGAGGACCTTGGGACCGTCCTTGGTCAACATGAAGCCACCGTAGAGGCAGCCCTGGTAGATGATGCCATCGGCGCGGAGTTGACCGACCACCTGCCGCTCGATTCGGACCATCTGCTCGAGTTCGTCGGGAAGCAGGATGGGTACGGGCGAGTAGACGCCCATGCCACCCGTGTTGGGGCCGCGGTCCCCGTCGAGGGCGCGCTTGTGGTCCTGCGAGGTGGCGAGCGGTACGACCGTGGTGCCGTCGGTCAGGGCAAGGAGGGAGCACTCGGGACCGTCGAGCATCTCTTCCACCATGACGGTGCTGCCCGCAGCGCCAAAGTCCGTGAAGCACTCGTGGACGCCGACGAGGGCCTCCTCGGTGGTCTGGGCGACGATGACGCCCTTGCCGGCGGCAAGGCCGTCCGCTTTCACGACGCAGGGACCGCCCAGGCCACGCACGTAGTCGGCACAGGCACGCTCATCCGTGAAGCTCTGGTATGCGGCGGTGGGAACGCCCGCACGGGACATGACCTCCTTGGCGAACTTCTTGGAACCCTCCATCTGCGCCGCCGCCGCCGAGGGCCCGAAGACCGGGATCCCCTCGGCACGCACGGTATCGGCCACGCCGGCGACGAGCGGGGCTTCGGGACCGATCACCACAAGGCCGATGCCCTCGCGTCGCGCGAAGCCCGCTACGTCCCGAGGGGACTCCTGGTTGACGTCTGCCACCTGGGCCAGATCGCGCATGCCGCCATTGCCTGGCGCGACCCAGAGCCTCCCCGCGCGCGGGGAGGCGGCGAGCTTGACGAGGAGCGCATGCTCGCGGCCACCAGAACCCAGGAGCAGGATATCGATCTTTTCGGCGGCGGCCATAGTGTCCTCCAATGTTCAGTCGACAGGGCGCATGAGGGAAGTGGCCTCATCGGGCTTGATGAGCGAGGATGGGGCATAGGACAGCCCGACGGCACCAATGCCCAGCCGGGCCGTCGTCGACGGGTTGGTGCTGAGGATCGCGGAGCGGGTCGCCTCGAACTCGTTGGTGACCAGGGGCTTCTCGACCACCGCAAGCTGGCGGGGAACGCCGGCGGTGACCTCGACGTAGGTGAGGGGGCCCACCTTGCGGGCGTAGGCGCTCATGGCGCGGGCCATGTTGCCGGCAAGGCGCGACAGGTCGTTGGAGCTGAAGAGCTCGGTGGGCGTGCCGTCCTGGTTGACGCTAAAGACCCGACGCAGCCCCAGGGCGCGCGTCCGCAGGCGATCCGCCCTCCCCAAGATGCCGCTTTGACGGGTGGTGCCGTGTGGGAGGGGCGAGGATTCGGACGCCGGGACGAACAGCGCCCGGGTAGCAGAGGCGAGCTCCTGGGCCCTGATGACGGCAGCGTCCGCCGAAAGGCCCGCGTCGCGGTCGGCGACCATGCGCGCGAGGACGATTGCCAGCTGACCTGAGTAGCAGCGACTGTCCAGTACGCGGATGACGGCCCCCTCGACGGAGGACGCCGCGTCGAGCGCAAGGTCGTACGCGTCGCTCAGCGCGCTCGAGGTATGCAGGGACACGATGTCCACGACGCCCTGCCCGACGAGCTCGTGATAGCAGCGCTCAAACTCCCCACGTGAGGGGGCAGAGACACCAACCTGGCCCCTCGTCGAGGAGTAGCGGACGAAGAAGTCCGTGGGATCAAGCTCAACGCAGTCACGATACCGGGTGCCGCCCATACGCACGACAAGGGGAACGAGCGAGACCTTCGCCCTCTCGAGACTGGAGAGGGAAAGGTCGCACCCGCTGTCACACACGATCGCAAATTTGCTGCGCGCTACGGACGACAGGGTTGACAAGGCTACTTCCAATACCTATCGATTGTCTGGTCGCGGTCGGGGCCGACCGTGATGATGGAGACACGGACGCCCGCGAGCTGCTCGAGGAAGTCGATGTAGTCCTTGGCCTCGCGCGGGAGCCGGTAGAAGTCGCGTACGCCAGAGATGTCGCAGCCCCAGCCAGGCAGGGTCTCGTAGACCGGCTTGGCATGGTAGAAGACGCTCTGGTGCTCTGGGACGGTGCGGTAGGTCTTGCCATCGCACTCATAGGCGACGCAGACCTTGATCTCGTCCAGGCAGCCCAGCACGTCAAGTTTGGTGATGGCGAGGTCCGTGAGTCCGTTGACGCGAGCCGCATAGTTGACGACAACGGAGTCGTACCAGCCGCAGCGGCGCTTGCGCCCGGTGGTCACGCCATATTCGTGACCCACCTCGCCCAGCCTGTCGCCGATCTCGCCCTCGAGCTCCGTCGGGAAGGGTCCGGAACCCACACGCGTCAGATAGGCCTTCGCGATGCCCAGGACGCGGCCTATGTTGGTGGGACCCACGCCCGAGCCGGTCACCGCTCCGCCAGCCGTGCAGTTGGACGAGGTGACGAACGGATAGGTGCCGTGGTCGATGTCGAGCATGGTCGCCTGGGCCCCCTCGAAGAGGATGCTCCTCCCCGCCTCGAGCTGCTCGTTGAGGAACAGCGAGCTCTCGACGATGTAAGGGCGGATGCGCTCGGCATACGGGAGGTAGGTCTCGCAGACCTGATTGACCGTATAGGTCGGCATCTCGTAGACCTTCTCGAGGATGGGATTGGTGTAGGCGAGGGCCGCCTCGAGCTTCTCGCGGAAGATCTTCTCGTCCAACATGTCCTGGACGCGTAGGCCCGTGCGGTTCATCTTGTCCATGTAAGTGGGACCGACGCCGCGCTTGGTGGTACCGATGAGGTTCTTACCGAGCCTCTTCTCATGCGCGCCGTCGAGGTCCTTATGGTAGGGCATGACGATGTGGGCGTTGCCTGAGATCCTTAGCTCGTCGCAGGAGATGCCCTGGGCCTCGAGCATGTCGATCTCGCCGAGGAGCACCTCGGGGTCGACGATGCATCCGTTGCCGATGACGGGGTAGGTCCCGTCGTACATGACTCCGGAAGGCACCTGATGCAGTGCGAGCTTGTGGCCGTTCGCGATGACCGTGTGGCCGGCGTTGGCGCCACCGGCATAGCGGCACACCACGTCGAAGTCGCCGGAGATGAGATCGGTGACCTTGCCCTTGCCCTCGTCCCCCCATTGCGTTCCAACAAGCACTGATGCCGGCATGTGAGTCTCCCTTGCTGGATGGTCCGTCCGGCCCGCAGGGTAGCAGCGGGCAGTCTCAAGTATACGGCAGCGTTACTCCGAATGCGTCCGGTCGACCTCGACGAACTTGGTCGAGCCGGGGAGGAACATGAGCGGGACGATGTCCAAGGGGCCCGAACGGTTCTTGGCGATGATGAATTCGGTCACGTTCATGTCGGGGCGGTCGGGCCTCTCGGACTCCTCCTCGGTCATGGAGCGGTCGAGCAGGATGACGATGTCGGCGTCCTGCTCGATGGAGCCGGACTCGCGCAGGTCAGAGAGCTGCGGGCGCTGGCCCTTGCGGTCCGTCACCTGACGGTTGAGCTGAGACAGTGCGACGACGGGCACCTCGAGGTCCTTGGCCATGATCTTGATGCCACGCGACATCTCGGAGACCTCGGTGGCGCGAGAGTCCATGCGCTGGCGTCCCGAGGGCGGAGAGAGCAGCTGCAGGTAGTCTACGAGCACGATGCCGCGCTCCTTCCCGTTGAGCATGCGCCGCGCCTTGGCGCGGATCTCCGTGACGGTAGTGCCTGGCGTGTCGTCGATCATGATGTCGAGCCGCGAGAGGTCGCGCGTGGCATCCAGGATGGTGGGCCACTGGTTGTCCTGTATGCGAGCCCCCCGGATGGCGGACAGGGGGATGTGTGCATAGGCGGAGAGCAGGCGCTGGGCGATCTCGACCTTTGACATCTCGAGCGAGAAGAACGCCACGGACGCACCGTGGGCGGCCGCGTTGGTGGCAAGGTTCAGCGCGAAGGAGGTCTTGCCGACGCCCGGCCGTGCGCCGACGACGATCATCTGGCCAGGCCTGAGGCCCTGCAGGCGGGAGTCGATGCCCGGGTACCCCGTCTGGACGCCCATGAACTCTGCGGGGTCCATGCAGGCCTCGCCTAACTCGGTATAGAGGTCGCCCATGACCTCGGAGAGGTCCGAGTAGCTATCGCCGATCTCGCGGTTCGTCACGCCCAGAAGGAGGTTCTCGGCGGAGTCCACGACCTCCTTGGTGTCCTCCGGGGCATCGAAGGCGAGGGCGGTGATCTTCGCGGACGCCTCGATGATGGCCCGAAGCGTCGCGTCCCTGTGAAGGATCTCGACGTGATGCTCCCACGAGGCCAGGGAGAACGAGTTGTTGTTGAGCTCGAGCAGGAAGGCCATGCCGCCGATGCGCTCCAGGCTACCGGCACTCCTGAGATGGTCGGAAAGGGAGATGGGGTCGACCGGGCGGCCCCGGTCGAACATCTCCTTCATCGCGTTGAAGACCGTGCGATGCGAGTGGAGGTAGAAGTCCGTCTCCTCAAGGTGAACCAAGCACTCCTGCAACACGTCCTGGGAGAGCAGCATGGCTGAAAGGATGGACTTCTCGGCCGCAAGGTCCTGCGGCATGGATCCGCCACCCGGAAGGGCACCGTCCGAAATTCCCCCATGGCTGCCATAGTCGTCTGACATGTCTGGTCCGATCGCTCGTGTGAGATGGATGCGCCGGAATGGTACCTCATGGTGGAGACACTTTCTCTGACCATAACTGCTATCAACAGGGCATTGTTGATAGCTACTCGGAGCTAGCGGCGCGTTTTTACCTTTTCGACGTTTTCAACAAGTTTGGAAAGTTTTTCCAGCTCGGTTTTCGACACCGGCGAGCCTTTGGAGTGATTTAAGCAATTGGGCCTTCTAGGTGCTGTTTAACATATTTCTCCGCATGTCAAGTCACGTTTCCGCAGGTAAATTGCCTAGCGCCAAATTACATAAAAAGAGAAGTCCCCACCGCAACTTGAGGGTTGCGGTGGGGACGGCCATGGGCGCCTTGGCTGCCGGGCCTTCGACGCCCAGTACCTGACCTGTTGGTCTTGTTGATATCCCCAGCTCGCGAAGAGGGCGATGGAGGGCACCAAAACCTACTCGGTGACGTCCTCGGGCCTCTCTTCGGCCTTAGGCTCGGAAGTCTCGGTGGTGCCTGCCTCGGGAGCCTCCTCGTCGATGCCGACAAGGACGGTGATGATGGCATTGATGTCACGATAGAGGTTGATCTCGACCTCGTGGCGACCGGCGGTCTTGATGGTGGCGCCGCGAGCGACGCGCTTGCGGTCCACCTCAACGCCAAGCTCGGCCTTGATGGCATCGACGATCTGGTTGGTGGTGACGGAACCAAAGAGCTGGTCGTTCTCGCCAACCTTGGCATCGACGGTGACGGATTTGCCGTTGAGCAGCTCCTTGGTCGCGTTGGCATCGGAGATGCGCTTCTCCTCGCGCTTCTCGATGTTGTGGCGGCGCTCCTCGAGCTGCTTGACGTTACCCGGGGTGGCGGGCTGGGCGATCTTGTTGGGGAACAGGTAGTTCTCCGCATAGCCCTGGGCGACCTCTACGATGTCGCCTTCGCCGCCCTTGCCCCTGAGCTCACCCAAGAGGATGACTTTCATGGGAACTCCTTCGCTGTGATCGGCCTAGGCCGACTTCTTGCTTTCATGTTCAGCCCCGCCGCCCCCAAGGCCGCGGAAGTCCGCGACGAGGTCGACCAGGCCAAGTGCGCTCGAGACGAAGAAGGCCGTCTCGAGCCAGACCGCTACGATGACCCACAGGAAACTCGTGAGACGCGAGTTGCCCGCGCGTCCGATGGCCCACATCTGCACCGCGATTCCCTGAACCGCAAGCGCAGCACGAGCCGCCGTGAAAACGTTCCTCCCCACCAGCTGGATGAGATCCGGTTGATAGGGCGACTGCACCCCAAGCACGGTCGCAACGGCACCCAGGACAAAGGCAAGGCCCATCCAAAGTGGCAGCCTCATCTCCGTCAGGCGCAACGACGTGCGGGGAAGCCCGCAGGCCTTTTGGGCCGCCCTCGTGCCCAGCCGGGCGAGAAGGGCGGACAGGGCCGACTGTAGGAGGTACGCCATGGGCCAGAAGGCCTTGTAGAGCTGGAGGGCAGATGCGAGTTCCATCCTCCGGCTCATCTCTACCGAACCTCCCAGCATGCCCAGGTAACCATCAGCCAGGTGCTCGAGATACGCGGGGAGCGTCGTCCCGCTCTGCAGGGCGGCCATGGAGTCGACGCCGATCGCGGCGAGGGAACCCCCTGCCATGACCAGGCACTCCGGGCCGAGCGACCTCCCGCGTCCCGATGTGGCCACAACGTAGCCAAGGGAGATGCAACATGCCACCAGCGCGGATGGAACGTACCCCACCCCGACCACGAGACCCGCAAGGACGGCCGACACCGCGGCGACGGCAAAGGCCGAGAGCCGTGCCCCTTGGCCATCCCTAGCAGACGCGACGGTGACTCCGTATGCGATCAGGGCACATGAGACCACGGGGCTCAGCATCGTGGCACACATGCCACCCGCGACGGCCCAGAGAAGGCCCCGCTGGACCCCGCTGGGCGCAGACGTCCCCCGAGACGCACTCCCATGGGGGTTGAGGTGCGCGTACCCACTGCGGAGTCCGTCCGGTATGACCGGTCGTCTGTCGGAAGAGCCACTCACGAACGTAAGCGATCTTTGGTACCGGCTCGCTAGCCGCGACCACGGCCACCGCGGCTGGAGACCACGGAGACGGTGTACGGCAGGAGGGCCATCTCGCGGGCGCGCTTAATGGCGACCGCGATGTCATGCTGATGCTGCGTGCAGGCGCCAGTGACACGACGAGGCTTGATCTTGCCACGATCGGTCATGTACTTGCGGAGGAGCTGCGTGTCCTTGTAGTCGATGAACTCGACGTCCTCCTTGCAAAACTGGCAATACTTGCGACGCGGCTGGCGCTGTTCGACTTGCCTTTGCTTAGCCATGTCCTAATGCCTTTCCATCGGCGACCAAAGGATCGCCGTCTCGTTAGAACGGGATGTCCTCGTCGTACACGTCCGCCGCGGGCGGGGTGGATACGGGGGGACGCGGGGCCTGTGGGGCGGGCGTGGGCGCCGGGGTCGCATAGCTGGGATAGCCGTCACCGCCCTGCTGGCCCGCGCCCCTCTGGGAGAGGAACTCGACCTCGTCGACGATGACCTCGAGCTTGCTGCGCCTCTGGCCGTCGCGCTCCCACTGGCTCCAGCGGAGCTTGCCCTCGATGGCAACCTTCTGCCCCTTGGAGAGGAAGCGGGAGAGCGGCTCGGCGCGGTTGCCGAAGACGACGCAGTCGACGAAGTTGGGGACGTCCTCCCAGTCGCCCGACTGCGGGTTGCGGCGACGGTCGTTGACGGCGACGCCGAAGGTGAGGACCTGGGTGCCGCTGCCCGTCGCGCGAAGCTCGGGGTCGCGCGTGAGGTTTCCTGAGATGTTCACCCTGTTGATGCTCACGTAGCTCACTGCCTCTCATCCGTGGGCCGAGGCCCACACTTCCGGAACTAGTCCCTGTCGGTTCGACGAACGACCATGTGGCGCTTCACCGCATCGTTGATGCGGAGAACGCGGTCGAGCTCGGCGATGTCTGCGGGGTCTGCGTGGAAGTCGATGAGGGTATAGTCGCCCTCGTTGAGCTTGTCGATCTCGAAGGCAAGCTTGCGCTTGCCCCAGTCCTCGACGTTGTCGATTGTGCCGCCGTTCTCGGTGACAGCGACGTCAATGCGCTTCATGACGCCGGCGCGAACCTCCTCGGTACACGCGGGATCGACAAAATACAGCAGTTCATAAGCCTTCATGTGGTCACCTCCTCTGGGCTAACGGCTCCGGTTCGTGAAGGTTGCACCCGGAGCAGGAAAGGTCGGCGTTCGATGGTAGCACAGATGTCTTGCGATCTTCCAATGACGTTCTCTGGTGCCAGCCTCCCATACAGTCCCCACATACGGGAATGCTGGCACAGGGCGCTTGCAAAGGCGCGCCCCCTGGCTCGCCAGAAGCTTGCCAGGGGGCGCCGCCATCTAACGCATGGGCACCACATCAGTCTTCGCCGGGAAGGAGAGGCCTCACTCGGCCGTGCCGTCAGCGGTCTCGGCCGAAGGTGCGGAGGCAGGCTCGGGACCGGGTTCGGAAGCAGGTGTGACCTCGGCAGCCTCAGCGGGGTCCTGGGTCTGCTCGACAGCGGGCTGCGGCGCTGCCTCGGCCTCTTGCACGACGGTTGTCGCAGGTGCCGCTGCGGACTCCGTGGGGACCTCGGCGGTCGGCTGGGCGGAGGTGGCAGCCTCGGCAGACGCGGGGGGTGCGGGCTGGGCGGGGACTTCGGTCGGGGACGCCTGCTGTGACGCGGGCGAGGGGGGTGTCGCCGGCAGGCCCACGGGCCCGACCTCGGGCAGGGGATCACCGCTAGCGCCCCAAGCGGGGACGTTGAACTGGCGCATCCACAGTGCAACCATGGTGACGGTGATGAGCGAGTAGAACGACGCGAGGACGTTGCCAAGGTAGATCGCGACAACGATGCCCGGAACCATCGAGCCGACCGTATCGGCCATCATACGAAGGGCCATGGCGTCGGTGGAGGGATAACCGTAGTAGTAGCTGCCGTAGTAGCCACTGGAGCTCGTGGCCACGAAGGTGGCCAGCTGCATGATCAGGGGCATCAGCAGGACCGAGAAGAGGACGGCCATGATGATGCCCACCACGAGGCTCATCAGGCAAGTGACGCCCGTGACGTGGGCGACGCCGCCGAAGTCGCGCTTGAGCATGTCATAGAGTCTGTTGGCCTGATAGCCCGCCTTGAAGTCCTGGTAGATTGCGGCTCGTAGGGCGGCCACGAAGAACAGGACCTCCGAGAAGACCGTGACCACCAAGATCAGGATCTCAAGGACGGAGCTGTAGTGGAACAGGCTTCTCAGCAGAGCGAAGACGAGCATGAGCGCGAGGTTCCAACCCAGCATGACGACGAAGCCGCGCCAACCGCTCTTGATGCAGGCCCCCACGCCCACGCCCTTCTGCTTGGGGGCTGCGTCGACCCCCCATGCCGTGAGTCGCGCCCACTCGAGGGCATAGCCCAAGACGCCCAGGGGGCCGGCTATGGGTACGACGGTGGCAATCGCCATGACCAACAGGACCTTGATCCAGCCCTTGTCGCGCGTGAGTAACCGCCATGAGCGGCCGTAGTAGTTCGTCTCGCCTGCCATGTATGTCTCCTTTCGCTGGCGCCTTGTCTAGCGCGGGCCAGTTCTTCCGGAAGTGCGCAACCCGTTTGGGTGCCACTAGTTTAGATGAACCATGTTAACGGGGGTTTAAGGACTATCGAACGATTTGGGGGCTGCGACGGGGGGACGGAAGCTCGGGTTGGTGCGATTCGGGCGAGCACCCGAGTCGGAGGCATGAAAAGGGGACCCGCTTCCCAGCGGGCCCCCGTTGCAACGATGGCGGAGGAGGAGGGATTCGAACCCTCGTACCCTCGAAAGGGTAAACGGTTTTCGAGACCGCCGCATTCAACCACTCTGCCACCCCTCCGAAGGGCGATTCGAAAGTGGCGCCCGCAGGCGCCACTCGAATAATTCTGGCGGAGAGTCTGGGATTTGAACCCAGGATACGCTTTAGGCGTATACACGATTTCCAATCGTGCTCCTTCGGCCACTCGGACAACTCTCCTCAAAACCGCGCATGACAGTATACATGACCAGGCTTCCCTTTGGCTAGCACATTTTTTCTACAAAGGGGGTCAGGGAGGGTGCCGAGGCATTACCATGGCAGGGCACGGACGCGCCCGACACCCTCCGTCCCATGGGAGAAGAACGTGATCTCAGAGCTGATATCCTCTGCCAGCCCGGACACCGCCGCCGTCGCCATTCCCGCGTGGCTCGACATCACCGCCGTCGTCGTCGGCGCCATCTCCGGCATTCTCGTCGCACGCGAGCGCAGGCTCGACCTCATCGGCTACATTGCGCTCGCCATGTTCGGCGGCCTGGGCGGCGGACTCGTCCGCGACGTGGTCATGCAGCGGGGGTCGGTCTACATGCTCAGCTCGCCCTACGCCATCCTCGCGACGGTGTCCGCCGGAGTCGTGGGCTTCCTGTTTCCAGGGATGTTCGGCAGCTTTCCCGGGCTACTGGAGTGGGTCGACATCATATCGGTCGGCCTGTTTGCCGCCGCGGGCACCGACAAGGCCATGGTCTTCTCGCTCAACCCCCTGGCCTGCGTACTCATGGGAACCATCACGGGCGTGGGCGGCGGCATGCTGCGCGACGTGTGTTTGGGGGACGTCCCCAGGATCTTCCGTCGCAGCAACTTCTACGCCATCTGCGCCATCGGTGGGTCGATGTCCTACTACCTCCCCGTCACGCTCATCCATCTGCAGCGCCTGTGGGCGACGGTCCTCTGCGTGCTCATCACGGTGCTGCTCAGGCGCTGGTCGCTTCGCTTCAACGTGATGTCGCCCGCAGACATCGACCTGACCCCGCGCGTGATGGACAGGGCCCGGACCGTCGTGACCTACGCAAAGAACGAGGGCGTCGCGCGCTCCAGGCGCGTCATCCGCCGACCTCATCGCGGGGCGGGCGACCTGTAGGGCACAGGGCGCGGCCAAGGGTCGCGCTCCACATCACCGTCGTTGGTCATCGAGGGTCCGGGTCTCCACGCCCGACCTACTTGTCGACCATCCCATGGCGAACGCGCCACTTGCGGCGGTCGGTCTCGTTCAGGATGCGCTTGCGCATGCGGACGTTCCGGGGCGTGATCTCAACCAGCTCGTCATCCATGATGTACTCGAGTGCCTCCTCGAGCGAGAAGGTCTTGGGCGGCGTCAGCTGGACGGCGATGTCTGCGGTCGATGAGCGCTGGTTTCCAAGCGACTTGGTGCGCGCGATGTTGACGACCATGTCGCCTGGCTTGGAGCGCTCGCCCACGAGCATGCCCTCGTAGCACTCGGTGCCGGGCTCGACGAAGAGCGTGCCGCGCTCCTGGAGGGTACCCAACGCATAGGCCACGGCCTTCTCGGTGGACATGGAGATCATGGCGCCGTTCTGGCGGACGCCCAGTTCACCGGCGTAGGGTCCATACTCCAGGAAGGTGTGGTAGAAGACCGCCTCACCGTGCGTGACGTTGAGGATGCGATTCTTGAGGCCCATGATGCCGCGGGTGGGGATCTTGAACTCGAGGTGCGTCTGCGTGGTTCCGGCGTCCATGGAGACCATGGCCCCGCCAGAATTGCCGAAGACCTCGATGACCTTGCCGGAGAATTCGCCCGGACACTCGACGACCGCCTGCTCGACAGGTTCGACGGTGTTGCCGTGCTCGTCCTTCTTGAAGAGCACGCGCGGACGACCGACCTGGAACTCGAAGCCCTCGCGGCGCATCTGCTCCATGAGGACGGACAGGTGCAGGATGCCGCGGCCACTGACCTCGGTACCCGTCTTGTCTGGGAGCTCCTCTATGCGCATGGTCACGTTGTTCTCGCGCTCGGCCTCCAGGCGCTCCTTGAGCTGGCGCCCGCCGACGATGTCGCCCTCGCGGCCGACGAGGGGAGAGGTCGAGGGCTCGAACACGATGGAGAGGGTTGGCGGGTCGATCTCTATGGGCTCGAGCTCGACGGGATTGTCGGGGTCGGTGTAGACGTCGCCGATGTCCGTGGAGTCGACGCCCACGACGGCGGCAATGTCACCGGCCTGGGCCTCGCCGCACTCCCTGCGGCCCAGGTAGTCGAAGGTGAAGAGCTGCTTGACCTGACTCATGGCACGCGACCCGTCGTTCTTCACGACGAGGATCCTGTCGCCCGTATGGATGGAGCCGGAGTAGATGCGACCGATGCCAACGCGTCCGACGTAGTCGGAATGGTCGATGGTGACGCACTGCATGGCGAGAGGGCCGTCCAGGTCGACGTCGGGAGCGGGCAGGGAATCGACGATCATGTCCATGAGTGGCAGCATGTCACCGTTGCCGTCCTCGGGATCGAGGCGGGCGAAGCCGTTCACGGCCGAGGCGTAGACCACGTGTTCCATGCTGAACTCGAGCTGCGCGTCGTCGGCACCCAGGTCCATCATGAGGTCCAGGCAGTCGTTGAGGGCCTTCTCGGGGTCTGCGCCGCCACGGTCGATCTTGTTGATGCAGACCATGATGGAGAGCCCGGCTGCGATGGCGTGGCTCAGCACGAAGCGGGTCTGGGGCATGGGGCCCTCGGCCGCATCGACGAGCAGGACGGCTCCGTCGGCCATCTTGAGGACGCGCTCGACCTCGCCGCCAAAGTCGGCGTGGCCGGGCGTGTCGATGACGTTGATCTTGACGCCGTTGTACTCGATGGATATGTTCTTGGCGAGGATGGTGATGCCGCGCTCGCGCTCCTGGTCATTGGAGTCGAGCACGCGCTCCTCGACCTGCTGGTTGTCACGGAAGGCGTGGGTCGCCTTCAACATCTGGTCGACGAGGGTCGTCTTGCCGTGGTCGACGTGGGCGATGATTGCGATGTTCCTGATGTGCTCCTGGAGCATAGGCACCTCTTCGACGGGTTCAAGCGCTGTAGCCTGACAACTGTATATCAGGCGCAGGCGTCACCCCATACCACATGCGTCACTCCACGTAAACTGCTCTGTCCGCGGACGGTCATGGGGACGGGCGCGTCCAGGGGGATGCCCGACGGTCAGATCAGCGGCTCCACCTCACCGGCAGGCGCAGGATCGGTCCACCTGAAGCCATCGCCCTCCCCCCTGCCGTCCACGTACGAATAGGCCGAGAAGGCTTTGTGGCCCTCCTCGCCAAACTCCAGCAGCAGGGCATCCTGGTAAGCGCCAGACTCGTCGGCCACGGCACCCTCGTAGGCAAGTGCATAGCGCACCGGCGACGCAAGGCCGCTCTTCTGGTCGCCGCCAGCACGAACCAGCTGGCGAACCTTATCGTGGGCCCCGTCAAGACAGGCCTCCACGCCATCGGCCGCAAATTCATACGAGGCCACGTTGCCCTGGGCGTCCGAGATGACCAGCAGCACGTTCACCGGCCTGCCCTCCGCCAGGAGGTCGAACGCGTCGCCCATCAGCTGCGAGGACAGCGCGTCCAGCTGCGGTGTGATGCCGTCGGCGCGGTATGCGTCCTCGTTTGCGTATGCCATGGCGTGTCCTCTGTACGACGTCTCTCCTGCGATGGTACAGCTTAGCCTCCGCCAAGGCTAACCGCACGTCGAGATGAGGAGTGCCGTAAAAGCGCCTTGGCACTCCATAGACGCCAATGCTTATCAACAGACTCCCTTAGGAAATGCAAGCCATTAGCGTTACCGCACAACACCTGAATTCCGTTCGCAGCAGATGTGGGATCATCCCGGACACGAATGATGCCACGGTCGATTGACACGTCGCAATCGAGGTTAGCCTGCAGGGTCTCACCCGTCACCGTCAAGACGGAAACGTCGAGATCCTTCTCTGTGGTCTTCATCACTGCGGGAACGCCGCCAGCCTTATACAGGTTGATGCAGCTGATGTTGCCATTGGAAACAACGTTGCAGACAACGGGCGTCTTGCTCGTAATTTCAGCCACCATGCCCACGTGCACTTAAGTCCGAGTTCGGCGACAAGCGCAGACAGATGAATGAGCGCATTGAACGAGCCGCCTATGAAGGCGAGCGGTCTAACGGCATTGTCGATAGCTGCCTGCGTCATGATATCAGAGGGTTTGATGTTCCTCCAAACCATATCGACCACACGCGCGCCCGTTCTTCGCGCACTGAATCTGCGCTGGCTTGTGCTGCTGGGCAATAGTGCCCCATACGGAAGCATCATACCCAGCCCCTCACTCAGACAGGCCATGGTATTTGCCGTTCCGAGGAAGGGGCAGGCGCTGGGACCTGTGTAGTACTTAAGCGTACCTTCAATCACATCACGTTCCGTAACTTCGTCACGCAAGAACGCGGCCCTTAAGGCCTTGGATTCGGAGGGTTTGATTTCATCGTAGCAAAGCCCGGCAGTAATCAACGCAGAAGGGAGATTGAGGCGCACCGCTGCATTAAGCATCCACGGAATAATCTTATCGCATGACCCCATGTATACGACTCCGTCGAATACGCCCCCCACGATCATCGCCTCACAGGAGTCGGTTATCAGATCGCGGTGAGGTAGACAGTAACGCATGCCCGAGTGGCCCTGTGCTATTCCATCACACGTGGCAATAGTGTTGAATTCGATTGGTTCACCACCCACCTCGAGAATGTCCTTCTTAACTTCTTGGGCCAGCTGGCGCAGGGGTTCGTGACCGGGGCAGACTTTGTTCCAGCTGTTCGCAATCGCGATGAAAGGCTTATCAGTATCCTCAAGCGAATCGATTGAGATTCCAGCGGAAGCAAGGTAAGCCTTGCTGATAGCCCTCTAGAATGGCTCAAGCCGATCAATCTTGCGTCGCACGGTATCTCTCCCCCTAAGAGTTCGCGAAACGAAGTTCGTCCGCCCTTATTACTCATCCCACGCAAGAACATGGCGAGGGTTGTCCACGATCATCTTCGTGTATTCAGCCTCAGAAATACTCTCCAATAGATAGCTTCTCAAAGCTGTCAAGATGTAGGCAAGTCCAGGTCTTCCTCCGTATGATACGAAGTAGTCCTTCTTTCCCATGTCTCCTGCCAGACATATCTTGTCGCCGCACCCCGTCTCAACAAGGTTCGCAATCATTTCCACACGTTCGTGGTCATGACCCTCTAAATCACGCCCAACATGGTCAAACGACAGGTATGCCCCACGTTCACAAAGACTTCGGATGTAACCAAAGTCCATCGTCAAGTCCGTATGTGACAAACAGACGTGCTTGGCATCAAAACTATATTTTTCGAGCAAGTCAAGCTGCTCGTGTCCCATCGTTCCCTTGTCGCAGTGAGTGATGATAGGCAAGTGGTATTCGCGCGCCAAGGGAGCGACTATCGAGAAGGCCCTGTGTTCGCGACTCGTCACCTCACCGAAAGATGTCCCGAGCTTGGCAGCTCCTGGGTGCACCCCAGAGTAGCCAATGCCATCTACAATCTCACGACGCAGTTCTGCTTCAATCTCGTTATCAGTAAGCTGATCAAACCAGCGGGGAAGCCAGAGATCCTTGTGAAACCCGGTGACGCAGATAATATTGACACCTGACCTCCGCGATATCTCCCGAAGCGCCTCGGTGTTACGACCATATCCCAGCGGAGTGAGCTCAACGATTGTTTCTCCACCTGCCAGGCCAAACAGTCGAGCTTCTTCGACGCTCTTCTGTAGAACGTCCAACGTGTATGCGTAGTTACGATGAAGCTCGTCAGGGGCTACGTAAAGATGCTCGTGAATGAGGGTCTTGCCAAGCTTGCTTGTCTCGATTGTGCCGAGTACGGTATTGACCATCGCCCCTCCTACCACTCCGCAATGGTGCCATCGTAATTTCTCCAGCTTGGGTTACGCCAGATTAGACCTTCTGCAGAAACCGCTTGAATCTTCTCCTCATCCATGACCAGACCTAGTCCGGGCTCGGTTGGCACTCGGATATACCCGTCCGTAAACTCAAAGACGTCCTTGTTTTGGATAAAGTCAAGAAGGTCAAACCCTTGGTTGTAATGAATGCCAAGGCTCTGCTCTTGGATAAACACGTTTGGGGAGCAGACATCAACTTGGAGCGTCGCTGCCAAAGCGATGGGACCGTATGGCGCATGTGGAGCTGCAGCAACATCAAACGCTTCGGCCATTCCAATAATCTTTCGAGCCTCGAGGATACCTCCACACATGGATACATCAGGCTGAACAATGTCTACCGCCCCTTGGACAAGCAGACGCTTGTACTCCCAGCGGGTATAAAGTCGCTCTCCCGTAGCAATTGGGATGGGCACCTCGGCAGCAAGGCTTGCAAAGGATTCCCAGTTCTCGGGCAAGACCGGCTCTTCGATGAACATGGGATGATATGGCACGAGTGCGTTGGCAAGGACCTTTGCCATCGGCCTGTGTACGCGACCATGGAAATCGATTCCGACCTCAATATCGTCGCCACATACATCCCTGATGGAAGCAATCCTGTCAACAGCTGACTTCACTTTGTCGTACGTATCAACGTAGTGAAGTTCCTCTACTGCGTTCATTTTTATTGCGCGGAATCCACGGCTCAAACGATCCATCGCTTCATTCGCGACATCAGAGGGACGATCCCCTCCGACCCATGAGTAGACGCGAATCCTATCACGGGCCCTTCCGCCAAGAAGCTGCCACACGGGCACGTCGAAAGCCTTGCCCTTGATGTCCCATAGCGCCATCTCAAGGCCAGAGACTATGGTCCCGTTAATAGGGCCACCGCGGAAGAACGAACGATGAAGCTCTTGCCAAAGTCGTTCAATCTCAAATGGGTCGCGCCCAACTATGCGGTCGGCAAGCTCCTTTGTACCCTCCACAACTGTACGGGTCTTGGTGCCAGAGATCATTTCTCCCCAGCCGACTATTCCCTCATCAGTCGATACTTTGCAAAAGATCCAGCGAGGCTTTACCTCATAAATCTTGACACTCGTTATCTTCAAGGTACACAACCTCCTTCTTCTTAAACGAGGCGAGGCCAGCATGACCTCGCCTCGTCAGATGCGGTTCTTGGACGCATCGCTTAACCAATGAAACCCGCAAGCCATTGGGAGATAAAGCCGATGACATGCTCGCCAGCGTCCTCGGTCGAAATGAACTGCATGCCGTCGGGAAGCACAAACCCGCCAGAGATGGCAAGCTGGGTGTGAACGGGGGCGAGCGCAGTTGCAATCCAAAGAACAATGCAGGTGATAATGACGGTCGAAAGGATGCCGCGGAAGATGTTGCCCTTGCCAAAAGCTACCGGCCAAGCAGAGAGCCACATGGCTTGATACGCAATGTCTGCAATCGGAAGGAGCTTGTTTCCCGGAAGTACTGCGGCGAGAAGCAAGGTGATGGGGACCATGATGATGCCTACGGTAATTGCAGACTCGTTAGCGATAGTCAGGGCAGCGTCAACACCCATAGTGAAGTTTGTTCCAGGAAACTTTTTCTGGAGGATGTCCTTAACTGCATCGGCAAACGGAAGCAGTCCCTCCATCAGAATCTGCATCATCTTTGGAGTGAGAACCATTGTGACGGCGGTGCTCATAGCAACTATGAGAATCGTGTCAACGGAGTCACCGGCAAGGATGCCAATGGCGGCACCGATGATAAAGCCCATGAACATGGGCTCGCCAACAAAACCGAACTTTTCCTGAACGCCCTTGGGGTTGACATCAATCCTATTGATGCCAGGAATCACATCCCAGAGCTTGTTGAGGGCAAATGAGACAGGCGCCCAGATCACGGAGTTTGAGGTTGGGAAGTTAACCCCCTCAAGCTCAAAGTAATCTTCAACAACCGGAGTAGTCCAGTCAGCGATCTTAATCGTAATGATGAAGTCAACGGCGGCAGCGATGATAGAGACCCAAGGATTGCCGTTGGTGGCATACCAGACCAGAGCGCCGGTAAAGATGAAGTGGTTGTATGACCAGAAATCAACCATAACGGTCTTGGTGGTCTTAGTAAGGAGCATCAGAGCGTTGGCGCCGAGCACAACAAAAACGACAACGGCAGCCAAGGGAAATGCCCAAGTGGCAGCCGCGCGCGCGGGCCAGCCCACATCCATAATGGAAGTTTGGATGCCCCAGTTGGCGACCATACCAGAAACAGAACCGGCGACCTGCGATACAAACCAGTTGATAACCATATTGACACCGGCAAAGCCAATGCCAACAAGAAGAGCGGACTTCAATAGAATGTTGGCCTTAACGCGAAAGATTAGGCCAAGCACCAAGATAATGAGCGGCATCATGACCATGGGGCCCATAGACGCTACGGTCTGGAGCGTCGTAACGATAATCTCCATTTTTCTTTCCTTCCAACCACTATTAGATGTTTATTGCGCTTGTAGCCATTCGGCTATCTTTGCTTTGGCCTTGTCCTCGCCAATGCCGGTAATGAATGCAGTTCCCTTGACCACGGGTATGCCGCCTGTTTCGACGCCCTTGAGCTTGCCGGTCGGAACAATGAAGTCGACCCTGTTAGATACAAGATTGCCTTGTACCTCAGAAAACTTGCACTGGATTATTTTTGGTTCAGGAGCGCCAATAGAAGCCGCAACCTCCTTGACCTTAGCCACAGCCATAGTGGAGGTAATCATGGATGATGCACAGCAAACGATTACGGTTTTCTTTTCCATCTCCTATCGCTCCTTTTTCTCGAACGCAGATATTACTTGTTGTGGAGTGGTGGCCTTCGTGATCTCCGCAACACACTCCTGGTTTTGTAGGACGCCCATGATCTGTTGGAGCACCTTAAGCTGATGCTCTGGATGGTCGAAAATAGACAATACGACTACAGAAACACTCAGAGTCTCGTCTGGGTCTTCCATACTGCGCCAAAGAACAGGGTTGCTTAGGGTTGCTATGGCAACTTGGGTCGTGTTGGCGTACTGATAGTCTGTATGGGGAATAGCAACATTAATTTCACCAAGATAAAGACCTGTGGGGTAGTCGAACTCACGCGCAAGCAAATGCTCTTCATACCCCTTCTTAACCTTCCCCTCCTTGAGCAAATGCCGGGCCATGAAGCTCAACACATCGGAATCTGACTTCACATCAACATTCAAGAAAACGTCTTCAGTAAAGAGCTTCATTGCCATCAAAATCCTCCTAATCGCGCAATCGAGACACCACTACCAACGGACCTTCTTCTCGAATGCCTGGATGTCGGCCTTTAATCCCTCGCTATCCATTTGAATGATGTGTCGGTGCTGGAAGATGCCCGAACCAATACCCGCATAAGTCGCTCCGTTGTCAAAAAACTCCTGGCAGTTGTCCGCATTGACCCCCCCCACCACCATAAGTGGCATGGAATTAAGGGGTGCTTGGATATCCTTGACGTATTGGGGGCCAAGGGTTCCAGCAGGAAAAACCTTTACGATGTCAGCACCCATCTGGAACATGTTCCAAACTTCGCTGGGAGTGAAGGCGGACGGGACTGTCATGAGGCCACCGTCCTTACAGATACGGAAGATTTCCTCAGTAAAGCAGATGGGCGAGAGCGCGAACTTGGCACCAACCCGAACCGCCGCTTTCGCACGCTCTGCTGAGATCACAGTACCTGCACCAACTAGGATGTCATCACCGAACTCCTCGGCCACCTTCTGGATGATTTGCGGGGCCCCAGGAGTGTTCATGGCAACCTCTACCGCACCCAACCTGGTGCCCACCATATTCTTGACCACACAACGCACCTGGTCATAGTCGTACCCCCTCAAAATAGCCGTAACTTTGGGGTATGTGACGATACTGGAGTCAATCAAGCTGTAGTCCCCTCTGTAAATTTGGACACTGTATTTCTTTAGTTGTATATTTTGTTTCTTTATCAGAATTAGAACATATTTTCTTCATAGCAACAACGTTCAATTATTTTGACGTATAATATGTATTAAATTAAGTGTATTTTTCTTAAATTATCTGCTAAAACATTTTTACTTTACGTATATATATTTTATTAAGAATAAGTCTTTCATTATTTCTACACTTATTTGTTTAGATGACTTGGCTTTTTAAATGTATAGATATCACACTAAAGTGTATATTTTTGTTTATTGCCCGATTGAAGGGAGGGGAGTCGTCCCTTAGGAAGGGCAGCACGGATGCATACGCGGCAATCAGGTGATCGCTCGGACCTGCCCTAGTCACACAATGCTTGTTGTGGCACCCTTTTGTCCCGCCCAAACATGGCCTTCACGCCCATGCTCAGCATGCTTTCGTATAGGTGTTGCGGAGTCACGGGATCAGGCGGTTGTGCGCCGTCCTTGACTGCAAGAACGTTATCCACAACGACGTTGCCCATGCGAAGGCTGCTCTCGTACGTATTGCCCGCAATGTGAGGTGTAACCAACACGTTTTCATAGTCGTAATACGGTTGATGCTCGGGCGGCTCCTTGCTGAAAACGTCAATGGCAAAGCCTGCGAGAGCGCCTGTCTGCAGCGCATGATCAAGCGCCCCGTGCTTAACGATGCCAGCGCGTGCCGTGTTAATAAGGATAGAGCCCGACTTTACCAAGCGCAGTTCGCGCGACCCGATGAGGTTGCGCGTGGAGTCATCTAGGGGAAGGTGGATGGTGATCACGTCGGAACGTCGGAGCAGGTCATTTAGCGTGGTATACACAACACCATAGACCGTCGCCTCATTACGCTGTTCAATATCGTAGCCGAGGATGTCCATCCCGAAGCCCATGGCGCGGCGGGCAACTGCAGTGCCGATCTGACCCACGCCTATAATGCCGATTGTCTTGCCGTATAGGCTGGTTCCAGTACGTTTGTTCCATAGCCCAGCTCGAGTGTCGATAACCATCTGAGAGATGTGCCTCTCAAGGTCAAGAATCAGACCAAGGGTAAAGTCGGCCGTCTCTTCCCTGTTGGCGGCCGGAGCGTAGGTCACCTCGATGCCACGTTCGCGTGCCTCGCTTATATCGACCCCGTCAAAACCCACGCCGTAACGGGCAATTATCTTGAGCTTCTTGAGTCTTTTGATGACACTTGCCGGAAGATCGTCGTTACCTAGAATGATCGCGTCAGCATCGCGAGCGAACTCATACATTTCCTTTTTGTCCAACGGACGTCCATATGGATTTAGCCGAACCTCACAGCCTGCCGATTCAAGTCTCTGCACAGGCTCCTTGGCACTGCGCCCAAACGTAACGGCGGTGGAGCAGACTACCCAGTTAGCACCCATAGATTACCCCTATACCTAAGGCCTCGTCTTTCCGATGGGTCAATTGTCGCGTGCATGAGCTGAGGCCGGCATGACTCCACCGACCCAAATTTTTAACGCAGATGCGCCTGCGTGGTCTAATGATTGCGTCCTCTACACCAGAAATGTACCTTGCCATGTTTCTTTTGCACCTACCAGGACCCAGGTTATCGGCTTTCGGCGTGCACAGGCCCTAGGTGAGAGCCTTGGCGGTTCATAGTGGTTCTCGTTTTGTTTATACAGGTATAAAAAGATCGGAGGTTTCACACCTCTGACCTCGTGTTTTAGATGGTGGGTCGTGTGGGTCTCGAACCCACGACCTTGGGATTAAAAGTCCCCTGCTCTACCAACTGAGCTAACGACCCGGCACGGACGAGCGAGGAGCCGCGCGTCCGCAAAATCATACCATGGGCGGCCCCTACTCGTTCTCCCAGGCCCATTGGCCCTCCGTGAACACGGGGACCTCCTCACCGGCCGCGGTGATGCCCCAGACGTCCAGGTCGTCGGAGCCAATCATGAAGTCGACGTGCGTGCTGGACTGGTTCACACCCGCAGCCAGCAGCTGTCCCCTGTCCATGTTAAGGCCGCCGGGCAAGCACTCCGGGAACCCTGTCCCTAGGGCCAAATGACAGCTTGCGTTTTCGTCGTACAGCGTGTCATAGAAGAGGATGCCTGTCTGGCGTATGGGAGTGTTCTTCGAGATGAGCGCGCACTCACCCAGGCGGCAGCTGTTCTCGTCCGTTTCGACGATGTGACTGAGGACGTCCTTGCCGCTTTTGGCCCCGAAGTCGACGACCCTGCCCGCCTCGAACCTAAACCAGAAGTCGCTCACCACACAGCCCGCATGCACGAGGGGCATGGCCGAGTGGACGATGCCGTCGGCACGAAGGCGGTCAGGCGAGGTAAAGACCTCCTCGGTGGGAATGTTGGGAAAGAACGTGGTGCCATCCGCCAGGTGGCCTGCACCGCCCTCCCAGACATGTCCGGGATTCATGCCGATCGTGAGGTCGGTGCCGTTTCTCGAGAGGTAGTGCAGACAATCGAGGGAGTACGCGTTCAGGCGACGCTTGTTCTTCTCGAACGTGGCGTTATGCGCCTCCCAGGCGCCCTGCGGGTCCTCGCCGTCGGCGCGCGCGACAGCGAGGATGGTCCTCCACAGCCGATACACGGACTCGTCGTCGGAGAGGCCGGGGTAGACGCGGCGGGCCCACGCGCGGACGGGCACGCCCGCGATGCACCAGGCATTCCTGCCGAAGTCCATCCCGCTGCGAAACGCCACGCACTCCGTGTTGCGCGCACGGGAGGCCGCAGCGGGCTTGGCGGGGTCGATGCCGTCGAGAGCCGATGGGTCCGCGCCCTCCAGGAAGAGGAAGGCCGCACCTCCCTCGGCCAGAGAGTCGAGCTGCTCCCGCCTCCACGAGGGCGTGTGGGAGAAGTACTCGAGGGGGACGTTCTCGTAGTCCATGCGCGTGATGGCATCGTCATCCCAGATGACGGTCACATGCCCCGCGCCTGCGGCATAAGCCTGGGAAACGACCAGGCGGGCGAAGTCCGCGCGCTCGACGGGGGCCTGCAGCACCAGCTCCTGACCAGGGCGAAGGGCGCAACCCCGACGTACGATGAGCTCGGCGTAACCCTCAACCCGGACGGAAAGTCCCTCCATGGCACGCAGGCACTCTTCCGACGTCATGGGAGCGCTCATGGAACCCCTTCTCACAAAAGGGGCCCCGCAGGGCCCCTGTCACTCCATGGAGCGGGCAACGGGATTCGAACCCGCGGATGATGGCTTGGGAAGCCATTGCCTTACCACTTGGCGATGCCCGCGTACGAGAGGAGATTCTATCACAGCTCCTATGGGTGCGGTAGGTCTACGAACGGCGGATCAGCTCGCAGAGCATGTCGCTCACCGCAGCAACCTGACCCTGGTCGATATTCTCGGGCGTGTCGTCGGCGGTGTGGGACAGCGCGGGCAGACGGTCGTCGGTCATACCCATGACCGTCACGGCACGCACCGAGGCCTGCATCGCAGGGGTGGCGTCTGTCGATGCCCAGTCGTAGCGCGAGCGCTTCACGGGAATGTGAAGGTCATCGGCGATGCCCATGAGCATCCTGACCATGCGACGGTCGGCGCGGCGCGTCTTGCCTGCGCCCTCGCTCGTGAGGAGCGTCACGTCACCCGCCCCGACGGAGTCCAGGTTGACCAGGAAGGACCCACGGATGTCACGACGGAAGCCCGCCAGGAACTCCTTGATGCCGGCGCGGCGTAGGCTCGAGGCGCCCAGGGCCACGAACCAGACGTCGTGCGAGACGAGCTCGTCGTCACCCATGCCGAGGATGGCCTCACGGAGCTGCTCCATCTCCTCGGGCGACTGGGCCTCGATCACCTGCGCGTCAGGGGGAACCTCGGCCGTGGGGTCGGCCCCCTCCACCACATGAAGGTCCGAGCGCGTGGTGGCGCCACCCTTCCAGTCGCCGCGACGGGGGGGCTCACCGGACCCCTCGCTGGGGTCGACCTTGGTCTCCCCATCGGCCTTGTCGAAGTTGTCCCAGTTGCCGATGGCGCGGCCGTCCTTCTTGGCGTCGTAGTCCTCCTCGACTCCCAGCCACTCGCTCAGGGATTCCTGCTGGGGCCGTGCATCGCCCCTGTGGCCGAAGAAGCGGAGGCGCCTCTTGCCTGCCTGGCGGGCGTCACTTGCCTTGGGTCGGGCCGCCTGAGAGTGCATCCCCACCTCGGAGCCGGTCAGAAGGCCTATGGTCTCGCGTGTTCCACGCGGCTGGCTGTCCCTTGCGTAACGGGGTTGCAGCTTGGTGGAGGCGGTCCCCCTCACGAGCACGTTGTCAAAGGCCCGGGGCATGGTACCGGAGGCGTCGGGGTCCGTCACGAACGGGTCGCTCGTGGCTTCGGACGGGTCGGGCAGGTCGAACAGGACCGCGCGGCGGGCGAGGTTGGGCTCGGCGGGACGAAACTCGCTCGTGCCCCAGTTGGGGTCATCGACAGCGGCGGGGCGGTCTCCCTCATCGGCGCTATCCTGGGACGAGGGGAGGTCGTCGGAGAGCGTGTCGAGGCCGGTGGCGTCCTTGGAGGCGAGCTCGCTCTCGGGAATGTCTTCGTCGATGGAGAGCGTGGCCGCCGAAATCGCGATGGTGGCGGCGGGGTCGGACGCTGCAGGATCGTGCTCGGTCGACCCGTCGTCGGCCCCCTCCCCCATTGGCTCGTCGACAGGCTCCTCGCCGGAGCCAGGGTCAGTCTCGGAATCTGAAGCGCGGCCGTGCCCGACGGACTCAGTCGCAGGCACCACGCCTCTCTCGGCCGCGTCGTCACCCTCGACGTCGTCGGAGGCCGCCATGGGCGAGGTGGCCTCGGTTGGCTCGGGTGACCCGATGGGCTCCCACTCGGCCAGGGGAGCTTCCCCCGATGTCGCCCCGACCTCATTCTCGGAGCTTGCCGAGGGCTCGCTGGTGGCAGGGAGAGTATGCCTGCGGATGCCGCCGACGAGGCGGCCCCAGGCGGAACGGACGGCTGGGACGAAGCCGGATGCGGATGCGGGAGCACCCGGGACCTCGGGAGGCGTTTCCTCGGATGCGGGAGACACCCCAGACGTGGGCTCGGTCCCGGACGCAGACAAGGGAAGGGCATCGTTGGCCTTGGCGTCTTGCGACATGGGGCCTGTCGACGACGTTGCCTCCGCGTCCAGGCCCTCGGGGGCCTCTTCGATGGTGGGCAACCCCTCGATAGGCGTGACCTGATCGGAGACCGGCTCGGACACGACGGTGTCGGCGGCCGAGGTGGGCTCATAGTAGTTGTACTCCGTCTCGAACGTCTGCGGAGGGGTGGTCGCCGTGACCTCGGGGACATTCATGGGGACGGAGGGCTTGGTCACCTCAGGCGCTGGCCGCTCGAGGGTGGGTTGCTCCATCACACCGGCAGACGTTGCGGCGTCCGCAGGCGCGCCGGTGGCGTCGGGGACCCCCAGTGCGTCGGCAACGCCAGCGGCGACGTCGGCATCTGCAGCACCCGAGGGAGCGATGGTCTCCTCGAGGGGCGTGACGATGTCCGGATGCGAAGAGGGCTCCTCTTGCGAACTGGTGGGATCCTCGATGACTTCGTACTCGGCGACAAGGTAGTCCTCGTCGAAGGTGGGGTATTCGTCGCGTCCCGGTGAGGGCAACGCGTCTTGGGCAGGCTTGCCGGCATAACCCTTCCCCAGGCGGATGCGGGTGTCGGGATGCTCTGCCCTGCCCTTTGCCTGTGAGAAGAACGATGGCACGTAGCCCGTGTGGCGCTCGGGTCGCGTCGTCTGAGACGGGGGCTCTCCGTCGGGGAGGGACGACCCCTCCTCCGACGGAGCTGCCGTGGAACCGATGCCATCCAGGCCATACTTCGTGTTCAGCTCATCGGCGAAGTCCTTGTCGGTGAACCGGGGGATCTCCGGGAGGGTGGCGGGGTCGACCTTGGGGACAGGCGGCTCCTGATACACGATCTCGCACTCGGGCGGAAGGATGTTCAGGCTCTGCATGAGTTCTGGACCACGGCGTACGCCGCCCCAGTCGACAAGCCCCCCGCGATCCACCGATGGCATGGGGGCGGGGGCAGCGGGAGGTTCGTGTGTCGGCGCCTCCCCGACGGGGGACGAACCTTCATCCGAAACAGACGGGATGTCCCCGTCCGCCTGGGGGGAAGCAGGATCTTCCTCCGACGCCAGATCAAGCCCGGGACGGGGGCCCGACACGGGCAGGGGCGCGGCGGGGTAATCCTCGGGCTCGGGTTCGACCACGGGCTCGGGTTCCGGCTCGGTATGGGGGTGAAGCTCCATATAGCGCTTCGCCTCATCCCCAGCGGGACGCACGGCATCCATGACGCCGAGCATCGCCGCGATGGAGGCCTTGTTGTCATTGGCTCCCGTGGTGCAGGGGGCAAAGCGCGCGTAGATCGTGGAGACGCCCACTATCAACAGGGGAAGCGACGCCAGGATGCCCAGCACCCAAAGGACATGACGGGCCGTGGTGGGCAGGAAGGGCATGGCCTGGAGCAGGGAGAGCACAGAGACGACGATGACGCAGAGAAAGCGCGCACGGCGCAGGGGGACCTGATAGCGGGCCAGCTGGGGCTGGTAGAGCAGTCCCTCGTTGGGGCTGTCGTAGTGTGCGACTATGACGATGGGACGGTTACCCTTGACGACGAGGGGGCCTGTCGCGCGATGGACGCCGATCACGTTCTGGCTGCGTGCGGCGGGACCAAGCCTGCCCAGGAGGTCATGACCGCTGAACTCGGCCACAAGCAGGGCTAGTGCCGCGATGACAAGCAGCAGGCCCACCAGGCCCACGGCACTGCCCAGGATGCCCGAGAGGAGCATACCCAGGAACATGACCACGTAGAGCACGTTGTGGGGGAGGTCCCCCGCAGCCGGCACGGTGAAGTCCTGCACGGTCGTCTCGAGGCCGTGCTCGTCCATGAGTGACCGGACGAGCTCCGCGGCCTCCAGCTCCTCCTGGCTGTTGGCGGGCGAGATGTCTATCTTCTCGTTCAGATAGTCAAGGTAGGTGCGTGAGTTTGGCATGCTATACGTCCTTTGCACAAGGCAAGTAGGGCCTTCCGACGTTCATTTGTCCGAGTATACGTCTTATCATGCGAGTTGTCGTAGGCACGACGTCTCAAATAGGCTGATGGCACCCATATTCCGCGAGGGGAACACGCTTTGCGGTGGCGGTGGGCGGGGAGGGGCGTGTGGGCAAGGGGTCACGGGAGTCCGTCGAGGGTCGTACAAAGGACGACGAGCAGGCGCTGCGCCTGGCGTCGCTGGCGACAGCCTTCATGAATGCCCAAGGCGCCCTGACGTCCAGGCGCATCCGGGAACTCTACTACCCCCACCTCTCCGAGGACAGCTTCCGACGCACCTTCCTGCGAGACCGAGCGAGGCTGGCGCTCTGCGGCATCGCGCTGCGAGGGGACCGGAGGGCAGGTGGGGAGACCACCTGGGTCGTAGACCGCACGCTCTCGTTTGCCGACGGTGACGCGCTCACCGCACACGAGGCTCTGACCATAGACGCTGCGTGTGCGGGTCTTGTGAGCGACGGTGCCTTTGCCTATCGAGATGAGCTCGCCCGCGCGCTCGCGAAGATCAACTCCTCGTACAATACGCTCGCAACCAGGCGGGTGGGGCATGCGGGCGAAGGCGTGGACATGCGACTCGCGACGCTACGCGGGTGCCTCGAGCGTGGGGAGGCCGCCGAGGTCACGTACACCGACGCCCGCGGATGCCAGAGCGAGCGGCTGCTAGCCCTCTACGGGAGCTTCGGCCTGAGGGGAAACACCTATTTCGTTGCCGTACGCTACGATCGAGAGAGGGGTCGGCCCGCCGAGACGCCCAAGACCTATCGCCTTGATCGCTTTGTCAGGGTCCGTGCCTGCGCGCAAGAGCGCTATGTGGTGCCGGAGGATTTTGACATCCGCGACTTCGTGCTCCTCCCCTTCCAGATGGGCGCGACCGAGGGTCATGCGACCTTCGCCTGCACCCGCCCGGCGACGCCGGAGGCGAGGCGGGCGCTGACCACACACGGAGCGCTCTCCCCTGACGGATCGACCTGGCGAGTCGACGTCTCCGACATACGAGATGCGGCCCTGTGGTCAATCGACGTGGGTCTCGTCCCCCTTGGACCGCCCGAGCTGGTAGAGGAGCGCAGGCGCATTCTGGACGAGGCGAGCCGGCATGGCCGTTAGGGAGGGTCCCGCTGGACGCGGGAGGGGGCGCAGGGGCGGCATCGAGGTGGCCCGTGAGCTCGTGACGCTCATCTCCGCACTGAGACACGAAGGCGACCTGCTCTCCGCCGGAGTGGTCGCGGCCCGCATGGGATGCTCCCTGGATCACGCCCGGCATCTGCTCAACCTCCTGCTTGACGTCGCCGACGAGGAGGGGACGGGCCGCCTGTGCCTGGGCGCAGACGATGACGGTATGGAGGTGGAGCTGTGCTTCGGTGGGGTCGCGGGCCGGGCCCTGCGCCTTACGACCAGCGAGACCATCGCAGTGGAAGCCGCCTTGCGCGCGCTTGGAGTGGCACAAGGCGATGTCTTGGCAGACAAGGTCAGGCGAGCCCTCTGTAACCCCGTGACCGGACCGGGCGTGCAGACGTCATTGGAGTCCTTGGAGACGGACGACCCCAATGGCGCCGTTTGTGCCTGCGCCAAGGCGATCGCCGCCGGGGATGAGCTCTCCTTTGCCTACCGCTCGGTCTCGGGCGAGCCCAGCGAGCGTCTGGTGTTGCCGCTGGGCCTCAGGCATGATGGGGGGCTTTGGTACCTGGACGCATTTGACCTCGTCCGAAGGGGCGAGAGGACCTTCCGCTGCGACCGTATGACAAAGCTCGGAACAAGTGCTGTCACAGAGGGTGGGACGCAGGGTGACGGCCCGCGACGCGACGGCAGCATCACGGGAACACGCGAGGTGGAGCTCACGTTCACGGACCCGAGGCTCCTTGAGTTCTTCCGCTGGCCCGCGCTCGAGGTCATGGCGGAGGGGGGAGGGCGTACGCGGGCGAGGATCCCGTTCTACGGAGGCATGTGGCTCATCCGTCGACTGGCAGCCTGCGGCGATGGCGTCATCGTCGATGACGAAGACCTCCGCCGAAAGGTATCGGACTACGCCACAGGACTGCTGGGAAAGGGCTGATGGCGAGCGTGGGGGAGGCGCCCTACTCGTGCGACGACCTCCAGAGGCCGATGTAGCGGCTCACGTTCGAGCGCTTGAGGCGCGTGCAGTCGGGGTTGGGCAGAGATGACGTGAACTGACGTCCGTAGCGCTTTGACACGAGGCGCGAGTCTGCCAAGACGAGCACGCCTGCGTCGCTCGAGCTGCGGATGAGTCGGCCCGCGGCCTGCTTGACCGATATGACGGCCTCGGGCAGTGAGTGGCGCCACCAGGCTCGCTCCTCCCTCAGCTCCCGCTCACGCACGAGCGGGTCGCAGGGGCTGGCGAACGGAAGCTTGGGTATGACCACGCACCGCAACGTGTCGCCAGGAGAGTCAAAGCCCTCCCAAAACGACCTCAGGGCCAGGAGCGAGCAGCTTCTGTCTGCCATGAACCTCTCCCTCAGCCTGCGGGCAGAGGAGCCGCGCTCCTGGCAGATGACGGGAAGGCCCAGCTGCGAGAGGCGGGGCTGCAGCCCCGCGTACACCCGCTCCATGTCACGGCGGTTGGTGAACAGCGTCAGCACCGAGCCCCCCATGGATCGGTGAACGTCAAAGAGGAGGTCCTCCAGAGCGGAAAGATATCTGGGGTCGTTTGGCTGTGGCATGTCCTGAGCGACGATCACCGCCATGTTGTCCCGATAGTCGAAGCTCGATGAGAGGCGCACGTCCTTGTGCAGCGAGCCGCCCAACAGGTCCAGGCCGACGGAATGGTCAAAGTGCTCGAAGCTCTCCCCCACGGCCATCGTCGCAGACGCGAACACGACGCTCATCATCTCCGGAAGCCAACGGCTTCCCAGGTCTGCGCCGACATCGATCTTTTCCGCAAGGAGCCTCTCGCTGCCGATGTCTCTCCTGCGGCGAGAGAGCTGTGCCGAGTACACGTAGCTCTCGTCCTCGCCCGAGACGATGAGGTCGATGCCATCGTGCAGGGCATGGAGGAAGCCACCCGCCTCGATGAGGTTGGCGCCCAACTGCGGTGAGCTCTCGGAGATCTTCTCCGCCGTCTCGTCCATGTCCTTGGAGGCTTCCTCGAGTCGGGCGAGGGCAACGTGGGCGACCTCGGACAGCGCGTCCCATTCTGGAGTCAGGCGCACACCCCCATCGATCCAGAGGGTGGTGCTCTCGTAGCCTCCCCCACCACTCGCAAGGCAGCCCAGGCTGTGAAGGGCGAGGAAGAGGTCGCTCGTCGAAGCGGCGGCGCGTGCCACGGCGGCGGCGGCCTTCGTGAGGAGGCGCTGGATGAGGGCCGCTCCCTCGAGCCCGGCCGTCTGCACCATGAGGTTGTGCAGTGCACCCGACTTCGTGCCGCCGAGAAGCTCAAAGGCCTGGCGGGCCTCGTCACCGGACACCTCGACGGCCCACTGTCGCCGTGCCTCGGCCTCGAAGGCATGGGCCTCGTCCACGACCCAATGCCTGACGGGCGGGAGGATCCTCCCATCCATCTCGACGTCTCTGAGCAGGAGGGAATGGTTGGTCACCACCACGTCGCTGCAGGCCGCACGGCGACGGGCGCCATGGACCAGGCATTCGTTGGGATAATAGGGGCAGCTCCCGCGCAGGCACTCCGCAGGGGTCGTCGTCAGCATCATGCGTGGAACGTAGCGCCACCTGATGCCCAGCGCGTCAAGGTCTCCCTCGGGCGATTGGCAGCAGAATGCGTAGGTCACGGCGATGGCGGTGAGCATGTCCGCCTCCATCGCAGCAAGCGAGCGCGACTCCCCCTCCACCAACACCGTCGGAAGCTCGCCCAAAGCCGCCCGCTCGAGACGGTGGAGGCAGGGGTAGTGCTCGTATCCCTTGAGGCTCGTGAAGCGAAGGCCCTGTGGCAGGGCGCTGTCCAGTATGGGAAGCTCGTGGGTCACCAGCTGGTCCGTAAGGGCGTTGGTCTTCGTCGCTATGCCGACCGTCAGGTCGTTGCGCTGGGCAAAGAGGACTTCGGGGAGGAGGTATGCCATGGACTTTCCCACACCGGTGCCCGCCTCGATCGAACGATGGGTCGAACTCGCAAGCGCGTCGCGGACCTCGCGGGCCATCTGCACCTGATCGGGACGTACCTCGAAGTGGGCATAGAGACTTCCGACAATCCCATCGGCCGAGAAGGCTTCCTCGACCTCCAGGCGCGTAGGGGCCGAGAGGGGCTCATCCTTCTCGGCCGCGTCATCGCGCACGTGCCCCTGGCCCTCGCTTACGAGGCCGCGACGGGCGAGCTTGAGCGAGAAGGGCGCCACCTCGGCTCCTCTTTCACTTGCCCCTTCGTCCGCCGCTTCGTGGGCGAGATAGGAGAGTATGGGCCTGAGCTGCCAGTCGACCTCCTCATGCATGGTCGACAGAAGGTCAAGCAGGCCCGAGGGAAGGTCCATGAGCGCGACGAGCATGATGCGCCACATCCCCGCCAGGGCCTCCACGTCCGCCGTGGCACGATGCGTCGCGGAATCGCAGCCGAAGGCGCGCGCCATGTCGGCAAGGCGATGTGACGAGAGCCGGGGGAGCGCGATGCGCGAGAGCGCCAGCGTGTCGATCCAGTTGTCGCTCACGTCCCTGCCACCGGGAACCGACTCGACGAAGGTGCGATCGAACGTCGCATTGTGTGCAAGGACGGGATCGCCTGCGACAAATTCCGAGAGCGCGGCCACCGCGTCCACGGCGGACGGCGCATCCGTGACGTCAAGGTCGCTGATGTGGGTGAGCGCAGAGATCTCGGGAGGGATGGGGCCCATGGGGTGGACGAAGGTCTGGAAGCGCTCCTCCACCACTCCCCCACGGATGCGGGCCGCCGCTATCTCGATGAGCTCGCAGTCCCTGAAGGAGAGCCCCGTCGTCTCGGTGTCGAGAACGACGAAGTCCTCTCCAAGTAGCCCCAGTTCAGCGTGCTTAGCACGCTCGGCGAGAGAGCGATAGCGAGTGGCCACGGAGGGCGGGGTCCCGGGAAGGAGGAGGACGTCAACCGATGGCGTGGTCCCGGGCCCAGAGGGCTGGCGCCCCTCCGAAGGGGGGGTCTCCCCCGACATCTACGCCTCTCCCCCACCGCTGGTGCCACCCGTCACGCCGCGTCCCTCGAGCGCAAGCTCGACAAAGCGGCGGCAGAGGTCGGGAAACCCGATGCCCGCATGGCGGGCGGAATCGGGAAGGAGGCTGGTCTCGGTCATGCCGGGAATGGTGTTCGTCTCCAAGATGACGGGCGCCCCCTCGGCAGTCACAATGAAGTCGCTACGCGATACGCCGCGGCAACCGAGCGCCCTATGGGCACGCACCGCGAGCTCGGAGGCACGCTCATAGGTCGTCTGGTCAAGCCGAGCTGGGATGACATGGTGGAGTGCGGCGGGCTCGTACTTGACCTTGGCGTCGTAGAACTCGGAGTCGAAGGCGATCTCGACGATGGGAAGCGCCACGGGGTCGTCGTTGCCGATGACGGGGACCGTTATCTCCGTACCTTCGACGCAGGTCTCGACGAGGACGCGGTCGCCCTCGGAGGCGGCACGTGCCACCGCGTCCGCAAGCTGGGCCGTCTCCGTGACACGCGTCACGCCGAAGCTCGACCCGTTGGCGGCGGGCTTGACAAAAAGCGGGAGTCCCAGCGTCCGCACCAGCCTGTCTGCCTGGTCGGAAGTGAGCCTGGTACCCTCTGGAAGGTCAACTCCCTCAGGAACGGGAATGCCTGCCTCACGATAGAGCGCCTTGGCGACGGCCTTCTCGGTGCCTACGGCAGAGGCCAGTACGCCCGAGAAGGTGTAGGGTATATGCAGGACCTCCAGCAAGCCCTGTATGCAGCCATCCTCGCCATAGCGTCCGTGCAACGCCACGAAGGCGACGTCAAAACGTCCGTCAAGCAGCCTGGCCGCGAAGTCGGGCGCGGCGATGTCCAGGAGCTCGACGCGCACAAATCCCGCCTCGCGCAGGGCACCCATGCACGCCATGCCCGACTGCAGTGAAATGTCGCGCTCGTCAGACCACCCACCTGAGAGCACGGCGACTGCGCATTGTGTAACGTCGGTCTTCTCCATTGACGCACTCCTTTGGGCGCAGGGGCACTGCGCTAGACTCAGGTCGTAGGGTGAGCTGTCCTGATGAGGATACTCCACACGAACTTTGAGGCACAGACGGGGTCCCGAAACCATGCAAGATGCGAATAGCGGCAAGCCCACGGCAAAAAAGAGGAAACAGAGGCGCGACCTCCGTGCCATGTCACATGGGCAGCTGCTTGAGCTGCTGGGGGATCTTGGACAGCCGGGGTTCCGCGCAAAACAGATAGAGGAATGGGTGTGGGAGAAAAACGTTTCATCTTTTGATGATATGTCCAACCTTCCAAAATCCTTGCGCGCCCACCTCTCTCAGGCCTGCTCCCTGGGGGGCCCAAGAGAGGTGGGTCGCCAGCAGTCTTCTGACGGCAGCCGGAAATACCTCCTACGCTACGAGGATGGCGTCTCCGTCGAATGCGTCGGCATGCCGACGCGCAACAAGCTGGCAGTATGTGCGTCGACACAGGCGGGATGCGCCATGAGCTGCGCCTTCTGTGCCACGGGGGCTGCCGGACTCACGCGCTCCCTCACGGCAGGAGAGATCTACGAACAGGTCATGCATGCGCGCGATGACTTCAACGCACGGGTGACGAGCGTCGTCCTCATGGGGCAAGGTGAGCCGTTCATGAACTACGACGCAACGCTTGGGGCCCTACGTAGGCTCAACTCCCCCGAGGGAGCCGGGATCGGCGCACGGCACCTCACGGTTTCCACCTGCGGCATCATCCCCATGATCAAGCGATTCGCGGGCGAGCCGGAGCAGTTCACGCTTGCGGTCTCGCTACATTCGGCCGTACAACGCACACGCGACATGCTCATGCCGGGCGTTCGGAAATACTCCCTACTGCATCTGTACGAGATCATGGAGGAATACGTCGACAAGACGGGCAGGCGACCCACCTACGAGTATGCGCTCATCAAGGGCGTCAATGACAGCGAGGACGAGATGGGGGCGCTGTGCGACTTCTGTCGTGGCAACCTTGCCCACGTGAATCTCATTAGACTTAACGACGTAAAGGACTCCCCCTTCCAACCCTCCTCCGATAGGAGGGCCGAGGAATTCGTTCGCAGGCTGGGTGCCGTAGGAGTCGATGCTACCATCAGGAACTCGCGTGGCTCCGACATCGACGCCGCCTGTGGGCAGCTTCGCCAAGAGATGGAGCGTCTCTCTCGCTGAGCGGCTTCGTGCTGCCTTGGGAATGTCCCTCGTTTCCAGGATATGATCAAGCGGATGGGAACACATGTTCCCATCCGCTTGATCCCTTTATGTGGAGGACCACACAGAAGCCCTAGTATCCGAGGGACTCCCATTGCGACAGCACGCTCCGTCTGTTCTGCTCCACGTCATCCTCCGTCACATCGATACCTGCCAGGTCATTAATCTTGTCTTTCACAGCCGAGGTCATTTTGGCAGTGACGCTATACGTCCTACGGAGTGCCTCTCTTGCTTCCTCGGATAAAAGGAACTTGTAGCCAACCATCACCGCGCATGTAACAGCTGTCACAGTGACTGCCGTAAGTCGGAGTCGTGACATCTCACTCCCCTGCCAGAGGCTCGACCGGACTCAGTACATTCACCAGACGAACAAGATCATCTTCGTCTTTGAACTCGATCTCTATCCTGTTCCTGTTGCGTACCGTCTTCACCTTCACGTTCGTATCCAACGCCAGCCTCAGTTGGCGTGCGGCTCGCTTGAAGTACTGGGGCTGTGCTTGCCTTTTTGGCCTATCGCCCTTCATGCCAGAAAAGAGCGGAGCAAGACTTTCTGTCTGACGCACGGTCAGATTCTCCCCTACGACCTTGTGAGCGAGTTTCAGCCTGCCGTCCTCGCTTCCTACCGCAAGTATGGCACGGGCATGACCAGCAGTCAGCTTTCCTGCTGCCATCATCTCTTGCACCTCTTTAGGAAGATCGAGAAGTCGAAGCGTATTGGCGATGGCCGATCGAGACTTCGAGAGCGCCCTTCCAAGCTCCTCCTGGGTGAAGCCATTGTCTTTGATTAGACGCTGATATCCCAAGGCCTCTTCGATGGGATCGAGATCCGAGCGCTGAAGGTTCTCTATCAGCGCGAGCTTAAACACCTCCTCGTCTTCGATGTCGCGTATTACAACGGGAACTTCCTTTAGTCCTGCCTTCTTCGCGGCCTGATAACGACGTTCTCCTGCGACGATCTCATAGTCTTTCCCCTTCTTTCGGACAAGGATGGGCTGCAGGATTCCGTTCTGTCGTATCGAGTCTGCCAGTTCCTCAAGGGCGTCAGGATCAAAGTTCTTACGAGGTTGGTTCCTGTTTGCCTTTATTCGTGAAATGGAAAGCGATAAGTCAGGAGCGACGGTGCCGATTTCTCCATCGGCGCCGCCCATGAGCGACTCCAATCCCTTTCCGAGACCACTTTTTCTAGCCACGACGTACCACTTCCCTTGCTAGGCGTGAATAGGCAAGAGCACCTTTGCTCATTCGGGCATACTTGCTGATTGGTAGTCCATGGCTTGGGGCCTCAGAGAGCTTTACAGAGCGTGGAATGATACTCTTGAAGACCTTTTTGCCAAAGTAAGTGCTTACTTCCTCGACAACCTGCTTTGACAAGGTCGTCCGAGCATCATACATAGTCATAACGACACCAAAGATGTCAAGTTCTGGATTGAGCCTCGATTTCACCATCTTCATCGACTCAAGGAGCTTTGTGACCCCCTCAAGCGCGTAAAACTCACATTGAATAGGTATGAGAAGCGCATCTGAAGCAACAAGTGCGTTTATGGTCAAAAGGCCTAACGAGGGTGGACAATCGATGAAAACATAGTCAAATTCGTCGCGTATTCCAGTAAGTATCCCCTTCAGAACGCTCTCACGAGACATAACGGAGACAAGTTCTATTTCGGCACCTGCCAATTGAATCGTTGCAGGGACGATAAACACGTGTGGCTCGAGTGTCGGAGCTATCACGTCAGCAAGCTGCACATCGTTCAGAAGGGCATCATAGATGTCGTGCTCCAACCCTTCTTTCTCTATGCCATAACCAGAGGAAGTATTCCCTTGTGGATCAAGGTCGATTACGAGCACCTTCTTCTTAGACTCTCCAAGGCATGCGGAAAGATTCACAGCGGTGGTCGATTTCCCTACGCCGCCCTTCTGATTGATTATTGAAATCACTTTCCCCTGTTTGTCTGGAAAGGCTTTTTTCACGTCCTGATAGCTCACACATCCTCCAGTGGCCGCGTTAGAATTCTGTTGCAAAAGCTATTTA